>NZ_JASHKR010000059.1 GCF_030056815.1 Rhodococcus sp. IEGM 1379
GAGCGAGGCGTACCGGGCTGAAGTCGGGTTTGCCGGACAGGGAGGATCGATTCCCTTGTGCAACGCGCTCGCAGAGCAGTTCCCCGACGCCGAGATCGCGTTGATCGGCGTCGAGGAACCGCAGTCTTGCATTCACGCCCCGAACGAGAGCGTCGATCCTTCGGAGATCGAAAACCTCGCGCTGGCGGAAGCCTTGTTTCTGAGCCGGCTGCGCGGTTAGACAGATAGGTCGCGTCGCAGCTTTGCGACGTGCCCGGTGGCGCGCACGTTGTACTGAGCCACCTCGATCTTGCCTTCCTCGTCGACGAGGAAGGTAGAACGGATGACGCCCTGGACGGTTTTGCCGTACATCTTCTTCTCGCCGAATGCGCCCCAGGCAAGGAGCGTGGCCTTCTCTGGATCGGAGAGGAGCGGGAAGGTCAGTTCTTCGTTGTCACGGAACTTGGTGAGCTTCGCGGGCTTGTCAGGGGAGATGCCGATGACGTCGAGTCCGGCGCCGTTCAGCTCCGCGAGGCTGTCCCGGAAGTCGCAGGCCTGCTTGGTGCAGCCGGGGGTGCTGGCAGCGGGGTAGAAGTACACGATGACCTTGCGGCCGCGATAGTCGCTCAGTGAAACTTCGTTGCCATCGGCGTCGGGAAGCGTGAAATCCGGCGCAATGTCGCCGGGGGACAATCTACTGTTCTCGGTCACGAGAACCGAGGTTAGTCGACAAATTGCGCGGCAGGTGGGCGCGAAGGCATTCTGCTCCTCTACGGTAGAACCAAGCGTGGGCGCACGGCACCCACGGAGCAGTACAACCAGACAAGATAAGACAAGTTGGAGGACACGTGCCCAGGGACACCGAGAGCATCGAGCGCGAGATCGAGAAGGCGCGTAACCAGCTCGCGAGCACACTCGACGAACTGACGGTCCGTACCAACCCGAAGCGGCTGGTCGAGAACACCAAGTCGGCGTTGCTCGCCAAGCTCAACGAGCCGGCTGTGAAGTACGCACTGATTGCGGTGGGATCCTTCGTCGGACTCCTCGTGGTGCGCAAGATCGTTCGCTGACAAGCGGATCGGAATATGAAGAAGGCCCCCACCTCGATGAGGTGGGGGCCTTCTTGCAAGTGCGCCCACAGGGACTCGAACCCCGGACCCAGTGATTAAGAGTCACTTGCTCTACCAACTGAGCTATAGGCGCTTGCTCTTGCGAGACAGAACATTAGCGGACAGGCTCAGCAGTTTGCAAAACGCGTGCTCGTAAAGGTGATCGCAGTTACATTTCGCGGACCGTTCAGGCATGCGGCGGACGGAAATTCGGCCAGCCGATCCGTTCCTCGAGTTGCTGTGCCAGCGCCAGAATCGTCAGCTCGCCATTGGGCCGTGACACCAGTTGGACGCTCAGGGGTAGTCCGCTTTCGGAAAACCCCGCCGGCACTGCCGCAGCCGGATTTCCGCACACATTCCAGATCGAGCAGTATGCAGCGATGGGCAACGACTTACGGGCGGCAGAGACGAGTCCGGCACCTTCGAGCTGACCGATCGCGCGGGGCAAGGCGGGAGTTGTCGGGGTCAGGACGACGTCGAAAGTGTCGAACACCTGATTGACGGTGTGCGCGATGCGCATCCCGCGGCGGTACGCAGCCTTGCCGACGCGCCCCGACGATGCGATCCGCCCGATCGAGGACAGAGCGCGGGTTCGTCGTTCGAGGAGGTCGGGTCGATCGACGCGCAACGCCTCATCTCGCACTCCGCCGAGTACCTGCGGAAGGAATGATGCTGTTGCATCAGGGTATTCGGGATCGAACTCCTCGACATGATGCCCCAGGGCGCTCAGCATTTCTGCGACGGCGTGCACTCCGGCAACTACCTCCGGCGCGGGACTGATGCCGCGGACGGGGCTGCGAGTAGACACCGCAATCCGCAACGGACTCGTTGTCGACGACACCGCATCCGTGAAACTGGACGACACCGCATCCGTGAAACTGGACGACACCGCATCCGTGAAACTGAGGGGCAGCGGCTCGGCGCGGTAGTCGTCGACGGCGGTCGTGCCGAGGATGGCGTCGTACATGAGCGCGCTGTCGTGAACCGAGCGGGTCAGCGGACCGAGAGTGCCGAGGCCGCGCCACAGATTCCGGTTGGGAGCAGTGCTCACGCGACCGCGTTGTGGCTTCAGTCCGAACAACCCGCAGAACGCGGCCGGCAACCGGATGGAACCGCCGCCGTCGCCGCCAATTGCGCCGGCAACCATGCCCGACGCAACTGCGGCTGCCGAGCCGCCGCTCGATCCGCCCGTCGAAAAGCCGGTGTCCCAAGGGTTCCGGGTGTAGCCATGGGCGGCTGTTTCGGTGAACGGCCAAATTCCGAACTCCGGCATCGTCGTTTTTCCGATGACCACTGCGCCGGCGACTCGTAGGCGTCGCACAACTTCGGAGTCGGCAGTCGCGATTCGAGTGACTGCTGCGCCGCCGTATGTCGTGGGTGTTCCGGCGACGTCGTTCTCGTCTTTGATGGCGATCGGTACACCGTGTAGTGGGCCCAATGCTGTTCCGTCGGCCTGATGCTGATCGCGTCGTGTGGCTTCCTTCAACGCCTCGTCGGCCAGGATGCGGGTGAACGCGTTGAGGCTCGGGTTGAGTCGCTCGATCCGTCGGAGAGTATTTTCCGTCAACTCACGTGCGGAGAGTTGGCCGGAGCGAATCAGCTCGGCTTGGCCGACGATGCCGGCAAACGCAAGTTCGGAATCAGGTAGATCAGACATGTCGCTCCAGCTTGTCGGGTTCGCTGGGGAGTGTATTCGAGACGGACAGACAAAAAAGATCCCCACCTTGTTTCCAAGGTGGGGATCTTTGCAAGTGCGCCCACAGGGACTCGAACCCCGGACCCAGTGATTAAGAGTCACTTGCTCTACCAACTGAGCTATAGGCGCTCGCTCTTGCGAGACAGAACATTAGCCGAAGCGTTCGTCCGGGGGCAAATCGCCAGGTGGGGGAGCCTGTTTGGGGTCGATTCCGCTGGTGCCCTACGCCTCTGCGGCGGGGCGAATTGTGTGATGTTTCCGGGATCGGTAACAAAACGTCCGGTTCGAAGCGATTGATGCTCGAACGTTACTGTTGGGTGGGCATTTGATGACCGTTGGTAACGAAGTGCCTGGCATCATTGACGTGGCGCTAAATGCTGGTCGGAAACATGTGAAGCGGAGTCGAAGAATGAGTCGTCAGTGGTGGGGCCTGTCCGAACGTGGTGGGGCGGGTCGGGTTTCTAAGAGTGCTGCGTTGATCGCAGCCTCGCTCGGTGCAGTGGTCCTCGTGACCGCGTGCACTGCCGGCGGGACGGCGGTCGACGACCAAGGTGCCGCTCCGATCGACTCCAATCCTCTGACCGAACTGATCAAGCCGAAGGTTACGTCTTCGGCTGCCGACGGCGCCATCGGATTCTCACCCGGTGATCCGGTACGTATCGACGTTGCCGACGGCACCTTGTCCGAGGTTCGGATGGTCAACCCCAATGGCGAGCGGGTGGCCGGCGCTATCGCCGCCGACGGCGCGTCGTGGACTACTACCGAACCGCTCGGATACAACCGCAAGTACAAGATCGAGGCTCGCGCCTACGGATTGGGTGGGGCGAGCACCACGGTGTCGTCGTTTACCACCAGTGCTCCGGGCAATGTCACCAAGCCGTACGTGATGCCGGGTGAAGATTCCGTCGTCGGCATCGGTCAGCCCATCGCTGTGCAGTTCGACGAGAACATACCGGACCGCAAGGCTGCCGAGGACGCCATCGCAGTCACCACGACACCGGCTGTCGAAGGCGCTTTCTACTGGGTCAACAACCGTGAGGTGCGTTGGCGTCCGGAGGAGTACTGGGCGCCGGGCACCAAGGTCGACGTGAAGGTAAACGTCTACGGAAAAGATCTCGGCAAGGGCGTATTCGGTCAGGAAGACGCAACCACGTCCTTCACGATCGGCGATTCCGTCATTGCTATTGCCGACGACAACACCAAGCAGGTCACCTTCGAGGTGAACGGCAAGTCCGTCATGACGATGCCTACGTCCATGGGTAAGGACAGCACGCCCACCGACAACGGCGTCTACATCATCGGTGACCGTCTCGCAGACATGGTGATGGACTCCTCGACCTACGGCGTGCCGGTCACCGCGGCCGAGGGTTACAAGACTCCGGTCCAGTGGGCAACACGGATGTCCTACAGCGGCATCTTCTTCCACTCGGCACCGTGGTCCGTCGGGCAGCAGGGTTACTCCAACACCAGTCACGGCTGCCTCAACCTGAGCCCGTCCAACGCGAAGTGGGTGTACGACAACACCAAGCGCGGAGACATTGTCATCGTCAAGAACACGGTGGGCGGCACGCTCTCCGGAACTGACGGCTTGGGCGACTGGAACATCCCGTGGGCGACGTGGAAGGCCGGTAACGCGGACGTCTGAGCGCGTCGTCAGGCCCTGAATGTGACGAATGCCCCCAGCCTTGTCGGTTGGGGGCATTCGTCGGTCTGGGGGAGTTTGTGGCTCATGTTGATTGTGTGACGGTGAGCCTTCTGGTGCGAACGGCATGTTCATCGCCTTAGATCGACCGAAAGGTACGTTCGCTCAGATCGGTGGGTGGTTCCGAAACCAAAAGAACCCCCGGAAATGTCTTTCAACATTTCCGGGGGTTCCCTTTGGGTGAGCGACGGGACTCGAACCCGCGACAGCCAGGATCACAACCTGGTGCTCTACCAACTGAACTACGCCCACCATTGCCTCGGCTGCCGATTTGACCCGGCTGCTTTGACGAAAGAGATACTAGCGCGAAAGTTGGTCAGGAAGCCAATCGGCTGGTCAGGCGGGTCCCAAACCCTCGACGACGGCTGCGATCTCTGCGCTGGACGGTCCGGGCGCGGGGACAAAGGCAGTGCCGCGGTAGTACTTGAGTTCGCGAATGGATTCCTTGATGTCGGCCAGAGCGCGGTGCGCGAGACCCTTTTCGGGCTGGCCGAAGTAAATGCGGGGATACCAGCGACGGGAGAGTTCCTTGATGGAACTGACATCGATCATCCGGTAATGGAGGTACGTGTCCAGGGCCGCCATGTCGCGGGAAATGAATCCGCGGTCGGTGGCGATGGAATTACCTGCCAGGGGAGCGGTTCCGGCGACGGGAACGTGCTTGCGGATGTAGGCGAGCACCTCTTTCTCCGCCTCGGCGAGAGTGACCGTCGACTTGCGTACCTCTTCGGTCAATCCCGATTTGGCGTGCATTTTCCTCACGACGTCGGGCATCGAGGCCAAAGCGTCGTCGTCGGCGTGGATGACGATGTCCACGCCTTCGCCCAAGATGTTCAATTCGCTGTCGGTTACCAGAGCCGCAATCTCGATGAGTTTGTCCGACTCCAGCCGCAGCCCGGTCATTTCACAATCGATCCATACCAATTTGTCCTGCACCAGGAACACAGTAGTGCGCATGCTCGCGGGATAAGGTCGGCGGTGAAAACTCGACGCGCAAAGATCTTCTTTCCTACTGCGCAAAGATCTTCTTTCCGACTGCACTGAGGAGGGGCCTGTATGACCGTGGATCCGAAGGACAGCACATTGACGCCGGCAGAGAAGGCAAAGGTGGCGAAGGCTGCTGCTGCCGAAGCTGCACGTCTTGCCGCGGAGGCAGCGCAAGCCGCGCAGGAAGCCGAGCGGGAGGCTCTCGAGGCTGAAGGTGCAGTGCAGCAGTCGGCTCCGTCGGGTGCTGCCGCCGAGATCGCTGCGGGCTACGCGTCGGAAGGCCGGGCCTTGGAGCTGGGCTCGGTAGTGGTCGACGGTGTTGCTGATCCCGCCGCCCGAGTGCGCATCCCGTTGGCCACGATCAATCGTCACGGGCTGATTGCCGGAGCGACGGGTACCGGCAAGACGAAGACTTTGCAGGGCATCGCGGAGCAACTGTCGGCTGCGGGAGTGCCGGTGGTGATGGCGGACGTGAAGGGTGACCTCTCAGGCCTGTCGCGGGCAGGGGAGAGCAACGACAAGATCACCGCTCGTGCGGTGGAGACGGGCGACGACGCCTGGACGCCGGCCGGGATGCCCGTGGAATTTCTCTCGCTCGGTACAGGCGGCATCGGGATTCCGGTTCGTGCAACCATCACGAGCTTCGGCCCGATTCTGCTCAGTAAGGTTCTGGGGCTCAACGAGACCCAGGAGTCCACTCTCGGGCTGATCTTCCACTGGGCGGACACTGCGGGCCTCGCATTGCTGGACCTCAAGGACCTGCGCTCGGTCATAGCGCACCTCACCGGCGACGAGGGTAAGGCTGATCTCAAGGGAATCGGCGGAGTGTCCACGGCAACAGCGGGCGTCATCCTGCGCGCGCTGGTCAACCTCGAGGCCGACGGCGGCGACACGTTCTTCGGTGAGCCGGAACTGGAAACCGAGGATCTGCTACGCGTCGTAGGCGGCGCGGGCGTGATCACGCTCTTTGAACTCGGTGCGCAGGCTGCTCGCCCGGCGATGTTCTCCACATTCCTGATGTGGGTGCTTGCCGATCTGTTCCAGACTTTGCCGGAAGAGGGCGATCTGGACAAGCCCAAGCTCGTTTTCATCTTCGACGAAGCGCACCTGCTTTTTGCCGACGCGTCGAAAGCCTTTCTGCAGCAGGTAGAACAGACGGTCAAGCTCATTCGATCCAAGGGCGTCGGCGTGTTCTTCTGCACCCAATTGCCCACCGACATCCCCAATTCGGTCCTGTCACAATTGGGTGCGCGCGTACAGCATGCGTTGCGTGCGTTCACGCCCGATGATCAGAAGGCGCTCAACAAGACGGTGCGCACGTATCCGAAAACGGAGCACTACGACCTCGAGAAGGCGCTCACCTCACTCGGAATCGGTGAGGCGATCGTGACGGTGCTCTCGGAGAAGGGTGCGCCGACGCCGGTGGCCTGGACCATGATTCGTCCGCCGCGATCCTTGATGGACACCATCGGCAACGACGCCATCAAGGCTGCGGCTGCGTCGAGTCCGTTGAATCAGAAGTACGGTCAAACGATCGATCGTGAATCGGCGTACGAGAAGCTGACTGCGAAGGTCGCCGGCGCTCCGACGGCAGATCCGTCGCTGGACCTGCCGCCGTTGCCGGACCTGCCTCCGCCTCCGCCGGTGGAACCGGAGGGGCCCAACATCGCCGAGCAGATTCTCGGTAATTCGGCGGTGAAGAGCTTCCTTCGATCGGTGGCATCGGCTGCCGGGCGCGAGATTTCGCGGAGCATCTTCGGTACCGGAAGTCGACGCAAGCGCTAGCGTCAGCTTGCTCGCGGGGTCACACTCCGACCTCGCGAGCGAGTAGGTCGTCGATCGACTCGCGCCGGATCAACGGACGTGCGACGCCGCCGAGCACCGCGATCACGGGTGGGCGGCACACCCTGTTGTCAGTAGACGTCATGCTGTGGTGATAAGCGCCGGTGCCGGGGACGCCCACTAGATCACCCTCGCGCAGATCTGCGGGGAGCCGTGCGCCGACGGATACGAATGTTCTTCCGTCGCTGGTGCTCTGCGCCAGATGCAGGGTCACGCCGGCACGCGCAGCGATAGCCCGTCCGGGCTCGAACACGATCTTCGGGCGGGGAAACCTGTTGCGTATGCAGGCGTCATCGAGGGACTCGTCGACGACTCGGGCCAAGCGGGTGAGATCGAGCTGCGCGTCGCCGGGCCTGTACGCAATGCCGTGTCCGCCACCGAGATCGAGCTCGGTGAGGATCATGTTGCGAGTGCGGCGGATGTCGGCCATCTGTCCGATCATGGTGCCGATGGCGCTGCGGAAGCGTTCGGGATCGGTGATGTGAGAACCGAGTTGGCAGTGCAGACCTATCAAGCGGAGGTGCGCTGCGTTTTTTACTGTCGCAACGGTGTCCTCGAATTCCGTGTCTGCGCCGGGAGTCACGTGGATCAGTACTTTCTGCGAATGAGTGCACACGGATGCAAGTAGTGCAGCGTCGCTGGGTGAGTCGATGACGATCCGGCCCACGCCGGCCTTGGCGGCAGTTCTGAGCTCCGAAGCAGTCTTTGTGTTGCTGTGCAAGATAATTCGGGACGGTTTGACGCCCCCGGCGATGGCAATGGACAGCTCGCCGGCAGAGCAGACACCTACGCCGAGCCCTTCCTCGGACACCCACTTGGCCATCGCCCGGATCATCAGGGCCTTGCCGGCATACACGATCTCGGAGTCGGGGAAGATTTCCCGATAGGTACGGCAACGGTGCCGCACATCGGACTCGTCGATGACGTAGGTGGGAGTGCCGTATTGGTCGGCGATGTCTTCGAGGACTACGTCGCCGATGCAGATGCGGCCGCTCTGATCGTGGCGAGTGCTGATGGGCCACAGCGCAGGATCCAAGCGAGGCGTCATGGCGCCGCGTAGGGACGGGAAGATTTCGAGTAGCGTCACGTCGATCTCCTGAAGATGACCCGCTGAACTGCGGGGCTACTTCAGATCTACTCTCGATCGAAGTGGTCGAGACGCGTCTTGACGGATAGTTGACGGACTACCGAGATAGGTTGATGCGCTCCTGATGCCGAGGGTTCAGCTCGATCGCCGCCGCTTCCAGTAGAGCCCGCCTCCGATGGAGATAAGTGCACCGGCCGCGACTGCGCCGATCGCAACGGGTTTGTCGACCCGCACACCAACCGATACCGTTCCACCCGTATCCGGAACATATCCATCGCCGTAGACGGACTCGACGGTTGCCTGGACGTCGAAATCACTGCCTGTGCTCGGGCCGCAGCTGTATCCCTCGAATTCTGCATCGACGTCGTACGGCTTCGAGAGGAACATCAGTTTCTCGGTGCCGAGTACGTAGCTTGTGCCGCAACCATTTCCGTTTGCGAGTGTCCCGACCGACGTCACGGCGTCGACGTCACCCTTGTACACGCGGGAGACATCGAATTGGTAGGTGTCCTCGAAACCGTCGGAGGACTTCTCCGTGGGAGTCCCGAGGAAGATGGTGCTGGAAACATTGACTGCTTCTTCAGGCGATGCAAAAGCCATGCACGAGCACGCATTTGCTGTAGTGGGTAGCAGCAGGGGCAATCCTCCGGTCAAAAGAAGGATTGCCCCTGCTGCCATCATTTGCCGCGTAGCCATTAACCGACCATACGGCCCGTATAGGTCTCAATTGAGAATTTTGGGTGAATCAGCCGCCGAGCTTCTTGTAGAAGGTGCCCACGATGGGCGCAACTACCGCGCGGGGCGTGTAGCCGCCGGCGACGGACATCGCCTTGCTCAAGATGCCGGGTACGACGCGCATCTTGTTCTCGGCCAGGCCGTCGAGCGACACCTTGGCGGTGTACTCGCTCGAGATCCAGAAGAAGTCCGGTACGAGCTTGTCGACGATGGAGGCTTCGGCCGGGTCCGGAATTTCGGTACGGACGGGGCCGGGGGCGAGGAGCGTGACGTTGACGCCGGTGCCATTGAGTTCGCCGCGCAGGGATTCCGAGAAGGTGTTCACAAACGCCTTGGTAGCGGCGTAGGTCGCATTGTTGGGGATCGGCATGTTGCCGGCGGCGGATCCGACCATCAGGATGCCACCGGACTTGCGCTCGAGCATACCGGGCAGCACGGCAAGGGTGAGGTCGTGAACTGCGACGGCATTGAGTTCGACCTGGGCACGCTCGTAGCTCGGATCGAGTTCTGCGACCGGCCCGAAGGTGGCGATACCGGCGTTGTTGCACAGAATGCTGATCTCGCGCTTCCCGAGCTCTTCGACCAGCACGGCACGAGCCGCGCTGTCCGAGAGATCGCAGGCGCGGACCTCGACGTCGACGCCGTGCTTGGCGCGAAGCGTCTCGGCGAGACCCTCCATGACGTCGCCGCGGCGCGCGACGAGGATCAGGGAGTGTCCGCGGGATGCCAGATCAGTGGCCAGGGCCTCTCCGATGCCGGAGGAGGCGCCGGTCACGACGGCGCGGGCTGTGGTGGTGGGTATCGGCAGGCTCACGATCAGTCAGCGTAGTCGGTCAGATCTTCGCGGCCAGCCGTGTGCCCTGTTCGATGGCACGTTTCGCGTCGAGTTCACCGGCCACGTCGGCGCCGCCGATGACGTGGGTGGAGACTCCGGCGACGGTCAGTTCGTCGACCAGATCACGGACAGACTCCTGGCCGGCGCAGATGACGATGGTGTCGACCTCGAGGAGTCGGGGCTTTTCATGCTTCTCGCCGAAGGTGATGTGCAGACCGGTGTCGTCGATGCGTTCGTAGTTGACGCCCGAGAGTTCGTGGACACCCTTGTTCTTGAGGGCGGCGCGGTGCACCCAGCCGGTTGTCTTGCCCAGTCCGGCACCGATGCGTCCGGGCTTACGCTGGAGGAGGTAAACCTCACGCTCGGAGAGTTCGGGGACGGGTGTGGTGAGTGCGCCCGGAGCCATCTCGGGTTCGGTGACGCCCCATTCCTGCTTCCATTCCTTGAGGTTTAAGGTGGGAGAGGTTGGGTGAGTGAGGAATTCGCTGACGTCGACGCCGATGCCGCCGGCGCCGATTACCGCGACGGTCTTGCCGACGGGCTTGCCTTCGCGAACCACCTCGGCGTAGGTGAGGACCTTGGGGTTGTCGATGCCGGGGATACTCGGAACACGCGGTGTGACGCCGGTGGCGACTACCACCTCGTCGAATGCTCCGATGAGATCAGCCGGGGCGACGCGTGTTTCGAGCTTGACCTCGACGCCGGCGAGTTCGAGTTGGCGTGTGTAGTAGCGGATGGTCTCGGCAAACTCTTCCTTGCCGGGGATCAACTGCGCGATACCGAACTGGCCGCCGATCTTGTTCGAGCCTTCGAACAGTGTGACCGCGTGACCGCGTTGGGCGAGGTTCAGCGCAGCCGAGAGTCCGGCCGGTCCCGCTCCGACTACGGCTAGGTTCTTGCGGCGACGTGTTGGGGAAAGGATGAGCGTCGTTTCACGTCCGGCACGCGGATTGAGCAGGCAGGAAACATGTTTGCGCACAAATGCATGGTCGAGGCAGGCCTGATTGCAGGCGATGCAGGTGTTGATCTCGTCGGACGCGTCCCGTTGTGCCTTGTTCACCCAGTTGGGGTCGGCCAGCATCGGGCGGGCCATGGAGATCAGTTGTGCGTCGCCGCGCGTGAGAATTTCCTCGGCGGTTTCGGGCATGTTGATGCGGTTGGACGCGACAACCGGAATGTTGACGTGCTTTTCGAGTTTGCCGGTGATGTCGACAAACGCCGCGCGGGGCACCGACGTCACGATGGTGGGCACACGAGACTCGTGCCAGCCGATGTCGGTATTGATGATAGTGGCACCGGCAGCTTCGATTTCCTGTGCCAGAGTGACGATTTCATCCCACGTCTGACCGCCCTCGACCAGATCAGCCATCGAGAGGCGAAAGACGATGATGAAATTCGGGCCGACGGCACTGCGGGTGCGTCGAACGATCGAGGTTGCCATTCGCCGACGGTTCTCGGAGCTACCGCCCCACTGATCCTTGCGCTTGTTGGTGCGCTCGCACAGGAACTGGTTGATGAAATAGCCTTCGCCGCCCATGATTTCGACGCCGTCGTAACCGGCGGATTGGGCAAGCTTGGCGCAGCGAACGAAGTTACGGATCTGCCAGCGCACTCCGCGATCGGTCAGCTTGCGGGGGCGGAACGGATTGATGGGGGCCTTGATCGATGACGCCGAGACACTGAAAGGTTGGTAGCTGTACCGGCCGGCATGCAGGATCTGCATCGCGATCTTTCCGCCGGCGTCGTGCACTGCCTTGGTGATCCGTCGATGCCGACGTGCCTCGACGCGGTTGGTGAGCTTAGCTCCGAAGGGGAGGAGCCATCCGGTGCGGTTGGGGGCATAGCCGCCGGTGATGATCAAGCCGGTTCCGCCGCGCGCACGTTCCACAAAATACTCGGCCAGGCGGTCCGTATCCTTTGCACGGTCTTCGAGGCCGGTGTGCATGGAACCCATGACGACGCGGTTCTTCAGCGTCGTGAACCCGAGGTCCAGGGGTTCGAACAGGAGTGGGAACTGCGTGCTCGTCATGGCTGGGGGTGTCCTTTGCTCGGAAGTGCATCCAGGATTTCCTGGCACCAGTTCGTGAAACCTTCTTCGACGCGGATTCCGCCGCGAAGAACCAGATACTGGCGCAGGGGAGAGCCTGAAAGGGCTGCGGGGTTGGGGAAATCGCGCTTCTCGATCAGTCGGTAGACGTCGAGCCGGGCAGCGTGGCCGTCGCGGTAGCGGGTGACCTCACCTCGAAGTGCCGGGATGTCGGCGTCGGTTGCGGCGCGAATCTTGACTGCCAATTCGCTGCGCAGGTGGCTCGGCTCGGATGGTTGGGCAATCCAGCGCGTCAACTCGGCGCGGCCCGCCTCCGAGGCTCGGTACATCTTCTTGTCGGGGCGACCGTCTTGCGTCACGGTCTCGACGTCGACCCAGCCGGCCTCGTCCATTCGTTTGAGGACTCGATAGATCTGCTGGTGCGACGCACTGTGGAAGAAGCCGATGGATTTGTCGAACCTGCGCGTGAGGTCGTATCCCGACGCGTCCTGCTCGGTCAGTGAGGCGAGGATCGCGTGTTCGAGGGCCATGCACAAAAGTATGTATGCAACGAGGTGCGTATGCAACTGGGTGAGTAGAAACTTTGGTCTGTGCGGTGGCTCACGCTCGCATAGGCTCGCGTCCATGAGCGCAGAACCGGGTGTGGGACCCGCCGATCAGTTGCCCGCCGGAATCGGCGGCGCGGCAAAACGGAGTCAGGTGTTTGCGTGGGGCCTGTGGGACTGGGGGTCGGCGGCCTTCAATGCGGTCATCCTGACGTTTGTCTTCTCGGTGTACCTGACTGATGCGGTTGGCGACGATCTGCCCGGTTCGATCTCGGCCAGTTCTTGGCTTGGCTGGTCGCTCGGTATCGCCGGTTTCTTCATCGCCGTTCTGGCGCCGATCTCGGGCCAGCGGTTCGACGCCACGGGACGCCGAAAACTTTCGCTGGCAGTTCTCACCGGGCTGACAGTTCTGTCGATGTCCGGGCTGTACTTCGTGCAGGACTCGTACCACTACCTGTGGCTGGGGCTGGTGCTGTTGGCCGTCGGTTCGGTCATCTTCGAGCTGGCCGGAGTTCCGTACAACGCGATGATGCGTCAGGTGTCCACCCCTGAAAACATTGGTCGGGTCTCCGGATTCGGTTGGGCTATGGGTTATTTCGGTGGCATCGTGCTGCTGCTCCTGTGCTACTTCGGGTTCATAGTCGGCGACGGTGACACCCGCGGTTTCCTCGGCTTGACGACGGACGGCGGATTCAACATCCGCATGGTGGCGCTGCTCGCGGCAGTGTGGTTTGCAGTCTTCGCAATTCCTGTTTTCCTCAAAGTCCCCGAACTCCCGACCTCGGATGCGGACCCCGGCGCTGCGAAGGCTGGATTCCTGGACTCCTACCGAGTGCTGTGGCGGGACTTGCGAGAACTGTGGACGGTAGACCGCCGCACCATCTACTTCCTGATCGCGAGTGCGCTGTTCCGTGACGGACTGGCCGGCGTATTCACTTTCGGTGCCGTTCTCGCAGTGAATGTCTACGGGATTGCTGCTGCGGACGTCTTGCTTTTCGGTGTGGCCGCCAACGTGGTTGCGGCAGTGGGCGCGTTGGTTGCCGGCCGGTTCGACGACAGGATCGGACCCAAGACGGTGATCACGGTGTCGCTGGCGTCGATGATCGTGGTCGGATCGGTGCTGATCGCCGTATCGGGGCGGTTGATGTTCTGGATCTTCGGTCTCGCGCTGTGTCTCTTTGTCGGACCGGCGCAATCGTCGTCCCGCACGTTCCTTGCCCGCATAACGCCTCCGGGACGCGAAGGCCAGCTGTTCGGTCTCTATGCGACGACGGGGCGGGCAGTGTCCTTCCTGGCGCCGACGCTGTTCGGATTCTTCGCCTGGGCCTTCGGGGCTGATCGAGCCGGAATCGTCGGGTTGGTTCTTGTGCTTGCGCTCGGTTTGGTGGCGCTGATGGCGGTGAAATCGCCGGAACAGGACGTGTCGAACAGCTGAATATCCCCACTATCGCCGTGCTCGGCTGCTATTAGTAGTTGTTGCCGGGCAAACCAGGGGAGTGGCGAATGTCTGTTCGTAGCCTGATCACAGTGCTGCTAGCGACTGTGATGGCAGTAAGCCTTGTTGCTCCCAGTGCCTCAGCGCTGCCACCCGGCGGTGGGCAACTCGGTGCCGAGTGGACAGCTAATGCGGATGGGCCCCAACAGTATCCGGGCGTCAACGTTCAATGGGATGTGCCGATCACCATGAGCGACGGAGTGGTGCTCAAGGCGAATGTCTACCGACCGGCTGATGCGTCCGGTGCAGCCGTCGATACCAAGACGCCCACCATTCTCAACCTGACGCCGTACACCAAGATGGTTTCGGCATTGGCTGACGCAGCATTTTCTCTCCCGGAACTCGAAGATCCGCTGATGAAGTTCGTGGATGAGTTGAACCTGTCCGGCACGCCGGTTACCGGACTGCAAGATTTGGCCGAAGTGGTTACCGGCGGCGGCCTGCGCACCTTCACTGTTGATCAGAGTTTGATTCGAAGTGGCTACGCCCAGGTAGTTGTCGACGTCCGCGGAACCGGCTTCTCCCAAGGTAAGTGGGACGTGCTCCAGCAGCGAGAGCAACAGGACACCGTGGAGGTCATCGACTGGGCGAGCAGTCAGCCTTGGTCCGACGGTGACGTCGGTATGACAGGTGTGTCGTATTCCGCGATCAATCAAGTTCAAGCGGCAAGTAAGCAACCGGTCGCGCTCAAGGCAATCTTCCCGATGGAACCGGGCGGAGACATTCTCCGCGACGTTGTCGCCCCCGGCGGCGGTATCGGAATCGGGTTCATGCCGGTGTGGCTCGCGGCCGTGAACGGAACCAAATGGCTGCCGAATGTGCAGTCGATGCTCGACGGGACTTTCGACTGGACCTGGCTCGCGGACCGGCAGGCTGATCCGATGACGTTTGTGGGATTGCTTCTCAACGCGCTGACCGTTCCCAGTATTGCGGACATCACTCCGGACCTGAAAGACCTTCTGGAGAGCAATAGTTCATTGCGGCAAGACTTGATCTCGCACCCGGAGAACATCAACGTGCCGACGATGATCTACGGCGGCTGGCATGACATCTTCACTAACAGTGAGCCCAAGATGTACAACGCAATTCCGTTGCCGCCCGGTCAGAAGCAACTCATCATGGGCGATTCCTACCACCTGAATTTCGGATCGGGGTTCGGGGGCGAGGGCGCTCCGCCTCGTCTGGATGTGTTGCAGCGAGCCTGGTTCGATCACTGGCTCAAGGGAATCGACAACGGAATCAACACCTTCGGTCCGGTAACCCTCTACCAGCAGGGCAGCGGATGGACCAGGACAGATCAGTTCCCGCGCGCCGGAATGAGTTACCAGCGTGTGTATCTCGGCGCGCACTCGAGCGGAACAAGTCCAGGGAGTGCGCACGACGGCAGTCTTACCGCGCAGGCACCCGGGGACGCCGCCACGCTGACGCTCGCACCAGGCTTGGCGACGGTATGTTCACGCGATTCCGCTCAGGAAACGATGGGCATCGTGGCGATTCTGGACATGTGCGCCAAGGACGCTCGCTTCAGTGAACGCGACGCGCTCAGCTTCACCAGTGCACCCGTCGATGAACCGACCGAGATCTCGGGATCAGTAAACCTGCATCTCAATACCTCGTTGGACACTACCGACGGATATTGGACCGCGACGCTCAACGACGTGGCGCCCGACGGAACTTCGCTCGTGATCACGAGCGGTCAGCTCACGTCGTCGCTTCGCGCCGTGGATGATTCGAAGAGTCTGAAATCGGCCAACGGCGACTACACGGATCCGTACTACATCCTCGATCTGGATTCCCGGCAGCCAATCGTCCCCGGCAGGCCCACAACTCTCGACGTGGGCCTGGCCGCGACGGATGCGATACTGCAATCGGGTCACCGGGTGCGAATTGACGTGTACGCGAGCAACTTCCCCAAGGGGCTGCTGCTGCGTCCACTGCTCAACGAGAGCCAACTGGTACCCCAGCACCTCGTACTCGACCCGAGTGCACCGAGCTTCGTGAATATCCCGGTCAGCAGGCCGATTCGATGATCGTCAGTCCTTGAAGTAGACGAGTTGGTGGGTGGTGGCGAGCAATTCGCCGTCACTGCCCCACAATTCGCCGCTCTGATCGAAGTAGCCCTTGCCGAAACGCTGGGTGCGCGCCGTTCCGAGAACTGCGCGATCACCTTGCTGCGCCAAGGCGGCGGCGTCGGCGTGGAAGTAGATGGTCAGCGACACCGTTCCGGCCGGTGCCATCTTTCCGCGGCGCAAGAAGACTCGCGGAAAGAACACATCGCACAACGAGGTCAATGACGTGAAGTCCAGCGGCCGGGACACAGCGTCGCGTACCCACAGCGTTGATACCGAATCGGGATGTTCGACTGCTTCCAGTTCGGGGATCGCGCCGTCGACAAAACGCATCTCGTAGTTTTGCGCCCAGGCGATGAACTCAGGGAAGGGTTGCACGGCAACATCTTCTGCTGCCGGAACGTCGGGCATCGCAATTTCGGTTGAGTCCCACGTCTCGCGGCGGAGTCCGAATACAGCGGTGGCCGTGGTCGCGACCGTGCCATCCTGGGTGAGTTCGATAGACCAGTGCTGAGTTGTTCGATTGGTTCGCACCGGCCGCGCGGTGATCTCGAACGCGCCCTCGGTGATGGGGCCGGCAAAGTTGACGGTTAGTGACAGCGGTTGGCCCAGGCACTCGGGGTGGCGCTGCACCGACTCGAGAAGCGTGGCGGAGGTAATGCCGCCGAACGGGCCCACCATGTTGTTGTACGCGGGGCTGGTGTGCCCGGTGGACAACCCCGGTGTCAGCGATTCCAGTTCAACGGCGGCGTCGAAGGGATGTAGGGATGTAGCTGTCTCGGTCACGACAAAACTCCTGACGATGAAATCAACACTGTTCTATGTATGACAACCTACATAGAGTTAGAGGTGGGGCCTAGTTCAGGATCCCGCGCGTCGAATAATCGCGGCCGCCAATTCTTCGGCGCGTTCTTCGGGAATCCAGTGACTACCGCCGTCCAGGACAACAAACTCGTAGGGGGCATCCACGAACTCGCCGCACCGTTCGGCCCCGGCGCGGCCCAGTGCGGAGTCGCCTGTGCTCCAGACATAGGTGGTCGGCACAGTCGTCGGCTTGATGTCGCCGAAATCGCGGGTCATTGCGCGGTACCAGTTCAGCGCGCCGGTCAGGGCGCCCTCCCCACTGAGAACATCGATGTGCGCATCCGCGAACTCCGGATCGATCTGACCGTCGAACATTGCGCGTAGCCGTCGGAAGTTGTCCTCCGACAGCACTTCTTCCGCCTTGCCTTCCTGGCGTAGCAGTCCGATGTACGACGAGCGCTGCTTCTGATCGGCGTCCTCGCGCAGCGCCCACCCGAAAGCTGTCGGGTGTGGAACGGACACGGCAGTGAGGCTGCGGATTCGATTCGGGTGTCGACCGGCCACCTGCCAGGCGACGGCAGCACCCCAGTCGTGACCCACCAGATGGGCGTCGGGAATGGCCAGGGTGTCGAGAAGTCCGACGACGTCCGCGACCAAGTGTTCGATCCGATAAGCATCTACGCCCTCGGGTCGGGCACCGGACGAGTATCCGCGCTGATTCGGAGCAATGACACGGTATCCGGCGGCCGTCAGCAACGGCATGACCTTTCCCCACGACGCTGCGCTCTCGGGGAAGCCGTGCAGTGCTACCAGCGGAATCCCGTCGTCCGGACCGGAAATCAGGACGTCGAAAGTGAGATCGCCGACGGGAATCTGAAACGTATTCGTGGAGGACATGCTGCCCACGGTACGGCGAAAGCCTGCACCTGACGTCAACTTCGAGATGGATTCCAGGTAGCCATTCCGAGCACGACCAAGCGCAGCTGCTTTTCGGCGCGGCCGATCACCGCGTCCTCGCTGCGGTGTCCTGCCGAGTCGGCATCCAGGAGTTCGACGACGGTGGTGAACATGGCTCCGACAATCAAATCGGCTGCCATCTCGAGGTCCGGATCCTGCCAACCTTCCAGGCCGGCGATGCGAGAGAGGTCGACGGTCAGTTCGCTGACGAACAATCGCATCTCGGTGTTGATGGCTCGTCGTACTTCGCTGACACCTCCGTACCGTTCGCGGCAGAGGAATCGGAATTGCCGTTCGTGGGTATGAACTTGGCGCACAAGGATATCGAGTGAGGCTGCCGCGTCCTTTGTGCTGTGGTTGCGTCTCGCGTCGCGCAGCATCCGCATGCTTTCTTCGACCAGTGCAACGCCGAGGTCCTCCATTGACGCAAAATGTCGATAGAACGCGGTGGGGACGATTCCGGCTTCGCGAGCCACCTCGCGCAAGCTGATTCCTGAGAAGCCACGATCGGCGAGGAGGTCCATCGCTGTATCGAGTAGAGCTTGGCGGGTGCGTTCCTTCTTTGCGGCCCGGGTTTCAGGCGCATCGTTCGGGGATGGTGGCGCTCCGGCCTTGGTCACGATGTCGAGTCTAGGTACTGGCATTCGACATCCTCCTAGTGGTTCGAACAAGGCGGTTCGAGTAACGCGGGTCACATTGTTGTTGACATGTTCCTGTGTCTACCTGTCACACTATAGTCAGTGAACAATCGTGCACTGAAATCTTCTACCCGAGGAGTGTCATGACGATCGCATCAGCTCCGAAGGCCATAGCCAAGCGCGGATTGTCCTTGCGTGGACTGTCACTGGTCGGACTCGTCGAGGCTATGGCGGCGCCACATCAGATCGACCGTTACCTCGAGCTGGTCAATCCGATGGCAACGGTGCGGGACCTGCGCGCTCAGGTGGTGGCCGTCGACTATCCGACTGCTGACTCCGTCACTCTGACCTTGCGCCCGACCCGGCAGTGGAGGGGTTTCAGTGCCGGACAGTTCGTGCAGGTAGGTGTCGTGATTGACGGAGTCCGTCATACCCGCTGCTACTCGCCCGCCGGTAGCGCATCCACGCGCAATGGGCTGATCGAACTGACCGTCAAGGCTCAGGCTGACGGCCTGGTCTCGCAGCATCTACATCGGAATGCTCAACCTGGATTGGTCGTCAGCCTTTCGCAGGCCGACGGCGTATTTTCTCTCCCGGCGCCGAGGCCGACTCGGGTACTTCTCATCAGCGGTGGCAGCGGAATCACTCCGGTGATGTCCATGCTGCGGACGCTGGTCGACGAGGGGCATACCGGTGAAACTGTGTTCGTGCACTACGTGAACACCGACAAGGACGTAGCGTATCTACGTCAGTTGAAGTCCATTGCCGCGGAGAATTCCAACGTAAAACTGGTACTCGTGTACACCGAAACCGGTGGGGGAGACCTCGAAGGATTCTTCGATCGCGGTCACCTCGACGCCGTCGCGCCCTGGATTGTGGATCCGAAGGCAATAGACGCTCAGGCCTACCTCTGTGGCCCTCCTGGTTTGATGCGCGGCGTGCGCGAGGTGTTCCGCGATATCGGCGTCGAGCATTTGCTCAATACCGAGGAGTTCGCCCCAGCAATAGCCGAACCCGGTGAGATCGGTGGCCAGGTTTCCTTCACCAAGAGTGCCGTCGCAGCCGAGAACTCCGGCAAAACTCTGCTCGAGCAGGCTGAGGCGGCAGGTCTGACGCCGGAATACGGCTGCCGGATGGGAATCTGTTTCTCCTGCACTTCTGTCAAGAAGGCGGGCCGCACACGCAACATCCGCACCGGTGAGACCGACGACGAGCCGGACAAGAAGATCCAGCTCTGCGTCAGTGCTCCCGTCGGCGATGTCACCGTCGAAATCTGAACGCACTACAACTCTTTGGAGACTGTCATGTTTGGACTGTCACTTCCCACCTTCCCTCTTCTTGGTAGCGGTTCCGACGCGAAGGTCGAGGACCCTGTCGTCCTTACCTATGACCAGATCGAGGAACTCGGCCGCGAACTCGATGAGCTTCGCGCGCGCACCGTCGCCTCGCTCGGCGCGGAAGACCGTGAGTACATTTACAAAGTAATCAAGGCGCAGCGAGGTTTTGAGGTCGCCGGACGAGGCCTGATGTACCTGGGCTTCCTGCCGCCGGTATGGCTCGCAGCAGTGGGTGCGCTGAGTGTCTCGAAGATCCTCGACAACATGGAGATCGGTCACAACGTCATGCACGGTCAATACGACTGGATGCGTGAACCGGGCCTCAATTCCGAAGTGTTCGAATGGGATACGGTCTGCCCGGCCGATCAGTGGCGGCACTCGCACAACTACATGCACCACACCTACACCAATATTCTCGGCAAAGATCGCGACGTCGGATACGGCATCCTGCGGATCGACGAAGCGCAGAAATGGAATCCCTACTACCTCGGTAATCCGTTGTGGGCGTTCACGTTGATGATGCTCTTCGAGTGGGGCGTCATGATGCACGATCTCGAGATCGAGAACGTAATTCAACGCAAGCGCAAGTGGCACGACGTCAAGCCCTTGCTCAAAGGCTGGTGGAACAAGGCCGGCAAACAGGTACTCAAGGACTACGTAATCTTCCCGGCACTCACCGGACCGCTGTTTGTCACCACCCTCGCCGGCAATGTCACTGCCAACCTGATTCGGAACGTGTGGACGTACTCGATCATCTTCTGTGGCCATTTCCCTACGGGCGTACAGAGTTTCACCGAGGATGAGACCGCCGATGAGACTCGCGGCCAGTGGTACGTACGTCAGATGCTCGGCAGTGCCAACATCGAGGGCAGTCCGCTCTTCCACATCATGTCCGGCAACCTGTCCCACCAGATCGAGCACCATCTGTTCCCGGATCTGCCGGCGCACCGCTATCCGGAACTTGCACCCGAGGTCAAGGCGTTGTGTGTGAAGTACGGTTTGCCGTACAACACGGGTGGGTTCTTCAAGCAGATCGGTTCGGTGTGGGGCAAGATTTTCAAGTTTGCCTTGCCGCCCGCATTGGTCAAGTCTCAGATCCCCGCCGGTGTTATCGTCGAGCGCCAGCGCACTGCATCTTGAGAGGCAAAACTGATGGTCGGGAAATTCGAACGACGCAAAGACACCGTCCAGGAACTGACCGAATCCGCGGCTACACACGTGGGATCGATCGCGATGATTATCGCCGGTGCTGTTCGAGACGTGACGCGCGAGATCGGTGACTGGGTGTCCGACGGTATCGAGATGCGTGAGGCTGCAAAGAAAGCGGCAGCGGATGATGACACGGAACCGCCGGTCAACTGACACTGAATGACTATGGGCGCCTCCGCAATTGCGGAGGCGCCCATAGTCATGTGCGGATACTGTTTAGATGACGCCCAGTGAGATCATGGCGTCGGCAACCTTCACGAAGCCGGCGATGTTCGCGCCGTGCACGTAGTCGCCCGGCTTGCCGTACTCGGCAGCCGTGGTGATGGTGCGCTCGTGGATGCCGCGCATGATGCGGGCGAGACGCTCATCGGTGTACTCGAAGCTCCAGGAATCGCGCGAAGCGTTCTGCTGCATTTCGAGTGCGGAGGTAGCAACGCCACCGGCGTTGGCTGCCTTGCCGGGAGCGAAAGCAACGTCGGCGTCGCGGAAGAGTTGGACGCCACCGGGGGTGGTCGGCATGTTCGCGCCTTCGGCAATAGCCTGAACGCCGTTGGCGATCAACGTCTTTGCTGCGGCTTCGTCCAGCTCGTTCTGTGTTGCACAGGGGAGTGCCACGTCGCAAGGTACGTCCCAGATGGAACCGCCTTCGATGAACTCAGCATGGGGGACTGCGTCGGCGTACTCGCTGATGCGGCCACGGCGAACTTCCTTGATCTCCTTGAGGAGGTCGAGGTCGATGCCCTTCTTGTCCACGATGTAACCCGAGGAATCCGAGCAGGCGATGGCGACGCCACCGAGCTGGTGGATCTTCTGGATAGCGTAGATGGCAACGTTGCCGGATCCGGAGATCACGACGTTCTTGCCCTCGAGGTCAGCGCCCCTGGCCTTGAGCATTTCGGCGACGAAGTATGCGACGCCGTAGCCGGTGGCCTCGGTGCGAACCTGCGAACCGCCCCAGGTGATGCCCTTGCCGGTGAGAACGCCGGATTCGTAGGTGTTGGTCAGTCGCTTGTACTGGCCGAACAGGTAGCCGATCTCGCGGCCGCCGACGCCGATGTCACCGGCGGGCACGTCTGTGTATTCACCGATGTGGCGCTGGAGTTCGGTCATGAAGGACTGGCAGAAACGCATGACCTCTGCGTCGGTACGACCCTTGGGATCGAAGTCCGAGCCACCCTTGCCGCCGCCGATGGGCAGGCCGGTGAGGGAGTTCTTGAAGATCTGCTCGAAGCCGAGGAACTTCACAATGCCCAGGTTGACGCTGGGGTGGAAGCGCAGGCCGCCCTTGTAGGGGCCGAGTGCGCTGTTGTACTGAACGCGGAAGCCACGGTTGACGTGGACGTTGCCGTTGTCGTCGGTCCACGGCACACGGAAGATGATCTGGCGTTCCGGCTCGCACAGGCGCTCGATCAGTCCGCCGTCGGCGTAGCGCGGATGGCGCTCGAGCACGACGTGCAGGGACTCGAAAACTTCGGCGGCAGCCTGGTGGAACTCGGGCTCACCTGCATTGCGAACCAACACCTGATCGTAAATCTGCGCTACGCGGTCACGTACGGACACCGCTCACCTACCTGACATTGTGAGTACTTTCTTACATTTCCGTTACATAGTAGGCGCATTTGATGCGCGATCGATCATCCGTGAGTGAACGTGAAATCAGACACACCGACTTTTGCTCGGAAATCGAGTGACTGTTTTATAACGATTTGCTCAGCTTTTGCTCGGTTGACAGAGACCGAGTGGTTTGCTGGGCCGGACGAGGGTAGCGAGGGCGACCGGTCGTTCTGTACCGTCGGGAACTTCGTATCAAAGCGAATTAATCAGAGAGGCTGCGTGTGCGTACAAAACGGTCCATGTCAGCGATGTTGTCCATAGGCGTAGTCACTATCGCGGCCACAATCGCTTCAGCGCCGGCAGTGTCTGCCGTCGGTGGCCCGTGTGGGCAAGGTGGTAACGGTTCGCTGGGCTCGATGACGGGTTCGCTCGGTTCGCTCACGGGATCACTGAGCGGTTCCGCCGCTACGGGTTCGCTCATGAACGGATTGCCGTGGATCACCGGTGCGCCCAATGGTGCGCTGCCCGTCCTCCGGGGTCGAACCCAGGCCATCGAAATGGTGACCGGACCCGGCAGTCCCAATGACACGATCAATCGCTTCAGTGTTTCCGGTACCGACCTCGGAATCATGTGGGACAACGGGCTTCCCGGCGCTGAGCACGGTGTTCAGATGGCGTTCGGCGATACTGTCGGCGACTGCGATAGCCCCGAGGACGACTGGCGCAGCAATGTGCTCTTCCGCAGCAGCAATACTGATATCGCGAACAAGTTTCGGATCGACAGTTCTCCCAAGGATCGTCCGAATCACTCCAAGGAAATCATCCCCGAACCCCAGTTTGCCCCGGGGTTCGAGTTCACAACCATCCCGACGGCCGGAATCTCTTACGGCGGAGTGCAATACATCCGGTTTATGTCGGTCCGTTCCTGGGACGTACCGGGGGAGTGGACTACCAACTACTCGGGCCTCGCTTATTCGACCAACAACGGTGAGGACTGGGTAGTCGATCCGGCCACGGTGCGCGCGAACACCGGTGATATCGATCTCGGCATCCTGGAAATCCCCGCGATATCGCCGATCAACAAGAACTTCCAGCAGAGCGCCTTCCTCGAGGGCAGAGTCGAAGACGGCGGTGACGGGTACATCTACGAATACGGCACTCCGTCCGGACGTTCCGGTGGCGCGCTATTGGCCAGGGTTCACGGAGTGGATATCCGCAATCCGCTTGCTTACGAATATTGGAATGGGTCCGGATGGAGTCCGGACTCAGACACAGCGGTGAAGGTGATCAAGGCACCGGTCAGTGAACTCTCGGTGCAGTGGAACGAATACCTGAACAAGTACGTCGCTATGTACACCAGTCCGATGGGGCTCGTGATGAGCCAGGCCGAGCATCCGGAAGGTCCCTGGAGTGGATCGCAAGTCTTGGTCAGCGGAGCTACTTTGCCGGGCATCTACGGCGGATTCATGCATCCCTGGACCTCCCGAGATGGCAGCCACACCCTCGAATTCGTCGCAACTACGTGGGATCGCTACAACGTGATCTACATGCAGACGAACCTGCAGGGCATGGATATGTCGCCGTGGGATTCTCGCGACCGGCCGGACCCGGCAACAACGGGTGAAGCGGAGCTCCTCGAAATGCGAATGCCTGAAGAAAAGTAGTTTTTGAAAGAACTATGGCCTGCAACCGGAATTCCGGTTGCAGGCCATAGTTCTTTTGTCGTCAGAGAATGTAGAGCATTTCCTGGTACGTCGGAAGCGGCCAGTGATCGTCCGCGACCATGGTTTCGAGGAGATCGGCAGCGGTCCGAACTTCCGCCATTGCCGGCATCAGTACTTCCTGTGCATGTGTGGCCTGCTCGAGCGGAGACTCGTCGGGAATTGCCTTGATAGCGGCACGCAATGCGGCGAGGGCTGCACGCAGCGCCGTGACCGGCTCCGAAACCTCATGCAGCGGTGCCATATCCGGTTCAATCCCGGCAGCCTTGAGTGCCACGAAGTTCTGGGCGATCTCCGTCTGATGACGCACTGCCGCCGGAAGGATAAGCGTCGTACCGATTTCGACTGCCAGACGCGCCTCGACACCGATACTCAGTGCGTACTGCTCGAGGCCGACCTCGTAGCGGCTGTGCATTTCGCGATGATTGAAGACGTTGTACTTGTCGAACAATTCCAACGCGGATTCGGAAATGAGCTCAGGCAGAGCGTCCAACGTGGTGCGCAGGTTGGGCAGTCCGCGAGCCGCGGCTTCGATCTGCCAGTTCTCCGAGTATCCGTCACCGTTGAAGACAACAGCACCGTGGTTGGTGATGATGTCTGTCAGCAGGTTCTGTACGGCGGTATCGAAGTCGGCGCCGGCGGCAACTGCGGTTTCGAGTTCGGTGGCCATGTAGTCGAGGGCTTCGGCCATGATGGTGTTGATCGTGACCATCGGGCCGTTGACGGTCTGCAGGGAACCGGGGGCACGGAACTCGAACCTGTTGCCGGTGAAGGCAAATGGGCTCGTGCGGTTGCGATCACCGGGATCGGTGGGCAGTACGGGGAGCGTATCCGCACCGATCATCATGGTGCCCTTGTCCTTCGACGACGTCGCGGCACCCTTGGCGATCTGCTCGAAGACGTCGGCAAGTTGGTCGCCGAGGAAGATCGAGATGATGGCCGGTGGAGCCTCGTTGGCGCCGAGACGATGATCGTTGGTGGCCGACGCCACCGAAGCGCGGAGCAGACCCGCGTACTTGTGGACAGCGCGAATAACAGCAGCACAGAACACCAGGAACTGAGCGTTGTCATGCGGATTGTCGCCGGGCACAAGCAAACTGCCGAGCTCAGAGTTGCCCAACGAGAAGTTGACGTGCTTGCCGGAGCCGTTGACACCGTCGAAAGGCTTCTCGTGGAACAGGCACTCCATGCCGTGCTTCTTGGCGACGGTCTTGAACGTGGTCATCAGGAGTTGCTGGTGGTCGGCAGCGATGTTGCCGCGCTCGAACATCGGCGCGATCTCGAACTGACCGGGAGCAACCTCGTTGTGACGGGTCTTCGCGGGAATGCCGAGTTTGAACAGTTCACGCTCGGTGTCCATCATGAATCCGAGGACACGCTCGGGGATGGCACCGAAGTAGTGGTCGTCGAACTCCTGGCCCTTGGGTGGCTTGGTGCCGAAGAGTGTGCGGCCGGCGTTGAGCAGGTCGGGGCGTGCCAGGAAGAAGTG
>NZ_JASHKR010000153.1 GCF_030056815.1 Rhodococcus sp. IEGM 1379
AGTACCGGGTTCAATGGAACCAGGAATGCGATCAGGCAGCCGTGACGCGCGGCAGAGACGAGGACCGATGACCGAGAACAGCGAATCCACCACCGGAACAGAGCGCAGTTCAGCTCCCGCCACACCCACCGCGGGTGCGGAGCAGCCAACAGCGTCGACGCCCAAACCGGGCGCTCCGAAACCAGGTGGACCGCGACCCAGCGCGCCACGGCCAGGACCGGCCTCTACCCGCCCGGCCGCCGCGACGACACCTGCCAGTGATCCGAGCAAGTTCGGCCGCGTCGAAGAAGACGGCACAGCCTGGGTCACGACAGCTGACGGAGAACGACAGATCGGTTCGTGGCAAGCCGGTGACGCCGCAGAGGGTCTGGCGCACTTCGGACGCCGCTACGACGACCTCGCGACCGAGGTCACGCTTCTCGAAGCTCGCCTGACTTCCGGTGCCGGCGACGCCAAGAAGACCAAGGCAGCCGCCGTCGCACTGTCTGAATCGCTGCCTACAGCAGCCGTGATCGGTGATCTCGATGCCCTGGCTCGCCGCCTCGATCACATCATCGAAGGCTCCGACGAGGCAGCAGCACACGCCAAGGAGGAGAAGGAGCAGTCGCGGGTTACCAACACTGCACGTAAGGAAGCTCTCGCCGTCGAGGCCGAGCAGATCGGTACGGAGTCCACCCAGTGGAAGACCGCCGGCGACCGCCTCCGCGAAATTCTCGACGAATGGAAGACCATTCGCGGAATCGAACGCAAAACCGACGACGCCCTGTGGAAGCGGTACTCCAAGGCCCGCGAATCCTTCAACCGCCGCCGCGGCGCTCATTTCGCGGAACTCGATCGCGATCGCGCGAGTGCCCGGTCCACCAAGGAAGAGCTCGTCGAGCGGGCCGAGAAACTCTCCACGTCGGAGGAATGGGGCCCGACTGCCGGACAGTTCCGCGACCTCCTCGCCGAGTGGAAAGCCGCCGGACGCGCACCTCGCGAAGCCGACGACACCCTGTGGGAGCGATTCAAGGCTGCCCAGGACGTCTTCTTCGCGGCACGCAACGCCGCAACTGCCGAGCGTGACGCCGAGTTCGAAGAGAATGCAAAGGCGAAGGAAGAACTCCTCGCTGCGCACGCCAACATCGATCCCGCCAACGGCCTCGACAACGCACGCGCATCGCTGCGCGTCCTGCAGGAAAAGTGGGATGCCATCGGCAAGGTCCCGCGTGATCGGATGCAGGACCTCGAGGCGAAGCTGCGGGAGCTCGAAAGCAAGGTCCACGATGCCGTCGACGCACAGTGGCGTCGGACCGACCCGGAAGCCCTCGCCCGTGCAGCCCAGTTCAAGGAACGGGTCGCACAGTTCGAGGAGCAGGCCGCCAAGGCTCAGGCTGCGGGCAAGACCAAGGATGCCGAGAAGGCTCTCGCTCAGGCCGCACAGTGGCGTGAATGGGCCGAGGCAGCCGAAGGCGCAGTCAACGACTGATTAATTCAGACGAAGTAGGTTCACTCGTCGGCTGACCCGGAACATTGGGTCAGCCGACGTTCCATTCCTGGTTCTTTTCAGCTTCCGCTGCTGCTACGCGACGCTCTTCCTCAGCAGCCAACTGAAGCGTCGTACGTGCCCAGACGACCTTGAGCCAGTGGAACGTCAGGAACACAACCGTGAACCAACCGACCATCAGGCCGATCGACGGGCCCGCGACGTGGAATCCTGCGGGAATCGTCTGACGCGACCACACCGCCATCATTCCCAAAGCGCTCGCGACGGCACTACCGGCCAGCGCGACCCAGGCAAGTGCCCAACGCCGGGTGACCAGGGCGAGCATCGAGAAGCCGATGCCGAAGATTACGACGAACCACACGAACAGTCGCGAGAACAACGCAATGCGCTCGGACTCGGCGTCCGCGTTGAACGCCAACACGTCCCAACCGTTTGCAGCACCGGCGTGCGGAAGGGCGAGGGTGCCGACCAGCACCAACACTGCGACGGCAACGACCATGGCGCGGGCACCCGGATCGATCTCCCCCGCGATCTTGCGCTCGACCGCGTCGAGGTCCTGGCGGTATTCCTCGAAGGAAGCATCGTCGGCAGACTGCGACGCCGGATTGTCGTTCTGTGAACTCATGAATTGCATCCCATCTGGACGGGTTGTGGGGCTGGGGCACCAATTTTCGGAAGCCCGAGACCGACGCCGATCGGCGCAGTCTTGGGCGTGATGCCCTTGTCGAAGGAATCGCCGGCGCGTGTGCGACGGTGAGTGAGGACCCCGTCGTCGGCAACAAGGTGGTGCGGAGCGCCGTGTGTGACGACCACAGTCACGACGTCGCCCGGCCGGATCGATTCGTTCACGTTTCCAACAGGTCGGAAATGGACGAGGCGGCCGTCGCGGGCGCGCCCGCTCATCCGCAGCGTTGCCGCGTTCTTGCGGCCTTCCCCGGTAGCAACCAGAAGTTCGACCTCGGTGCCGACAAGTTTGCGGTTCTCCTCGATGTTCACTTCTTCTTGTACTGCGAGGAGACGTAGGTAGCGTTCCTGGACAACTTCCTTGGGAAGCTGGCCCTCCATCTCCGCCGCGGGTGTACCCGGACGCTTGGAGTACTGGAACGTGTACGCGTTCGAGAATCGTGCCTGCCGCACCACGTCGAGCGTTTCCTGGAAGTCTTCTTCGGTCTCTCCGGGAAAACCGACGATGATGTCGGTGGTGATGGCCGCATGCGGCATCACTGCCCGTACCTTCTCGATGATGCCGAGATACTTGGACTTGCGGTAGGAGCGCTTCATCGCTTTGAGGACCCGATCGGATCCGGACTGCAGCGGCATGTGCAACTGCGGGCACACGTTCGGGGTGTTGGCCATCGCATCGATGACGTCATCCGTGAACTCGGCCGGGTGCGGCGACGTGAAGCGCACACGTTCGAGACCCTCGATGTTTCCGCAGGCAGAGAGAAGGGCGGCAAAAGCGCCACGATCGCGCGGCTGCTCCGGATCGGCAAACGACACGCCGTACGCGTTGACGTTCTGACCGAGCAACGTCACCTCGGAGACACCTTCGTTCACGAGGGCCTGCACCTCGGCCAGGATGTCGCCGGGACGGCGGTCCACTTCCTTGCCGCGCAGCGCGGGAACGATACAGAACGTGCACGTGTTGTTGCATCCAACCGAGATGGAAACCCAACCGGCATAAGCAGATTCACGTTTCGCGGGAAGCGTCGACGGAAATGCCTCGAGCGCGTCGAGAATCTCGACCTCGGCACGCTGATTATGACGAGCGCGGTCCAGCAGCGCCGGCAGCGAACCGATGTTGTGGGTTCCGAAAACCACATCGACGATGGGCGCCTTCTTGACCACCATCTCGCGGTCCTTCTGCGCCAGGCAACCGCCGACGGCTACCTGCATGTCGGGGTTCACTTCCTTGAGCCGCGCTAACATACCGAGGTTTCCGTACAGCTTGTTGTCAGCGTTTTCACGGACGGCGCAGGTATTGAACACCACCAGATCGGGATTGGAGCCCGACTCCGCCTTGTTGTAGCCCGCTTCTTCCAGAAGGCCCGACAAGCGCTCGGAATCGTGGACGTTCATCTGGCAGCCGTAGGTCCGCACTTCGTACGTACGGGCAGGCTCGGCTGCACTGGTTGCTGAAGGCTCGGCGGGGCCGGTTGCCGAAGGCACGGTGGAGGACTTTTCGTCGATCAGTGACACGCTTCAGCCTAGCTCACGTCCACTACGGTCTGTAATAACGCCCAGGTAAACCGACAAAGCGCTACATAAACGTCACCGTCGTAAATTTTTAATTACTTCTGCTGGGAACCCTCGCGAAATCCGGGGCGTAGAGGGAAACTACGCCTAAGGTTCTCGGGTATGACCCAAGCCGACGATGCGCAGACGCCGACCACCTCCGGCGATTCCACATCCATGATCTCGATGACCTCGGTGAACAAACACTTCGGGGAACTTCACGTCCTGCAAGAGGTCAATCTGGAGGTACCCAAGGGCCAAGTGGTGATTGTCCTGGGCCCCTCCGGGTCCGGTAAATCGACACTGTGCCGGACTATCAACCGACTCGAACCCATCGACTCTGGCGTCATCAAGGTCGACGGTCGGACCCTCCCGGAGGAAGGCAAAGCACTCGCAGCGCTTCGGGCCGACGTCGGCATGGTCTTCCAGTCCTTCAACCTCTTCGCCCACAAAACGATCCTCGAGAACGTCATGCTCGCGCCGATCAAGGTTCGCAAGGCCAAGAAGGACGACGCGAAGAAGACTGCGCTTCAGTTGCTCGAGCGCGTCGGCATCGCCAATCAGGCCGACAAGTACCCGGCCCAACTCTCCGGTGGACAGCAACAGCGCGTAGCCATCGCCCGCGCTCTGGCCATGCAACCGAAAGTGATGCTGTTCGACGAGCCCACCTCGGCGCTCGATCCCGAAATGGTCAATGAAGTGCTCGACGTCATGACCTCGCTCGCCAAGGAAGGCATGACCATGCTCGTGGTCACCCACGAGATGGGCTTTGCACGCAAAGCCGGCGATCGTGTGCTCTTCATGGCCGACGGCCAGATCGTCGAAGACACCACCCCGACGGAGTTCTTCACCCATCCCAAGTCGGATCGGGCCAAGGACTTCCTCGGCAAGATCCTC
>NZ_JASHKR010000006.1 GCF_030056815.1 Rhodococcus sp. IEGM 1379
TCTGCCTTCCGTAAATGAAGTGCTGGTGTGCACGTCTGTACAAGGCATTCGGAGTCGGCGCCGCGATGGATGGGTGGAGTTCGATAGAAAGTTCGGGGCACTCGAACACGAGAAAACCCCCGAGTTCATCGGGGGTTTTCTGGTCTCGGTGTGTGCAGATCGTGCTGTGTGAGCCGACCTTGCTGTGCCGCTGGGCGCGCCGCGTCTTCAGGAGGCGAGGCGTCCGTTCCGGCGGTGACGCGCGAGAAGTTCACGTTCGGTCTCCGACATCCCGCCCCAGATTCCGTACGGCTCGGAAACGGTCAACGCGTGACTACGGCACTGAATGAGAACCGGGCACTGACGGCACATCTCCTTGGCTCGGGTTTCTCGTTGAGTTCGGGCTCGACCGCGTTCGCCATCCGGGTGAAAGAACATCGAGGAGTCGACTCCGCGGCACAGTCCGTGCATCTGCCAGTCCCAGATGTCTGCGTTCGGCCCGGGAAGATGATTCGGTGCAGGCATGTTGACTCCTTACTGCAAGCTCGTCTTGTTCAACGAGCGGATCAAGTCGCCCGAAGATTATCCGGGCCTTCTACATGTTCGCGCTCGCTAACCGTAAGGGTGCTGAGTAAATCGCGTCAATAGGCTCGCTAGTGGGAATCGGCATATTTTGCCGGGCAAGAATTAACGAGGAAAATATTTACATTTCGGCCACTTCGTGCGTGAGTGAGAATCCGGACAATGTTTTACAGTGTGATGTGATGTGTAAAGGATTTGTGAAGATGGAATATGAAATCGCAGTTCAAGTGCTACATTTTTGTGGTGGTTCATGTCAAGGTTCGGTTTTGGGGCCTACCGCTTGGGTGCGCAGAACCACGTTCAGCGGGCATTATTCGGACTAACTTCCCATATTGGCAGTCGAGCAAGCGTCCAGTAAGTAATGTGTAGTTAACGTAACAGATACGCATCTGTTAAATATCGTTGCAATCAGAATTCTGAATTTAGTTGAACATTTGGTGAACGCCGACGAAAATCGGCCGATTCCGCATCCCACCTTGTGGAACGTGCTTTTTGTGGTGCTTGCTTACCGGGTGCCATGGAGTTCAGCTCCCGCAGCGGCTCCGATGGCAGTGACTGCAATGATCTGACGGTGTCGACAACTTTGCAGTCCGTGGCCTTTGGTGCGGAACCCCAACTCATCCTGCTTCCGGTCCCGGCTTCGGTCGAGAGTTGGTGGTTGACCGCGGTAGCGCTCGGCGGACAAGGGCGTTACGCGCAGGCCCGCGCAGCCCTGGACGTGGTGGACCGGAGAACTGCCGGCCCGGTCACGGATTACGAACGGAGGTACGCGTCGTTGGCGGCGAGTACGCGGGCGTCGTTTCGGCGGCAAACGGGCTGGCACGCAAAGGCCGCGCTTGATGACGGTAGGGCGCTCGCGATAGTGGCCGGACTCGACTCATCGCCATCGGTGGACGCTGCTGTCTGTGACGCGCTTACCGGCCTTGCGGCCGACGCACTCGGCGTCGGACGACTTTCGCTGGGTTGGCGTCTTCTCGCAGAATGTGGTGAGCGTATCGGGGGCAGTTCTCCGGAAGGACTGTGGCGCCAGTCGATCAGGCTCGAATGGGTCTCGGCGGAGCTTGCGCTGGCGTCCGGAGACTTCAACCGCGCACTTCGACACGCTGATACTGCCGTCGAGCTGTCCGGCGATTGCGGCTCTGTCAGGCACAAGGTGAAATCGGACCTCTTGCATTGTGCCGCGATGACGGGTTTCGACGCGAGTGAAGCGGCGCAGCGTGCCCGTGCGGTGTTTGATCAGTGCATGACGTTCGGGTTGCTGCCCTTGGCCTGGGCTTCCTCGATGCTGATCGAGGGTGTGACCGGTACCACGGCGACGCCGAATTCGAGCGTCCTCGATACTGCGATCGCTATCGGTGGTGGCGTTTTCCGTAGCCCGTCGTAGTGCGGTGTGCCACGAAGTAGCGGACGAGTCTCGAACAGAGAAACGATGCCGCAGCGGGCCGGGGATGCGCGGACCAGTCGGTTCGGATGGTTACTCTTAGAGGGTTCCGCTGAGAGTGGAAGCACACCCACTCGGGAAGTGCCACTGTAACGCCAGGATTTTCGCTGACGATGACTAATACGAGCGATGAGTTGGACTCCGCGGTCGCCGCTGCAGCGCAGGGCGACCGTACAGCTCTAGCTTTGGTTTTGGAAAACATTCGACCAATGGTGGTTCGTTACTGCCGTGGTCGGGTGGGTGCGGCGGAGAGAGGCCACCTGTCTGCCGATGACGTCGCGCAGGAGGTGTGTCTGGCTGTGATGACCGCATTGCCGCGTTATCAGGACCAGGGACGACCCTTCATGGCTTTTGTGTACGGCATCGCTGCACACAAGGTTGCTGACGCGCATCGAAGCTCCGCCCGTAACAAGTCGGAGCCCGTAGCCGAAGTACCGGATGTAATCGCACTTGACGACGGACCCGAGCAACGAGCGCTCGATTCGGAATCCAGTAGACAAATGCAAGAACTGCTCGGCACTTTGCCGGAGAAGCATCGAGAAATCTTGATTCTCCGTTTAGTTGTCGGGTTGTCGGCCGAAGAAACGGCCGCCGCCGTCGGGAGCACCGCCGGAGCTGTACGAGTCGCCCAGCATCGGGCGATTGCGAAACTGAAAAAAGTAGTAACGAAAGCGGGTGAGAGCTATGGCTAGAGACGAGAAACGTGATCCTTCCGATCTCGACGACCTCGCAGCCGGTCTCACCGATGACGGGGCACCGGTGGATCTGGCTGCGGTTCGGCGTGACGACGCGCTGATCGAAGCGATTTCGAGTGGTGGGCCGGTAACGACCGATAGCACCGAGCAATACGAATTGGCACTGATCCTATCGAAGTGGCGAGACGACGTCGTGTCGACTCCGATGCCGGAAGGCCCACTTCTCGAAGACGTGATTGCGGCTATCGAATCGGCTCCACCGAGTATTGCTGATAGAGAACGTTCACGTTCACGGCTACGCCTGGTGCGTCCGATAGCGGCTGCGGCAGCTGTGGCGGCAGTGGTGTTCGGTGGCGGTTCGATGCTTGCCTACGACGCGCAGCCCGGCGACGCACTGTGGGGTGTGAAGCAGGTTGTCTTCGCGGACGAAGCAAATTCGACTGTGGCAAAGATCGATACGACTTCCGAACTCGAGAAGGCTGAGCGGTTGTTGGCCGCCGGTGACATTCCCGAAGCGAAGAAGGTCCTCGACAACGCTGCGCAGCGCGCCGGTGATGTGAAGGATTCGCAGGAGAAGACGGACCTCGTCGAACGATGGGGCAAGTTGATGACCCAGGCGCAGGAAACCGGAGCTCCGATCGCTCCGCCGCTTCCCAGCACAACCGGTGGGCAATCGAGCCTGCCGGCGACGTCGGTGACTTCGATTCCGGCGCAGCCGAGTACGTCATCCAACGTGGAGATGCCGGGCACCGGTCCGGTGACGTCGACGTCCAACGCGGAACTTCCGCCGCCGTCGTCGACCAACCCGAGTCCGTCGACGAGCGCACCGACATCCACGAGCGCTCCGTCGTCTTCAACGACGACTCCGTCGTCGAAGACGACAACGACGTCGCCGAATGTGAACACGCCGTCCTGATAGCAGTGAAACCTGTTCAGTAGCAATAGATTCAGCAGGCACAAAAGAGTGGGCCGACAAGCATCAGCTTGTCGGCCCACTCTTTCTGCGTACTTGGGGTCAGGCGTCGAAACCGTCGCCGTGCATCGCTTCGTTCATGGATGCGTCGGCATACCCACGGCAGTAATCCCACGTGACATATGCCTCAGGCATGGGGTCGTAGGCGGGTTCGTGGGGGCGGACGGTTCCGTCGACGAGGAGTTGGAGCAGGTTTGCCCGCAACATGTCCCAGTCGTGGTAGTGGTCTTGTTGGCAGTCTTCGCAGCACACCACGAGTCCGCGGATGCCACGATGAGCGAGGAGGGCTTCGTAAACCGCGAGGTCAGCGAGATCTTCCTCGACGGCCTGCCGTTCTTGAGGGTCGAGTGGTTGACCCGGCTCGATGGCATCGAGAGCCGCGGAAGGGTCAGCGGGGTCGCCGGCAAAAGGATCTGGCGGCAGACCGGGGGGCAGTTGATCACGCACAGCACCACGGTACGCAGGTCAGGGGGGTTGGCGCCACTTGTTACGCGTACCCGCAGCGTGGGTGGGATGGTTCGGACCAATGCGGGAGCCGATACCATGGTGTGCAACGCCGGGAAAAGGTGCCAGGAATATCTTTCTGTGCAGGTGCCTTCTATCCGATATCCAGCTTTCGTAATCCGCTTCGAGGTAGCTGCTACAGCGGCTGCCGACAGGGCGAATCTAGGTCCATGGAGGGTCCTGACCGCATGACTAGTTCTGCAGGGCATGTACACACCGGAGGAGACGACCCCAACAAGGTCGCAATGCTCGGGCTGACATATGACGACGTACTGCTGTTGCCTGCAGCGTCCGATGTCATTCCGAGCCAGGTCGACACGTCGAGTCAGCTGACCCGCGATATTCGTCTGCGTATCCCGTTGGTCAGCTCCGCGATGGACACGGTCACCGAGTCGCGCATGGCGATTGCCATGGCTCGCGCCGGCGGTATGGGAGTTCTGCACCGCAACTCGTCGGTGGAGGTCCAGGCCGGGCAGGTCGAGACCGTCAAGCGTTCGGAGGCCGGCATGGTCACCGATCCCGTCACGTGTAAGCCGACCGACACGATGGGCGAAGTCGACGCGAAGTGCGCTCGCTTCCGTATCTCGGGTCTCCCGGTCACGGACGACGCCGGCCAGTTGGTGGGCATCGTCACGAACCGTGACATGCGTTTCGAGGTCGACCAGAACCGTCCGGTCGTCGAGATCATGACCAAGATGCCGCTGATCACCGCGCAGGAAGGCGTCACTGCAGACGTTGCACTGGGTCTTCTTCGTCGTCACAAGATCGAGAAGCTTCCGATCATCGACGGCAACGGCAAGCTCACCGGCCTGATCACGGTCAAGGACTTCGTCAAGACCGAACAGCATCCGTTTGCAACCAAGGACCGTGACGGTCGTCTGCTCGTCGGTGCCGCGGTCGGTGCCGGCGACGATGCCTTCCAGCGTGCGATGGCGCTAACCGACGCCGGTGTGGACGTACTGGTGGTGGACAGCGCGCACGGGCATTCGTCCAATGTTCTCGACATGATCGTCAAGCTCAAGCGTGAATTGGGCGAGAGGGTTCAGATTATCGGTGGCAACGTAGCTACGCGCGCCGGTGCATTGGCACTTGTCAACGCAGGCGTCGACGCCGTCAAGGTCGGCGTTGGTCCCGGTTCCATCTGCACGACCCGTGTCATTGCCGGCGTCGGTGCTCCCCAGGTCACTGCCATCCTCGAAGCGGCCGCGGCATGCAAGCCTCTCGGCATTCCCGTCATCGCCGATGGCGGCCTGCAGTTCTCCGGCGACATTGCCAAGGCACTTGCTGCCGGTGCGTCGACGGCCATGCTCGGCTCGCTCCTGGCCGGTACTGCCGAGTCGCCGGGTGAGCTGATCCTGGTCGGCGGCAAGCAGTTCAAGAGCTACCGCGGCATGGGTTCGCTCGGTGCGATGCAGTCGCGCGGCGAGGCCAAGTCGTACTCCAAGGACCGTTACTTCCAGGACGACGTCCTCTCCGAGGACAAGTTGGTTCCGGAGGGCATCGAAGGACGGGTTCCGTTCCGCGGTCCGCTGTCACAGGTGACGCATCAGCTCACCGGTGGTCTGCGTGCTGCCATGGGTTACACGGGCAGCGCCACGATCGAGCATCTGCAGGGCGCTCAGTTCGTCCAGATCACGGCTGCCGGGTTGAAGGAAAGTCACCCGCACGACATCACCATGACTGTCGAAGCTCCCAACTATGCTGCCCGGTAATTCGGCCGCTCGTTAGTTCAGTTCGCTAGTTCATCTGTCACGAGAAAGGGGCGCGCGTGCGCGACCTCGTTGAAATCGGAATGGGTCGTACGGCCCGACGTACCTACGAACTGGACGATGTGAATATCGTTCCCTCCCGGCGAACCCGTTCGTCCAAGGAGGTGTCGACTGCTTGGCAGATCGACGCGTACAGGTTCGACATTCCAGTCCTCGCTCATCCGACCGATGCCTTGGTCTCACCGACCTTCGCAATCGAATTGGGTAAGCGCGGCGGACTCGGCGTCATCAACGGTGAGGGCCTGTGGGGTCGTCACGCGGATGTCGAGGCGAAGCTGGCTCGCCTTGTCGAGATCGCGGAAGCGGACGGTGGCGTCGACGCGGCCATCCGTTACCTGCAGGAGTTGCATGCGGCTCCGCTGCAGGCGGAGTTGTTGGCTGCTGCGGTTGCGCAGGTCAATGCTTCTGGTGTGACGACGGCGGTTCGAGTGAGCCCGCAGAACGCGCGTGCACTGACGCCGGCATTGGTCAAGGCGGGAATCGACTTGTTGGTCGTTCACGGCACGATCATTTCGGCCGAACATGTTGATCACAACGAGCAGGAACCGCTCAACCTCAAGACCTTCATCTCGGAACTCGACGTTCCGGTGATCGCCGGTGGTGTGAGTGATCACCGCACTGCGCTTCACCTGATGCGTACCGGTGCGGCCGGCGTCATCGTCGGTTATGGCTCCACCGAGGGTGCAACCACGACGGGTGAGGTTCTGGGTATCGGCGTGCCGATGGCGACGGCTATTGCCGACGCTGCTGCTGCTCGTCGCGACTACATGGACGAGACGGGTGGACGGTACGTCCATGTCATCGCGGACGGCGACATCGTGACGTCGGGTCACCTCGCGAAGGCCATCGCGTGTGGCGCGGACGCTGCTGTCCTCGGTGCGCCGCTGGCTGTGTCTGCGGAAGCTCCCGGCGGCGGTTGGTACTGGCCATCGGCTGCGGCGCATCCGTCGATGCCTCGTGGTGCGCTTCTGCCGGTGTCGTACGGCGACCGTCCGAGCCTGGATCAGGTTCTCAGCGGTCCTTCTGATGATCCGTACGGTTCGCTGAACTTCGTCGGCGGCCTGCGTCGGTCGATGGCAAAGTCCGGATATTCGGATCTCAAGGAATTCCAGCGCGTCGGGCTCACTGTTCGCGGGTAATTTGTACGTTTCTGTGGCCCCGGTTCCTCTGGAACCGGGGCCACAGTTCGTTGTGCAGGACTTTCACCCGTTTCTGCTACCTGCGGTTACGCTTAGAGGCACCCTTGTGGTGGTAGTCACAACAAGTGGGTGCATACTGGCCAGTAACTACGGTTCATGGTGGAGGTTCCTGATGGGCAAACAACGGGCGACGGATTACGACGTACTGATCGTCGGGTCCGGGTTCGGCGGAAGCGTCAGTGCGCTTCGTCTCGTGGAAAAAGGCTACAAAGTCGGTGTCATCGAAGCTGGTCGACGGTTCGCCGATGCAGATTTCGCTAAGAACAGCTGGGATCTGAAGAAGTTCCTGTGGGCGCCCAAGCTGGGGTGCTTCGGTATTCAGCGGGTTCACCTGCTGCGCGACTGCCTGATTCTGGCGGGTGCCGGCGTCGGCGGCGGTTCGTTGAACTACGCGAACACGCTGTACCAGCCACCGGAACCGTTTTTCCAGGACAAGCAGTGGGCGCACATCACCGATTGGCGTAGTGAGCTCACGCCGTTCTATGAGCAGGCGCAGAAGATGCTCGGTGTGGTCCGGAATCCGCACATGACGCCGGCCGACGAGATCATGAAATCGGTCGCAGACGACATGGGCGTCGGCGACACGTTCATTCAGACTCCCGTCGGAGTCTATTTCGGAGAACCAGGCAAGAAGGCTGCCGATCCGTACTTCGGTGGTGTCGGTCCGGAACGCACCGGGTGCATCGAATGCGGTGAGTGCATGACAGGCTGCCGTCACGGCGCCAAGAACACTCTCCTCAAGAACTACCTCGGCCTCGCCGAGACGGCAGGCGCCGACATTATCCCGATGACCACGGTGTCCGGACTCCGTGAGTCGCGCGACGGTACGTGGGACGTGTTCACCGAGCGGACCGGCGCTTTCAAGCGCAAGAATCGTCGCACCTACACCGCTGCCAACGTGATTCTCGCGGCCGGCACCTGGGGCACTCAGCACCTGTTGTTCGACATGAAGGACACCGGAGCGCTGCCCAAGCTCTCCGACAAGCTCGGTGAGCTGACGCGTACGAACTCCGAATCCATAGTCGGTGCCGGCAAGTACAAGGTCGATCCCGCACTCGACCTCACTCGCGGTGTGGCGATCACGTCGTCGTTCCATCCCAGCAAGGACACGCATATCGAGCCGGTTCGCTACGGCAAGGGTTCCAACGCGATGGGCCTGCTGCAGACGTTGATGACCGACGGCGGCGGAACCAAGCCGAGGTGGGTGACGTTCTTGGGCACTGTCGCCAGGAATCCGTTCCAGATGCTGCGCATGCTCACGGTCAAGGACTGGAGCGAGCGCACCATCATCGCGCTGGTCATGCAGAATCTCGACAACTCCATCACGACGTACACGAAGAAGGGACTCTTCGGGCGTCGTAAGGTCACCAGCAAGCAGGGCCACGGCGAGCCGAATCCCACGTGGATTCCCGAGGGCAACGACGCCACTCGACGCGTGGCGGAAAAGATCGACGGCGTGGCCGGCGGCACGTGGGGAGAGATCTTCAACGTTCCGCTCACCGCGCACTTCCTCGGTGGCTGCGCTATCGCGTCCGATCCGGAACACGGTGTGATCGATCCGTATCAGCGCGTCTACGGATACCCGACGCTCAGCGTCGTCGACGGTGCTGCGGTGTCCGCCAATCTCGGTGTGAACCCGTCGTTGACCATTGCGGCGCAGGCTGAGCGCGCGGCGTCGTTGTGGCCGAACAAGGGCGAGAAGGACCTGCGTCCGGCGCAGGGAGATGACTACGAGCGGTTGTCGCCGATTGCGCCCAACTCGCCCGTCGTGCCGGCATCGGCTCCTGCGGCCCTGGTTCTTCCGATTGTGAAGATCACGGTTGGAAAGAAGCCGGTATCGCCTGAAGTGGCGTGATCTTCGTCGCCCCCGGACCCTCGTATGCTGCGTAGAGTCCGGGGGCGCGCAGGTTCACTAGCTGGGCATATTAGACTGCACGTGTGGCAGATATCGAGCAGCAGAGACCAGTTCTTGTCGTCGACTTCGGTGCGCAGTACGCGCAGTTGATCGCACGGCGAGTTCGTGAGGCCAAGGTCTACTCGGAGGTGATTCCACATACCATGACCGTCGAGGAAATCGTGGCCAAGAACCCCTTGGCTGTCGTGCTCTCCGGCGGCCCGTCCAGCGTGTATGCCGACGGCGCCCCGAAGCTTGATCCGGCGCTCTTCGACCACGACATCCCGGTGTTCGGAATCTGCTACGGATTCCAGGCCATGGCCGGTGCCCTCGGTGGCACCGTCGCCGAGACCGGAACCCGTGAGTACGGCCGCACCGACATCTCGGTGTCCGGTGGACTTCTTCACGACGGACTTCCCGCGACGCAGCCTGTCTGGATGAGCCACGGTGACGCTGTCACCGAAGCGCCGGCAGGTTTCGAGGTCACCGCGACCAGTGACGGCGCTCCCGTCGCTGCTTTCGAGGATCGCGCTCGCAAGTTGGCCGGCGTCCAATACCACCCCGAGGTTCTGCATTCCCCGCACGGCCAGCAGGTTCTGAGCCGCTTCCTACACGAGATCGCCGGTATCCCGGCAGCGTGGACGGCGTCCAACATCGCCGAGTCGCTCATCGAGCAGGTTCGCGAGCAGGTCGGCGACGGCCATGCCATCTGTGGTCTGTCCGGTGGAGTCGACTCCGCTGTTGCCGCTGCGTTGGTTCAGCGCGCAATCGGTGACCGGTTGACGTGTGTGTTCGTCGATCACGGTTTGATGCGCGCCGGTGAGCGCACGCAGGTCGAGAACGACTTCGTTGCCGCTACGGGTGCTCGTCTCATCACGGTTGATGCTGCTGACACCTTCATCGGAGAGTTGGCCGGTGTCACCGATCCCGAGACCAAGCGCAAGATCATCGGCCGCGAGTTCATTCGCAGCTTCGAAGGCGCGGTCAGTGATGTCTTGGGCGAGAACGCTTCTCATGGCGCAACCGTTGACTTCCTCGTTCAGGGCACCCTGTACCCGGACGTCGTGGAATCCGGTGGCGGTACCGGAACCGCAAACATCAAGAGCCACCACAACGTTGGCGGACTGCCGGAAGATCTGCAGTTCAAGTTGGTCGAACCGCTGCGCTTGCTGTTCAAGGACGAGGTCCGCGCAGTCGGCCGCGAACTGGGCTTGCCGGAAGAGATCGTCGGACGCCAGCCGTTCCCCGGACCGGGTCTCGGTATCCGCATCATCGGTGAGGTCACTCAGGAGCGTCTCGAGATTCTCCGTCACGCAGATTCCATTGCGCGCGAAGAACTTACGTCCGCTGGTCTCGACGGTGTGATCTGGCAGTGCCCGGTTGTCCTCCTCGCCGACGTGCGCAGCGTGGGTGTCCAGGGCGACGGCCGCACCTACGGTCACCCGATCGTGCTGCGTCCCGTCTCGAGCGAAGATGCGATGACCGCAGACTGGACGCGTTTGCCGTACGAAACCCTCGAGCGTATTTCCACGCGCATCACCAACGAGGTTCCGGACGTCAACCGCGTTGTTCTCGACGTGACGAGCAAGCCGCCGGGAACCATCGAGTGGGAGTGATCCCCAACTGAACGAAAACTGCTGTGTGCCTTTGTCAACCTTCCGCGGTTGACAAAGGCACACAGCTTTTTTATTTCTTGCGATTCGGCAGGATTACCAGCAGTAGCCCCGCAACGACGGCTGCGCCGACGAAGATCCACCGGAATTGCATGTCGGCTGCCGGTGCGAGAGAGAACGGCCCGAGCAGAGCCCACACGCTGACCAGCATCGCCAAGACTCCTGCGATCAGCAGAAGTACGGACGGGCGCTTGGTCTTTCGAGCTTCTTCAGAGTCCGTGGTGTCGTCGTATTCGCTCATGACTGGTGTACCTCCAAGCTTCCGAACGTTGCTTTGGCGTTGATAGTCACAGTGGGTGCATCAGGTCCGGCTTGGGATCCGTGGTGGGGATTGTCCGGGAGACAACCGGATCCATCACCGAATACGACGGTGCAATTATTCACGACGTTCACGTTGTCCGGAACGGAGATGATGAATTCGCCGAAGGCCGCCGAGACGTCGATTGTCTTGTCCTCGGTGAATGCCACACCCTTGAGATCCAGTTGGAAGCTACCGAACCCGCCGGTGTACGACGGCTGAATCTCGGACGCGTTCATGGGAACCCATGTCTGTTCACCCGAGGCGTCGAATTTCAAGGGATCGACCAACGACGCGAGTAGAACAAAGCCGACGAGCGGCGCTGTCACGACCAGCAATCCATATCCCTTGCGAAAGAACGCGCCCAGAATCAAACCGGCGGCGACGACGGCAAGTCCGACGGCACCGACGCGGCCCGGCGTGAACCAGTCGTTGCCGGTCGCAGCCCCGGCCGCGCCGGTGACGGATGTGGCGATGATCGCGAGTCCGAGGACGGTCAGTGTCCAGCGGGAGCGTCGGGGCCGAGGGCGAAGGGGCAGCAGGGGAGTGTTCTTGACTGCCGGATCGGGAAGATCCCAGGCGAACGGTGCAACTCCCAGGGGATCCCAGGACGGTGGGGTGACGGTTCGCTCTTGCTCGTCGACGGAACCGCTGGAGCTCTTGGAACCGCTGGGGCTCTTGGAACCACCGGGGCTTTTGGATAGATCGACAGCCGGCTCGGGGGCGATGTAGCTGTCCGGGAGTTTGGTGTACGGCGTGTAGACCGGCGGCTGGTCCGGGGTGAAATGTCCGGGGGCATAGTATCCGGGAGTGAACGGGCCGGGTGTGAATCCTGTTCCGGGATAGGCTGTTCCGGACCCGATGTACTGAGAGGTGCTCGGGGGCAACGCCGGTGGAACGGGTTGTCGTTGATAGAGAAGCCACAATCCGCCGAGCATCAGCATCAATCCGATCAGTCCAGCGCCGCCCTTTCCGGCCCCGATGGGCCCGATTGTGGTTGCGGCGATGGCGAGTGCCACCAACAGGACGATCGTTTTGGTGCCGGCTTCGGATCGCCGTCGACGATGGAACATCGACTCGGCCGAGGAGGGGCCGGTATCAGCGCGGGCGAGAACCAGCCATCCCGCGAGATACAGGAGGATGCCCGAACCCCCGAAGATGGTCGAGACGACAAAGGCGACGCGCACGAGGATCGGGTCGACGCCGTAGCGGTATCCGATTCCGGCGCACACGCCGGCAACGTGGCCCTGGGCGGGTAGACGCACGGGGCGGGTCCGCCACAGATCTTGGATCTGTTCCTGGAAAGTCGGAGTGCTCATGAATCCATCGTCGTGGGTCGGGTGGTGGTGGCGCATCAGGGCTGGGCCCTGATCTTTGCCGTAGTCGAGCTACGACCTCAGGGTTGGACCCTGATGTGTGCGCCGGAGGTTCGTGCCAGTATCGACTATGTGCAATCTGTGTCTGATCCCGCGCTCGTGAGTGCGCCGCTTCCACTGCCGCTGCGAAAGCTGGAGCGCCGCTCCGGTGGTCGCATCGTCGGCGGTGTGGCCGGCGGAATCTCGGATCATCTCGGCGTCGACGTCCTGAAGGTTCGTGTTGCGTTCGCGATCCTGGCAGCGATGGCCGGTGCCGGAATAGTGGTGTACGGGCTTCTCTGGGCGTTCGTATCGGTGGGTACAGATACCGAGAAGGCGAGTGCTGCCGAGCGTCAACGTGCCTATGGATTGATCGCTCTCGGCCTGGGCGGAGCCGCGGCACTGTCCTGGCTGTTCAGCGGCACTGCCGGATCGGTGCTGGCGCCCTTCTTCGTCGTCGCCATCGGTGCGGCCCTGGTGTGGCGGGAGTTCGATTCCGAGGGCCCACGTACCGTCATCGGACTGCCGCAACGCCCTACCGTCCTGACGTGGACCCGTGTGGTCGGCGGTGCGACGCTTATCGTTCTGGGCCTCGCGGTCGTGGTGTTGGCTCAGGTCGATATCGATGCCCTGCGGTCATCCTTCTTGGCGGTGATCGTGACGTTGATCGGTGCCGGACTGTTGACGGTTCCGTTATGGCTGCGGATGTGGCGAGCTCTGGGCGCCGAGCGTGCTGCTCGAATCCGCAACGACGAGCGTGAGGAAATCGCGTCGCACCTGCATGATTCGGTGTTGCAGACCTTGGCGCTGATTCAGAAACAGTCCGAAAATCCTGCGGAAGTCGCGCGGCTCGCCCGGGGGCAGGAACGCGAGCTTCGGAAGTGGCTGTTCAGCGGCGGCGAGATCGACCACACCAGCCTGACCGAGGGGCTCAAGATCATCGCGGGTGAGGTGGAGGATCAGCACGGCGTGACGGTTCGTCCGGTCACGGTCGGAGACGTGCAACTCGGCGGTGAGAACGGCCTGCCGAAGGAAGCATTTACCGCCCTTCTCGGTGCGACCCGCGAGGCTCTGGTCAACTCGGCCAAGCATTCTGGAGAGAAGGAGATCAACTTGTTCGCCGAAGTCGAGGGCGATCAGGTCAGCATTTTTGTACGCGACCGCGGTGTGGGTTTCGACGTCGACGCGGTGCCCGAGGATCGTCAGGGATTGGCCAAGTCGATCCGGGGGCGCATCGAGCGTCGTGGGGGCCGCGTAGTGGTTCGGTCGAGTCCGGGCAAGGGGACCGAGATCCGGGTTCACATGCCGCTTGACGGCAAGGCTGACCTACAGTGGGACGAGTCCGTAGACCATGCCCCGAACCCTGAGGAACAGTTCTAGTGACCTTGCCGCCAGTGCCCCCGTATCGCGTTTTTCTCGTCGACGATCATGGGGTGTTCCGCTCCGGAGTTCGCGCCGAATTGTCTCGCGAGAACGACATGGAGATAGTCGGTGAAGCCGGCGGTGTGGCCGAGGCGATCGCCGGCATCAACAAGACCAAACCGCACGTCGTCTTGCTTGACGTGCACATGCCCGACGGCGGCGGGGTGGCCGTGCTTCGCGGGATAGATTCGGGCCCGGTGTGCTTGGCGCTCAGCGTGTCCGATGCGGCCGAGGATGTCATCGCGGTGATTCGCGGCGGCGCGCGGGGCTACGTGACCAAAACGATTTCAGGGTCGGAATTGGCAGACGGTGTGCGTCGGGTCGCGGGCGGCGACGCCGTGTTCGGGCCTCGGTTGGCGGGATTCGTGCTTGATTCCTTCACCGGCCGGTCTGCAGCTCCGGAACCGCAACTCGATCCGGAACTGGACTCTCTGACACCGCGTGAACTCGAAGTCCTCCGGTTGCTCGCCCGGGGTTACACCTACCGTGAAATCGCGGAGGAACTGGTGATTTCCGTGAAGACGGTCGAGACCCATGCGTCGAATGTTCTGCGAAAGACTCAGCAGTCCAATCGCAATGCGCTGACGCGTTGGGCGCATCGCCGTCAGATCGACTGAGGTCTTTCGCGATACTCGGCGAAGGCGCACCATGGACCAATGACGGAACCATTGGCGCTGGCGTCGAGACGAGGGCGCTGGGTTGTTGCCGCCACGGTTCTCGGTTCGAGTATGGCTCTCCTCGACGGCACTGTCGTCAACATCGCGTTGCCGCATATCGGCTCCGACCTGGGATCCGGTGTGGCGGGCCTGCAGTGGACGCTCAGCGGGTACACCTTGGCGTTGGCGTCGTTGATCCTTCTCGGCGGTGCGCTCGGTGATCGGTGGGGCCGACGCAGGGTGTTCGTGTGGGGCACCGTGTGGTTCGCGGTGGCGTCGTTGCTGTGTGGAATTGCTCCTGACATCACGTTTCTGGTGGTGGCAAGGATTCTTCAAGGTGTCGGGGCGGCGCTGCTGACGCCCGGGAGTCTGGCCATCATCTCGGCTTCGTTGCGTGAGGAGGACCGGGGTGCGGCTATCGGATTGTGGTCGGGTCTCGGGGGAGTTGCGGGTGCCGTCGGCCCGCTGTTCGGCGGTTGGCTCGTGGAGGTTGCCGGGTGGCGTTCGGTGTTCTTCCTGAACCTTCCGTTGGCTGCTCTTGTGGTGTGGGCCTCTGTGCGTCATGTTCCGGAGAGTCGTGACCCGAACCCGCCGCAGCGCCTCGACGTACTCGGATCTGCCTGTGCTGTGGTCGGTCTCGGTGCATTGACGTACGGGCTGATCGAGATGAGCGTGCTTGCCGGTGTTGTCGGCGGGCTCGCCCTGTGTCTTTTTGTTGTCGTGGAACGACGTTCGCCGAGTGCGCTGGTGCCGCCGTCGCTTTTCCGTTCGAGAATGTTCGTGGCGGCAAACTTGGTGACGCTGGCCGTGTACGCCGCGTTGGGCGGAGTGTTCTTCCTGTTGGTGCTGCAACTGCAACTTGTCGCCGGCTATTCGCCGGTGGCGGCAGGTGTAGCAACGATTCCGATTACGTTGGCGTTGTTGCTGTTCTCGTCGCGGGCAGGAAGATACGCGCAGACTCACGGACCGCGCTTGCCGATGACAGTCGGGCCGGTGTTGGCGGCAGCGGGATTGGTACTGATGACGCGCATCGGTGTGGATGCGTCGTATCTGACCGACGTGCTGCCCGGGGTGCTGGTCTTCGGTCTGGGTTTGTCGGTGATGGTGGCACCGTTGACTGCGGCGGTGCTGGGTTCGGTTCCGGTGGAGCAGTCGGGAATTGCGTCCGGTGTGAACAATGCTGTTGCCCGAACCAGCCAATTGCTGGCAGTTGCTGCGTTGCCGGGAATTGCGGGAATCAACACCGAAGCCCTGGTGGACCCGGCACTGTTCGACGGCGGATTCACGGTAGCGATGTACGTCTGTGTTGGACTCTTGCTGCTCGGCGCAGGTATTGCCGCCGTGTTGATCCGAACTCCGGCAGTGGAGCCGGTGCCCGAAGAGGATTCGGTTGCCTGCAAACCGCATTGTGATCTGACAGGGCCTGCAGTGCAACCGAATCCGGCCGCGGACTAGGTGCTGATATCGCGATCGCGCTTGGGCACCAATGGGATTGCCGCAGCGGGGAATGCTGCCACAATCGCAAAAGCGATGGGATACCCGACCAGGCCGATCAGTGCGCCCACTACCGGACCCACCGCCGACGCGGCAATGAACTGCCCGGTGTTCTGGGCGCCCAAGGCTTTTCCCTGCCACTGGGGACCGGCAGCTTCGGCGACGGACGTGAAGGCCAAGCCGTTGTCCGCCACACTGACGGTAGTGGCGAGCAGGAGTATCAGCGCCGGGATTCCACACGCGGTGGCGTCGGCCGCTGCCATGGCCAACATGACCACGACGGCCGATATCGAGACCAGTCGCAACGGGCCGACTCTGCTCCCGGCGTGGTCGCTCCACATACCCACGACGATGCGTCCCAGAGCGCCGACGAACTGCGAAACCCCGATCAGAATGCCGGCCGGAGCGGCATCCCACTGTTGCTCGCTGATCAGCCACACCAGTCCGAAGGTCGACAATGTGAACTGCGGGAACACCAGCAGCGCCGAGACGATGTGGATGCGCCACAGGAACCAGTTGGAGCGGTAGGGGTTGACTGCCGCGGGAGGTGTCTGGGCTGGGGACGCGGGCCGCGGGGGATTGACCAGTGCAACTGCACAGATCAGCGCGAGCAGGCCGTTGAGAGCTACGGACAGCGCGACCGCCGAACCGATTCCGGTGTGGGCCGCCAGCGTCGGGATGGTGACCGAAGCGATGGTCACGCCCAACGGTTGGGACATCTGCCGGATGCCCATGGCCAGTCCGCGTCGATCCTTCGGGAACCAGCCGACCACTACGCGTCCACTGGCGGCGTTGGTGCTGGCCGCCGCCATCCCGCCGAGCAGGAATGCACTACCCAGGAGCGCATAGTTGTCGGTGGTCGTGGCTGCCAGGGCAGCGAACGCGGTCAAGGCCAATCCGATGGAAATGACCCACTTTTCGCCGAATCTGTCGGCCAGGGCGCCCCAGGCGACCAGCGTCAGCACCATGCCGAAAGTGGGTGCAGCAGCGAGTGTTCCGGCCTGAGTCAGTGAGAGACCGTGCTCGGAGTGCAGTAGTGGAATCAGGAAGGCGGGAGTGCTGACGAAGACGGTGCCTGCCGCCTGGGCTGCGACACCGATGCCGAGCATCGACCATGCCCGGGGTGAGACTGCTGATTTTTCCAGCCGCGACGGTGCGGTCATGTCTGCCTCCCAGTTCGCCGTGATTCAACGGGGTCGAGACTACTCTCACTGTTCCAAATGCTGATATCAACTTCCCGAATGATGGGATTTACGTGTGCTGGGGATGGTGGTCTGCGGGTTTGCGGGCAGTCTCCGGCGCCTCCAGTGGTCCCCCCCTTCGATATGTTCACTCGATCCGGGATGGAGCGAACGGTATGCCCGTCGCCTCAGATGCGCCGAAAGGTACGTTCGCCCAGAAGGGGAAGCGGCAAATCGGGCACGACAGGGTTAGTTGAGAGGCAAGCGAACGGTGAAGATCGTTCTTCCGTTGACCTGATCGACGTCGATGCTGCCGCCGTGCAGGCGTACGTTCTCGACGGTCAGTGACAAGCCGAGTCCGCTGCCCTCACTGCGCCCGCGAGCGGTGTCTACCTTGAAGAATCGGCGGAAGATCGCTTGTCGGTACTCAGGTGAAACGCCGGGTCCGTGGTCGATGACGTGGATGACGGCGTAGCCGGGTTCAGTGCGTAGTTCGACGCGCACCGGGGGAGATCCGTGACGTAAGGCATTGCCGACGAGGTTGGCGAGGACGATATCGATTCTGCGTGAATCAACTCGGGCACTGATGTTTTCGGGTGTGGAGAGTTCTACGATGTCGGACCATCCTCGACTCTCCAGCGTGCGCTCGGTCAGGCTGACGAGGTCGATGTTGTCGAGTACCAGTCGTGCTTGTTGCGAGTCGTGGCGCGACATTTCGATGAGGTCTTCGACGAGTCGGGTGAGTTTTGTGATTTCACTGCTCACGATCCGGGCAGCGGTGGCGGCGTCGGGTGGCAGGTTCGGTATCTCTTCGGACAGGATCTCGCTGACGGGTACGAGTGCTGCCAGCGGAGTGCGCAGCTCGTGCGAGACGTCGGCGACAAATCTCCGGGACTGTTCTTCGGATTCCCTGAGTTCGTTGATCACAGTTTCGTTGCTCGCGACCATGTTGTTGAATGTTGTTGTCAACTGAGCTAATTCGGCCACGCCGTCTTCCGGTAGGCGGATGCTCAAGTCGCCGTCGGCGGCGCGCGATGCGGCTTCATCGAGGCGTTTGAGCGGCCGAACCAGTGTCGACGCGATCCAGAAGCCGAGTAATCCGCTGACGAGGACACCGAGGGCGAGGGTGAGCGCTACGACCCCGAGCAGATTGTCGAACTTGTCCTGTACTCCGACGAGCGGGCGGATGGCGATGGCGCTGACCAGTGTCTGATCTTCGCCACCGGGTGCGGAGGAAGTGTCGGTGAGATTGATCGACACTCCCAGCATGATGTGCTCGGAGTCGAGTCTCTCGAAACGGAGCAGTTTTGGGCTGACCAGCCCGTTCGAGAAGCTGGGCGGTATCTCCGACGGATTGGCGGATCCGAGCTGAACGACATCACCATCCACGATCACTGTCATGTCGGTGGGAAATACCCTCGCCAGGCTTGTCGGGGTGATTCCGTCGACAGGTTCACCGTTGAGAGAGAGTACTTCGTCGCGAAACTGCGCAGTCGCGACGTCTTGCGCATTGGAATAGATCCAGGATCGTGCCATCAGAGACACTGCTCCCGCTGTTGCTCCGGCGATGATCACCACGATGGCGATGAACACGAGAACCAGTCGGGTGCGGAGGCCGTCGACGCGTAGCCAGGCCGGTTTCATCGGGGTTGGTGGTTGAAGCGGTAGCCGAATCCACGAACCGTTTCGATGAACGTCGGTTCGGCTGGGTCGTCTTCGATCTTGCTTCGGAGGCGTTGCACTGCGGCGTCGACGATGCGTGAATCTCCGAGGTATTCCTGATCCCAGGCGGCGGACAGTAGTTGTTGACGGCTCAGGACCAGCCCGGGATTCTGGGTCAGCGCCAGAATTAAGCGAATCTCGGTCGGGGTGAGGGTCAATTGTGCTCCGGCTTTGTGGATTTTGAGTGACGCTCGATCCACCTCCAAGTCTCCGAAAGTTTCTGCGGCAGGGAGTGTTTCGGTGGACGGAGTGGTGGGGGCTGAGCGTCGTACGACGGCTTTGATCCGGGCGTCGAGTACTCGCGGACTGGCGGGCTTGACGACGTAATCGTCGGCACCGGCTTCCAATCCGGCGACGGTATCGATGTCGTCGGATCGTGCGGTCAGGATGATGATGGGGATGGCGCTACGGGTGCGAATGCGTCGGCAGATTTCGTAGCCGTCGGCACCCGGAAGTCCGAGATCGAGAAGTACCAGGTCTGCGGCGAGCAGAGCGTCGTCGAAATCGGTGTTGCCGTCGGGTCGATGGCTGACGATGTGCCCGAGTCGGTTCAGCCCCAACATGATTGCCTCAGCGATGGCCGGATCGTCTTCTATGAAAAGGATGTTCACCATGATCCGGTACCTTCTGCAGTCGGAGGAATCTCGGTAAGCCCAGTATTTCGGTAAGCCCAGTATTTCGGTAAGCCCAGAGTACAGGTGCCTTACACCCTCGAGAGTCGTTCGTTCCCAGGGTCGGCCAGTGCCGAGTGCGGTGGAACCGTGGTGTTCAACGGGAATGCGGATACGGCGAGGGTGTAGCAGCCCACCAGAAGCAATGCGCCGATCACGTCGCTCGGCCGGTGCCATTGAAGGACGATCACGGAGATTGCGGTGCCGATGACGATCAATGCGCCGTTGATCGCAACTATGGCGCGCCATCGATGGGGAGTTGCGAACACGATCGCGCAGACCAGGGCGGTAACAGCGGTCAGGGTGCCACTGGGGAAGGAATTGTGCATGACAAGGCCGTTGAGATCTGGTCGCTGAAGGGACTGTTTGAGTGCCCAGGCTGTGGCGATCGGTCCCAGTGTCACGACGGCAACGCGGAGTGCCAGTGCAATCGGGTTGTTGCGCAACGTGATCATGAGTACCACGAGTACTCCTCCCACTATCAGAATCGGGGTGACCAGACCGATGAATGCCGCGGCCAGGGAGCCGAGATCCTCCGAGTAGGCTGCGTCCCTCATGATCTGCTGATCGACTATCTGACCGCCGGCAGTGTTGACCGCCAACTCGAATTCGATGATTCCCAAGAACAGAAGTACCAGTGCGGCAAACAGTCTCGGTAGTTTGATACGTGTCATGGTCAGCCTTCCGCTCTCTCGTCCGAGGGGTTGCTCAGTTGTGGTGGACACTCGCCGCCGGGGGTGGTGGCCAATTCGAAATGCCACATTTCATTGGCGTAGGTCTGGCACAGTCCGTAGTCGCTGCCGTGCTGGATGAGCCAGTCGTCGGCATTTGTCGGTCCGATGTCGACGGCTTGTCCGCTGACGTGTTTCGAGAGGTTCGGTGGGTGCACCCATTGTGCGGCTTCGCTTGCGCTGCCGTACTTTACGACGGCATTGTCCCAGAGGCGTTGTTGAAATGCTGCGGATCGCCAGCCTGACGTGACATGCATGGCAACGCCGGATTTCTGTGCATCGGCGACGGCTGAGTGAAGTGCAGCGAGTAGTGCGGTGTCCAGGCGTGCCAACGCCGGCAAGTGTGTGTCGCTCGGGCTGATGCCGTCCTCGATCTCGCCGCCGGCGGGGCCTGAATCAGGTTGAGTGGCAAGATAGTTTCCGCTCTTCGGCTGGGCATCGTCGGTATAAGAGCAGGCGGTGAGTCCGAGCACTCCGAGTGCGAGGAGGCAGAGTATTCCGCGGTGGCTGGGCATGCAATTGAGAGTGCTCGGCTGCTGTCACGGTGAGATGGTGACATGTCGTCAACCGTGACACAGATTGCGACAACTCTGTAACAGCTTGGAACGGTGCTGGTAAGAGCTATACCGGGCGCGGGATGGTGGCGAAGGTGGACAGTTCGAACCAAGCCGGGAGGTCGCGACGCAGCGGTGCGGGCCCGGAAATGGTGATGTCTCCGGATCTGACGGCGTCGGCCCAGGTCAGATTGCCGCGCCAGACTTCCGTCATCGGTCGCAACCCCGCAGATATCGATACCGTGACGTCGAAACCCGGATCGTTGTCGCACACGTCGACTTCGCCGGAGTTGATGACCAGCCACCAGTTCCGGGAATGCCCGGGTACTCCGGAGAAGACGAAGTGGACCACAGCTTTTCCGTCGGGGACTACGGAATGGTCTACGCGGCGATGCATGTCCCAGAGCAGAAGTTTCGGATCCAGATCTCCGTCTCCGAGTTCGCCGATCCAACGGGTGCCCCAGATTCCGAGTGCTTCGACGACGGGGCGGAGTTCTCGGCCGGCATCGGTGAGGCGGTAGGCGATGGCTCCGTTGCTGTCGTTTCGTTCCACGATGCCGGCGACGGTGAGTTGGTGCAGTCGTCTGGACAACAGTGTGGGGGACATTCGGGGAAGCCCGCGTCGTAAGTCGTTGAAGTGTTCACTTCCCATCATGAGTTCGCGGAGCAGCAGTAGTGTCCAGCGCTCGTCCAAGAGCTCCATCGCCTTGGCGACGGGGCAGAACTGGTGGTACGACGACCCCATGTATCGATCGTAGGCCGACGAGTTGCCGCGGTACAGATCTGGTACTGGAGGGGTTGCGAATCCCGTCGTAGCGTCAACTGTCAGAACGGAAGCTACTGCGAAAGCAGTTGGAGGAGAATGTAATGACTGAATCAGTAGATACGGTGGTATCGGATCGGGTGCTCAAGTCCAAGCACCGGGTCATGTGGGGGTTGGGTGACTATCCTGCTGTGGCGTCGCAGGTTATCCCGGACCTCGGGCCCGTCCTGGTGCAGGGGTGCGAGGTCGGGGAAGGCGACCGTGTCCTTGACATAGCAGCGGGGGCGGGAAACGCGGCTGTTCCGGCTGCAGTGCGTGGGGCGGATGTGGTGGCAACCGATCTCACGCCTGAACTGTTCGAGGCGGGAAAGCGTGCTGCGGCGCAGGCGGGTGTCGAACTGGTGTGGAAGGAAGCCGACGCCGAGAACCTGCCCTTTACCGATGGTGAATTCGATGTGGTGCTCTCGTGCGTCGGGGTCATGTTCGCGCCGCACCATCAACGGGCAGCCGACGAGCTACTGCGAGTGTGTCGCGTCGGCGGTCGGGTCGGTGTACTGAATTGGACTCCAGCAGGTTTCATCGGAGAAATGTTCAAAGTGATGAAACCGTATGCGCCGGCTCCGCCGCCCGGCGCGCAACCTGCGCCGCTGTGGGGTGACGAGAACCATGTGCGGCGGTTGTTCGGCGATTTGGTGGGTGAGTTCGATGCGCGTCGAAAGATCTTGCACGTGGACAGGTTTGGTGGACCGGAGGATTTCCGCGACTTCTTCAAGGCCAACTACGGTCCGACTATCGCCGTCTACCGCAACATCTCCGACGATCGCGACAGAACGGAAGCTCTGGATCGGGAACTGGTGGAGTTGGCTCGTAAGTACGACGACGGCGACAGTTCCTTCGGCATGGACTGGGAGTATTTACTCGTAACCTGTGTGAGGGGTGTGTGATGAGAACTATTGATGTCGAGGTGCTGAGATCCTCGATCACGGGCCCGGTGTTCGGCCGCGATGACGAGGGTTACGACGATGCTCGGTCGATCTGGAATGGTCAGATCGACCATCGGCCAAGGGTGATAGTGCGGTGCCGCGGATCAGCAGATGTAGTGCAAGCGTTGGGATTTGCCCGGGACAACTCGTTGGAAGTGTCGGTACGGGGCGGTGGACATTCCTACCGCGGCGCATCGGTGTGTGAGGACGGTCTGATGATCGATCTCAGTGGGCTCAACGAGGTGAAGGTTGATCCGAACCTGCGCCGAGCGTGGGCCGGCGGCGGGGCGACGATGGCGAACCTCGATTCTGCGACGCAGGAGCACGGTCTGGCTGTCACGGGTGGGGTGATCAGCGATACCGGCATCGGTGGGTTGACGCTCGGCGGCGGGATGGGGTGGTTGACGCGATCGCTCGGATTGTCGATCGACAACCTGGCGTCGGCGGAGGTGGTGCTTGCCGACGGTCGGGTCGTACGCGCGTCCGAAGACGACCATCCCGACTTGTTCTGGGCGCTGCGCGGTGGCGGCGGCAATTTCGGGGTGGTGACGGAGTTCGAGTATCGGGTGAGTGAGGTCGGTCCGGAGGTGCATCTGGGGTTGTTCTTCTGGGGCATGGACGACGGACCGGATGCGCTGCGTTTGTTCCGTGAGGTGGTGCCTGCGCTGCCGGGCAATGGCGGTGCGTTGGTGGCTGTCAGTTTGTCTGCGCCGCCGGCGCCGTTCGTTCCGGAGCAGTTTCATCTGCGTCCCGGATATGCCTTGCTGGTAGCGGGTTTCGGATCTGCGACGGAGCACGAGAAGGCGATTGCGCCGATTCGTGAGGGGTTGGAACCGCTGTTCGAGTTTGTCACGCCACTCCCGTACGTCGGGTTGCAGTCGATGCTCGACGAGTCCGAACCTTGGGGCGCATACGCATACGAGAAGGCCTTGGATCTCGAGGATTTCTCCGATGAGGTGATCGACGTTCTGACCGAACACGCGGGGAAGAAATTGTCACCGATGTCTTTCATGCCGATTTTTCCGATGCAGGGTGCTTTCACCTCGGTCGGTGAGGACGAGACGGCGTTCGGTGGCACGCGCACTCCGCACTACGTGTGCAACATGACGGCCACGGCCACCGATGAAGGAACGCTGGATCTGGATCGAGAGTGGGTGCGTGATACCTGGGAAGCATTGCGTCCCTTGTCATCCAATCCTGGCGGGTACGTCAACTTCATGACCGATGCCGACGAAGATCGAGTCCGCAGTTCGTACGGGCCTGGCAAGTACGACCGTTTGGCTCGGATCAAAGCCGAATACGACCCGGGCAACGTCTTCCATCTCAATGCCAACATCAAACCGGCCTGAGAATTCCGGTTCGGGTGGGCTCGTTGGCGTAGGGGGAGGCTGATCTGCTTCCCAGGCTGTGCTGAGTGGTGTTTAACAGTGTTCTAATCTTGGTCACGCACAGTGCCGGTATGACAAACGAACCGCGATCGACTCTTCGAGTCGCCATCGGAGCGGGTGGCACTGGTGGACATGTCTATCCTGGACTCGCCGTAGCCGAGGCCCTACGTGAGTTTCCCGATGCCGACCGACCTCGGTACCTCGTTGAACTTCACCTCGGAAGAGGGTCGGCTGCGTAGCACCGCAACACACGAGTTCAGTCGGGAGAAGGGCACCGGCACTTACACGGTTGCCTTGTCAGTCACCGACGGATCCCCGGTGGCCCCGGCACTGGATTACCGCAGTCTGCTCGAGGAGCAGGGTGGCCTGCGTACGCTGCAGCAGAAGATTGCCGAGAATCCGGATACGGCCAAGCTGCTCGGTGCCTTTCACGCCTATCTGTGGGGAGACGCGCGCACTCCCGAAGCGATACGTCAACTCCATGACCTCGGCATCACGAAGATGTGGCTCGGCTACGACTCCGACGACCAGCCGATGACCCGCGACGCCGTCGAAACCGCCACGAACTACGGCTTTCTCGTCGGGCCGTACGACACCTTCGCCAACGCGCAGGACCCATCTGGTGAGGTCGATAATCCCTCGTCTTCGTGGCCCGAAGGGATTTGGCCCGACGCCTGCGTCGTTGACAAAATGGGAGACTTTGAAGGGGGGTTCAGCGGCCGTGGCTGTTACCTGAGCTCGGAGACAGCCGGATCGTGGGCCAACAGCGTTGTGTCCTTCAGCCACGGATCGAGCACGCCGGTGATGAACGGCCTCTGGAAAGCGGAACGAGACAAGGCGAACTGGGGTGCTTACTGGGGGGAAAACGGCCCGGCCTTCTTCTTCAAGCCCGTCGAGCTTTCGTCAGAGCTGAAAACCGGCATGTTCGATCCGAAATACCTTGTGCCGCTGTAGGAGACGATGCTGCACGATTCGGTAGTAAGCACGGATCGATGGGAATTGTCCTTCAATAAACTGCCGGCCGAGCAAACCAATCGCGCATTGTTGGCAATGCTGTACAACACCCCACTGAACTACACCCTGAACGCACAAACCATCGCGGAGGAAGGCCCGAGGATGGCGACCATGCAGAAGTTCTTCGCCACCCGGCACGAGGCGGCCGGAACTGAGCCGATGACGGACTTCCAGTGGCTTTCCGACGACAGAATGGGGAAACACGTTTCCGAGCGGTCATGTTGCCGGCGCGATGGGTATTGCGCTCGGCCTGCTCCTGATCGCGCCATCGTGGATGCGATTGGCCGGGATCGTGCCCTGTGCGGTGTGGGTGACGCTGGTCAGCCGCGACATCATGGGCGATGGATGGCATCGGTTCAGCGATGTCATGGGATCGGTACTGCTGGCCGCTGCGATCGTCAGCCTCGTTGCCGCGATGGTCGCGGTGGGTGGTCGCCGAATGGGAGGTTTGGCACTGGTAGCCACGCTGGTGGGCGGTCCGATGGCACGGTGATGATCGCGCTTGTCCTCGATCCACATCCCTTCGGTGTGCTCACCGGTGTCCTCGCCGTAGGAGTGTCGGTACCGATGGCGGTGTTCGCGAGCGTGATTTCGTCAAGCAGTGAGCACCAGGATGACGACGATAATCGTGGCGAGAATGATGATCGCGACCATTGCGGTCATGGCGATGGGAGCCCAGACGACGACTTTGTCCCTGGTGCTCGCGTCTGCCGGTCCGGTGGGCATCCGAGGTGGCCACGAGAACAAATCCAGTGGGCTGGGTACGGAGCCGAGCGGCGTATTCTGTTGGACCGCAGGCAATCCGGTGACGGTGGGGCCGACCAGTCGGTTGCGTCGGTGTGGATCGGGGAGTTGCGTGGTGCGGTGTGCCCAGGCCGGAACGACGCCCTCGGCCGAGTACAGCGGTGTGCCGATCAGTTGATCGATGGAATCACCGTTGGTGGCGACGGCGGCGAGTGCGTCGCGGGCCTGCGCCATGGTAGGCCGACGCGTCGGATCCGGTGCGAGCAATTGGAGTAGGACGTCGGTGAGCGGCCCGGATTTGGTGGGGCGGTAAATCTCGGCCTTGGCGACGCGGTGCAACAGAGCGATGGGATCGGAGTCGATTCCGAACGGCGGTTGACCTTCGATGACGGTGTAGAGCGTCGAGCCGAGGGAAAACACGTCACTGGCTTCGGTGGGGTCGTCGCCACGCGCAACTTCGGGGGCGAAGTACGCCGGTGTACCGGTGATGACTTCGTCCTGACGATCGGCTCCGTCGCTTTTGGCGCGTGCGATCCCGAAGTCGCTGATCTTGACGATGCCGAGAGAAGTACCGCGGTCGGCAATGAGAATGTTGCCGGGTTTGATGTCTCGATGGACGATGCCGGCGGCGTGAGCCTCGGTGAGTGCGTCGGCGATCTGTGCGCCGATCTGCGCGACTTCGAGGGGTGGCAGAGTATCGGCGAGGTTCATGGCCTGGGCCAGGCTGCGCGACGGGAAGTACTCCATGACGAGCCACGGTTCGCCGGCTTCGAGCGCGACGTCGTACATCCCGATGGAGTGGGGATGTGAGAGTTTGGCGGCGTTGCGGCCTTCGCGCATTGTGCGTTCGCGGATCTCTTCGGCGCTCTCGTCGTCGAGTCCGGCCGTAGTAGTGACCTGTTTCACCGCGACGTCGCGGCTGAGGAGGGTGTCGCGGGCAAGCCAGACGGCACCCATGCCGCCGCCGCCGATTTTGGAGCGGAGTCGGTACCGCCCCGCCAGCAGGTATTCGGGGCCGATGCCCCTCCCGGTCTGCTCTCGAACTGTCACAAGTTCAAGGTTAGTGGATTGATACGCCTGTGACCCTCGAGGTTGGTGTGAACTGGGCCCTTTGTCCCGCCTTGACGTGCCGTAAGTGACAGGCTTTACTGGAAAACGATTCGAAAATATGTTCGATTTGTTGTCTGTTCGACGCGTGTCAGACCTCGACTTCCCCGTGGTTTGCCGGCTGGCTATGGATCGCTTGCCGAGTTTTCCGGAGTTTCACAGGACGGGGATGAAAAAAGAGGTGACCGAAGTAGTGGAGTCCGCGATCGGCGAGTCGGACTTGTCCCGTCAGGATCGGTTGGCGCAACTCCGCAATCGGATGGCATCCATTCCGGCCGGTGGCGACGGGAAGGCTGTTCTGTCGTTTCCTACTGGCGCTTCGGTGGGAGTGCCCGTGGACCGAGCGGCAAAAGCGGGCATCTTGCCCGTGCCTGCCGGTATCGCCGAGTTGCTGCCACAGGGCGGATTGGTGCGGGGCACCGTGGTGTCCGTGGAAGGGGCGGCGTCGCTGCTTGTGGGGCTCATGGCATCGGTGACCGCTTCGGGTGGGCATGTTGCCGTCATTGGCCAGCCTCGGTTGGGAGTGTTGGCCGCCTACGAGATGGGTGCGAAGTTGGAACGCCTGGCCTTCATACCGGCTCCCGGCCCCGATCCGGTCGAGGTCGCCGCCGTGCTGCTCGACGGTATGGACCTGGTGATTTTGGGATTGGCTGGGGCGTCGGTGCCGCCATCGCGGGCGCGGGCAGTGGTGGCGCGTGCTCGAAGTAAGGGTTCCACTCTTGTTGTGACGGATGGTCATTGGGATGGAGCGGAGATCCGGCTGGATGCGCGGGTCGAGGGGTACGGCGGCTTCGGCCAAGGGCGGGCGCTGGGGCGGGGGCGGCTCGAATCGCTCAGCCTTGCAGTGCGTGCCCGCGGACGTTCGTTCCAGCCGCGCACCACGCGTCTGGATATCTGCAGTGCGGCCGGACACGTGGAATGGCGGCCGACGCGCGAGGTAAGTGCAGCTCAGGTGGTGGCGCTGTGAGCAGGGTTCTGGCTCTTTGGTGCCCGGACTGGCCGGCAGTGGCAGCGGCTGCGCTGGCTGATCTTCCGGCTACACATCCTGTGGCTGTCACCTCCGGCAACCGGGTGATTGCGTGCAGTGCGACGGCACGGGCCGAAGGGGTTCGGCGAGGATTACGCAGACGCGAGTCGCAGGCGCGATGCCCGGAACTGTATGTGGCGGTTGCAGATCTGGAGCGTGATGCTCGGTTGTTCGAGCCGGTTGCGGCCGCGGTCGATGCGGCAGCGCCCGGTATCGAAGTGCTCCGTCCGGGGCTGTTGGTACTGAGTGCGCGTGGTGTCAGCCGGTATTTCGGCAGCGAGGAAGCCGCAGCGGAGCGGTTGGTGGATCAGGTTGCGGCGGTGGGCGTCGAATGTCAGGTGGGGGTGGCAGATCAGCTGTCGACGGCGGTGATTGCCGCGCGTAGAGCTGTGCTGGTTCCGCCAGGCTGCGGCGCGAGTTTCCTTGCACCACTGCCGATGTCGGAGTTGGCAGCTGAGCCCAGTTTGTCTGCGCAGCATCGCGGTGAGTTGGTGGACCTGCTGCATCGCCTCGGGATCAGAACCATCGGGGCGTTTGCCGACTTGCCTGCCGTCGATGTGGCGTCGAGGTTCGGTGCCGATGCGGTACTGGCGCACCGGGCGGCCCGCGGTGAACCCGAGCGGCCACCGTCGGCGCGGACACTGCCGCCGGATCTCGAGGTGGAGCAGCAGTACGACCCGTCCATCGAGCGAGTGGACGCCGCAGCCTTCGCCGGACGTGCGTTGGCGAGTCTCCTGCATGACAAGTTGTCGGGAGCAGCAGTTGCTTGCACGAGGTTGCTGATCTCGGCGAGTACCGGGAACGGTGAGCATCTCTCTCGTACGTGGCGCTGCGCGGAGCCGTTGACGCCGGAGGGAACGGCAGATCGAGTGCGGTGGCAACTCGACGGATGGCTGAGTGGGCGCAGCGAAGCCAAACCCACCGCCGGAATCGCGGTACTGCGTCTGGAACCGGTGGAAGTGGTCAGCGCCGGCGCTTTGCAATTGGGTCTGTGGGGTGGGGTGGGTGACGAGGACGAACGGGCCAGGCGCGCGTTGGTTCGAGTGCAGGGATTGTTGGGCGGTGAGTCGGTTCAGGTGGGAGTTCTCAGCGGAGGAAGGGGCCCGTTGGAGCGAATTACCTTGTTACCCTTGGGTGATGAACGTGTGGCGGTGCACGACCCGACGTCGCCGTGGCCGGGGCGACTGCCGCAGCCGGCCCCGGGATCGATCTTCGTCGACAATCCGAAGGTAGTGCTCCGGGATGCGTCGGGCACCGCGGTATACGTCACCGAACGAGGGGTGTTCAGTGCGAGGCCTGCGAGGCTGACGTGGGGAAGCAAGGAATGGGCGGTGCAGGGTTGGGCGGGGCCGTGGCCCGTCGATGAGAGATGGTGGGACACGGCAGCGGTGCGGACGGCGGCGCGGGCGCAGGTGTTGTTGGAACAATCGCGGGCTCTGCTGGTGATCTGTGAAGGGGGAAGGTGGTCGGTGGAAGGCGTGTACGAGTGAGCGGGTCTACTCTGGGATCTCGTGAGTGTCGCTAACGTACGCAGTGCCGGTGGAATCGAAATCAGCTACCGAGATTCCGGTGCCAACTCGAGTGCTGCCGAACTTCCGCCCGTAGTCCTGATTCACGGGATGGGCGGTGACAGCCGAACCTGGGACAGGTTCGCCCGGGCATTACGGTCTCGCGATCGGCGGGTTGTGTCTGCAGATCTTCGTGGACACGGGCGGAGCGACAGGGCGTCGTCGTACCTGTTCGAGGAGTTCGCCGAGGACGTCATGGACGTGTGCGATCACTTGGAATTAGACCAAGTCGATGTGGTGGGGCATTCTCTCGGCGGGCATGCAGCGTCGCTGATTGCGCAGAAACGACCCGCCGGAGTCCGCAAATTGGTCATCGAGGAAGCTCCGCTCCCGCTACGCGCCGGCGATCCGGAACAGGTGTTCACGAAAAAGTTACCGAGCGTCCCTGAACTGTGGCATGCCACAACAAGTTTGGTCCGACATCCTCGTGCCGCATTTTCATTCGATCGGTCGATGACAGGGTCGGCGCTCGAGCAGTTTCGCAGACCGGATCAGCAATGGTGGGACAGGCTGCCGTTGATCGAAGCAGATACCTTGTTCTTGCGCGGTGGACTCGGCGGAATGGTCGATGCGGATCGCCTGCGCGAAGTTGCGGCCACGCTCAGACGCTGTGAGGTCGTGTCATTTCGTACCGGTCACAGTGTTCATCGGGACGGCTACCGCGAATTCGAGTCTGCAGTAGTGCCGTTCATTTCCTGAATCGAACGAGCCTGAATCGAACGAGCCTGAATCGAAACGAATATGTGTAACAAGCGACAAAACGGTCAACTCTGAGGACACACTCTCGAGAGGACGCATTCCGTGAGCCCAGAAACTGCGAACGTCCACCATCTCAGTCATGGAGTTCCCCGTCGGATGTTCTTGGGTGGTGTGGGCGCGGTGGTTCTCGCAGGTATGACGGATATCGGGTCGGCGACCGCCGCAGACACGCCGGCAAGGAAAGCGCCCAGCGATTCATTTCCGGCCCAGCCCAATATCGTGGTCATCATTACCGACCAGGAACGGCGGCCGATGTACTGGCCGCAAGGATGGGTCGAGCGGAATCTGCCTAACCGACAACGGATTGCGGCTCACGGACTCACATTCGATCAAGCCGTGTGCAATACGGCGATGTGTTCGCCCAGTCGCAGCACATTCTTCACCGGCCTGTACCCGGCGCAGCATGGCGTGACCAGAACCCTTACCGAGGGCGGCACGGTATCTCCGACGGAACCGCAATTGCAGACGTCGGAGCAGAACCTGGCGAAGATGTTGGCGTCGGCCGGCTACAACGTTCATTACCGTGGCAAATGGCATTTGAGTAAGGGTTCCGACGGCGGAGATCCCACCAGCGACGACGTCGCGGCATTCGGTTTCGAGGGATGGGTTCCACCGGATGCCGGCCAGGACACCAATCCCGATCATTTCGGCGGGGGATGCGCCGATCATGATCGTCGCGCCGCGGAAGAAGCGGTAGAATTTCTTACCGGACCGGATGCGAAGGGAGGCAAACCTTTTGCGCTCATCGTCTCGTTCGTCAATCCACACGACGTACTTGCCTACCCACAATCGTGGAATGCCATGAACGGCACGTGCGACAACTACGGGTCGGACGCCCCCGGTTCGTTCGAGCAGGGTATCGAACTGCCGCCGACCTTCGACGAAATCCTGGCTTTCAATCACAAACCGAGCGCGCAGGTTCAATCCGAGTTGTTGCTTGCCGCCGGACTCGGACCACTGCTCGGACCGGACCAGGCCAAGAACTACATCAACTTCTACGCCTACATGCACAAGGTGGTGGACGAGCACATCGGCAGCGTGCTCGATGCGTTGGAAGCCACCCCACAGATGCTCGATCAGACCGTCATCGTGCGCATGTCCGATCACGGCGAGATGGGGATGTCGCATGGAGGGCTCCGGCAGAAGGTGTTCAATGCCTACGAGGAAACTTTGCGCGTCCCGCTTGTGATCAGCAATCCGTTGTTGTTCCCCAATCCGGTACAGACGGATGCTTTGGCGTCGTTGATCGATGTGGTGCCGACGCTCGCAACACTCGCCCAGGTGCCGGACCGAGGTGCGTGGAACTTTCTCGGAACGGATCTGACACCGGTGATTGTCGACGCGGCGGCCTATCCGAACGCGCCGAGTATGCAGGTCCAGGACACGATTCTCTTCACCTACGACGATCAGAACTGTGCGACACCGGACGGTCAGAGCATTGTTACGCAGCCGAACCATATTCGCTGTATCCGGGACAGTCGCTGGAAGTACACGATGTACTTCGATCCGGCGGGAGTTGCTGCGCCCCAGTACGAGTTGTACGACATGGCGGCCGATCCGCTGGAGCTGAATAACCTTGCGAACCCGCTCAACTTTGCGTTCTATCAGCCGGCCAAAGCCGCCGAGATGAACACAAAACTCTTCGCGGTGATGCAATCGAAGGGTGTTTCCCTGGCCGAATCGAGCAATGTTCCGCAAAACTGATTCACGTTGTAGTTCAGCGGGCATTCTAGTGGGACATATGTCTTCGTTTCGGGAAGAAGGAATGTCATGACGCTCACCTCTCCGGGGCGAGAAGGTTTCAGTACTCTCCGATCGGGAGGGCTGAACTGGGACTCCTTCCCGCTTCGTTTGTTCACCAAAGGAAATGCCAAATTTTGGAACCCCGCCGACTTGGATTTTTCGCAGGACGCCCAGGACTGGCAGGAATTGACCAGCGAGCAGCAACGTAGTGCCACATTTTTGTGTGCGCAGTTCATCGCCGGAGAAGAAGCCGTCACCGAGGACATTCAACCGTTCATGAAGGCAATGTCCACCGAGGGCAGGTTCGGCGACGAGATGTACCTGACTCAGTTCTGTTTCGAGGAAGCCAAACACACTCAGGTTTTCCGACTCTGGATGGATGCGGTCGGACTCACCGACGATTTGCATTCTTACGTCGCCGACAATCCCTACTACCGCCAACTGTTCTACGAGGAGTTGCCGTCGTCGTTGCGGATCCTCGAGACCGATCCCAGTCCCGTCAATCAGGTACGCGCAAGCGTCACCTACAACCACGTCATCGAAGGCAGCCTGGCATTGACGGGCTATTACGCCTGGCAGAAGGTATGTGCCACCCGCGGAATCCTGCCCGGAATGCAGCAACTGATCAAAAAGATCGGCGACGACGAACGACGCCACATGGCGTGGGGGACTTTCACCTGCCGTCGGCATGTGGCGGCGGACGACTCCAACTGGGACGTCGTCCAGCAGAGGATGGGGGAGTTGATGCCCATGGCTCTCGGAATGATCAACTGGGTCAACGAACAATTCGAGGTGCAGCCTTTCGGCCTCGACAACCAGGAATTCCTCGAGTACGCCGCAGATCGAGCGCAGCGACGCCTGTCTGCAATCGAGTCGGCACGTGGACGCGATGTAGCTGAAATCGACCTGGACTACTCGCCCGAGACTCTCGAGGAGAAGTTCGGGGAAGAAGATGCAGCAGCGATGAGTGAGGCCGCAGGTTGAATCTGGTTCTCCAAACCGTAAGCAGCAGTGCCCATTACAAATATTCTGACTTTTCCGACCGATTTGACTGTGGCGGTTTTCTCCGAACATAGTTTCGAATCCGATTGCGCCCTCATCGATTTCATTGCCGAATTGCATGAGTGTGAAGCGAAGTTGGTGGAGCGTAAGTGTGCTGCGATTGCGGAGTTTTTCACCCGTCGTAGTGCCGAGCACACCGCTTCCGGGACGTGGTTGTCCACCGCGCACGAGTTGGCGGAATCGGAGATCGGGGCGGCGAAAGACGATGGGCCGCGCCGGCGCCGGGAAGCTCATCGGACTGGGCATTGCGTTGAAAACGCGTCTGCATCGTACGCGGGCGGCGATGGCGCAGGGGGAGTTGGATCTCTATCGGGTCGGGTTGATCGAATCCGCGACCGCGAACGTTTCGGATGAGTTGATCGGCGAGGCGGAACGCCTTGTGCTGGAGCAGGTGTTGGTTCCGGCGGTTGGGGGTGGGACGGGGTTGACGGGTCGCCGGTTGCGGGAGTTGGCGTGCTTGGTGTGTCGGCATGATTCGCGGACGTAGGAGCAGCGGCGGGCTGATGCGTTGGGTGCTTTGTTAAGACGAGCCGGCGTATCTGGACGGGTACGGGGTGATCGGTGCCGAGCATGCGCGAGAGATCGCGAAGGCTGTGATCGTCAAGGAAGTGCGGGCGCCTGAGCCTGCCCGCGAGGCTGCGTCGGCGTTCGTCTACCGCCCCGGCGCGGCATTGGATACGTGGTTGCGGGTTCGTGCGGGGAGTTGTCAGTGGTTGCACTGTGATGTTCCGGCGTGGAATTACGATCTCGACCATATGGTGTCGTTCGATCACGCTGATCCGGCTAGTGGCGGGCAGACTGCATTTCGGGCGTTGGTTGCATACCCCGAACCCGGATCGGACGGTCGGCTTGGTTTCTCCGACGGGGCATTGTTTCCGGACCCGGGCGGCGGGGTTGCTCGCGGGGATGGCGGATCCGGTTCTGTCGGAGGGTGGGTCGCGGCGGCGGAGTCGGTTGGAGAACAAGGGCTGCCCGGGTTCGGGGTGAACGCCGGCGGATTACGGGGACGACCCACCACCGTTCTGAGCGCCATGTCCGTTGGTCGGGCTCAGACCCTGTCGGTCTAACCAGGCCAAGCTGTAGTTCGCGATCTCGCGCCACCCGTGGTCGATGGTCAGTGAATGCCCACGGTCGTCAAAGATCTTGTACTCGTTGACTGTTGGTGCGTTGTGGTACATCTTGAAAGAGCTGTCGGAGCTGGCTTTCGGGACCGTTCGATCTTTTCCGCCGCCGATCATCAGCAGTGGGCCGCGGTCTGCGTTGAAGTCGACTTTTGCTGGACTGTGGGGCGAGAAGTTGGCGAGAGCGGCTTCGAAGAGTGGTCGACCAGGCGCCGGAATGACGTATCTCTCGTACAGTGCGTCGGATTCGTCTTTCGTGATCGCGCTGGCGAAGGACTTGTGAAAGGACTTCTTGGTGTGGGAATACGCCTTCCGATAGTTGGTGGGGTTGGACAGGACCGGGAGCACGCTGCCGAGTTGCACGAGAGGCAATTTCAGGACACCTTTGGGTTGTGCGGGGTCGATAGCTACTGCGGCAGAAGCCAATTTCTGTCCCAGAAGTTTTTGGGCGATCAGTCCGCCGAAGGAATGGCCGACCACGATAGGCGGTGCATCAAGGTCGGCAATCACCCGTGCGTAATGGTTGGTGATTTCGTCGATCCCGTGATCGGCAATGTCCTCAGGATGTTCGCGAGACTCGCCGACGGTAGACGCGTCTCCGGGCCAGCCGGGTGCCATCGTGGCATAACCGAGTTCGTTGAAAGCCTGTGTCCACGGTTCCCAGGTGCTCGGATGCATCCACAGTCCATGAATGAAAAGTACCGTCGGCTTGGTGGTGGTGGGCATGGGCTCTCCTGTGATCGATCGGGCCTGACCGGTAGGGATACCCGCATTCGTCTAACTCATTCATTTCGCAACTGGCAAGATTGCTGTCATGTTCAGAATCTCGAATCAGCGATCCATGGCCGTATGGTCCGCGACTTTTGTTCTCTCACAAGCCAATATCGTCAGACTTCTGGGTCCGGCGGCTCCGCGGGTTCTGGAAGTGCAGACGGCATTCTCAGCTCGTCGATACCACGAGGTTCTGGCAAGAATGGATGACGCCGAAACCGCACGTTTCCGTAGCCACTACTTCCCGGACTTTGTGCATCCGGCGGTCTACGCAATGGCATTACGCGCGGGTGCACAGCGACTGGGAGAGCACGTGCCCCTGTCGCCGGTAACGCAGAAAGCTCTGGCTGTAGCACCGGTACTTTCTGCTGTCGGTGACTACATCGAGAACATTGTCGGATTGCACCTGCTCGATCACCGCGATCACATCACCGATGGAGCGGTGCGAGTCACCTCGGCTGTCAGCATCGCGAAATGGGTATTGGCGCTGGGAACTCTGGGATACCTGTCGCAAGGATTTGTCAGAGTGTGGGCATCGAGACTGTAGGGAGTGACGATGGCGATAGAACTGGGCACCGAATATTTTGCCGATGGCGAGGAGTTTCGCCGCTGGCTGTCGCAAAATCATGAGTCTGTGCCGGGGGTGTGGCTGAAGATGGCCAAGAAGACCTCATCGCATTCATCGATCGATTACGACCAAGCTCTCGATGTCGCTCTGTGCTTCGGTTGGATCGACAGTCAATCCAAGCGGGTGGACGACAACTTTTTCGTGCAGAAGTTCTCCCCGCGCACGACGCGTAGTCCGTGGTCCACACGCAACGTGGAGATCGTCGCGAGATTGGCTGATGCTGGTCTGTTGGAACCGGCCGGCATTGCCGCGATCGAGAAGGCCAAGGCCGACGGTCGGTGGGAACGGGCGTACGCAGGATCGGCAAAAGCCGAGGTGCCGCAGGATTTCCTCGACGCGCTTGCCCAGAATCCTCAGGCGCAGGCGTTCTACGAGACTCTGAATTCCACGAACCGGTACACAATCTTCTACCGGTTGCAGGAGGCCAAGCGACCGGAGACCAGAACGCGCCGGATCGAGAAGTTCATCAGCCAACTCGCGGAGGGCAAAAAGTTTCATTGAGCGAAGCTGACACAATGGGCATCGTGATCGAAGCCATGACCTGCTCAGCACTCTCTGCCGTCGACGAGCCCTTGGAAGGTACAGCCGCGGAGGTGCGTGGTTGGGTGTGTCTCGAGTTCACCGCCGCGTGGGGCCGAGACGTGCTCGACGGCACCGCGTTGGGTGAGGAACTTGCCGCGGAGTTGATCCGTCGGGCTGATGCCGCAGATGTGCGCATCATGTTCATCAGGCATCCGGGTCGCAGTGAACCGCTGACCTCCGGCCACACGGTGTTGCTGGCTCGAACTCACCCCGACGATTCCTGGTGCGAGCGGGTGAAGATCGATTCACCCGTCGATCTCCTCGAGATCGACTTTGCAGTGCTCGGTGGGCCGGCGCCAGGTCTGGGCGACCGCGTCGAGGAACCCATGGTGTTGGTGTGTGCACACGGCAAGCGCGACCAATGCTGCGCAGTTTTCGGTAGACCTGTTGCAGCAGAGCTGGTTCGGTCATTCGGTGAGCATGTATGGGAATGTTCGCACACCGGTGGGCATCGCTTTGCACCGTCGATGATCCTGCTGCCCAGTGGCTATACCTACGGAAGACTGTCCGAAGCCGACAGCCTCGAAGCCGTCGAATCAGCAATGAGTGGCAGCGTCTACCTGTCGGGATTGCGTGGCCGAAGCACCTGGACTCCGCAGGGTCAGGTGTCGGAAATTTCTGTGCGGCAGCACATTAGTTGCGGTGTCGACGATCTGAGCGTGATCGATCTGGGTAGCGGAGTATCCATCGTTGAGCATGTAGACAGTCGGCGATGGGAAGTGGAGACCGAGACTTCAGAGCTGCCTCCGCGTCCACCGAGTTGTGGGGCGGCGCCCAAACCTGTTCGGTCCGTTACCGCCACGTCTGTTCGCGAACTGGGTTCGGGCCTGCTTCTCACTTAACGTGACTCGGGCGGTCACCGAATATAAACCACGCCGCCGCGCCGAAGATCGGAAGAATGGCGATAATGGCGCACCAGCAGATCTTCGATTCCCATCGAAGCGTGGTCGATCTGAGAACAGAGAGAAGGGCTACGACGGTCAGCGCCAACCACAGGATTGCGGAAATGCCCCAGGCGATGTCGTAGCCGATAGGCACCGTCGGATTCGAGGTGTTGTTGTCCATGGTCGAACGCTACTTCACCAGTGTGTTCCGGGGACAAGGCGCGCAGCGCGCCGCCCGAGCTTACGCAATCGTGAGTGCGAGTGACGGCTGGGTGCGGGTGCCGGCGCCACAGTTTCGGCGTCGTCCTGTCCCTTGGACGCTGGGGAGTCCGGGAAGGCGCGGTACATCTGATGAAGGATCCGGTCTTTGGTGCGAGGAGCGAACATCGTGCCCAGATCACCCAGGGTGCCCAGCGGAACATCGATGCGTTTGGGCCGCTCGATCAGTGCGCGGATCACCATGGCGGCGGCCTTCTCAGGGCTGGTGACCGGGCCACTGTTGGAAGCGCCGGACGGCGCGATCATCGGGGTTTCGACCAATGGCATGTGAATTGTGGTGAAAGTGATTCCGTCCGTCAGTGTTTCGGAAGCGACAACATCCGAGAATGCATCGAGGGCGGCTTTGCTGGCCACGTATGCCGAAAATCGTGGTGACGCGGCCTGCACACCGGCGCTGCTGATGTTCACGATGTGGCCGAAGCGTCGCGCACGCATGGTCGGTAGGAGCGCCAATACCAACCGGACTGCGCCGAAGTAGTTGACGGCCATTGTCCGCTCGTAATCGTGGAAACGGTCGGTGGAGCGGTAGATGCTGCGCCTGATGGATCGGCCGGCATTGTTGACCAGCATGTCCACGTGATCATGTTCGGCGAGAATACTTTTCATTGTGCGATCGACGGCTGCCTCGTCCGTGATGTCACACGGGTAGCCGTGAGCTGTGCCGCCGGCCACGCGGATTTCTCCGACCACAGTATCGAGTTCGTCTGCACGCCGCGCGATCAGGAGCACCGTGGCACTTTTAGCTGCAGCCGCGATGGCCGACGCGCGGCCGATGCCTGACGAGCCGCCGGTGATCAGGACGATCCGGCCCACGAGGGGACCGTCCGGATGCGTGTGACGGGCTCGATTCGGGTCAAGATTCTCCTGCCAGTATTGCCACAAAACCTTTGCATAGGAGCCGAACTCGGGAACCGACAGGCCAGTTCCAGTCAGCGCCTCGACCGTCCTTTCGGAGGTGAAAGTTGTGGCCATCGTCAGGTTGTCGAGCAATGCGGCGGGTAGACCCAGTCGGTTGAGAACTGCCTTGCGCGCGGATTCTGCCGAAGCGATGGGGAGTCCCGAGACAAACGGTTTGGCAATGGCGCCAGGCAGACTCAGGAAAGGGCGCGGGGCGTCGGCAGCTTTGGACAGTCCCGCGTAGATTTCACGAACCGGTTGAGGCCTCGGATTGATCAGATGAAAAGCTTCGCCGTCACGACCGGGAAGATGCATCAACTCGACCAGAGCAGCGGCAACATAGTCGACTGGCACCACGTTGGTGGACCCGAGATCAGGGATCGGAACCGGTAGCGCTGCCGGTAGTTTCGCGAGCAATGCCAATCCGGGAAACAGGAAGTACGGACCGTCGATCTTATCCATTTCCCCGGTGACGGAATTGCCGACCACGGCAGACGGTCGATAGACACGCCAGGTGAGTCCGTCACGCTCCCGAACCAGCTTTTCGGCTTCGAACTTGGTGCGATGATAGGGCGTCGGAAAGGCTTGGCCGCAGTCGAAGTCGGTTTCGTCAAACGTTCCGGGATAACTGCCGGAAACCGCGACCGACGACACGTGATGGAGGGTTGCGTCGACTTGGACGGCGAGGTCGATCACCGATCGTGTGCCTTCGACATTGGTGGCGGCTTGCTCGTCGCCGGCTCGTAGGTCGTAGACGGCGCCGAGGTGGAGGATGTGATCGGCGGCCGGCGGTGCGTCGATGCCCAATCCGGGTACGGTCAGATCGCCAATCAACGGATGTACCCGATCGCGGCCGACGACATCAGACATCTGCGCCGCGAGCTTGTCCACGGAACTGGCTCTGACCAGCACATGTATCTGTGTGGTCGCATCACGTTCGAGCAGAATCGGTAACACCGCTCGACCGAGGAATCCAGTACCGCCCGTGACGATGTATGTGGCCATAGCCGATTAACTTACTCCAAAGTAAGTTAATCGGCTAGAGCGAAGCAGTGATCAGTGGCCAATGCCGACTGCTCCGTGCACTTTCTTCATCCACGCCGGCGCCCACCAGTTGGCATCGCCCATGAGTTTCACCAGAGACGGCACCAACAACATGCGGATGATGGTCGCGTCGACGATCAACGCCACGATCATTCCGACGCCGAGGAACTTCATCACGCCCAGTCCGGACATAGCGAAAGCACCTGTCACGACGATGAGAAGCAGTGCGGCGGCGGTCACGATCCGGCCCGTTCGCTCGGTGCCGAACTTGACGGCTTCTTCCGTCGTCGCGCCGTCGTTCTTGGCTTCGACCATGCGGGACATGAGGAAAACTTCGTAGTCCGTGGACAATCCGAAGACGACGGCCAGGATCAACACGACGAAGGTAGCTTCGAGTGGTGTTTGGCTGGCCCCGAGCAATTCGACGCCGTGCCCGTCCTGGAACACGAACGTGAGTACACCGAAGGTGGTGGCCAAACTCAAAGCCGCCATGAGGACCGCCTTGATCGGCAATACAACTGATCCGAATGCCAGGAACAACAGGACCAGGGTTGAACCGACCATGATCAACATCATGACTGGCAACCAGTGCAGGACAGCATTATTGCCGTCGTCGACCATGGCTTGACCGCCGCCTACCAGCAGTTCGGTGCCGTCCGGGGCGGGGATCGCCCGCAGATCTGTGACAGCGCTGCTTTGAGACTGCGACGTGGAACCTTCACTGTAGAACGCTTGGACCGCGATCAACTTGTTCGTGGTCGCGACGACGGTTGCCTGCCCGATGCCCTCGACCTGGCCCGCAGCTTCGGCGATTATGGCGGCTTCTTCTGGGGTGAGCACGGTGTCGCCCTGCGCTTGCAGGATCAGCGTCGCGCCATTGCCGGTTTGCGGAAAATCGTTGACCAAGGTCTCCGTGGCGACGCGAGCTGGGTCGTCGGAAGGAAGTGCGGTGAACGAGAGTTCGCCAAGTCTCGCGCCCAGTAGCGGCGATGCGAGAACGAGAAGGATGGTGACGATCGTGACCGACACGGCCACTGGGCGTTTCATCACCCAGGTGACGACGCGTCCCCAGAATCTGCGCGAACGTTCTTCTCCGCGTTGGGCTGCGCCTTTGCGCCAGGTCCACGAATTGATGCGGTGGCCCAGAATGGCAAGCAGCGCCGGCACTGCGGTCAATGACAGGACGGCTGCGCTCAGGACCGCGGCAATGGCCCCGAATCCCAGTGAACGAATCACGGATTGGGGGAACACCAGCATGCCGCTGAACGCGCAGATGAGAAGTAGACCCGAGAACATGACGGTACGGCCTGCGGTCAGAACGGTGCGGGTTGCCGCTGCACCGGGTTCGGACCCGGATTCGAGTTCTTCACGGAACCTGCCGACAATAAACAGGCCGTAGTCGATGGCCAGTCCCAGTCCGAGGAGCGATGCCACGTTGATGGAGAACGAACTGACATCGGTGAAGTAGGTCAGAATCCGAAGAACAGCCAATGCGCTCATCACACTCAGGACACCGACAAAAATCGGTACGGCAGCGGCGACTATGCCGCCGAAGATGAAGACCAGCAACACCAGGGTGATCGGGATGGCGATGGCTTCCGCGACTACCAGATCCTTCGCCAGGGTGTTGTTGAAGGCGACACCGACCACGGTATTACCGGCGAATTGTGTTTGCGCACCTTCAACTTCGAGCGTCGGAAGGAGATCGGTGAAGGTTGCCGACGTGATCCCCGAGTCCGGTGCCAACGTGATGGCGACGGCACCCATCGCCCCGTCGTGGGACAGAAGGTTCGGACGTGTTGCGGCGTCGGCAGTCCAGTACGACTTCACCGACGCTGTCGACACTTCCGTCTTGAACTCATCGACGGCAGCGGTCACCGCGGGGCCGATGGCGTCGAGGCTCCGGCCGTCGGTCGGTGTGTAGATCGCGATGATGTCGGGTGTTTGAGGCCCGAGATTCTCCTCGATGATGTCCGCGACTTTTGCGGAGTCGCTTCCCGGATCGATGAACCCGCCCTGGCTGAGTTTGCCGAATACGCCGAGGCCCCAGACGCCGCTGATGAGCACGATGAGGATCGCGAGCGAGAGCACCCACCATTTTCGGTAGACGACGGTACGAGCCCAACGTGTCATTTCAACTCCGGTACTTACATTTTTCGGACATGGCCGTACCGACTGTAATGGTCGGGAATCCTGTTGCCCCCGGTTTGGTCGATGCGAGCATTCCTGGATCCGCGTGATCAGGTTCGGACGCATCGTGCATACTGCTTTCAAGCACTTGTAAGCCACACGAGTGGGGGAAGCCGGTCCAAATCCGGCACTGACCCGCAACGGTAGGTCGAAAGTCTCGGTAGTCGCCGAGCGTCGACGAGTCCGATTACCCACCGTGCGGTGTGCGACATCCCATTCGTCGTGGTCTACGAAACGGAAGTCCAGCAGGAGCTCTGGCCCGCGGATCCATGCGGGGAAGAGCCCACTGTCGGATTCTCATTCGTGGCTCTGAGCCCTTACGAGGTCCCCGTGTCACTTCAGATTTCCACCACCCGCACCATAGCTGCGTTGATCGCAGTCGCGTTGGTGACCGCAGGTTGTTCGAAAGGCGATTCCGCCGAAAGTTCTACCGGGGCCGAGTCATTTGCCCAACAGGTCAGTATCACCAACTGCGATCGCGAGCTGACTTTCGCTTCGCCGCCGCAGCGCATCGTGTCCCTGAACGGCCATGTCACCGAGGCTCTCATCGAGATCGGTGCGGGTGACCGCATCGTCGGTCGGGCGTACAGCGACAATCCGCCCACCGCGGAGACCGCAGAACAGTTCAACACGATTCCCAGTCTGTCCGACACCTTCCCGAGTGCGGAGCAGATCCTCGACGTGAATCCGGACTTCGTAGTGGGCGGAATGACCAGTGCCTTCAACGAGAAGCAGGGTCGATCACGGGATGCCCTCGCAGAGCACGGAATCAACACCTTCCTCTTCTCTGAATACTGCGGTACGGGGTTTCCCGACATCGGACTCCTGGTGAACGACTACACCCAACTCGGTCGTGTTTTGGGCGTCGAAGATTCCGCTCGCACGGTTGCCGAGCAGATCAGTACCGGCCTCGACGAGGTCCGTACTTCGGTCGATCATGCCGCTCCGGTGTCCTCATTCTTCTACGACAGCGGCGAGGACGTCCCGACAACTGTCGGCGGCACAGGCGTCGGCGACCTGGTAGCGGAGTACTCGGGTGTGACGAACATCTTCGCCGAAGGGCCCAAGCCCTATTTCAAGACAACCTGGGAGACGGTTGCCGAACGTGCACCCCAGACCATCGTCGTCATCGACTACGGTGACAAGACGGCCGATCAGAAGATCGACTTCCTGCGGTCCCAGCCGTTGATGGCGACGACACCGGCAGTGCAGCAGAACCGATTCGTCGTGGTTCCTCTGGCGGATCTCTTCGAGAGTTCACGTCTGGTGCGTTCAGCGCAGACAATCGCCACGGCATTCCATCCGGGCGCTTCAACTGCAGGCTCTGACGCGGCAAAGTGACTCGTTCGCGTGCCGGGTACGGCGCTCTGCTCGTTGGCCTACTGATCGCACTGGCAGTGGCGCTGGGGTTGGCGGTGTCCTTCGGATCGGTTCGTATTCCAGTCGGTGACGTGTGGGCGATAGTCGGAGCACGCTTGGCGCCAGGAACTTTCGAGACCTGGTGGTCGGCAGCGAGGGACTCGATAGTCATCGATTCCAGGCTCCCGCGCGCGCTCACCGCAGCTGTCGTGGGTGCATCGTTGGCGATGTCGGGTGCAGTGGCTCAGGCAGTCACTCGGAACCCGCTCGCAGACCCTTACCTGCTAGGGGTGTCGTCCGGCGCTGGTTTCATGGTTGTGTTGGTATCCGTGCTCGGAATCGGAGCCGGTGTACTGGGGGTCTTCACGATCCCGGCAGCGGCCTTCATCGGGGCGATGGCACCATTGTTCCTTGCATTGTTGATCGGTGGGCGATACCCGCAGCCGACTGCCATTATTCTGGTGGGAGTTGCACTCGCACAAATATTCTCGGCGCTCATCACTTTCTGCATTCTGGTTTTGGCAGACGATCAGCACGTGACCTCCGTGATGCACTGGTTGGCAGGCGGATTCGGTGACGCACGATGGTCGACACTGATCTTCCCGACGGTTGCGCTCGTTGTCGTCGGAATAGCGCTGATGCTCAGCGCGCAATGGATGGACGTCCTGCAGACCGGTGACGACGGAGCTGCTGCCCTCGGTATGAACGTACGACGCTTTCGGGTGTTGTCGCTACTCGCGGTGTCCGTGCTCGCCGGCGCCGCAGTGAGCGTCGCCGGCGGCATTGGCTTCATCGGTTTGCTGATCCCGCATCTCGCCGGATTTATTGTGGGTACCAGAGCAATTCGTCTCCTTCCGGCAGCGGCACTGTTGGGTGCGGTCGCGATGGTAGCTGCTGACACAGTGGCTCGTTCGGTATCGGAATCGACCGAGGTTCCTGTCGGTGTGATCACCGCCTTGGTGGGTGCGCCCATCTTCGTCTGGATGCTTTCTCGACAGTATCGGAGGTTGGAACAGTGACATTAGGGCTGGAGCCAGTGAAGCTGCTGGAACTCGTAGACGCCCGAGCCCGCCTGGGTAACCGGGAAGTGCTGCACGGAATCAGCTTCGAGGTTGCAGCGGGTGAAGTTCTCGGTCTGGTCGGACCTAACGGCAGTGGCAAGACCACGGCACTGCGTTGTTGTTACAACGCCTTGACTCCCAGCGGCGGGGCGGTGCTGATCGATCAGGTGGACGCAACGTCGCTCTCGCGCCGAGACATTGCTCGAACCGTATCGGCGAGTGTCCAGGAACCTGCTGTGTCCGGCGGACTCTCGGTTCGCGAATCCGTGGCACTCGGTAGGACACCGCATCGGAACTGGTTGGATCGGATGACAGAGCGAGATTCCGACATCGTGGATCGCTGCATCGAACAGGTTGGCCTCGCGGCACTTTCCGGGCGCGATGTCGCCAGTCTCTCGGGCGGTGAAAGGCAACGCGTGTCGATTGCCCGTGCGTTGGCACAGGAGCCCAAGATTCTGTTGCTGGACGAGCCGACCAACCATCTCGATCTACGGCATCAGTTGATCGTGATGGAACTGCTCACCGAATTGGCGTCTCGAGGCTTGGCGATTGTGGTGACGATGCACGATCTACGGTTGGCTGTCGAGTACTGCGACAGACTGGCAGTCCTCGCCGATGGTGATGTGCGTGCATGTGGGCCGACCGCCCTGGTGCTGGAAGAATCGTTGTTGGCCGAGGTGTTCGGGATCAAGGCTCGAGTGGAGCAAGGTGTGCGTCCACGGATGGAAATTGTGGGGTTGGCGTGAGCGAGAAGATTGCGGAGATCTATGCGCGGATGGCGGCCGCTGTACCGTTCTTCGAGGGCCTCGACGCGTATCCGGAAACTGTTCCGGCAGAGTTGATGACGGACGCGGATTGGATGTCGGCGCGCGTCGCCGATACTGCGCGACGCTGGGGGAGCGACGACGACCGTGTCAACGGAACCCTGTGGTGGTATTCGGCCAGTTCCACGTTGGCCGGTATTCCTCTCGGGACGGGGTTGGTCACCGGGTTCGCAGCTGATCCGTCATTGCATAGTGGTCGAATATTTTTGCGCGACAATGGATATCTCGGCGGATTCGCGGCGGGTGCGCTCATCCCCATTTCGGAAAGTATTGGCGACTTGGGTAGGGCGATATACGGAGCTATGGCTCCTGTCATCAAGGTGTTGGCCGAGGTGTCCGGAGTCCGTGAGAACGCGCTGTGGGCAATCACCACCGACTCTATTGCCAACCGCAGTCTGGATGCGGCCGGTGTGCGTCGGGAGCGCGGAAGTGCTTGCGCCACTGGATTGATCGATGTTCTACGCAGTGAAGGGGTGCCAATCCCTCAGTCTCGATTCGTCGACGTAGATCGATCCGGAAATGCTGTGCCGGTGGAGAATCCGTTGACGCTGGTACTTCCGGGACGGCGGAGATTCACGCAACGGGCGTCGTGTTGCCTGATCTACGAGGTGCCGGGTGAGGGCAAGTGCACCAGTTGCCCGAAGCGCGCACCCGCAGATCGGGTGCGCGCCCTCACTGCTCTTGTTTGACGGAAAGCGGGCAACCTGCCAGAATTGAACGTATCGAACATAAGTTCGATACATGATGCGCCTTCCCTCCCAGCATCTCCGTAGATTGAGCGCGCGTGAGGCAAGTTATGGGTTGGGGTAATGGACCGCCGACGTGGTCCGAGATGGAGCGAGTGCTCTCGGGGCGAGCCGGCCGGGTCGGCCACATTCAACACGGCCGGGTCGAGCATGAAGACTTGTTTCCGGGCGACGGAAGCGACAGTCCTGCCTGGTCACGCAAGCGCGGGGAGTACCGCGCCGGTGAACTCATGCGTGGCATGAACACCGTGCCCTATGCAGAACTTCACGCCCATTCGGCCTTCAGTTTCCTCGAAGGGGCGTCGCCTCCGGAAGAGTTGGTGGAAGAGGCGGTGCGGTTGGGTCTCGAAGCTATCGCTGTTACCGACCACGACGGGTTTTACGGAGTAGTGCGGTTTGCGGAGGCCGCCCGTGAATGGGGGATGCGGACGGTATTCGGGGCCGAGTTGTCCTTGGATTCGGCACCTCGTACCGGAACCCCGGACCCAGGCGGAACTCACCTGCTGGTGCTTGCGCGGGGGCAGGAAGGGTATCGACGACTCTCCCGTGAGATTGCCGCCGCGCACCTGGCGGGCGGTGAGAAGGGGAAGTTGCAATACAACATCGATACCTTGACCAAAGCTGCCGGCGGGCACTGGCATATTTTGACCGGTTGTCGGAAAGGTCATGTGCGGCAAGCACTCACAACAGGTGGGCGAGACGCTGCCGCAGAAGCGCTACGGGATCTGGTCCAGCGTTTCGGTGCCGAGCGGGTATCGGTCGAGCTTACCCATCACGGGCTGGCCGAGGACGACGAGCGTAATGCCGTTCTTGCCGAGCTTGCGCGCGAACAAGGTCTGCGGACAGTGGCTACTACGGCTGCACATTTTGCGGCACCCGCGCGGCGCAGACTGGCGATGGCGATGGCCGCTGTCCGGTCGCGGCAGAGCCTGGACGACGCAGCCGGATGGTTGGCTCCGACGGGCGGGGCGCACCTACGTTCGGGTGAAGAGATGGCTCAACTTTTCTCGCTTTATCCCGAGGCTGTCAGTGGCTCAGCCGAGTTGGCGCGTGAGTGTGCCTTCGATCTCAAGCTCATCGCTCCGAAACTGCCACCGTTCGAGGTGCCGTCAGGCCACACCGAGGCGTCGTGGTTACGCGAATTGACTATGGAAGGTGCGCTGAAACGCTACGGCTCGCCCGCGGTAGCGCCGAAGGCCTACACGCAACTCGAACACGAACTGGCTGTTATTACGACCTTGAACTTTCCCGGGTACTTCCTGGTTGTCCACGACATCGTCTCGTTCTGCAAGAACAATGACATTCTTTGTCAGGGAAGAGGTTCCGCGGCAAACTCTGCCGTGTGTTACGCCATCGGCATTACCAATGTCGACCCGGTGCGCAACGAATTGCTGTTCGAGCGGTTTCTGGCGCCCGAGCGTGATGGTCCACCGGATATCGACGTGGACATCGAATCCGACCGTCGTGAAGAAGCTATCCAGCATGTGTACACCAAGTACGGCCGCGGCTATGCCGCGCAGGTTGCCAACGTCATCACGTATCGAGGCAAGTCGTCGGTGCGGGATATGGCTCGGGCACTGGGCTTTTCGCAAGGTCAGCAGGATGCGTGGAGCAAGCAGGTGGGTCGGTGGGGAGGTATCGACAAGAATGCCGAGACGGATATCCCTCGCCCGGTGCTGGAATTGGCGGCGCAAATCGAAGGATTTCCGCGGCACCTGGGCATCCACTCCGGCGGCATGGTCATCTGCGACAGGCCCATCGCTGACGTCTGCCCGGTGGAATGGGCGCGCATGGCCAATCGCAGTGTCCTGCAGTGGGATAAGGATGATTGCGCCGCAGCCGGTTTGGTCAAGTTCGACCTCCTGGGGCTCGGCATGCTCTCAGCTTTGCACTACATGATGGATCTGGTGTCCGAACATAAAGGCGTCACAGTCGATTTGGCGCAACTCGACCTCTCGGAGACTGCCGTGTACGAGATGCTGCAGCGGGCAGATTCGGTGGGAGTGTTCCAAGTGGAATCACGGGCGCAAATGGCGACATTGCCGCGTCTCAAGCCCCGCAATTTCTACGATCTGGTAGTCGAGGTTGCGCTCATCCGCCCCGGCCCCATTCAGGGTGGATCAGTGCATCCATACATCCGTCGACGCAACAAACGCGAACCCGTAACCTACGACCACCCGTCACTCGAGAAGTCGCTGAAGCGCACGCTGGGTGTTCCGTTGTTTCAGGAACAGTTGATGCAGATGGCCGTCGACGTCGCGGGATTCACGCCGTCCGAGGCGGATCAACTGCGTCGGGCCATGGGGTCAAAGCGGTCCAGCGAGAAGATGGAGCAACTGCGGGCGAGGCTGTATCAGGGAATGCGTGACCTCCACGGAATCGAGGACGCCGTAGCCGATCGCATCTACGAAAAGCTGCATGCTTTCGCCAATTTCGGCTTCCCGGAGAGTCATTCACAAAGTTTTGCCGCGTTGGTCTTCTACTCGTCGTGGTTCAAATTGCATCATCCGGCCGCATTCTGTGCCGGACTGCTGCGAGCGCAGCCGATGGGTTTCTACTCACCCCAGTCGCTCGTTGCCGATGCGCGTCGGCATGGGGTGCCGGTACACGGGGCCGACGTGAACATCAGCCTCGCCCACGCCACCGTTGAAGCGGAGGGACTCGAGGTTCGGTTGGGGCTGGGAGAGGTACGCAATATCGGTGATGCGCTCGCGGCGAGAATCGTCGAGCAGCGCGTCTCGGACGGTCCCTTCACCTCGTTTCTGGACCTGACCGGACGAGTGGAACTCACTACCGCACAAGCAGAATCGCTGGCAACAGCTGGTGCGCTCGCCAGCTTCGGGATTTCGCGTCGAGAAGCGCTGTGGGCTGCGGGCGCTGCGGCAGCGGAGCGTCCGGATCGTCTACCGGGAATCGGCGCTTCGGTGACGGCTCCCACCTTGCCGGGCATGAGCGACGTGGAATTGGCGTCGGCGGATGTGTGGGCAACCGGCGTTTCTCCCGGCACCTTCCCGACGCAATTCCTTCGCGAGCAACTCGACGCCTTGGGGGTAGTGCCGGCCAACGGTCTGCTCGACGTCCCGGACGGCGATCGAGTGCTGGTCGGAGGAGCGGTGACGCACCGCCAACGGCCGGCCACGGCGGGAGGTGTCACGTTCATCAACCTCGAGGACGAAACCGGGATGGTCAACGTGGTGTGTTCGGTGGGGCTGTGGGCGAGGTATCGAAAGCTCGCAAACACGTCGCCGGCTCTCCTGATCCGGGGGAAAGTTCAAAACGCCGAGGGCGCCGTCACGGTTGTGGCAGATCGGATGCAGCGGATGGATCTGCGAGTCGCCGCCACTTCTCGGGATTTTCGTTGAGAATTCCCGCTATTAGCGTATTCAGCATACTTTTGGCAAACAGGTAGACGAAATATCACCCCGTGTTTCACCCTTCGGATAAATGGCGTGCAATCTATTTTGGCCATTGTTGTCCATTTCTTGTCTCGACTGAGGGGTACATGAGACGTTTGGCATTTTGCGGGACCTTGGTCCGTGAGCTACACAGTGGAATGTTTCATCGGCCAGCGCTCAGTCGCGTGGCGATTGTGGCCATTTCGCTTCTGAACTGGGCATTTCTCCGAAGTGCATCCTTGAAATTTTTCAAAACTATGCCAGTTTGATCGAAATCGCCGCAAAGGGCCACTTCCGAAATGGGACGAAAGTCACATGGGTGATTTTTGGGGTGAAGTGCGCGGCATCGCTAGGCCGTCCATTCTGTGAAGATTCTGCGAATGTGCTGGCAGTGCGCCTTTCCTGTGGGGGTGAGTCCGCGATTGGGGAAGCGGTATTGCCTTAATGGACTCTAAACATCGAAATTAGCCATCAAGTCGCTGGCATTTATTTTTGTAAAGACGTAGCGTCCGTGCAATCACTCAGCTAGTTGAGTAGTGAACTACAGCGGTGAACCAAGTTGGTGAAATTTAACTCACGGGGGACGGGATGTCAGAGCGTAGGGGTCTGTCGGTCGATGCCTGGTCCGGGCTGGCCGTGCCGAAGGCCGGCCGGAGAACAGCACCTCGACGTTTGAACCATGTGTTCGAGGCAACCGCAGACTCCGCGCCGGACGCAATCGCACTGGAATGCGACGGCTACGCCATCACCTACAGTCAGCTCGACCAGCGATCGAACCAATTGGCGCACTTGCTGATCGGACAAGGTATCGGTCTAGGTTCCCGTATTGCGATCTTCCTGAATCGTTCGGTTGACACTTACGTCAGTCTGCTCGGGGTGCTCAAAGCCGGCGCCACCTTCGTTCCCATCGACCCTGGCGCGCCGGCGGATCGTGTGGCGTATGTCGTCGACGACGCCGGAGTTCAACTTGTACTGACCTCGACGGATCTGATCGAGAGCACCGAACTGTGCAGTGTCGCGCGTCTGGCGATGGACACCTGCAGTGCAGCGATGGAAGAACAACCGTGGGATCGACCCATCGTGGATTCGAGTTCAGACACGGACCCCGCCTGCTATGTCCTGTACACATCGGGTTCGAGCGGGCGACCCAAAGGCGTTGAAGTCGCGCAGTCGAGTATCTGCAATTTCCTCGACGTGGTCCCCGAGATCTACGACGTGCGGCCGAGTGACCGTGTTTACCAGGGAATGACGATCTCCTTCGACTTCTCGATCGAAGAAATCTGGCCGACGTGGGCTCGGGGCGCCACCGTGGTAGCCGGCCCCACGGACAGTCGCAGACTGGGCGGTGAACTGGCCGATTTCCTCGAAGAACACACCATCACGACGCTGTACTGTGTTCCCACCCTGCTGGCCACGATCCCGCGGGACTTGCCGAAGATCCGAAACTTGCTGGTCGGTGGGGAGGCGTGCCCGCGTGAACTTGTCGAACGTTGGGCGCGCCCGGGACGCAAGATCCTCAACACGTACGGGCCGACCGAAGCAACCGTCACCGCCACCTGGGGTGAACTTCTTCCCGGTCGCCCCGTCACGATCGGTCGACCGTTGCCCACCTACTCCGTGGTGATTCTCGACGACGCCCGCGAGTTGGTTCCCCACGGTGAAGTGGGTGAAATCTGCATCGGCGGACGAGGCGTGGCGCGTGGATACGTCGGGCGACCGGACCTCACGGCAGACCGATTCATCGATCACTTCTCGGTAACGGCCGGTCAGAAGCTCTACCGGACAGGTGATCTGGGACGGTGGACACCGGACGGTGAGATCGAGTACTTGGGCCGGGCGGACGCCGAGGTCAAGATTCGCGGCCATCGTGTCGATCTCGGTGAGATCGAAAGTGTTCTCCTGGAACACCCGTTGGTATCGGAAGCTGTAGTGGCCTTGGTCGCGTCCGCGCCGGATGAGACGACACTATCCGAATTGTGCGCCTACCTGGTGCTCGTCGATCCACGGGAAGAAGATCACCTTGTCGGCGAACTAGCGAACGCGGTATCTCAACGACTTCCCGCCTACATGGCACCGGCTTTCGTCGACGTCATCGCCGCGCTACCCGTGATGCCAAGCGGAAAGGTTGATCGATCGAAGCTTCCCGAGTCGACCCGGCGACGCTTCTCGGCTCCGACGGGCCCAGTGGTCCCGCCACGGAATGAGCAGGAGGTGGCAGTTCGCGATATCTGGGCGCGTGCCTTTGGTTTACCTGCGGAAGAACTGTCGGTCGAAGCGAACTTCTTCGACGACCTCGGCGGGCATTCGCTACTTGCCGCAACCGTGGTGTCTGCTCTGCGTGAGAGTGGCATCGGAGCAAGCCCCTCGATCCGAGACCTGTACAGCCACCCCACCGTACGGTCGATCTCGGAAGCCTTGGCCGCATCGGACTCTCAGCATCCGATTGCTGCGAATGTCGCTGTCAAACATACGGATGCGCAAGTGGCCCGCGCCGGTGGTATTCAGTTGGCGGTGATCTATCTGTTCCTGCTCATCACGACGCTTCCGGTCTCGTACGTCTACACGAAAAATGACGGTTTTGTCTCCGTGCCGGTTCTGTTCGAGATGTTGGCCGCCATCATGCTCACCTATCTCTGTGTGCGCTGGTTCCTGCCGGTGGTCTGTGCGCGACCGCTTGCCGCCGGAATCAAACCAGGGCGATACAGACTCTGGGGCCCAACGTATCTGCGACTGTGGACGCTCGACTTGCTCCTCGCTGTCGGTGCGTTGCCTGTGGTCAGCGGATCGCCGTTGATGTCGATTTATCTCCGAATCCTCGGCGCACGCGTCGGGCATCGCACGACAATCGCGACGTCCTCTATATCCTTGCCGGGACTGGTCGAGATCGGTGACGGAGTATCGATCGGATACGGCGCGACCATCAGGCCGTGGCGCGTCGAGTCCGGTTCGGTGATCGTCGGAAAGATTGTCGTCGAAGCAGGTGCGTTTGTCGGTGCCAACGTGGTACTGGAACCCGGATCGACCGTCGGGGTGCGCGCCGCGCTCGGCGATCAGTCGTTGCTTCCGTCCGGGCACATCGTGCCGCAGGAGGCTCGGTGGGCGGGATCGCCCGCAGTTCCGGCAGAGTCTCTCGATCCGGCCGTCGAGATGATGATGCGCGCCGAAAGTGTTCGTGCCCGTTGGAAAGTGCGCCATATCGCGGCAGCGATCGCGGCATTGGCTGCACTCGAAGTGGGTGCCATCGCCTTGATGATTCCCGGTATCGCGCTGGTGTGGGGAGCACTGCTGGCCTGGGGTGTGTTGGCGGGGCTGGTGGCGACGTTGTTCACCGGACCGATTTTCGTGATCACCGTCTGCGTGTTCGTCGCCGTGAACAAACGACTTGTTCTTCGCAATGCTCCTGCCGGAATGCATCCCGTTCGATCAGGTTTGGGAATCCGCAAGTGGATGGTCGACAAACTGCTCGAATTCAGTCTGTTGTTCACGAATTCGCTTTACGCCACGCTGTACACCGCACCATGGTTGCGGTTGCTCGGGGCGGACATCGGCCGCGGGGCAGAAGTGTCCACCGTTTCGCATATCGACCCGGACATGCTCACCGTCGGGCAGGACAGCTTCATTGCCGACATGGCCAGCGTGGGTAGCGCGAGTTTCGCAAACGGACGGATCATATTCCAGCCCACCAGAATCGGCGAGAGATCCTTTATCGGTAATGCCGCTGTGGTGCCATCGGGTATGGAGATCGGCGACAATTCTCTGATCGGTGTTGCGACGGTACCGCCGGTGAACGGTGTTCCGGCAGGGACGTCGTGGCTCGGTTCACCGGCCATTTACCTACCGCGCCGCCAAGACAGTGGAGACTACGATGACGCACTCATCTACACGCCGGCGAAGGACGTGGTGCGTCACCGGTTGGTGATCGAGTTCTTCCGTGCCACATTGCCGCCCACCGTTCTGGGCGTGAGCTTCTATCTTTACCTATTGGTCTTGTCCTCCTTGGCGTTCAGGCGTGCACTCCCGGTTCCGGCGCTGGTGGCGCCATTGGTCGCAATGGCGTCAAGCCTTGCGGTCATCGGATTCTGCGCGGCAGTCAAGCGAAACACGGTGGGACGTTACCGACCGCGAGTGGAACCGCTGTGGAGTAAGTTCGTCCGCCGATCCGAATTCGCTACCGGACTCTACGAGAGCGCGGCTGTCCCGATCGGCGTCGGAATGCTGGTCGGCACCCCCTTCCTGCCGATGGTGTTGCGATGGTTCGGTACGACGATCGGCAAGCGAGTGTGGTTCGGAACCACGTACCTCACCGAATTCGACCTCGTTCATGTCGGTGACGACGCCACTATCGGTACGGAGGCGTCATTGCAGACGCACCTGTTCGAGGACCGCGTCATGAAGATGTCCACGATCACCATCGGCGACGGCGCCAGCGTCGGAACGCGTTCGATCATCCTTTACGACACGATTGTCGGGGAGGAAGCATCGCTCAGTCCGCTGTCCCTGCTGATGAAGGGTGAGGAGCTGCCGCCGCGCACGAGTTGGCGCGGAATTCCGGCTGAGGGAATTCGCTCCGACGAGACACAAGCCCCTGCAGTCTTCAGCGTCGATGTTCCCCTCGATGAAGCTGCCACAGAAATTATCGTGACTGAAGGAGTGCCCGCATGAAATGGGTATCGCTGTCTCGGAACATGACTCGTCGAAATATGCGCTCCGGTACGCGCCCGCACCCGCGGGCCCTCGTCTACCGAGGCCCGGCTTCATTGCCCGGTTGCTCGGAGGCCGTCGCGGACCTGTTGTCCTCTAGCGTCTGGAATTTCGACGTACATTTTGTCGGCCCCGACGAGGCGCTGCAGATCGACGATTCCACGCTCTATTCGGCTGCTGTGTACGCTCAACCCGGTGGCGGCGACCTGGACGGAGCCTTCACACATCTGCGCCGTCATGTTCCGGCGATCCAACAGTACGTGCGGTCCGGCGGGCGATACCTCGGGTTCTGCCTCGGCGGCTATCTTGCGGGCCGAAGTCCGGGTTTCGAACTGTTTCCCGGCGACGCGGACCAGTATGTCGCTTTGCAGAACTCCGAGGTGCAGGACACAAAAGGTGCTGTGCTCGAGGTGGACTGGCGCGGACAGGTCGAGGAAATGTATTTCCAGGACGGGCCGTACTTCTCACTCGACCGCCACTACCGTGACTACTACGATGCCGAGGCGGAAATCCTTGCCCGATATCGGAACGGGCAGATTGCGGCACTGAAGATCGACTACGGGAAAGGCCGGGTTGCAATTGTCGGGCCGCATCCGGAAGCCGACGAATCTTGGTATCGGGGAGACGGATTGCGCGCTCCTGAGCGTCTGTCCACAGACCTGGGATACCGCTTGATCAACGCGGTGATGACCCGATGACAGTAAGCTCGACCGCGCCGACGGAACAGATACCGGTTGTAGCGAAGAAGCGGCTTCTCGGAATCGACGCTGCCCGTGGAATCGCGCTACTGGGAATGATGGCCGTCCACTCCCTGATTGCTGTCGGCGATGATGGATCGCCGACGCTGTCCTACAGTATTGCGGCAGGACGATCCTCGGCATTGTTCGCTGTTCTCGCCGGAGTCGGTATTGCATTTACGACGGGGCGGGCGCGGGTTCGACGCGAAAATCCCGGTGCCACTGCGGCTTCGCTGGCCGCCCGCGCCGCTGTGGTCGGCGCAATCGGATTGGCCATGGGATATGGCGAACCCGAATTGGCCGTGGTGATCCTGCCCTACTATGCGATCCTGTTCTTACTGGCGATTCCGTTGGTGTTCTTGCCGACACGGGTGGTCGCCGCTGTCGGTGTCGGCATCGCGCTTGCGGTGCCGGTGTTGATCGAATGGCTCAGTTCGGCGTTACCCGAACCAAGTCTGGACAACGTGACGTTTGTCGGAATCATCGAGAATCCAGTCGGATGGATGGTCGAACTGCTCTTCAACGGCGAGTTTCCGGCGCTTCCGTGGATGGCATACATGTGTGCCGGAATTGTCATCGGTCGATTGAGGCTGACGTCAGCCAATGTTGCCGGAGTCTTGTTGGTGATAGGGTCCGCACTCGCAGTTGGTGCTCGAATCCTCGCAGAGGTCTTGCTCTTTCATCTCGGCGGCCTTGAACAGATCATGGCTAGCGGAGACCTTTCGCGCGAAGAAGTTCGCGACATCATCGCTTACGGTGCCGATGGCTCGGTGTTCGGTTCGACGTGGTGGTGGCTTGCTGTCGACGGACCTCACAGCAGTACCCCGTTGGATCTTCTGGGCACGGTCGGTTCATCGATGGCAGTGATCGGAGCCGCGCTGTTCCTCGGCCATCTGACGGGAAACAGATTGGCTCGTATGGTCAACATCGTGATGGTTCCGCTGGCTGCGGCAGGTTCGATGACGTTGACGCTGTATGTACTTCACATTTGGTTCATCAATTCGAACTACGACATCTACTCGGCCTGGGCCGGGTACATCCTGCAGGTGCTTGCCGCACTCGGTATCGGACTCTTCGTGAGGCTGACTGCCGGACGTGGACCTTTGGAAGCGTTTGTGACGATGGTTGCGAATCGAAGTAGTCGGGCAGTAACGGATAGTGCGTCCAAAACTACTGCTGCGGAACGAGAGTGACGGTTTCGATAAGATCGTGCCCGAGATCGGAACGGATGCCGTCAGGGTTGGACAGGCCCCGTGTGTACCAGGAACGATCGGCTTCGGGATGCGGACCGACCACGCCGACGCGGCCCAATCCGAATTCGGTCACCACTGCTGCCACTTTTCCGTTGCGGTAGCGGGCCAAGACCTCGACTGGAGCGTCGTCGCGCAGCACGAAGATGGGGCCGTCCTGGAAGAACATCGAGCGAGGTTCGCCGCGCCACGACACCTCGACGATCGAGTTCTCGGTGGTGTCGATGTCTGATCCGCGAGACGAGATGTACCGTGCGGTGTCGCCGGGCAGTAGCCCGAAACTCGGTGTGGCTCCGGCTAAATAGCCACCGAGACAGAATCCGAGGTAGTGTCCGCCGGTACGGACCCAGCCGCGGATCGGTTCCGCGTACTGCTCCATGTGGACCCACGCTGATAACAGGTCGCCGCCGCCGGGTTGTGCGTAGAGCGATGCACTTGCCAACGTCCGTGCGCTCAGCGGAACATCTTCGTCCGGACCGCAGAAGGTGACGTCGTACGGATCAGGCGCAGATTCGAGTAACCGAGCAACAGCTTCGGGGCATCCGGGCGAGGATGCCGGTCCGCGGTAGACCAGTGCACTGCGCGATCGGATTCGAGTGGAATCAGCCGACGCGGCAACAGTTCCGCCAATTGTCACCAGCGCGGTTGCCGAGATGAGAAATGTGCGTCGATTCAGCATTTCTTTGCGTTCAGCATCGTCGGGCAATCATGTACTTACTGTATCGAACTCGATGAGGTGGGCGGCGTTCCCTCCGAACCGAAGGCGCCGCGTACCGTTACTTCCAACACCTGCGGCGCAAACTAGAAGGTAGGAAGAAGAGCAATGTTGGAAGTCGACTTGAATTCACTGGAAGCGGCACTGGCGGCGGGTGCACCGTTGATCGATGTTCGGGAGGCCGACGAGTTCGCTCAGGTGCGCGTTCCCGGTGCGGTGCTGATCCCGATGAGCGAGTTCGTTGCGCGACTGGGTGAGATTCCCGAAGCAGAAACCGTCTACGTGATCTGTGCGGTCGGCGGACGCAGTTTGCAGGTCGCCGAGTACCTGCAGGGCCGCGATATCAACGCTGTATCGGTGCGGGGCGGAACGATGGAGTGGTTCCAGTCCGGCCGTGAGGTCGAGACCGGCGAGGTCTGACCTGTTGTTCGGTTAGGCGGCGGCCGGCAGGACGCCACTGCGGATCGAACCCACGGTGCGGCTTGCCACCGTTGCCCAGATAGGGATCAGTGCAACCAGCAGCGTGACGGCCACAGCGAGAACCAGTGGCGAACCGGTGGCGCCCCCGAAGGCGCTGGCGCCGACGGCGCAGGCGCCGATCGGGAAGGTGAAACTCCACCACCCGAGCGAGAAGGACAAGCCGCGTCGGAGTGCCTGAACGGTAATCGTCGTGACGGTGATGAACGCGACCACACCGAGCGCTCCGACGACGGTGCCGTACACAAGTCCGAACGTGTGTAGGGCGGTAGCGGTGTGTGCGTCGAGAACATTGTGCGACGCTGCGGCCAGGAGGTTGGATGCGCCGATCGACTGGCCGATCACGCCGAGCGGGATCCACAGTGAGGGAATGGCATTGAACGGAATCGCATCAATTCCGCGAGCACGATTGTCTGCGAACTGGCGAGCGACAGCGATGATGATGACGATCGCGGCCGTCAGTGCCATCGCGAACAGGAGGTAACAGAACACGAGAGCCGACGTGCGCAGCGCGCCTTCGGGCAGATGCGACGTGACTGCTGCTCCTGTCGTCGCGGAGACCATCGGCGGTACGACGGGCATGAGCCAGAACGGCATGGCCGTCGCCATGCCGGCGTCGCGGGCCAACCGAACCATCATGACGACGTACGTGCCGAGACCCAGCGCGGTGCCCAGAACCCACAGCGTCAGTGAGATGGCGATTGCGACGCCATGGCCGAGAAAGATTTGACCGGTGGTGCCGGTCGCTGAACCCACAGTCAGCAGTGCCATCGCCACGGCCCCGTAGAACGGGAACATCGCGGGGCTACGCATGTACACCAGAGCTTGATCGCGATGCGATGTCCAATGCGCGGCAAAAGCGCCCACCAATGCGACCAAGATGGCAACAGCCAGGAACCAGAAGACCTCCGCTACAACCTTCAGTGCTGCGACCTCGGGTTCGAGGGATGCCGCCGCCACCGACACGATTCCGGTTCCCATCGCAGCCGCGAACCAATTCGGGGTGATGTGCGCGAAGGCGGACTGTGGTGCGGTGTTCATGGACTCAAGTCTGGCCGGAGCCGATTCGTGCCGGTAGACGGCTCGGTCTTGAATGCCCACAATTGGCGGTTGTGGGTTTAATCTGAACCTATGTTGTCTCCCCGGGTGCCGGAACTGAGTGCGCTGGACGTGCTGCGGTCAGTGGCGCGTCTGGGAAGCATGGGAGCAGCCGGTCGCGAGCACGGACTCAGTCAGCAGGCCGTCAGCGCACGGGTTCGGTCCGTTGAGCGGCAACTTGGAATCAAGGTGTTCGATCGAGCCGCCACTGGTGTGCGGCCGACGGCCGAAGGTGGGCTGATCCTCGAATGGGCCAGCCGCATACTCGTCACCGCCGAGGAAATGGCCTCCGGTGTCGCTGCCCTTCGTGGGGAGCGGGACGCAGCAGTCACGGTTGCCGCGAGCATGACCATCGCCGAGTATCTTGTCCCCGGTTGGACCGTCGCGATGCGTCACAAGTTCCCGAATGTCGTCGCATCGGTCAGTCTCCACAACTCTTCCGACGTGTCAGCTCAGGTCCAGGCCGGTAAAGCTGACATCGGCTTTGTCGAGGGACCGGACGTGCCGTCGGCGCTCGCGTCGTGTGAAGTGGCGCGAGATCATCTGGTGGTCGTGGTTCCGCCCGAACACGAGTGGGCGCGCGGCGCACCGGTTCCGATCGCCGAACTCGCGCGCACCCCGCTTATTCAACGCGAATCCGGATCAGGCACCCGCATGACCCTCGAGAATGCAGTGCCTGGCTGCGTACCGCCGATGCTCGAACTCACCTCGTGTACCGCCGTCAAAGCTGCCGTAGTCGCGGGCAATGCGCCGGCGGTGCTCTCGTCCCTTGCGGTCGCGGCAGATCTGACCGACGGCCGGCTCGTTGCCGTCAACGTCGAAGGTCTTCGGATGCCTCGACGCCTCCAAGCCGTGTGGGATCCGGTGCGCGGATTGCGCGGCGCGGCAAGAGATTTCCTCGATATCGCGCTCGGCTCCAACGCTGCCGTTCACTCGCACTGACGGGTTAGACCGCACCCTTGAAGCCGTGCTGACGCCAGGCCTCATACGTCACGAGTGCTGCTGCGTTGGACAGGTTGAGTGACCGTCGGCCGGGAAGCATCGGAATCCGCAGGCATTCGGTGATGTGAGCATCCGCCAATACTTCCTCGGACAAACCCGTCGGCTCGGGACCGAACAGCAAGACATCGCCGGGCTGATAGGCGATATCGGCATACGAGGTAGTTGCGTGCGCAGTGAACGCGAACACCCGCGCCGGGAGGACTGCATCCCAGGCGGCCGCAAGATTCTCGTGAACGGTGACGGAGGCGAGATCGTGATAGTCCAAGCCGGCTCGTTTGAGTTTCGGCTCGGACAGGTCGAATCCCAGCGGGCCCACCAGGTGCAGTTCACAACCGGTTCCCGCGACCATGCGGATCGCGTTTCCGGTATTGGGTGGAATTCGGGGCTCGTGGAACATGACTCTGAACACCACCGGAACCCTACCGTGCGGTGCTGTGCGGGCCACAGGTCGACATTTACCCATTATGACAACAAACCGGACAGTCTATGAGAACCTATCGGCTGCACTCCTCTCAGAATGGACATTTCATGAACCCTCCCGCCGGTTGGAACCCCGATCCCTTCGAGCCCAGCATCGACCGCTACTGGGACGGTCAGCAGTGGACGGGAGAGACCCGGCCCAATGGCGTCGGCGCGTCGACGAGGGTTCCCGGCGCACCGGGTGCACCGGTTCCGGATCCGGAGGCGCCGGCCGGGCAAAAGCGCAAGTGGCCATGGATTGCCGGTGCTGCGGGCGTGGCAATGGCCGGGTTTGTGGCGATCGGAGTTGCTGGCGGATCAGGGGAGTCCGAAGGGTCGACGAAGCCCGTAGTGACCTCTTCTGCGACAGTGGCCGCGACTACGACGAAAACGACGACTGCAACAACGACGAAGGCCACGACTACGGCGACGGTTCCGCCGACCACGACGACTACAGTCCCGCCGACAACAACGACCGTCGCACCAATGCCGTTGGTCCCCCAGGTGCAAGCGACTACGACGACGCCTTACGTTCCACCGGCACCTGCCTATGTGCCACCGCCGACTACCGAACCCGCGTACGTTCCGCCGCCTGCCAAAGCGCCGAATGCCGGAGTGAGCTACGCGAACTGCACTGCGGTGAAAGCAGCTGGTGCCGCACCCATCTACCGGGGCGATCCGGGGTACTCGTCGAAGCTCGATCGTGACGGCGACGGCGTCGCCTGCGAAAAATAGCCGGTTGCGGCGGTGTCGGTGCTTCGGTGCAGTATGTATCTCATGCTCCCCGAAGAAACCGACGTCGTCGGCGAAGACTATTCCGATGCGCGTTTGTCCGGCCAGACCTGGAGTCAGCGCACATTCACCAATTGCAATTTCCGCGATGCAGACCTCACAGGCATCAAGACAGAGTCTGTGGTCTTCACCGATTGTGATTTCACCGGAACCGACCTGGGGGAGTCCGTTCACGTCGGAACGGCGTTTCGGTCCTGCAACTTTGCGCGGACAAGCCTGTGGCACAGCACTTTCCGCAATTGCAGTTTGATGGGTTCAACCTTCGAGGGGTGCCGGATCCGGCCACTGACCCTCGAAGAGGTCGACTTCTCGCTCACCGCTCTGGGCGGCGCCGACCTGCGCAAGATCGACTTCACGTCGTGCCGGTTCCGCGAAGCAAACCTCGTCCGCACGGATATGCGAGGCGCAATTCTTGCGTCGGCAGATCTCACCGGTGCTCGTACCGGCGGTCTCAAGCTCGAAGGTGCAGACCTGCGGGGCGCACGTATCGACGCGAGTCTGTGGACTTCCGCCACAGTCGGAAACGCCAAGATCGAACTGATGCAGGCTGTGTCGTACGCGTCGGCACACGGACTGGTTGTCGATATCTAGCCGGTGTTGCCTAGCGAATGAACTCCCGCGCGAGTAGGTCCAGGAGTAGTCCGTCTTTCCAGACTCCGTGGCGATCGCGGGAGTATTCGCGCATCACTCCGACGTCCTTGAAACCCACGGATCGGTAGCAGGCGATCGCGATTGTGTTGTCGACTTCCGGATCGATGACCAACCGGTGGAATTTCAGGTCGTCAATGAGATGAGCGCACAGAATGCGGATGGTTTCACGGCCGAATCCTTGTCCGTGGACAGCTGGATCGAGGAACAGATCGAGTCCGGCGTGGCGGAAGTCCGGGTCGTCCTCGGCGTACCACTGAATGAATCCGATCAGCTGTTTGCCGTGGAAGACGCTGTATCGGATGGTGCCGGGTTCGGGTGTGCTCGGCCAGTCTGCGTCGACATCCCCTCGCTCCGCTCGACCGTCGGGATTCTGCCACCACTTCACCACGTCGGGGTCCCGGTGAATGGCCCTCAACCGGGAATAATCGTCGGGCGCGATGGGGGTGAGGAGCACCCTCGGACCGCGTAGTTCCGGAGCCGTTGTCACTCACCGACCTTAACCTGGAACAATGGTCGCCGTGACTGCAACGATCCTCGACGGCAAAGCTACCCGCGACGAAATCTTCGAAGACCTGAAGGTGCGGGTGAGCGCGCTGAAAGCAGCGGGCATCACGCCCGGCTTGGGCACCATCCTCGTAGGAGACGATCCAGGATCTGCTGCCTACGTCCGCGGTAAGCACAACGACTGCGCCAAGGTCGGCATCAATTCCTTGCGACGCGATCTGCCTGCGGACATCACGCAGGAACAGCTCAACGCCACCATCGACGAGCTCAACGCCAACCCCGAGTGCACCGGCTACATCGTGCAGTTACCGCTACCCAAGCACCTTGACGAGAACGCAGCCCTCGAGCGCATCGATCCCGACAAGGATGCCGACGGCCTGCACCCCGTGAACCTCGGACGGTTGGTTCTGGGTAAGGAAGCTCCGCTGCCCTGCACTCCGCGCGGAATCCTGCACCTCCTGCGCCGCTACGAGGTCCCGATTGCCGGCGCCCACGTTGTTGTCGTCGGCCGCGGCATCACCGTCGGCCGCCCCATCGGCCTTCTCCTGACGCGCCGCAGCGAAAACGCCACAGTTACTCTCTGCCACACCGGAACTCGCGATCTGGCTGCCGAAGTTCGCCGCGCCGACATCATCGTCGCCGCCGCCGGTGTACCCGGACTGATCACGGCAGACATGGTCAAGCCCGGTGCCGCGATTCTCGACGTTGGTGTCAGTCGGACCGACGACGGATTGCGCGGCGACGTTGCCGCCGACGTCAACGAGGTTGCCGGCTTCGTCTCGCCCAATCCCGGTGGCGTGGGCCCGTTGACGCGTGCGTTCCTGATCACCAACGTGGTCGAGCGTGCCGAGCGAGTCCTGGCCGGAGCCTGAATCTCATGACCTCACCGGTCGGCCTCGTGAAGAAGAATCTGCCCATGATCGTGGTTCTCACCGTGATCGCAGCAGCTTTTGTTCTTGTCCTGGCCGATCGGTGGCGCCGTGGCTCTCTGGTCTTGGGAGTGGCGGTCATCATCGGTGCTATTGCGCGATGGTTTGTATCGCCGGAACGCGTCGGGCTTCTTGCCGTGCGCGGCAAGAAGTTCGACACCGCAGCGATGGGTGTGATGGGCGCATTGATCGTCCTGTTGGCGTTGACGATCGACCCGCTCGGGACAGACTGAGTGAGCTGTCAGCTTCCGTAGAACGTCGATCCATCTATCTCGTGTAGTGGAATCCACTCGCTCTGCGTCTTTGCGGCAGCAGATCGGCGCACACCGGGATTGGCTACTTGGAACAACGACCACAGTTCTTCGAGACGGTTCTCGACAGGTGTTCCGGTCATCGCTACTTTCACGTCAGCGCTCAAGCGGGCCGCAGCCTGTGCTGCCAGCGACGACGGATTCTTGACCTGCTGAGCCTCGTCGAAGATCGCCGAGGAAGGGTGAGATGCGGTGCAAATCGGTTGATCTCGCGTCGCCAGTTTCCGATTACCGAGGTGGGACAGACAACGAGGTGGGGGCCGTGGGCGGCCCTGACCGCGATCATCGAAATGGCTTGCAATGTCTTGCCCCGGCCCATTTCGTCGGCGAGGATGCCACCTCCGGACTCGGTCAACGCTGTCAACCAGGCCACTCCCTGCATCTGATAGGGACGCAGAGTCGCCTGTACCTGGGCTCGATCGAGTTCGTCGCGGACGGTCAGTGCGTGAAGGAAGTGCGTCGCAGTCGACGTCGCACTCTTGATGACGGTGTCGTCGCGGTCGAGAGAGGCGTGCGCCGCCGTCGGCATGGACTGCAGTTCGCGGGTGTCGATCACCCGCTTCCAGGCGAGTACGGACTCGCCGATGCCGGCATGATCGTCGCGCAACGTCCGCAACGACTGCACTGCTTCGGCGAACTCGATCACCTGAACCGCGACTACGGTCGGCGCGATGACATCGTCGATCGGAACTGCCATTCGGTAGGTGGCCGGCGTTCCGACCGGGAGTCCCAAAGTTTCGAGTTCACCAGTCGGATCAGCCACACCCCAGAACGCGAACGCCATGTGTTCAGGCAGTTAGGTTGCCTGCAGTCGATCAGGGCGCGGTTGAGTTACGGGCGCCGATGTTAGCTGGGATCAGTGACCGGGCGCTAACGGATTCGCCGTGAAAAACGCTGATCACGTGTGGTTTTCCCGACATTGACGAAATGTGATAGATCCGCTCTGGCCGTATTGCGATGTTTCGGCTGGGTAACTGGCTAGCATTGTCCGCAGCGTCAGATGGCGCGCGGCTCGCGAACGAGGACAGTATGAAACGATGGAAAGCTTTCTCAGGTCAACACTTTCGAAGTCTGGCTGCGGTTCTTGCGGTCGGTGTCTTGGCACTCACCACGGCCACCGTTGCTGTTGCTGCGCCGGTCGGAGTCCCGGTCAATAATGCCGGCCACATCGCAATGTGGGGTGGAACCACCGAAAGTCAGCGTGACGGACTCCCGACCGGTGGCGGTTTCACCGCAATCGCTGCCGGTGACCATCATTCGGTGGCCTTGACGGCCGACGGTTACATCGCCGTGTGGGGCCAGAGTGTCTGGGGTGAACGTGAGAACGTGCCGACCGGTGGTGGATTCACTGCAATCGCGGCGGGAGAGGATCATGCCGTGGCACTTACCGCCGATGGTCGCGTCGCCGCCTGGGGAAGCGACGAATTCGGGCAGCAGGACGACTTGCCGGTACGCGGCGGTTTCACCAGGATCGCTGCCGGTACCTTCCATGCTCTGGCGTTGACCCCCGAAGGCAAGATCGTGACCTGGGGAAGTAAGGAATTCGAGCAGCGTGACGGTATCCCGACTACGGTCGGGTTCCGTGCGATTGCCGCCGGCAACTTCCATTCGGTGGCATTGACTTCCGATGGCCACGTCACCATGTGGGGCGGCGAGGACGAAGGTCAGCGTGACGGACTTCCGACTGTTGGCGGCTTCACCGCGATCGCAGCCGGTGAAGACAACACTCTTGCGCTGACCGGTGACGGTCACATAGTCGGATGGGGGAACAACGACTACGGACAGCTCGACGGGATACCGCAGGAGGGCGATTTCACCGCGATCGCCGTCGGCTTCCGACATTCCGTGGCATTGACCGCCGACGGTCACATCGTCGTGTGGGGGAACAACGAGAACGGGCAGTTCGACACACTCCCGACCGGCGGCGGCTATACCGCAATCGCCGCCGGTGCGTACCATTCGGTGGCTCTGAACTCACAAACCGAGGCCGCTCCGACGGGAAGCGGATCGCTGGGGAGTCTGACCGGAAGCTGAGTGCTCAGCGTGACGAGCGCGCCAATTCCATTGTCCGACGCAACAGTTCGGCTACGGCGCCGGCTTCCGTGAGAAAACCGTCGTGACCGTCCTTGGAGTTGAGAACTTCGAGGCCGGTGCACTTCGGGATTCCCGCTGCCATTTCTTCCTGAAGGCGCAGGGGGTAGGCGCGATCGGAGTCAACTCCGCCAACAACAACCGGCACGGTGATCGATGCCAATGCAGCAGCGATGCCACCGCGTCCCCGGCCGATGTCGTGGCGATTCACGGCCTCGGTCAGGAGCACGTACGTGCCGGGATCGAAACGCGCCACCAGCTTGTCGGCCTGATGCTCCAGGTAGCTCTGCACTGCGTACCGTCCACCGTCCCAAGGGTTTTCGTTTCCTTCGGCAGCGTTCTCGAAGCGGATGTCGAGTTCAGCCTCGGCACGGTAGGTGAGGTGCGCAACACGCCTCGCGATGCTGAGTCCCGCGCGAGGTGATCGTCCGGTCCCGTGATAATCGCCGCCCTGCCAATCGGGGTCGGACATGATGGCTGCGATTTGTGTTGTCTGCGTACCGATTTGATCGGCCGTAGCGCGTGAACCTGTTGCCAGAATCAATGCGGAGAGCAGGTTCTCGGGGTATGACACCGCCCATTCGAGAGCGCGCATTCCGCCCATCGACCCTCCGACAACCGACGCAAGCCGGTCGATGCCGAGGAGGTCCATCAGCTTCTTCTCCGCAGTGACCTGATCGCGGATGGAGATGGCCGGGAACCGGCTGCCCCACGGTTTGCCGTCTTCGGCAAGCGAACTCGGACCCGTAGTGCCTCGGCAACCGCCCAGGACATTGGTCGCGATGACACACCATTCGCCGGTGTCGACGGGTTCGCCGGGGCCGATCATCCCGTTCCACCAGCCGGGGGAGGGCTGAGTGTCTGTCACCGGACCGGTGACATACGAGTCGCCGGTCAGTGCGTGCTCGACCAGTACGACGTTGTCGTGGTTCGGCGTCAGCTCACCCCACCGTTGGACGGCGAGCGAGACTGAAGGCAGTACCGCGCCGCTTTCGAGTTGAAGCGATCCGATCTCGATGATCCCCATCTGGCCGCCGGCCGGCGGCAGGAGGTCGATTCTGGGCCGCGCTTCGTTTACCGTCACGAGGTTGCCGCCGCTGCCAGGCCGGTTTCGAGGTCGGCGAGGATGTCGTCGATACCTTCGATACCGACAGCGAGACGCACCAGGCCGGGGGTGACGCCGGCGGCGAGCTGCTCTTCGGGGGTGAGCTGCGAGTGGGTCGTCGACGCGGGGTGGATGACCAGGGAGCGGACGTCACCGATATTGGCGACGTGGCTGTGCAGGGTCAGGGCGTTGACGAACTTCTTGCCGGCGTCGACGCCGCCGGGTAGCTCGAAGGTGACGATGGCGCCGGTGCCCTTGGGGGTCAACTGCTTTCCGCGTTCGAACCACGGCGACGAGGGGAGTCCGGCGTAGGAGACGGACGCGACGGTGGCGTGGTTTTCGAGGAACTCGGCGACCTTCTGTGCGTTGGCGACGTGGCGTTCGATGCGCAGGGAGAGGGTTTCGATGCCCTGGGCGATGAGGAATGCGTTGAACGGTGCGACGGCGGCGCCGAGGTCGCGGAGTAGTTGGACGCGGGCCTTGAGGGCGTAGGCGGGTGCGCCGAGGTCGGCGAATTTGACGCCGTGGTAGCTGGGGTCGGGGGTGGTGAAGTTGGTGTGTCGGCCCTGGGTCCAGTCGAAGGTGCCGCCGTCGACGATGACGCCGGCGACGGCGGTGCCGTGTCCGCCGAGGTATTTGGTGGCGGAGTGGACGACGATGTCGGCGCCGTGTTCGAAGGGGCGTAGTAGGTAGGGGGTGGCGACGGTGTTGTCGACGATGAGGGGGAGGCCGTGGTTGTGGGCTACGGCGCTGATGCCGGGGATGTCGAGGATGTGGTTTTTGGGGTTGGCGATGGTTTCGCCGAAGAATGCTTTGGTGTTGGGGCGGATGGCGTCGGCCCACTGGTCGAGGTTGTCGGGGTTTTCGACGAAGGTGGTGTCGACACCGAGTTTGCGCAGGGTGTAGTGCAGGAGGTTGTAGGTGCCGCCGTAGAGGCAGGGGGAGGCGACGATGTGGTCGCCGGCTTCGGCGATGTTGAGGATGGCGAGGGTTTCGGCGGCTTGGCCGGAGGAGAGCAGGAGTGCGGCGACTCCGCCTTCGAGGGCGGCGATGCGTTGTTCGACGGCGTCTTGGGTGGGGTTCATGATGCGGGTGTAGATGTTGCCGGGTTCGGTGAGGCCGAAGAGGGCGGCTGCGTGGTCGGTGCTGTCGAAGATGTAGCTGGTGGTTTGGTAGATGGGTAGTGCGCGCGCGTTGGTGGCGGTGTCTGCGGTTTGGCCGGCGTGGACCTGTTTGGTTTCGAAAGACCAGTCAGCGGTGTTGTCTGTCATTTTGTACTCCAGTGGTCAGACGGATAGATGTCGGACGGGGGCGAATGATCGCCGCCCCGTGCTGGGGCCTATCTACAAGTGCGACACATACTGAAAAACCTCCGTAGGGCTCGGCCCGGTCTGGGGTCCGTCCCTGTCGGACCCGCGCTTGTCGCCTGAAAATGCAGTGGATATGCGCGTGCGCAGACCCACCTCAGGAGACCTGGTCATCACCCGGGGCACCCCACCGCGGTTGGAGGGTTGCCGTCCAGCGAGCCGGGGCTTGACGCTGGTACTCATGACCGAGTCGAATTCTACCGGGAGTGAAGGCGGCGCACGACGCGGGTCGAAGTGCGTGCCGTTACGTGTGGTGGTTGGAAGCGATGTGGCCCACTAGCAGGTAAAAGTTACCGGTCAGTAGAGACAAAGGGAAGGGGCTGCTGGTTGCGACTCTCAGGCTTAGCAGTACGCTTGTCTTGTTTGAGACTCATCTCCCGGGATCAGTCCACACCGTCTAGGTTTGATAATCGAACCGTTCGCGGACTCACTTACAAAGTGTGACCGCAACCGTGTAACCAGGGAAACTTCCTAGGAGGACGCGAAGCACCCATGTCCAAAATTAAGGTTGAGGGCACCGTCGTCGAACTCGACGGCGATGAGATGACCCGCATTATCTGGCAGTTCATCAAAGACAAGTTGATCCATCCGTACCTCGATGTGAACCTCGAGTACTACGACCTCGGTATCGAATATCGCGACGAGACGGATGACCAGGTCACCATCGACGCCGCCCACGCGATTCTGAAGCACGGTGTGGGCGTCAAGTGCGCCACCATCACGCCGGACGAGGAGCGCGTCGAGGAATTCGGTCTCAAGAAGATGTGGCGTTCCCCGAACGGAACGATCCGCAACATTCTCGGCGGCACGATTTTCCGCGCACCGATCATCATCTCGAACGTTCCGCGACTCGTCCCGGGCTGGACCAAGCCGATCATCATCGGCCGTCACGCATTCGGTGACCAGTACCGCGCCACAGACTTCAAGGTCCCCGGCCCCGGCAAGGTGATGATCACCTACACGCCTGAGGACGGAAGCGCACCGATCGAGCACGAACTGGTCAACTTCCCCGAAGAGGGCGGCGTCGTCCAGGGGCAGTACAACTTCACCACGTCCATCCGTGACTTTGCTCGTGCGTCGCTCACCTATGGTCTGCAGCAGAACTACCCGGTGTACCTGTCCACCAAGAACACCATTCTCAAGGCGTACGACGGTGCCTTCAAGGACATCTTCCAGCACGTCTACGAGACTGAGTTCAAGGCTGAGTTCGATGCCGCAGGTCTGACCTACGAGCACCGCCTCATCGACGACATGGTCGCTTCCGCACTCAAGTGGGAGGGCGGCTACGTCTGGGCATGCAAAAACTACGACGGCGACGTCCAGTCCGACACCGTGGCCCAGGGCTTCGGCTCACTCGGCCTCATGACGTCGGTTCTGCTGACACCGGACGGAAAGACCTGTGAGGCAGAGGCTGCTCACGGCACCGTGACGCGTCACTTCCGTCAGCACCAGCAGGGCAAGCCCACCTCGACCAACCCGATCGCGTCCATCTTCGCGTGGACTCGTGGGCTCGAGCACCGTGGCAAGCTCGACAACACTCCTGAGGTCATCGGCTTCGCGCAGGCGCTCGAAGACGTTGTCATCAAGACCGTCGAAAGCGGTCAGATGACCAAGGACCTCGCGATGCTGGTCGGCGGCGACCAGGGTTACCTGACCACTGAGGAATTCCTCGGTGCGCTCGATGTAAACCTGCAGAAGGCAATGGCAGCACGCTAGTTTCACAGCTTCATCGCATGGGACGCCCGGATATTCCGGGCGTCCCATCATGCGTTTGAAGGTGTTTGCGCTCTCACGTGAGTGAACTCACCCGCTCTCACTTGGAAGTTCAACCACCCTCGAGACAACAATTGACCGGTGACTTCGCCTACCGCCTCCGCACCCGCCATTTCTTCCGGTGTTCGTTCCGGCAGGCGCGCGGCCATGCTCGCACTGGCTCTGGGCGGTTTCGGTATCGGCACTACCGAATTTGTCGCTATGGGTTTGCTGCCGGAGATGGCAACAGGTCTAGGCGTCTCCGAGCCCACAGCCGGCCACGTGATCTCGGCGTACGCGCTCGGGGTGGTTGTGGGTGCTCCGTTGCTTGCAGCGCTCACAGCGCGCATCCCACGGCGCACATTGCTGATCGCACTGATGGTCGCCTTCACCGTCGGCAATGCGGCTTCCGTGTTTGCGCCGTCGTACGAGACGCTGATGCTGGCTCGATTTGTTGCCGGTTTGCCTCACGGCGCGTACTTCGGTGTGGCGGCGTTGGTCGCGGCGCACTTGGCCGAGGCAGGCAAACGTGCCAAAGCCGTCGCCATGGTGATGATGGGGCTCTCGGTTGCCAATGTCGTCGGTGTTCCGGCTGCAGCGTGGCTCGGCCAAACTGTGGGGTGGCGTAGCGCCTTCGCGCTGGTCGCGGTGATCGGTGTCGCCACGGTGGTGTCGCTGCTCATCTGGATTCCGCGGCTCGACGCGATGCCTGCCAGTAATCCGATCACCGAGCTCGGGGCGTTGGGCCGTCCCCAGGTATGGATGACCTTGATCGTCGGCATGGTCGGATTCGGCGGCATGTTCGCGGTCTACACGTATGTGAGCACCGCCTTGACCGATGTATCCGGGCTGGGAATCTCCTTGATCCCACTGGCACTGATGATCTACGGGATGGGCATGGTGGTCGGCAATTTCGTCGGCGGTTACCTGTCCGACCGCGCTCTCATGAAGGGCCTGTTCATCTCGATGGCGTCGCTCGCCGTTGTGCTCGCTATCTTCGTCGTCGCGGTCCGCAACCCGTACACCGCGCTGATCTTCCTGTTTCTCATCGGGCTGGCCGGTTCGTCGATGGTCCCCGGTTTGCAGACGCGTCTGATGGACGTCGCCGAAGACGCTCAGACTCTCGCAGCTTCGCTCAACCATGCCGCACTCAACATCGCCAACGCCTTCGGAGCCTGGATCGGTGGTGTCGTCATCGCGGCCGGATACGGATACACCGCGCCGGCGGCAGTCGGATCTCTACTCGCCGTCGCCGGTCTTGTTGTGCTGGCAGCGGCTGTAATCATGGCGCGTAGGGCGGCAAACTGAAAGATCGTCGGCACCATCGGCTACGGTGCTTGCCGTGCCTCAAAAAGCTGACTCCCACATTCTCGCGCCACACACGATCACCTCTGTGAACGTCAACGGCGTTCGCGCCGCTGCCCGCAAGGGAATGCTCGAGTGGCTCGAGAAGACAGACGCGGATTTCATCTGCCTCCAGGAAACTCGGGCGTCGGACAAGCAGTTGCACGAGACTCTCGAACCTGCCTTGTCGAACGGATGGTTCCTCGTCTCGGCTGAGCCGTCGGCGAAGGGACGCAACGGTGTGGCAATCCTCTCCCGCGTCGAGGCCGACGCCGTCCGCATCGGTTTCGGTGACGACGAGTTTCAGGACGCCGGTCGCTACATCGAGGCGGACTTCGCGGATCTGACGGTTGCGAGCCTGTATCTGCCGACGGGGGAAGCCGAAACTCCGAAGCAGGAGGCGAAGGAACGATTCATGAACTCGTTCGCAGCTCACCTGTCGGCCACGGCGTCAGAAGCCGAGACGCTTGGACGGCATGTCGTTGTCAGCGGCGACTGGAACATCGCGCACAAGGAAGCAGACCTGAAGAACTGGAAGGGCAACAAGAAGTCTTCCGGATTCCTGCCCAGCGAGCGTGAGTGGATGGACCTCCTCTTCGCCGAGGCATCTCCCTGGGTCGACGTCTTCCGGACGCTGCATCCCGATGTCGAGGGACCGTACTCGTGGTGGTCGTATCGCGGTAAGGCTTTCGACAACGACTCCGGCTGGCGTATCGACTACCAGGTATCCACCCGCGCATTCGCCGAGCGCGCCAAGGCTGGTGCCGTGGAACGCGCCGAGTCCTATGATCTGCGCTGGTCCGATCACGCTCCCGTCACAGTCTCGTACCGGTAGGCGATCAGATGTCCGAAGGCTCGAAATTGCCGAGTGCGAAGACCCTCAAAGCGATAGTCACCGTCGTCGTCGCGGTGGTGGCGATTGTGCTCGGTCTGGTGTTGTCCTCCAAAGACTCCGACAGTTCCGCATCATCGAACGTAACTGCCGCGTCGCAAGGGACCGGTACCTCGAAGACTGCGGTCACCGCGAGTGCAAAACCGAAACCCGGTGCGGGGCCGACAACAACTGCGAAACAGACGACCGCAAAAGAGTCGAGCAGCGACGCACCATCACGCGTCCTCGCGACCCTGGTCGAGATCGACGCCGGTCGTTGGCCGGATTCCGCGAACTCGGTCGGAACCAAGGGCGGCATCACCTTCCGCAACAGTGAGGGCAGGCTGCCGGCGGTCGGTGCGGGCGGCGGCCGCGTCGTCTATCAGGAGTGGGACGTGAACCCGAAGAAGAACGGTCAGGGCCGTGATGCCGAGCGCATCGTGACCGGCAACGACGGTTCCGCCTGGTACACATTGGACCACTACGACACCTTCATGAGGATTCGCTGATGTGTGATCAACGACGCGTCGATGTGGACCGATGGCTCGATCCGGTATCGGATGTCATATCGGTGGCCGTGCCGGCTGCCCCGGCGGTCCTCGACAGGTTGGCCCGCGACCTACGCACTGCGGACTATGTTGTCCGCATCGTTCGTGGCGCGCGCATGCTGACCATCTCGCAGGTGTACGACGAGTTTGCAGCGGCCTTCCAGTTCCCGTCCCATTTCGGGCGCAACAAAGACGCGTTCGACGACGTCATGCGCGATCTGGACGACGTGCTCGGCCTGGGCGCTGGGTTTGTCGTCCTGGTCAGCGATGCCGAATTGCTGCTGAGCGGCGAACCGGATCAGGTGGCCTGGTTCCGAGAGTCCATGGATTTTTACGCCGAAGAATGGGCCCCGACAGCGTTCCGGACTGCTTACCAGTTCGGTACCGATTGCGCGGATTCCTTTGCCGCCGAACTCGTCGAACTCGACTACCCGGACACCACAGCGCCGCGCTGAAACTACCTCGTGAAAAGATCGGAACCATGTCGACCTCTGCAGAACAGACGCCCACAACCAAGCCTCGCGTGCTTTCCGGCATCCAGCCGACGTCGGATTCTTTCCACCTCGGCAATTACCTGGGCGCGTTGCAGCAGTGGGTACCGTTACAGGACGATTTCGACGCCTTCTACTTCATCCCGGATCTCCATGCCATCACGGTCACGCAGGACCCCAAGGAACTGCGTCGACGCACCAAAGTTGCTGTGGCTCAGCTTCTCGCGATCGGTATCGATCCGGATCGCGCAACGGTTTTTGTTCAGAGTCAGGTTCCCGAGCACGCTCAGCTCGCATGGGTTTTGAACTGCATCACAGGTTTCGGCGAGGCCAGTCGGATGACGCAGTTCAAGGACAAGTCGTCCAAGCAGGGCAGTGACAATGCCAGCGTCGGGTTGTTCACGTACCCGGTTCTGATGGCTGCCGATATCTTGCTGTACCGCCCGCAGCGCGTTCCGGTGGGCGAGGATCAGCGTCAGCACCTCGAGCTGGCACGCGATCTGGCAGGCCGCTTCAACTCGCGCTACGGCAAGGCATTTGTCATCCCTGAACCGCAGATCATCAAGGGCACGGCCAAGATCTACGATTTGCAGGATCCTACCTCCAAGATGAGCAAGTCTGCGGCCAGCCCCGCCGGTCTGATCAACCTGCTCGACGACCCCAAGGTCTCCGCCAAGAAGATCAAGTCCGCGGTTACGGACAACGAGCGTGAGATCCGCTTCGATCAGGAGAACAAGCCCGGCGTCAGCAACTTGCTGACTATCCAGTCGGCTCTCTCGGGTGTCCCGATCGACAAGCTGGTGGCTGGTTACGAAGGAAAGGGCTACGGCGATCTCAAGTCCGATACCGCTGAAGTTCTGGCAGACTTCGTCACCCCGCTCAAAGCGAAGGTGGAGGGATACCTTGCCGACGAAGCTGAATTGGACCGCATCATCGCAGCCGGTTCGCACCGCGCTCGCGAGGTATCGTCGAGCACTCTCGCCACCGTCTACGAAAAGATCGGGTTCCTGACACCCAAGGGCTGATCGGACCGCATACACGACTTGAGGGGGAGCGCAGTGGCCGATGCAGGTGTCGCGGGAAAAGCACGTGTCGCGGAAAATGCAGTTGACGTCGAGAAACCGAGTTTCCTCGACAAACAGCGCGCAGCGCGTCCCTGGCTGGATCATCTGGTGCGGGCAGGTCTCCGATTCCAGAACCAGAAGGGTGACTACTACGCTGCCGGCATCACGTATTTCAGTGTGCTGGCACTGATACCGATCCTCATGGTCGTGTTTGCGGTTGCGGGTTTTGTCTTGGCCGGTCATCCCGAATATCTGGACTCGATTCAGGAACAGATCACCAAATCGATCCCGGGCAGCCTCGGCGACACAATCAACTCCTTGATTCAGTCGGCGATCGATGCCCGCGCCCGCGTGGGTGTGTTCGGTTTTCTCGGCGCGGCCTACGCGGGCCTCGGCTGGATGGCCAACGTTCGGGACGCGCTCACCGCGATGTGGGAGAGCAAGCGTGATTCCAAGGGCTTCGTGCGTACCAAACTCGGGGATGCGGGCGCACTTGTCGGTCTTGGCCTGGCTCTGATCGTTTCTCTCGGTCTGTCTGCATTGAGCAGCGGACCGGTTGCACACCAAGTCATCACGTGGCTCAACCTCGAGAACATCACCGGCGTCGGTGTCGGCCTACGGATCGTCTCGACAGTGCTGTCGCTACTGGCAACGTGGGCTGTGTTCTTGTGGGTAATCGCCCGATTGCCTCGTGAACCGGTCACTCTGCATAGTGCCGCCAGGGCGGCACTGATGGCAGCACTTGTGTTCGAGGTGTTCAAACAGGTTGGTGCGATCTATCTTTCGGCGGTCAGTAGCGGTCCTGCCGGAGTGGCTTTCGGTCCGATCATCGGTCTGTTGGTGTTCGTTTTCACAGCCTCACGAATGTTGTTGTTCTGTACCGCGTGGGCCGCGACCACGAAGGAAAGCCTTGCGCTGGCATACATTCCGCCACCGGATCCGGCAATTATCGCGCCGCGGATCGTTGTCGCGGACGGTGCTTCCTCGTCGCGTACAGCGGCATTGATTGCGACGGGCGTCGTTGCCGGGCTCGGCCTTTCGGGGTTCTTGCGTCGACGCCGCTGAGCGTCAGCGGCGTCGACGGCTCAATACGACAGAACCGAGAATCAACCCGAGAACAACCGCAGCTCCCGAGCCGATAATCGCGGTGCGGGCAGTCGTGCTGAAGTGACTGCCTGGCGTTGCTCCGGCAGTTGACATTTCACCAGGGGGCACCCGCTCGGTCATGGTTGCCACGTCGGATTTGTCGTAAGTAGACGTGAGATCGGTCAAGGTTCCGACGGTCATCGTGGGGGTGAGGCTGAATCCGAAGTCGAGAAGGCGGGCGGCTTGCTCCCACGGGCGGATCGGCTTCGCTTCGCCGCCCATCAACGTGACGAGGAGCGTTCGACCGTTCCGCTGGGCTGCACCGACATACGTGTGGCGGGCATCGTCGGTGAACCCGGTTTTGCCGCCCAAAGCTCCGTCGTAGTTGTAGAGCAACTGGTTGTCGTTGGCGAGAGTGAAGCCGGGGCGGTCCTGATCTTCGGGGATCGTCGGGTCCTTGGGGAATCCCGGAAACTCGACGGTTTCGGTATGGATGAGTTCCGCGAATGTCGGATTCTGCAGTGCCGCATGGAAGATCACTGCAAGATCGTAGGGCGAGCTGCTCATTCCCGGCCCGTCCAACCCTGAGGGAGTCGCCGTACGGGTATCGAGTGCGCCGAGGTCGGCTGCGAGTGCGTTCATCTTCTTGACAGCCGCAGCGTCACCGCCGAGTTGGCGGGCCAGCGCATGCGCGGCGTCGTTGCCCGAAGCCATGACGAGACCCTGCATCAGTTGGCGGTTGGTATAAGTTCCGTCCTTGCCGATACCGACTGCGCTGCCTTCGGCATTGGCATCCTCAGCTGTTGCAGTGACTACAGTGTCGAGGTTCAGTTCGTCCAGGGCGACCAGAGCCAGGAGCATTTTGATCGTGCTGGCCGGGCGGTAGCGGCCGTGAGGGTCCTTTGCGGCAAGTACTTCACCAGTGTTCGCGTCGGCGAGTACCCAACCGGAGGCGGCGATGTCTGCGGGCAAGGGGGGAGCGCCGGCAGGAAGGATGACACCACAGCCGCCGAGCTGATCTCCGCCGACGGGATCGGAAGGAACTGGCATCGGAGCGGGCGCAGTGGTTCCGGGCGAGGGAACCTCGGAGAGGTCGACGGCGGGAGCTGGGCGGCTCGTGAACGGGCAACTGTCGGTATTCGGCGTGGTGAACGGTGCCGACGTCGTTGGTGCTGGTGGGGGAGCAGGCTGAGCCCCGGCGATTCCCGACACCCCTCCGATTCCGGAAAGTACGGTTCCGGCAACAACCACTGCACACGCTCTACGCCACATCATCTCGATTCGAGGGTAGGCGAATTGTGCGCAACCACCGAATCGCCGCACATTCTGCAACAGTGGAACCGTCAGTAGTTCGATCGGTGCGTCTGGCAGGAGATCGGTATGGGCAAGGTTGTGGTGACTGAATTCGTGTCGCTGGACATGGTTATGGAGGCGCCTGGCGGCGAACCTGGCTATGCCCATACGGGGTGGGTGGTCCCGTATCAGGAGGGGGATCAGATCAACTACCCGGCTCTGAAGGGCCAGGTTTGCTGCTCACCGACCTAGCTGGATGCTAGAGCGGTGGCTGCTATAGGCACGGTTGATTGAGCGGCCCAATACTTTTCATGCCCGAGCGCGGCAATATTGCGGGCAGCATTGTGGTCCGCGTGCGCGGTCCACCCACATTCTCGGCACGCGAACCTAGCTTGACTTCTGCGATTCTTCACATCACAAAACCCACACCGCGAGCAGGTTCGGGACGTGTTGCGCGGGTCGATCACCTGCACCGGCACCCCGGCCATCTCCGCTTTGTAGGTGACGAAGTTGCGCAACTGGGCGTAAGCCCACGAATGCACCTGCGCTCGCTGCTTCTTGGCCAGCCGTACCCGATCACGAATCCCCGATAGATCCTCTATCGCGATAGCCCGATCGGTGCGTTGCGCCTGAGCAACAATTGTTTTCGACAACTGATGGTTGACGTCGGTGGCGAACCGTTGTTCCTTCCGTCGCCGAGTCTTCAACTTCCGCTTCGCGGACTTCGTACCCACCTTCTGCAACGCCGTCCGCATCACCTGGTTCTTCTTCCGCCGCGCGCTGACAGCACCGTCGGACCACCGCACATCAAGCTCAGCGGGATCATCGTCGGTAGTGACCGCCAGATTCACGATCCCGAGGTCCACACCCAACCAACCATCGACCGGATCCTTCGCCGGTACGACCTGTGTCGGTGCTGGTTGGTCGATGGTGGCGTACAGATAGAACTGGCCGTCGCGGTAGACCAGATCCGATTCCCCTTTGCGGTCCGCCAACAGCGTCCGCTGCCACGGCGCGCACACGAACCGCACACCCCGCATCCGCCCCGCCGTCGTCCAGATGGAGACGGTCGAGGAGTCCAGTTGCCACGACAGGCACCGATCGTCGAACGGTTGCGCCGCCAGCGGGCGGAAACGAACTGCGGAATCCGCCACACCCGCATACTGCTTCGAACCAGGTCGGCCGTAGTTTCCGGCTTTGAGGTTCGCAGTTCGGGTGGCGTAGGCAGCAGCGACTTTCTTGATCACTCGAACCGCCGGTTGTGCCGACAAACCGAGCGCCTTGATCTGCGTGTACACCGACTCGTGCAACGTGAACGCACGCCGATCAGAGGCAGGTTGAGCGACATCGGAAACGACGTCGGCAGCTCGGTTGCAGGTGAGCAGCGTCTGCTTCAACGCGGCAGCTTGCTCGTCGGTGACGGCGAGCTTGATCATCACGATCCGCTTCACCACGATCACCGCCTTCCTCGAAGGATTCACACTTGGATTGCCGCGGCAACCACTACGAACAGATCATGGCATTGGGGTACGACAGCCAGCCGAATTCAATACGGCGACAGGGACCCTTCGGCGGGCGATTATCTCAGGTACACCGCGACCTGCGGACACAGCACGAGCGATTGCAGGAACATCGGAATCGTGAAAGTTGACGATGCGGATGGGTCTTCTGTCACCGTATAGAGCCAAGGTGGCGTGGATGTGCCAGCCCGACATGCAGTATGTAGATACAGTCACCGGATCTGCGCGGATCTCGAGCCGCCAGAAGAATTTGGTGAATCATGCAGTGTATCAAGCTGAACGGCTGAACAGCGTCGTTGACGGAGGAGTCGAGATACGAGATGGGTAGCTTAGAAAGAAGGAAGCAGCTGTTGATCGGAGGGCGCCGTATTCGCGTCGCCGACCTGATCAAGGCAGGTCTGCTCGAACCGGGGCAGACGTTGGTTTTCTCGAGACCCCGCGCCGGAGAACGGTACGAGGCGATCGTAGAGAAGGACGGTGCGCTGAGAGTGGAGGGGCACCGATACACCAGTCCTTCAAGTGCTGCGTCAAACGTCGCCGAGGTGTCATTGGACGGGTGGCACGCATGGCAGGTCGGGGAGTCCGGTCGATACCTCCACCAGCTTCGTGAACAATTGCTCGAACAGCAGAAATCTCAGCTCGCGGATACGGAGCAAGACAGGCAAATTCGTGAACGGCAGGAATTCCTTGCAGGCGTCGATGGCAAGGGCAAGCCGCTGACAGTACTCGAATTCCTCAAACTCTGGAGGGCGACGACGCGCTCGCAGATCGTCACCGATGAGATCGACGCGGACCTGACCAATCATGACTTGGTCACGACACCGAACTATCTCAAGGTCGGCGTCGAGGACGTGATCGTTCTTCATAAGCGGCGCACAGACACTGACCAAGAGGAGGAAGATGCCGCACGCGATGATCCTCTCGGACTGGACGAGATCGGTATTACTCTCGGCAACATCAGCTCTGCGAATTCCGAAGTGGTGTCGGTGAGTCCGAATTCCTCTCTCGAAGAAGCGATCACGAAGATGTATCTCCACGATTACTCCCAACTGCCGGTGTTGGCCGGACCTAGGACTGTGAAGGGAGCGGTCACATGGCAGTCGATCGCGCGCGCCCGCCATCGCAATGCTGACGCCACACTCCGTGACGCCACGATCGAGGCGCGTGAGCATCCTTATGATAAGGAGCTTATTGACGTCCTGCCTGACTTGCAGAAATTTGACTTCGCACTTGTGCGGGGACCGCAGAATGAGATCTCTGGAATCGTGACAACCGCCGACGTGGTTGCTGCATACGGTGCATTGGCGACTCCGTTTCTCTTGATCGGTGAGCTCGATCAGATCCTTCGTCGGGTATTGATCAACAATGTCGACATAGATACCGTCAGTGCCATCTGCGTCGGGGATTCAGGCCAGGTGATCGAGGGTTTCGGACAATTGACAATGGGTCACTACGAGCGCGTCCTGTCACACGAGGACACCTGGAAGTCGTTGGACTGGCCTTTCGACCGCAAGACCTTCCTAAAGGGGTTGGCTGAACTCCGTAAGGTGCGCAACGACGTTATGCATTTCAACCGGGACGCTGTCCCGCCGCACACCATTACCCAGTTCCGGCAGATGATTGCGTTGCTTCGCGACTATGTCGACCGCTAGACGACAGAAGATGCTGAGACAGAGAATGTCGAATGCTCCAGCGTGACCAAGGCCAAGCCGCAGCGGGCGTACGTCTGATGATTGGGTAGCTTTGTGTCCAGTATTAACGGCTCAATCTGCAGCCATTCAATCTGCAGCTACGGCGTCGTCGGCGTCTGGCTGTAGGTCCGCTTCGCTCAGGCGCCCCTGGTCGCGTAGGCGTACGAGTAGCGGAATATTTGTGAGTCGGCCGAGGAAGTTTTGGTAGTCAGGAACCCGTTCGAGTGGATCTGTTCCGAGATCGAAATCGCGGCGGAGTGCGGCGGTTCCGGCGCGGATGGTGTCGCCAGCGGTGGTGTTGTCGGAGGTCGCGTCGATTCGTCCCAGCATTGCTGCAGCGCGGTCCCTGACGCAACCCGTGGGATGGTCGTCAGAGAAATCCTTGATGATTCGTTCCACGCGCCCTTCGCGTCGGGAGTCGATCTCACGTTCGCGGGCTAGCCGTAGGGTGTCCGTGAGTTTCTCGATGAGGGAGGCGAAGTTTGCATCGAGGTCGTCTACCCCATTGGGTTGGGTCTTATCAGCGTCGTGCTCTTTGAGGTATCCAAGGAGCTCCTTTGCGAAGCCGGCCTTACCGATCTCGGTTCCAAACGCTGCTTTGAAGGCTTTTGCGACGGCATCCCACATCGATTTGTTGGCTGCGTTGATTTCAGCCTTGATGGCAATGTCGGTGAGGCCATTTGCCTCGGTCTCGCTCAGGCTCAGGAGGTGTGTTGCGTAGCGGCGTGCCGAGATGCCCGCCAGCGTCAGCGGAACCAGATCTTCGGGTTCCGTTATGGTCACACCGGATTCGCACTTCGCGCCGACGTCAGATGCCCAGTCGCCAACCATGACGATGAGATCGTCGGTCACGGTGGGTCTTCCCTTGGCTCCGCCCTTCCGGATCTGGGCACGCGCGGTTTCGCCGGCCGGGTCACTATCGAGGAGGACTGCGCAAGCGGGTTTGAACTGATCGCGACCGCGCGCGAGATACAGCATGTACGCGACATTTGAGCCGCCTGGAACGAGAGTGACCTGGTTGAGGTCGAGGCACTTGCTGGGTGCTGTTCCGGCACGGCGGATCCGCGCGTTCATTCCCGCGATCAATATCTGATCAGCGATTCCTTCGACGAATAAGTTATCGCCTCCGATGAATGCGGTTTCAGCGACGAAGGCGCCCAATGATGTTCGGAGAGGCTCATAGTGATTCTGGGTTGCATCCTTGACGAGGCGGGTGCCTTCGTCGCGGGCGCCCTTGTCAACGACACGGACCCGGTGACCGGCGTTGCGGTTGATCAGAAATGGAGAGTGGGTGACATAGACGACCTGGTCGGTCCGGTCGGAGTCCTCTGGATGAGCGTGGGCTTCGAGTACACGCAGCAGGTCCTGTTGACCGAGCGCGGATAAGTAGGCATCTGGTTCGTCCATCAGGAGGACCTCGGGTCGATCCTCGGGTCGATCGTGGGATCGTAGTTGAACGTAGTAGCTGAGGAAGTAGGTGAGTCCGCGGCTGCGTTCACTAAAGGAATAGTCCGTGCCGGTGCGGTCGCGGATGGTGAAAACAAGTTCGTGCTCTCGTGGGGAGACTCGGAGTTGGAAATCTTCGTCCTGGCTCCACCATTTCGAGATGTTCAGGTGGCGGGCTATCGACTTGTTCATCTCCTGGATAAGTGCGTTGACGAGGCCCTCCTTCTCGTTTGCAATTGCCTCTTGGAGATCCCTGAACGCCGACGCGTCGATTCGAGCGACCTTGGTGAGCAGTAGTCGACCCAGTTTCTGCTGTTCAGTCTCGGCCGGATCGGTCGCCGTCAACATCGCGAACAACGCAACCGACCTGGGCGCGATGTCTTCGACTGATCTGATTTCGTTGAGAGATTCGAAGAGCTCGTACCGCTTCTTCCGGCTGGCCATGAGCTCGGTGGTTTGGGCGAGCGCGGCGATGGAAACTGAGTCCGGTTCGCGTTGGCGCTGGACGTAGTCGGTGAGTCCGACAAGATCCCAATGGCATTGGCGGAATGTGTTCTCGTTCCGGCGCTCTCGACGTCCTTGGGAGGCCCCGATCTCGAGTTTGCAGTGAACACGATGCTGGACTGGAGTCGAACGTCTGAGCCGAAGGAGCGCCGCCGGTTGCACAGCTTGGCACAACGATTCCACAGTAGGTTCGCGTGATTCCTGGTGCTCCGCGAATCACAACTCTGGCGGGTGAGGGAATCGTCGCGTATCTCCGGACCGAGTTGGGAGTAGTCCGGGGTACTACTCCCGAAGGGCTCACATGCGAGCTGATCCGAGCCGTGGCTTGGGCCTCGACGGGGGGACATGCACCGGTCAGCACGCGGGGATTGCTTGATCGACTCATGGAGCCGGCCTTGGCGATTGTACAGCGCAAGGGTGGTGTCGATGCGCGGCGCAACGAACTCCGTCGCATGATGAATACGCTGGCGATAGTCGGTGACCTCGTAGAACTACAGCGAGGTCAGTGGTTGTCGGCGAGCGGGTGCATCGTCCGTCTCGACGGGACTCCAACACCGACATACCTACTGATCAGCGGCATTCCACTTCGTGAGTTCGATGAAGGCGCGCGAGCAACTGTCGCAGTCGACGGTACGCGTCGCATCATCCGTGACGTGGGGAGTGTGAGCTTGTTCGGCCTTCCAGTCATCGAGTATCAGAATTGGGCGCGTACACCTCGAACGTCGTTGCAGGACTGGACGTGCGACACTCTTGCCTTGCCGCTTCGCCGACAAAACGACGAGTGGGCTGACGCGTGTGAAATGCAGTTGTATGCACCGCAGTTGGCAGCACTTCACAAGCCGCAGGCGCACCGTTGGACTTCGGTGGACAGGAGTTCTGACGGTAGGACTCTGGCGCGCCTCACGATGTTTGGAGATCCGATATACGCTGTCGTCGATGTCGCACGGGGTGCTGTTGCTGGGCGTCGTGAATGTGCCCCACACGACGTGCGCCGTCTGATGTATGGCCTCGACCAGCAACACGAGAACCCGACATCTGTCACAGTGGTTGACCGTGCAGGCACGACGTCCGTGCGGCTTCGGAATGCGTTGCCGTATGCGGAGGCGCGAGGCCTGCTGGCTCTAGTCGAGGATTCTGCTGACGCGCGTCCACTGGTGACACGACACGGTGCAGCGGTCCGCGCGATGCTCGACGGATTGGGAATTCACGTCAGCGACGGCGGAGGCGCAGAATCGGGATGACGTGAAAATACCAATGCGCGGTTGAAGAGTCCGAAGACTCCTCAACCGCGCACAGGGCAGAAGGGTTAGCGTGCGAACAACAGTGCGCGCTTGACTTCCTGAATCGCCTTGGTCACCTGGATGCCACGAGGGCATGCGTCGGTGCAGTTGAAGGTGGTGCGGCAACGCCACACGCCTTCCTTGTCGTTCAGGATGTCGAGACGCTCGGCAGCGCCTTCGTCACGGCTGTCGAAGATGAAGCGGTGTGCGTTCACGATGGCAGCGGGACCGAAGTAGCTACCGTCGCTCCAGTACACGGGGCACGACGTGGTGCAGCAAGCGCACAGGATGCACTTGGTGGTGTCGTCGAAACGCGCACGGTCGTGAGCACTCTGGATGCGCTCGTTGGTCGGTGCGTTGCCCGTTGTGATGAGGAACGGCTTCACGGCGCGGAATGCGTCGAAGAAGGGTTCCATGTCAACGATGAGGTCCTTCTCGACCGGCAAGCCACGAATGGGCTCGATGGTGATGGTGACCGGCTTGCCGTCCTTGGGGAGCATGTCCTTCATCAGGATCTTGCACGCCAGGCGGTTGACACCGTTGATACGCATGGCATCGGAACCACAGACACCGTGTGCGCAGCTACGACGGAACGTGAGGGTGCCGTCGAGGTAGCCCTTCACGTACATCAGCAGGTTGAGCATGCGGTCGGTCGGCAGAGCCGGAACCTGGAAACTGTCCCAACGCTGGCCGTCGCCCGACTCGGGGTCCATTCGCGCGATCTTGAGAGTCACCATCACAGCGCCCTCGGGGACCGGGGGAAGCTTCGGTGCTTCTGTTGCGTTCTTCTCGAGGGTAGCCATCAGTACTTCCGCTCCATCGGCTCGTAGCGGGTCTGTACCACCGGCTTGTAGTCCAGACGGATGTCGGAGAGCAGGCCGTCGCCCTCCTTGTATGCCATCGTGTGCTTCATGTACTCGGCATCGTTGCGATCCGGGAAGTCCTCACGAGCGTGTCCGCCGCGTGATTCCTTACGGTTGAGCGCGCCGACGACGGTGACCTCTGCCATTTCGAGCAGGAAGCCCAGTTCGATGGCCTCGAGCAGGTCGCTGTTGTAGCGCTTGCCCTTGTCCTGAACCGTGATGTGGTTGTAACGCTCCTTGAGAGCACGCACATCCGCGAGGGCCTGGGTGAGGCGCTCTTCGGTACGGAACACAGATGCGTTGTTGTCCATCGACTGCTGGAGTTCGGTGCGGATGTCCGCAACGCGCTCGTGGCCGTGATCGGACAGGATGACGCCGACCCAGTCTTCGACCATGGTGGCCGGAGCTTCGGGCATGTCGACGAACTCGGTGGAGTTGGCGTACTCGGCGGCAGCGATGCCGGCGCGACGGCCGAACACGTTGATGTCGAGGAGCGAGTTGGTGCCGAGACGGTTTGCGCCGTGCACGGAGACGCAGGCGCATTCGCCGGCGGCGTACAGGCCCTTGACGACCTCGGTGTTGTTGCGCAGAACCTCACCGTTGATCTTGGTGGGGATGCCGCCCATGACGTAGTGGCACGTCGGGTAGACGGGCACGGGCTCCTTGACGGGGTCCACGCCGAGGTAGGTGCGCGAGAACTCCATGATGTCGGGGAGCTTCTCGTCGAGAACTTCCTCGGGGATGTGCGTCACGTCGATGTAGACGTAGTCCTTGTTGGGGCCGGCGCCGCGGCCTTCGAGGACCTCGAGAACCATCGAACGCGCGACGATGTCACGCGGAGCGAGGTCCTTGATGGTGGGGGCGTAGCGCTCCATGAAGCGCTCACCGTCGGCATTTCGGAGAATGCCGCCTTCACCACGAACGGCTTCCGAGATCAGGATGCCCAGACCAGCCAACCCTGTCGGGTGGAACTGGTGGAACTCCATGTCCTCGAGGGGGAGACCCTTGCGGAAGATGATGCCCATGCCGTCACCGGTGAGGGTGTGCGCGTTGGACGTCGTCTTGTACATGCGTCCCGAGCCGCCGGTCGCGAAGATGATCGACTTGGCGTGGAAGATGTGCAGCTCGCCGGTCGAGAGCTCGTAGGCGATGACGCCGGTAGCTACCGGGCCGTCCTCGGTCTCGGTGATGGCGATGTCGAGTGCATAGAACTCGTTGAAGAACTCGACGTCGTGCTTGACGCAGTTCTGGTAGAGAGTCTGCAGAATCATGTGGCCGGTGCGGTCGGCGGCGTAGCACGCACGGCGAACCGGGGCCTTACCGTGATCGCGGGTGTGGCCACCGAATCGACGCTGGTCGATCTTGCCTTCGGGTGTGCGGTTGAACGGCAGACCCATCTTCTCGAGGTCGAGCACCGCGTCGATGGCCTCTTTGGCCATGATCTCGACAGCATCCTGGTCGGCGAGGTAGTCGCCGCCCTTGACGGTGTCGAAGGTATGCCACTCCCAGTTGTCTTCCTCCACGTTCGCCAGTGCGGCGCACATGCCGCCCTGGGCCGCGCCGGTGTGGCTGCGGGTGGGGTAGAGCTTGGTCAGTACGGCCGTGCGGGCGCGGGGGCCTGCTTCGATGGCCGCTCGCATGCCGGCGCCGCCGGCACCGACGATGACCACGTCATAACGATGTTCCTGCATGAAGTCTGTGCTCCCCTAGCTCGCCGAGATATTGGGGTCGAAGGTGAAGATGACGTACGTGCCCAGGGCCATGATCAGAATCATCGAGATGACGAGGATCGTGGTCAGCCAGAAACGCGTCGAATCCTTGCGGGAGTAGTCCGCGATGACCGTGCGCAGGCCGTTGCCGCCGTGAAGCTGTGCCAGCCAGAGCATCGACAGGTCCCAGACCTGCCAGAACGGGCTGGACCAGCGGCCTGCAACGAATGCGAAGTTCAGACGGTGAACGCCACCGTCGAGCATCAGCATGATGAACATGTGGCCCAGGACCAGGACGATCAGGGCAACGCCGGAGAAGCGCATGAACAGCCATGCGTACAGCTCGAAGTTGCTCCGTGACTTGGCACGCGGGGACCGCGGGTTGTCCAAGCTTGCCGGACGGTCGTAAGAGGTACCCAGGGTCTTGGCTTCGGGTCCGTGAGTAGAAGTCGCCATGTCAGTGCTCCGCAAACATGTTGATGAGGATGCGTCCGGCGCCCGGGATCATCACCAGGAACCAGATCGCCAGAATGGTCCAGAGCATGACGCGCTGGTACTTCGGGCCCTTCGACCAGAAGTCCACGAGCATCACACGCACGCCGTTGAGGGCGTGATAGAGGACCACACCGACGAGACCGATCTCCATGAGACCGACAACGGGGTTCTTGTAGGTATCGATGACGGCGTCGTATGTATCGGGGTTGACCCGAACGAGCGCTGTATCGAGAACGTGTACGAATAGGAAGAAGAAAGTTGCGACGCCTGTGATCCGGTGTAGAACCCAGGACCACATTCCGGGGTCGCCCCGGTAAAGCGACCTCGTGCGCTCCTTCTGAGGAGCGGCTTCAGTCGTAGTACTCATCGAGTGCTGTGCCTCCAACGTCATTGGTGGACGCGTCGAGCTTGCAGAGAGCTTCGAGGTACTCAGCCCGGGCTCGACGGGGTCCTGAACCGACTTGACTCAGACTCTAAACCTATGTGAAACGGGGAACTAATCAGCCGTGGGATTCGTACACGCACCAAACCTTTTGTAAGGTTTGCCTTCCCAATGTCACTTTGGCAGTTCCGGTCCGCTTTCTGCATCCATTCAGTCAGCGTGATTGTATTACGGACCATGGGTGAAATTGACTGGGAGTTGTTGCGCGACAACGCGAGACAGGTGATGCGTCGGGCCTATGCCCCCTACTCCGGATTTAGGGTAGGTGCCGCTGCACTGGTAGACGATGGTCGAATCGTCTCCGGATGCAATGTGGAAAATGTCTCATACGGTTTGAGCCTGTGTGCGGAATGTGGACTGGTGAGTAACTTAGCCGCGACCGGCGGTGGACGGTTGATTGCCTTCTCCTGTTGTGATGTCGACGGCAAGATTTTGATGCCGTGCGGCCGCTGCCGGCAACTCCTGCTCGAGCACGGCGGGGGAGAACTCCTCGTCGACACATCTCGAGGGCCGAGACAGTTGGCAGAGTTGCTGCCTGAAGCATTCGGACCCGAACAAGCGGAAAGGCTTCGTCGTGTTTGACGCCGTCTCCATCATCAGGGCCAAGCGTGACGGGCTGGAACTCTCGGGCACGGAGATCGACTGGGTTGTGCAAGCGTTCACCGAGGGCGTTGTCCCGGACGAGCAGATGTCGGCTCTCGCCATGGCGATCTATTTCCGCGGAATGACTCGTTCGGAGACCAGTCGGTGGACCCGAGCGATGATCGAATCCGGCTCCGCGATGGACTTTTCGGACTTGCCCTGCCCGACCGTCGACAAACATTCCACCGGTGGTGTGGGGGACAAGATCACGCTTCCACTCGCGCCGCTCGTCGCGGCGTGTGGGTTGGCCGTGCCGCAGCTGTCCGGACGGGGACTCGGCCACGCGGGCGGAACTCTCGACAAACTCGAAGCAATTCCGGGGTGGCGAGCGGACCTGTCGACTGCCGAGATGGTCGAGATCCTGTCGGACCCGAAGATCGGGGCGGTCATCTGTGCGGCCGGTATGAATCTTGCTCCCGCAGACAAGAAGCTCTATGCACTCCGCGACGTGACCGGATCAGTGGAATCCATTCCGCTGATCGCGAGTTCGATCATGAGCAAGAAGATCGCCGAAGGTACCGGTGCCCTGGTGCTGGACGTGAAAGTCGGGTCCGGGGCGTACATGAAGGAACTCGTCGACGCACGAGAGTTGGCCCGCACCATGGTCGAACTGGGCAACGACGCCGGCGTACGGACAACGGCGTTCATCACCGAGATGGGCACCCCGCTGGGACTCACTGCCGGTAATGCACTCGAAGTTCGGGAGTCGGTGGAGGTACTGGCCGGCGGTGGACCGTCCGACGTCGTCGAGCTGACGCTTGCACTCGCCCGGGAAATGTTGTCCGCAGCCGGAATTGACGACGTCGACCCCGCGCAGAAATTGGCTGACGGGAGTGCGATGGATCGGTGGCGCGCCATGATTGCCGCGCAGGGCGGCGATCCGGGTGCGACGTTGCCGGTGGCCCGACACACCGAGGTGATTACCGCCGAGCGTGACGGCATCCTCACCCGAATGGATGCGATGGGCGTTGGCGTCGCAGCGTGGACACTGGGCGCGGGACGCGAGTTCCAGGGCCAGGTCGTGCAAGCCGGGGCCGGAGTACAGATGCACGCAAAGCCCGGGGACCGGGTACGTGCCGGCCAGCCATTGCTGACATTGCACACCGACACGCCCGAACGCTTCGACGCCGCCCGCCGGAGCCTGGACGGAAGTTGGGCGATCGGCGCCGCCGAGGACTTCGTTGAGGTGCCCTTGCTCATCGAGCGGATATCGGGCGAATCGGGTTAGCTTATGACGCATGAACGCACCGGTGTTGGACTCGATCCGTAGGGCGCCCAAAGTTCTACTCCACGACCACCTCGACGGTGGCTTACGGCCACAGACCGTTCTGGAACTTGCGGAACACCGTGGTTATCAGGATCTTCCCGCCCACACTGCTCCGGAACTTGCACACTGGTTCAGGACCGCAGCAGACAGCGGATCCCTCGAGTTGTACCTCGAAACCTTCGCGCACACCGTCGCTGTAATGCAGACGCCCGAAGGTTTGTCCCGGGTCGCACGCGAGTGCGCCGAGGACCTGGCCGATGACAACGTGGTGTACGCGGAAGTGCGGTTCGCGCCGGAACAACACCTCGAGCAAGGTCTGACTCTCGACGATGTGGTCGAGCACGTACTCGAAGGATTCCGGGCCGGGGAGTCCGCTGCCCGCGCGGTGGGCCGGGAGATCCGGATCGGGTGTCTGCTGACTGCGATGCGTCACGCGGCACGCTCACGGGAAATCGCCGAACTTGCCGTGCGGTTCCGGGACCGCGGTGTGGTGGGATTCGACATTGCCGGCGCGGAAGCCGGGAACCCGCCGAGCCGTCACCTCGACGCCTTCGAGTACATGCGTGATGCCAACGCTCACTTCACGATCCACGCTGGTGAAGCCTTCGGATTGCCGTCGATTCATGAGGCCATCGCATTTTGTGGCGCCGACAGGCTGGGGCACGGGGTACGGATCGTCGACGACGTTTCTGCGGCAGACGACGGAAACCACAAACTCGGTAGGCTCGCGAACTACGTGCGCGACATGCGAATTCCGTTGGAGTTGTGCCCGACGTCCAATGTTCAGACCGGAGTGGTCGCGGCGTTGGCCGACCATCCGTTCGGGCTATTGGCTGACCTACGTTTCCGCGTCACCGTCAACACCGACAACCGACTCATGAGTGATACCAGCATGAGTCGGGAAATGGCGGCGTTGGTGGACACCTTCGGTTACGGCTGGGTCGACCTCGAGCGTTTCACGATCAACGCCATGAAATCAGCGTTCCTGCCGTTCGATCAGCGACTTGCCCTGATCGACGACGTCATCAAGCCCGGTTACGCGGTGTTGATCGGGTAACCGGGCCTGATCGGTAGGTCAGGCCTTGCGCACTTGACTGCTTGCAGGTCAGGCCTTGCGCAGTCGGGCTTCGAACTCGCGATCGAGGGTGCGCCAGGCTTCGGATTCGATGACGAACGGCGGGTTGGGTGCCATTCGTGAGGGGTCGGGATTGAGGAGGTACGAGACGTACCAGCCTAGTTCCGTGGAACCGGCCAAGGCTGAGTCGACGGAGTCGTCGCTCGCGAATTCTGCTGCATCGGTGAATAATTCGACTGCCAGTTCGAGTTGCTCGGCGTCGACGGCCCCGGGGCCCTCGGCCAGGTCGTCGGCAATGCCGGGCAGTACGTAGACGTTTTCGTCGGTGACCTCGATCTCGAGGGAACCGTCCACGGCGGCGTTCTGGATCTCGCCGTAGGTGGCAACCTGCGCCAGATCGTGTTCGTGGTTGTCGGCCAGGTACCGGGCGAGGCTGCGCTCGGACGTGAAGACCGTGATCAGTCCGTTCTGTCCGAGGAAGACTGCGCGATCATTCAGGTAGCAGCGCAGGGTGTAAAGCGTGTCGGCCGACGTGATGATGCGGACCGGATCAACGCCGACGGAGGCCCAGAAAGAGTCGTCGAAGTCGTCGTCTTCCTCTTCCTCGTCGAATTCTTCGTCTTCGCTCTCGTCGGCAACGTCGTCGGCATCAACGGTGTTCTCGGCAGCAGCGAGGAGTTCGGCTTCGGCAACAGCGACGGCGGCAGCATCGACATCGGGCGACTTGACCACAGTGTCGATGGCGTCGAGCACCTTGTCCCAGTCCTTGGCGATGGCAGCCCCGACCTGATCCCACACTTCGAGACCTTCACGGCCTTCGAATGTGCCGGCGCCGGTGGCGAGTGCACTCAGGATCGGGTGTCCACTGAAGAATCGGATGACCGGGTCGAGGTCGCAGACCTCACCGATGTTGCGGGCCATGTTGAGGGTCTCGTCGAGCTCTGCGACGACCAACGATTCAGGGTCACCGGCAGCAAGCTCAGGCACACCCACAAAATCGAAGGTGAAGTTCTCTTCCGGTTCGAGTTCCGCTGCAGAGAGGCCTGATACGACACTCCACGCGGGATGGTCGACCAAGTCGTTGTCGGTATCGGTGCGGATGAACGCTGCGAGTTCAGCGACCGACGCGAACCCGTAGAGGTCTTCCTCGTGACCGAGGAAAGCCTCCCACTCTTCGTCTCCCTCACGCCACCGTGGCGCCCACAAAGTGACGAGGTCTCCGTTGGTGAGCCCGATTTCGATAGGGACGATGTCTCCAGCCATGGGCGGAAGCCTATCCATCGAACCGCCGTAGGGACAGCGCGGGTAGCTCACACCTCGCCGAGTGAGCTGTGGAGCCGGTTCATGAGGCGCTCGCGTTCGATCCCGCTGCGGTGAACAGCCTCGTGGATGGTGGCAATTGTCAGAGCGGCCACTGCGCGGGAGTCCATCGCCGTCACTGCATCCGTGATGGTCAGTCCGACCAGCGTGCCGGTGCCGTTCACACAGGCCACGACGGCGCCGTCGGCACTGGACGCGGTTGTTCGGATAGCGTCGACGTCACCCACCGCGTCCTGCATGAGCCCGCACTGACTTTTGGCGCGTTCCATGATTCGGTCCATCTCGTTCATATCGCACGCATCCATGTCGTCGGGGCATCGGCAGCTTGTTCCGCGGCGTCCTGTGCCTCGGCGAGTTGCTCTCGGGTAGCGAGCCCGAGGGCGGTCAAGATGGCGTCAGGAACGCCGTTTCCTTCCAATTCGATGCGGTGTCGGGCACCGGCTTCGAGTCCGGCTCGACTCGCGAGAGCCAGGATGTTCCGAGCCAGATGAGACCCGCCGTACCGCAGTTCGTCCTGATGGATTCGGAGGTCGATCGGAACGGCCTGCTCGGTAGCTCGAAGGGCGATGGTGCCGCTGCGATTTGCGGCAACGGCAGTGATGGCGGTTGGCTGATGTCCAGGTGAATTCTGCATGTCCCTACTCATTCGGTCGGTCGGTAGAAGCCGTGAAAGCCCATGCCGATGTTGGAAGTTCGGACCGGACTGACGCTCACGGGGTCGCCGGCTTCGACCATCTGGCCGTTACCGATCACCATGGCGACGTGGCCGTCCCAGACTGCGAGGTCACCGGGCAGGAGATTGTTCTGATCGACCGGACTGCCGATGCTCTGTTCCTGAGCCAGTCGCGGAATATCGATTCCGGCTTGGCCGTACGCCCATTGCGTCAGCCCGCTGCAATCCAGGCCGACGCCCGGTGTTGTTCCGCCCCACGCGTACGGAACGCCTTGTTGCGTGAGGGCATTGCGTACCGCGGCTGCAGCCTCGGCGTTGGGGGCCGAAGCAACGGTTCCGTCGGGAAGGTCGATTTGGAGTCCGGCATCCGAACTTCGTGATGTTATGAGGGCGTCGACACTCGGTGCTGTGCCGGTAGCGCCGCTTCCCGACGCGAGGTCAGGAATCGCTACCGACGGAACCAACTCGGACATCTTGTCGGTGGATCCCGAGAGGTCGCCGCGCATCCTCTCGACAACCGAGATCGCTCGACCGAGATGTTCGAATGCGGCCGAAACAAGCATCAACTGGCCAGGCGGGGTCATCAATGACGGGCCGGCTTGCACTGCGAGCGTGAGAAACGACTGAAGGATGTTGTTCAGTTCGTTGACACCGGACGACACCGTTGTTGTCGCTTCGTCGACAATTCCGGCTATCGACGTCCCTCGATCGGTCAGGGCGCGAGTGGATGCCTGCGTCTGCTCGGTCATTGCGCTCGCCGCAGTCATTCCGGCAGTGGATGTTCCGCCGCCGGCAAGTTCGCCGAGCGCGGCGGAGCCCAATTGGTATGCGATTTCCAGGACATCCGACGCGATGCGGATCCCGACGTCGGGGCCGTTGGAGTCCGTGACTCCACTTCCCAGCGTCTGCAACAGGTCGATGATCGGCCGGGCCAGTGCTTCGACGGGGATCATGTTCGCGCCGCTTCTGCGATGGTCCGGCGAACTGTTTCGTCGGTTCCCCGGTAGAGGTCCTGGGCGTCGAATGTGGCTGCCGAGACGCTGGAAATGACGGCAGTGAGCCGGTCGAGGTCGTCGACGTGAGTCCGTTGCGCGTCCCCGGTGACACGAACGAAGTCTTCGGCGATCAACCCCAGGACTGCATTGAGTCCGGTGTGGTTGTTGCGGGCAGCGTCGGCCCGTGCCTGGGCAATGGTGTCGGCGACGATGCCCAGTCGTGAGCCGAACTCTGAAATATCCTCGGTATGAGCTACAAAATTGTCCAACTTCTCTTCCCCCCGTTGCGCGTACTCCCTTTCTTGGACGCTGCCGACGGGCCGGAGGTTCCCGTCTCGGGATGTGGTCAGCGCCGGAGGTTCCCGTCTCGGGATGTGGTCAGCGCAGTCGTTTGCTGAGCAACTATCCTTCTAGTCATGCAAACGCACGTGGTCGACCATCCGCTGGCAGCGGCCCTCCTGACGACAATGCGTGATGCGCGCAGCGACAACTCGACATTCCGGTCGGCACTGCGTCGACTCACACACATGCTTGTCTACGAGGCAATGCGCGACGCCGAGGTCGAGGAATTCCCCGTTGACACCCCGGTCGCAGCGACGACGGGTATCCGTCTGGCGAAGCCCCCGCTGCTGGTCCCGGTTCTTCGTGCGGGTCTGGGCATGGTTGAGCAGGCCAGTGCTTTGATTCCGTCTGCTGGTGTCGGCTTTGTCGGTATGGCGCGGGACGAAGTGACCCATGAGCCGGTGCCCTACTTGGAATCGTTGCCTGCCGACCTGTCGGGAATCCCGGTATTCGTTCTCGACCCGATGCTGGCGACCGGCGGATCGATGGTGCACACAATCGATCTGCTCGTCGCTCGCGGCGCTACCGATGTGACTGCGGTGTGCGTCGTCGCGGCGCCGCGCGGTGTCGACGCTCTGGCCGCGTCGGGTCATCCGGTGCGTCTGGTGTTGGCCAGTATCGACGACGGACTGGACGAGAACGCCTTTATCGTTCCGGGCCTCGGTGACGCGGGCGATCGGCAGTTCGGACCGCGCTGAGCGGCTGCTTTTACAGATTCATCGCGAAGGCCCGGAGCTTTTCAGCCCGGGCCTTTGCTGCTGCCTGGGCTTCGGCGAGCTCACTGCGATTGTTCACCGGAATCACGACTTCGAGATAAAACTTGAGTTTGGGCTCGGTTCCGGACGGGCGGACGACGACGCGCGTCGTAGCTCCGGTGAAGACCATCGCGTCGGTGTGAAGGGGCGATTCGGGGAGGAAAAGGTCTTCGACTACAACCTTTTCGCCGGCCAGTTCGACTGGCGGGTTGGCTCGTAGCCTGCGCATCCTTGCGCTGATGTCAGCCACCCTGCGTGAAACCTGGTCCCCGTGGTGATAGCCGAACTCGAGGGCGTAATCGCCCAGCACATCGAGCAACGTTCTGTTGGTTTCGGCAAGCGTGGCAACCAGATCGGAGACTAGGACGGCAGCGGAAATGCCGTCCTTGTCTCGGACGACGTCGGGGTCGACGCAGTGTCCGATGGCCTCTTCGTAGGCGTAGACGAGGCCGTCGCCGGCTCGGGTCAGCCATTTGAAACCGGTGAGGGTGCACGCGAACCGCGCTCCGCGCGCCGGCGCCAGTTTCGACAGTAATGTCGACGACACAATTGTTGTTGCTACCAAAGAGTTTGGTGGTGCGATGGAGACAACGTGATCGGCGAGGAGTACTCCGGTTTCATCTCCGCGGAGCATTCGCCACCCTTCGCTGTCTCGGATCCCGACGGCGCAGCGGTCGGCGTCGGGATCGAGGGCGATCGCGAGGTCCGCGTTCACCTTCTCGGCGAGTGCCAAAACCGCATCGGCGACGCCGGGTTCTTCGGGATTGGGAAATGTGACGGTCGGGAAATTCGGATCGGGGTCGAATTGTTCTGCTACGACGTGTATGTCGGTGAAACCGGCCGCCTGAAGTGCCGAAAGCGCAGTTTCCCCACCGACGCCGTGTAAGGGGGTGAGTGCGATCCGGATGTTGCGGGCAGATCCATGCGGGAGTGCCGCGACACGGCTTACATATTGCTCGACGAGGGTGTTGTCGGCTGACTTCACCGCGGTTCTCGGCACGTCCGACGCACCGCCGACTCGAGTGATTGCGCTTTCGATTTCGCGGTCGGCCGGTGAAACAAGCTGGGATCCGCCGTCGAGGTACACCTTGTAGCCGTTATCTGTCGCCGGGTTGTGTGAGGCGGTGATCTGAATTCCGGCGGAGGCAGCGAGCCTGCGAACCGCAAAAGCCACAACGGGCGTGGGAAGTGGACGGGGGAGGAGTATCACTTCGAATCCGGCCGCAGCAAGAACTTCGGCGGCAGCAGTAGCGAATGCTTCGGAACCGTGGCGGGCGTCGCGGCCGACGACGACGCGGGATCCGCCGTGGCCGTGCGCGCTCAGCCAAGATCCGAGTCCGGCGGTGGTGCGGATGACGACGGCAAGGTTCATGCCATGAGTGCCGGCGCGTACCGGCCCGCGCAATCCGGCCGTGCCAAATGTCAGCGGTGACGAAAACCGTTCGGCTAGTTCAGTTTCCGTCAATCTTTCCAGTTCTTCCTGGCTGGCCGGATCGGGATCCGAGTTGATCCAGTCCTGTACCGCCTTGTTCACAGTTCACTGACCAATTGGTGCAGCAGCTTTCCCACTCGGGCGGCAGATGCCTTGCCGGCGGCCAGCACTTCTTGATGGTCGAGCGGGGCGCCGGTGATTCCGGCGGCGAGGTTGGTAACCATGGATATTCCGAGAACCCGCGCCCCGAGTGCGCGGGCCGCGATTGTTTCGTGAACCGTCGACATGCCCACGAGGTCGGCGCCGAGTGTGCGCAGCATCCGGATTTCCGCCGGGGTTTCGTAGTGCGGACCGGGAAGTCCGGCGTACACACCGTCGGCAAGATCGGGATCGATGGACCGGGCCAAGTCTCGAAGTTCGGGGGAGTAGGCGTCGACGAGGTCGACGAATTCCGCTCCGACCAGCGGTGATCGGGCGGTCAGGTTGAGGTGGTCACTGATCAGAACGGGCTGTCCGACGGTGTAGTCCTCCCGGATTCCGCCGGCTGCATTGGTCAAGATGACGGTGTCGACGCCGGCTGCAATTGCAGTGCGGACGGGGTGGACGACGACGCCGAGGTCGTGGCCCTCGTACGCGTGTGCACGGCCGAGGAGGAGCAGCACGTTGGTGTTGCCGACGGTGACCGTGCGGATGGTGCCGATGTGGCCCAGAGCGGACGGCGGGGCAAAGCCGGGGAGGTCGGCCATCGACACTTCGGCGGTGGGCTCACCGAACTGGTCGGCGGCGTCGGTCCATCCGGATCCGAGGACTACGGCGACGGTCGGCGACGGGCTTCCCGTCATGGCGGACAGAGCGGCAGCAGCGGCTTCGGCGATCGTTCCCATGTGAGCAACCCTACTGGCGAGTCGGGTCGGTTCGTAGAGTGTGTTCTGGGGCGTTAGTCTCCCATCCATGCCTTATCTCGAACGCGACGGCGACGTATTCATCCTGTACCTCGGCAACGAGGGCGAAACGGACAACGAGAACCGCTTCAGTCCCGAGTGGATCGACGCGGTGCACAGCAAGCTTGACGAGGTCGAGGCGCACGAGGGCCCGGCCGCGCTGGTGACCACGGCAACGGGCAAGTTCTACACGAACGGCCTGGACACGACGTGGATCTTCTCCAACGCCGACGGTCTGCCGGGATACCTGGACAAGGTGCACGCCATCTACAGCCGTCTCCTGGCCTTCCCGATGGCGACTGTGGCCGCAGTCCAGGGTCATGCATTCGGTGCCGGTGCAATGTTCGCGACGGCTCACGACTTCCAGATCATGCGCAGCGATCGCGGTTTCTACTGCTTGCCCGAGGTCAGCTTGAACATGCCGTTCACCGTGGGAATGTCCGCGCTCCTCAACGGCCGCCTACCCAAGCAGACTGCTGTCGAGGCCATGACGACCGGCCGTCGTTTCGGAGGCGTCGACGCGCTTGCTGCCGGAATTGTCTCGGAGACTGTGGACGGTGAGGCAGTGCTCGCGGCAGCCGTTGCCAAGGCCGCTGCGCTGACCGCGACGCACGGTAAGAACCTGGCCGGAATCAAGGCCGGAATTCATCGTGACGTGTTGGCTGATCTTGGACGGGTGACTGACAAGAGCAACTTCTCGTTCGGGTGAGACAATGATCCGGTGAATCACAATGTCGACGGTGCAGTCAGGTCTGTGGAGACCGATCTGATTGCGTTGTCGCATTCGATTCACAGCGATCCGGAGCTTGCGTTCGAGGAATTCCGCAGCTCAGCTAAAGTTTCCGAGCTATTGGGGCAGCACGGCTTTGCGATCGCACGGGGCATTGCCGATCTCCCGACTGCGTTCGACGCGACCTACGGCAGCGGCGAGTTGGTTATCGCGATGTGCGCCGAGTACGACGCTCTTCCGGAAATCGGTCATGCCTGTGGGCACAACATCATTGCTGCCGCCGCTGTCGGTGCCGGTATCGCGTTGGCGTCTGTCGCCGATCAGCTCGGCATCACCGTTCGAGTGATCGGAACTCCGGCCGAGGAAACCGGCGGTGGCAAGGTGTTGATGCTCGAGCGCGGTGCATTCGACGGAGTGGGTGCGGCGATGATGGTGCATCCGGGGCCCATCGATATCGTCGGCGCTACATCACTCGCACTCTCCGACATTGCGGTCAACTATTTTGGTCGCGAAGCCCATGCGTCGGCAGCACCGGAATTCGGACTCAATGCGGCGGACGCTGCGACCCTCGCCCAGGTGGCGGTGGGCCTGCTGCGCCAGCACCTTTTGCCGGGGCAGCAGATTCACGGCATCGTCAGCGACGGCGGCGCTGCTCCGAACATTGTTCCGGCGCGCTCGGAATTGTTGTACTACCTGCGCGCCGAGACGGCGGAGTCCTTGGCAAATCTGTCCGAGCGCGCGGAAGCCTGTTTTGCTGCCGGAGCCTTGGGCACCGGCTGCACACACGAAATCCGCACGGTATCCCCGACATACACGGAACTGACACCCGACCCGTGGCTGGCAGATGTGTACCGCGAGCAGATCGCAGATCTGGGACGGGTGCCGTTGGCGCTCGAATGGGAACGCTCGCGTCCGCTCGGCAGTACCGACATGGGTAATGTCACCAACGTGATTCCAGGAATTCACCCGGTTATCGGTTTGGATTCTGCTGGGGCAGTGACGCATCAACCGGAGTTCGCCGCGGCCTGTGTCACGGAATCTGCTGATCGTGCCGTCATCGACGGTGCAATCGCATTGGCCCGCACTGCTGTCCGGGTAGCGTCCGATCCATCGGAACGCGCCCGCCTGTTGGAAGGAGTAGATCGCCGGTGAACGCGGCAATCGATACTTGGATTCACGCGCATACCGACGATCTTGTCGCGTGGCGACGGCACATTCACGCCAACCCCGAGTTGGCCCGCCATGAGTACGCGACAACGGAATTCGTTGCGACACGACTCGCGGCGGCCGGTCTCGCGCCGAAAATTCTTCCCGGCGGCACCGGTCTGACGTGTGACATCGGTCCGGACGGACCGCGGATCGCGTTGCGCGCCGACATGGATGCCTTGCCGATGCAGGAAGCGACGGGAGCCACATATTCGTCGACCGTCCCTGGTGTTTCCCACGCCTGCGGGCACGACGCCCACACCACGATTCTGTTGGGTGCCGGCCTGGCCTTGGCATCGCTGCCGGAACTGCCGGTCGGCGTCCGCTTGATCTTCCAGCCCGCCGAGGAAGTGATGCCGGGCGGCGCGCTCGACGTCATTGCTGCCGGCGCGCTCGACGGTGTGTCGAGAATTTTTGCTCTGCACTGCGATCCGCGACTCGAGGCCGGACAGGTCGGTATGCGACTGGGTCCGATCACATCGGCAGCCGATACCGTCGAAGTAGTTCTGGACTCGCCGGGCGGACACACGTCTCGGCCACACCTGACCACCGATCTGATCTACGCGCTCGGAACAGTGGTCACAGGCTTGCCCGGAATGCTCAGTCGACGTATCGATCCGCGCACCGGCACAGTCATGGTGTGGGGCGCGGTCAGCGCCGGCCAGGCTCCCAACGCGATTCCGCAGACCGGCATGATGACCGGCACGGTCCGAACCGGTGATCACGAAACGTGGGAACTGCTCGAACCGCTCGTCGAGGAAATCGTGCACGGACTGCTCGCCCCCACCGGCGTTCGCTATCACCTGAACTATCGACGTGGTGTCCCGCCGGTAGTCAACGACGAAGTCTCCACGCGTATGTTCGAGGATGCTATCGGCACGGTCGGGCAGGACGCCTTGGCGGACACCCCGCAATCCGGTGGTGGAGAAGACTTCTCGTGGTATCTCGAGACGGTTCCCGGTGCCATGGCGAGGTTGGGCGTGTGGTCGGGTGAAGGGGATCAACTTGACATTCACCAGCCCACGTTCGATTTGGACGAGCGTGCACTCGGCGTGGGTGTGAAGGTTCTCGCGGGACTGGTTCTAGGGCCTGGCTCTGGGGCCTGATTTTCGGGTCTAGTTCTCGGTTATTGCCGGTTCCCGTCGGGGGCACCGTTTTTCGTTGGGTTCGAGTGAAGGTACGGGCATGTCGATAGGTGTAGGAGTGCGAATCGGCTCAGTGGTGTCGACGGCGGTGGTGGCGTCGAACGACCCAGGTTCTGCTGATCCGGTTGTGATTGTGCGAGATACCGTTCTCAATCAACGCAAGGACGGCGGAACCGTGCTCGGCGGTGAGTCGGAATTGGGCGCGGGTCGCGAATTCGCCGAGAGTTGGAGTGGATTCGTCGGCCGCGTCGGAGATCCCAGCGGTGTTGCGGGAAGCGCTGATACCCGTTATCGCGCTGAGGATCTGGTGGCGACCTCGATTCGGTGCCTGTTGCAGGAATGTGAGCCGCTGCCTGATCGCGGTGGTCGTGACGGCGGTGCGCCCGACATCGTGGCAACGTACCCGTCGCGCTGGGATTCCTCGACGGCTGCGATCCTGCGGGATTCTCTGGTGTATGCGGGCCTCGAGCGCATCACTCTCGTCTCGGATGCCGAAGCGGTGTCGGCGTGGTTCGAATCCGAGATCGCGGCACTGGCCGGAACACTCATCGGGATCTATCACGTCGACGACACGGGAGCGGCCGTCACGCTGGTTCGCTCGGGTGTCGCGGCAGGCCGTGCCTTCGGCTTTGCCGGTGACGGAAGTTCTCCGAGTTCGCGGATCGCGACGGCTCTCGGTGCCTTCGGTTGGATGCCGGAGAACCTCGACGCCGTAGTTGTCACCGGCGACGGGGACATGGCCGGCGATAAAGCCGCGATGACGGCGATTGCCGTCAGTGTTGCTGAAAAGCTCAGTGTGCGTTGTGAACTCGGTCCCGGTCCGGAACAGTCTGCTGCGCTCGGTGCGGCAATCCTTGCGGCCGGCTTCACCTCGACATCACACCAGATCGTGCCCATCGGACTGCCGCCGTCACACGACGTCACCGAAGTTTTCGACAACATTCCTCGAGTTGCCACCGCGACTGCCGTCGCAGTGGAACCGGAAGCTGCAGTCGCCGTGATCGAGCCTGCCAAGCGCAGCTACGCACGTGTCGCGATCGGAGTGAGCGCGGCGTTGGTAGTTATCGCGCTGGCCGCCCTGGCGTACTTCCTACTGCTCTAGTCGGTCAAACCATTCCCGGGGCCCACGTTCCGGCTGTTCCGCGTCCGCAGTTCACGGACGTAGTCGGCCGGAGCGCCGGCGATCTCGGCAGCGTCGGCCATTACTCCGATGTACCGAGCTGACGGAAGGCCGCCCTCGTAGGCGTCCATGACGTACAGCCAGGCGAGTACTGCGCCGTCGCCCGTGTCGACTCGCACCCGGATCTTGCGGTGTAGGCCGAGCTCTGCGCCTTCCCAGCGGTCGAGGCTTACGACGTCCTCGTCGGGGACGTCGTAAAGAACGACGAAGACGCTGGAATCCGGGTCCTCCACCACAGTGGCGAGAGCACCTTCCCAGCCCATGTCCTCGCCGCTGAACGTCAGGCGCCAGCCACGCAACCATCCCGTCCCCGACATGGGGGAGTGTGGGCAGCGTAACAACATCTGCTCGGGGTGCATGTTGGAACCGTATGCAGCATAAATCGACACGGGCGCAAGCCTAAACGGTGGTGCAAGGGTGAAGCGAAGCGGACCACTGCACGCTAGTAATCTGGTGCAAGCACTGCGCGACGTCGTTCGCTGCAATAGCGTGACCCACGCGTGCTCGTTTTAGGTGAGTAGACCGGCGGGAGACCCCTGTCGGTCGCCTGATTACTTGGAGGACACATGACCCGGATCGTGATCATCGGCGGCGGACCTGCCGGATATGAGGCAGCGCTGGTTGCTGCCCAGCACGGCGCAACCGTCACCCTGATCGATTCGGATGGAGTCGGTGGAGCCTGTGTGCTCTTCGACTGTGTGCCGTCCAAGACCTTCATTGCATCGACCGGCATCCGTACCGACATGCGTCGGGCGTCCGATCTGGGCATCACGCTCGATCCCGAGCAGGCTACGGTCTCGCTCCCCAAGATTCACTCCCGAGTCAAGGCGCTCGCATTGTCCCAGTCCTCGGATATTCGCGCTCGCTTGCAGACGGTCGGCGTCGAGGTCCTCTCCGGTACTGCCGAGCTGACCGACCAGGAACTGGGTTTGGCCACTCACCAGGTGCGGGCGACCCTCGCCGACGGTGAGCAGCGCACCATCACCGCCGACGTCGTGCTGATCGCGACCGGTGCCAGCCCCCGGATCATCCCGGGTGCCGAGCCGGACGGCGAGCGCATCATGACGTGGCGCCAGCTCTACGACTTGGATGAGCTGCCCTCGCACCTCGTTGTTGTCGGCTCCGGTGTGACCGGCGCAGAGTTCGTATCCGCGTACACGGAGATGGGCGTCAAGGTCACGCTCGTGTCCAGCCGTGACCGCGTGCTCCCGGGAGAAGACGCCGACGCTGCCCTCGTACTCGAAGATGCACTGGCCGAACGCGGTGTGATCTTGGTCAAGCATGCTCGCGCTGACGCCGTCGAGCGCACCGAGGACGGCATCGTCGTGAAGCTGTCCGACGGTCGTACAGTCGAGGGCAGCCATGCCCTGATGACGGTTGGTTCGGTCCCGAACACGAATAACTTGGGCCTCGACAAGGTCGGCATCGAGCTGGACAAGGGCGGCTACCTTCGGGTCGACCGCGTCTCGCGCACCACGGCCTCGGGTATCTACGCGGCGGGCGACTGCACGGGACTGCTGCCGCTCGCGTCGGTGGCTGCTATGCAGGGCCGCATTGCGATGTACCACGCGCTCGGTGAAGGCGTCAGCCCCATCAAGTTGAAGACGGTGGCGTCGGCAGTGTTCACGCGCCCCGAAATCGCGACAGTGGGCGTGACGCAGGCGGCGATCGACGACGGCGAAGTTCCCGCCCGCACCGTCATGCTGCCGCTCAACACCAACCCGCGTGCCAAGATGTCCGGCCTGCGTCGAGGCTTCGTGAAGATCTTCTGCCGTCCGGCTACCGGCGTGGTTATCGGTGGAGTTGTGGTTGCGCCCAACGGATCCGAGTTGATTCTTCCGCTCGCCATGGCGGTTCAGAACAACCTGACCGTCAACGATCTGGCGCAGACATTCTCCGTGTACCCGTCGCTGACAGGTTCTATCACCGAGGCTGCGCGTCAGCTCATGCGCCACGACGACCTCGACTGATTCCTAGAATCTGAGAACTAGATTTCACATATTGGTGTGATGGTGGGATAGTCGAGGTGCCGGTCGAATCATGGATCGGTACCTCGGCGCTCTCCCTGCCCCGTAGACCCCTCGGCGGCTCAGAGTGTTATTCCTCTGATTTCCTCTTCCCCGTGCCTGGGAGTTTCTATGAAAAACGCCGCGCTGTCCGTTCGTATGGACGGACTCCGTAGTTCTGCAATCCGCGACCTACTCACCTTGACGGCTCGTCCCGACGTGATCAGCTTGGCCGGTGGCCTGCCTGATCCGGATTTCATTCCACGAGAACGTATTGCGCAAGCCGCGCACGATGCCCTCGGTGACGCGTCGTCCGTTCAGTACGGCGAGACCTCGGGCTTACGACGCCTCCGTGAGGTGATCGCCGTCCGTGAATCCGTCAAGATCGGCCGCGTGCTCGAATCTTCCGACGTTGTTGTCACGCATGGCAGTCAGCAGGGTTTGAGTCTGCTGGCTCAGGTTCTGCTCGATGCCGGTGATATCGTCGTCGTGGAAGATCCGGCGTATACCGGTGCGCTGCAGGTCTTTCGGACTGCGCAGGCAGCCCTGGTTCCGGTGCCGGTCGACGAGAACGGCATGGATACAGTGGCGCTGGAAGAACACCTCTTAGGCGGCTTGCGTCCTAAAGTTGTTCATACAGTGAGTAACTTCCACAATCCGCGTGGGTCCGTGCTTTCGGCGGAACGCCGCGCGCATCTCGCGCATCTTGCTGATAGATACGGCTTCTGGGTTCTCGAGGACGACCCGTACGGGGAGCTCTACTTCGATGGACCGCCGCCGCTTCCGGTTGCAGCGTTGTCCGAGAGAGTGATTCGGCTCTCCAGTGCGTCAAAGGTGCTGGCGCCGGCTCTGCGTGTCGGTTGGCTTCACGGTGATCGCCGGGTGTGCGAGGCGGTCGAGTTGATCAAGCAGGGCGCAGACCTGTGTGGTTCATCGCTCACGCAGCAGATCGCCGCCGACTTGTTCTCGGATTACGAGTGGCTCGACGCCCATCTGGACATGCTGCGTGCGTCGTACGGAAGCCGGGCTAAGGCGCTGGTCAGTGCGTTGGAAGACGGCTTCGGTGACACTGCGCGGTTCTCGGCCGTGCGCGGTGGGATGTTCTGCTGGATGGACACCACGGCGGAGGTCGACACCGCGTCCGTGCTCGAGATTGCCGTCGAGCATGGTGTGGCATTTGTCCCGGGCAACGCGTTCGCTGTGGACGCCGACCTGAGTCGATCGGCCCGCCTGTGCTTTGCGACGTATCCCGAAACGGTGCTGCAAGACGCCGCGCAGAAGCTGCGCGATGCCTTCGCTGCCGCAGTTCTGGTCTAGTCCGACCAGTTGTACGTGCGCTCGACGGCCTTGTTCCACTCGGCGTACAGGTGCGCACGTTCGGACTCCGCCATCGAAGGTTCCCAGGTCTTGCCGACGGCCCAGTTGTTTCGGATGTCGTCGGTATCGGCCCAGTATCCGACAGCAAGGCCGGCAGCGTAGGCCGCACCCAACGCCGTCGTCTCGTTGACCACGGGACGGATGACGGGTACGCCCAGGATGTCGGATTGGAACTGCATCAGGGTTTCGTTGACCACCATTCCGCCGTCGACCTTCAGTGCGGAGAGTGTCACGCCGGAGTCGTTGCGCATGGCATCGATGACCTCGCGGGTTTGATACGCGGTGGCTTCGAGGGCGGCCCGCGCCAGGTGGCCCTTGTTGACGAAGCGGGTGAGACCGACGATGACACCACGAGCGTCAGGGCGCCACCGCGGGGCGAACAGACCGGAGAACGCGGGGACGATGTAGGCGCCGCCGTTGTCCTCGACGGTCAAGGCCAGAGGCTCGATGTCCTTGGCACTCTGGATGATTCCGAGATTGTCGCGCAACCACTGAATGAGGGAGCCGGATACGGCAACAGAACCTTCGAGTGCGTAGACGGCCGGGGCGTCGCCCAGTTTGTAGCAGAGCGTCGTCAGCAAACCGTGCTTGCTGTGTACCGGTGTCGTGCCGGTGTTGAGCAGTAGGAAGTTGCCGGTGCCGTACGTGTTCTTGGCTTCACCTTCGGACAGGCAGGCCTGTCCGAAGGTGGCAGCTTGCTGATCGCCGAGGATGCCGGCGACGGGTACTCCGGCAAGGTTTCCGCGCGGGCGACCCTTGCCGTAGATCTCGGAGGAACTGCGAATCTCCGGCAGCATCGACATCGGGATTCCGAAATCGGTGCAGATGGACTCGTCCCACTGCAGAGTCTCCAGATCCATCAGCATCGTGCGTGACGCATTGGTGACATCTGTCACGTGTGTGCCCTCGGTGAGGTGCCACAGGATCCATGTGTCGACGGTGCCGAAGCACAATTCTCCGGCCTCGGCCTTCTCTCTCGCACCGTCCACGTTGTCGAGAATCCACCGGATCTTCGGCCCGGAAAAGTATGTCGACAGTGGCAATCCGGTCTTGGCGCGGTACTTGTCCGGTCCGTCTTCTCCGCCGAGTTCCTGGCAGAGTTGATCGGTACGTGTGTCTTGCCAGACGATGGCGTTGTAGACCGGCTTGCCGGTCTTGCGCTCCCAGACCACCGTTGTCTCACGTTGATTCGTGATTCCGACGGCAGCGATGTCGGCGCGTGTGAGGTCGGCCTTCGCGAGTGCGCCCGCGACCACTTCGCGGGTGTTGGTCCACAGCGCTACCGGGTCGTGTTCCACCCAACCGGCTTGCGGAAAGACCTGCTCGTGCTCCTTCTGAGCAACGCTGACGACGGAGCCGTCGTGATCGAAGATCATGCATCGGCTGGACGTTGTGCCCTGATCGATGGCCGCGATGTACTGGTTCACACGTCTCCTCGGTTCGAGCGCTGTCTTGTCCAACGCTGTCGCAGTATGGGGATGAAGCTACTAGCCTGGATGCGAATTCGTCGTCGACTCACAGGAGACCGGGTTGAGTAAGCAGCAGGGTGCGCAGTTTCTCGGCCCACAGCAGCGCGGCGCTGCCTGGGAACAGCTTCAAAACCAGCAGTTCGACGTCATTGTCGTCGGCGGTGGCGTGGTCGGCGTCGGCGCGGCGCTCGATGCGGCGACGCGTGGGCTCAAGGTCGCGTTGGTCGAGGCTCGCGATTACGCGTCGGGAACTTCTTCTCGTTCGTCGAAGATGTTCCACGGCGGTTTGCGATATCTCGAGCAACTCGAATTCGGTCTGGTCCGGGAGGCGCTCCGTGAACGTGAGCTGTCCTTGACGACGCTTGCACCTCACCTGGTCAAGCCCCTCAAGTTCCTGTTCCCGTTGGCTCACCGCGTTTGGGAACGTCCCTACATGGCGGCTGGAATATTCCTGTACGACCGAATGGGCGGTGCCAAATCGGTGCCCTCGCAGAAGCACCTCACCCGCGCCGGCGCGTTGCGTATGTCTCCGAGCCTCAAGCGCAGTTCGCTGACTGGTGGCATTCAGTACTACGACACCGTGGTCGACGACGCCCGTCACACGATGATGGTGGCTCGTACCGCGGCGCACTACGGCGCAGTGGTGCGCACATCGACGCAGGTTGTCGGCTTCCTTCGTGAGGCAGATCGTGTTTCGGGCGTCCGTGTCCGTGACTGCGAGGACGGCCGCACCGCTGAAATCAAGGGGCACGTGGTCATCAACGCCACCGGTGTCTGGACCGACGAGATTCAAGCCCTCTCACGCCAGCGCGGCCGTTTCCGTGTTCGGGCGTCGAAGGGTGTTCACATCGTGGTCCCGCGGGACCGGATCGTCAGCGAAGCTGCGATCATCCTGCGCACCGAAAAATCTGTGCTGTTCGTGATTCCGTGGGGAAACCATTGGATTATCGGTACGACGGACACCGACTGGAACCTCGATCTCGCGCACCCGGCAGCAACGAAGGCCGACATCGATTACATTCTCGGCCACGTCAATTCGGTGTTGGTGACGCCGTTGACGCATGCCGACATCGACGGCGTGTACGCGGGCTTGCGTCCCCTTCTCGCCGGAGAGAGCGACGAGACGTCGAAGCTGTCCCGCGAACATGCCGTGGCGCGAGTCGCTCCAGGTTTGGTAGCCATCGCCGGTGGTAAGTACACGACGTATCGCGTCATGGCCGAGGATGCCGTTGATGTTGCATCCGAGGACATTCCGGCCAGGGTCGCGTCGTCGATTACCGAGAAGGTGCCGCTCGTGGGTGCCGACGGCTACTTCGCCTTGGTTAACCAGACTATGCAATTGGGTGAGCAGTACGGTCTGCATCCGTACCGGGTCAAGCATCTGCTGGACCGCTACGGCTCACTGATCACCGAGGTGCTCGAACTCGGGCGGGAAACTCCGGAGTTGTTGCAGCCCATCACGGATGCACCGGATTATCTCCAGGTCGAGGCCGTGTACGCCGCCGCAGCCGAGGGCGCCTTGCACCTCGACGACATCTTGGCCAGGCGTCTGCGAATTTCCATCGAGTATGCGCACCGCGGCGTCAACTGCGCTGAGCAGGTCGCGGAACTGGTTGCGCCGGTGCTGGGTTGGGACGACGAGGCCGTTGCCCGGGAAGTCGAAACCTACCGCGCTCGTGTCGAATCCGAAGTGGAATCGCAGGCCCAGCCTGATGACGAAGCAGCAGACGCATTGCGCGCAGCTGCGCCGGAATCGCGGGCCGAGATCCTCGAGCCGGTAGTGGTGGTACCGGACCGCCTCTAGTGTGACTCGAACCGTTCCAGCCGGCCATCACGAGGGAACTGCGGATAAGTTCCCGCCTTGGTAATACGGTCTCGCCTTCACTCAACCCGGCATCGTCGGACTCCTCACGGTGATCGCCGTCGAGGGCCTGCTGATCACGTGCATGGGTATCTTCAACCCGATCAACGCGACAGAGCGTCTGCAGCGCACGCCTGCCCATCACGCTGCTCGAGTTCTCACGGCCTGGAGTGTGAGCAGCAAACTTGCCCAGGCGATCCTTATGGTGGTGTGAGGCGTCCTCGCAACACTCACCGATCCGCTCGCCGCGATCACAGTGCCCGGCGTTTTCTTGCTGTTCACCCCACTCATACTGCCCAGACGGATCCACATGCCCGAACGTGACGCTATCGAGTGGACCGACGATGTCCGGGCGGTGTGACTCGAGGCTCGAAAGTGTGAACCACTGGTCAGTGGAGTGGCCAGCGATGGGATTCGGGTACATCATCGATAGGTGCGTTGCGTCAGATTTTCGGTAAAGCGTGCACGAATGGATCGGTGTGGGCGATGACCGATGTCGACCCGTTCGCGACGCGACGCAACACGACGCGGTCCGGTCGGTCGGTCGCGGCGGAATTAGCCGCGTCCGGGTTCGAGGACGCTCAGGAGATCGGCCGTGGAGGTTTCGGCGTCGTCTACCGCTGCACGCAACCTTCGCTGGACCGCACCGTGGCGGTCAAAGTCCTCACCGCCGACCTCGACGAAGAAAACCGGGCACGGTTCCTTCGGGAGCAACAGGCGGCAGGACGACTGACCGGTCATCCCAATATCGTCACCGTCCTTCACGCCGGTGTCACCGACAACGGTCGGCCGTTCACCGTCATGCCGTACTACTCCCAGGATTCGCTCGACGCACGGATCCGGCACCACGGACCGCTCCCACTGAACGAAGCCCTGAGACTCGGCATCAAGATCGCCGACGCGCTGGAATTCGCTCACCGACACGGAGTTCTCCATCGTGATGTCAAACCCGGGAACATCCTGCTCACCGACTACGGGGAGCCGGCGTTGTCGGACTTCGGTATAGCTCATGTTCCCGGCGGATTCGAAACTGGCACAGGCATTGTGACGGGTTCGCCGGCGTTTATTGCGCCGGAAATCGTGGTCGGCGAGCCCCCGAGTTCGGCCGCTGATGTCTACGGGCTCGGCGCCACGTTGTTCACCGTGATCACCGGTCACGCTGCCTTCGAGCGTCGAAGTGGCGAACAATTGGTCGCACAGTTCCTCCGAATTACTTCAGAACCTGTCCCGGATCCACGCCGGTACGGAATCGCCGAGGACATCGGAGTGATCATCGAAGGTGCAATGTCCGCCAACCCGGGGAACCGTCCCTCCGCTGAGGAACTGGGCCGGCAAATCCGCGAATCGCAACGACGTCATGGTTTCCACGTCGACGAGCCGGCACTGAACGTAGATCCGAGCCTGCCGGCAGACACTCCGCTGGTGGTAGCGAATGCGTTTTCGGAAGGCGCAGTGTCGTCCGGGCGGCGGGAAACGGGGACATCTGTGGCTTCGGATCGAACGAGCGGACTTCCACTGGAGTTGACCAGTTTTGTCGGCCGACGCACGGAACTGGTTGAGGCCGAGAACTTGCTGTCCACTTCACGATTGGTGACATTGACCGGGATCGGTGGAGTCGGGAAGACCCGCCTCGCCGTGCGGGTTGCCACCAAGAGGCAGCACCTTTATGCCGACGGCGCGAGACTGGTGGAGCTGGGGGAGTTGTACGACGCAACGCTGTTGGTAGATGTAGTGGCGGGTGCGTTGGGACTGCGAGACAGATCCGCCAGACCGGTGCAAGTGGTAGTGACGGACTTCCTCGCTTCGCGGGAATTACTGATGGTGCTCGACAATTGTGAGCAGCTGCTGGACGGGGTTGCGCAGCTCGCGGAGAGGCTACTGCGATTCTGTCCCGGCGTGACGATTCTCGCGACGAGCCGTGAGCCGATCGGAATCGCGGGAGAAGCGGTGCTGTTGGTTCCTCCGCTCCCGGTTCCTGACCCGGACCACCTGTCGCGGGGAGCCTTCCGTAACGACTCGATGAGACTGTTCCTCGATCGAGGTGGCGTGGCTGTTCCGGGATTTGCTCTTGTGGAGGACAACAAAGTTGCGATCGCACGGATCTGTCGGAAGGGGAGGCTCCTCGCAGACCAGGCGACAGCCGCTTTGATGCGTGCCCATATCGATCAAGCCGAAGGAACTCTTGCCCTGTTTACGGGGAACTTCGTCGATGCATGTTCACATCTCGAGGATGCAGCCATAGTGTTTGCCGAACAGGAGGACCTTCTCTTCGAAGTCGTGGCCGTCACTGCCTTGGGAATGGCGCGGGAACTGCTGAACGAGACGGACCGGGCAATCGAATGTTACGAGCGCGCGTTGGTAATCACCGAGGCACGCGGCGAAGCCGCGTATCGAGGCTATGCGCTGTGGGCGCTGGCACTTGCCGTGTGGCGCCAAGATGATCGCGTTCGTGCGGTTCGGTTGCTCGAGCAGGCCTTGGAGTTGGGGCGAAGGGTCAACGACAGGTTGCACGCCAGCATGTGCCTGCAAACTCTGGCATGGATCGACTTCGACGAGAAGGACGCTCGACGGGCGGCAGTGCTGATGGGAGCCTCGGAGGAGGTGAGTAAGTCGTTGGGAAGTTCGACGGTCGTCCTGCCCGGACTGTCGGTGTATCAGGAGGCCTGCGAAGCAGAGACTCGACGACTGCTGGGTCCGCAGGCCTTCGCCGCGGCGCAGAAGAAGGGCCGCGCACTCGGATTTCATGGCGCAGTTGCCTATGCCTTGGGTGAGCAGGACCTGCCGACGGGTACCTCGTCTGCCAGTCCCTCGGTGACACCGACCAAGCGTGAGTTGGAGGTGGCCGGGCTGATCGCGGACGGGATGACCAACAAGGAGATCGCTGCGCGCTTGGTAATTTCTCCGCGTACTGCTCAGGGACATGTCGAACATCTGCTGGTCAAATTGGGATTCACATCACGAGCGCAGATCGCCGCGTGGTTCGTGGAATCAAGAAGAAATATATCCGAACATTAAGGCAGCACAGCACTTCTCGGCTGTGGAAGCGGCCTTCCACCAGTTTTCGGACTTTTCCGACTAATTTGACTGTGACCATTGTCTGCGAACATAGTTTCGAATACGGTGGAGGAATGTTCGAGTCGGGAGTGGGAAACTACGGCCTGTCAGCACCGCTGACCGGTACCGAATCCGATTGCGCCCTCATCGATCTCATCTTCGACCTGCATTCCTGTGAAGCGAAGTTGGTCGAGCGCAAACTTGCTGCGATTGCCGAGTTTTTCACCCGTCGCAGTGCCGAGCACACCGCCACCGGCACCTGGTCGTCCACCGCGCACGAATTGGCGGAATCGGAAATCGGCGCGGTGCTCACGATGGGGCGTGCCGGCGCCGGGAAACTTATCGGACTCGGATTCGCGTTGAAAACCCGTCTGCACCGCACCCGGGCGGCGATGGCGCGCGGAGAATTGGATCTTTATCGGGTCTCCTTGATCGAATCCGCGACCGCGAACGTCTCGGACGAGTTGATCGACGAGGTGGAACGCCTTGTCTTGGAACAAGTCTTGGCTCCGGCTGTGGATGGTGGGACGGGGTTGAGGGGTCGGCGGTTGACGGGCGTGATCGATCGGATCGTGGCGCGGGTGGATCCGGAAGGGATGCGGGAGCGGCGACGGCGTGCGTTGGCGGAGAGGTTTATCGGGGTCAGTGCGATGGAGGACGGGATGGCCCGGATCGTGGGGTCAATTCCGGCGGAACAAGCCCGACTGTTCGACGGCCGGTTGCGAGAGTTGGCTCTCTCGGTGTGCCGACATGATTCGCGGACGTACGAGCAGCGTCGGGCGGATGCGTTGGGTGCGTTGTTGGATGGTTCGGTGGTGTTGCCGTGTGACTGTGGGCGGGTGGATTGTCTGCAGGATCGGTCGGGGTTGACGGTGGTGCGGCGTCCGTTGGTGGTTGTGGTGATGGCGGAGTCGACGTTCCAGGGCTCTGACGAGCCGGCGCATCTGGACGGGTACGGGGTGATCAGTGCCGAGCACGCGCGGGACATCACGAAGGATGGGATTGTGCGGGAGGTGCGGGTGCCGGCAGACGTAGTGCCTGAGCCTGCTCCGGAATCACTGCCGGCGTCGGCGTTCGTCTACCGCCCCGGTGCGGCATTGGATACGTGGCTGCGGGCGGCGGCGGGGAGTTGCCAGTGGTTGCACTGCGATGTCCCGGCCTGGAATTGCGATCTCGATCATGGGGTGCCATTCGATCACGCCGATCCCGCTAACGGTGGGAAGACTGTGGCGTCGAATTTGTCGGCGTATTGCCGGAATCATCATCGGCTCAAGCATTCCGGGCATTGGTTGCATACCCCGAACTCCGATCGGACGGTCACGGTGGTTTCTCCGACGGGGCATTGTTACCGAACCCGGGCGGCGGGATTGTTGGCGGGGGTGCCGGATCCGGTTCTGCCGGAGGGTGGGCCGCGGAGGCGCACGAAACTCGAGAACAAGGCTGCCCGGGTTCGGGGTGAACGCCGCCGTCGGCGTGCGCGGATGGATGTTCGGGCCCAGAAGTTGGTTCGGCGGGAGCGGAGGCTGAAAGTTCGGAAGCGGAATCGGCTGTTGCAGCGGTTGATGCGGGTGCGTGCGAGGGTGGTGGGGCGTGGGTTTGTGGTGCGTAGGCGGAAGCCTGTTGATTACGGGGATGATCCACCGCCATTCTGAAATTGAGTATTTTCGGCCTCAGTTCCGGGATTGTGGCCGAGTAGGTGTATTCGCTTCAGGTCCACGGTTTCCCGAATTGCCGAGACCACGGCCGCGACTTCGCGGCGTCGTAGTGATTCTGCGCGGGCAACCAGCCAGTAGGCCAACCGCACCTCGACGTCGGCGGGTAGGACGCGGACAAGATCCTCATGCCGATCGGCCATAAAGCACGGAAGAAGCCCGATTCCAGCTCCCGCACGCGTGGCCTCAATATGGACGAACACGTTGGTGGACGTGACCGCTTCCCTCATGGAGACGGTGAGCTTGCGAGCGAGGTCTAGTTCGTCGACCTGCAACATCGAGTCGATGAAGTACACGAGGGAATGATCGGCAAGGTCGGCTGGGCTCGTGGGAACTGTATGTTGCCGAAGGTATTCGCGAGACGCATACAGTCCCAATGCGTAATCGGCCAAGTGGATGGCCTCGGCGCGGTGGACGTGAGGCTTACCGACAACCACTTCGATATCGAGTCCGGAGCGGATCTGCGAGGCTTTTCGTGTGGCGACGACGATCTCCACGCTTACTCGCGGATGTCGTTTGCGGACTGTCGCACTAGCCGGTGCAGCAATGTACGCGCTGAATCCGTCGGTTGCGGATACTCGGACAACGCCGTCGAGGAGGTGCTGTCCGTTGGGGTCCAGTGCCAAGTCGTTGACGGCTGCCTCGATCCGTTCCGCCGCCGTCAGTGCCTGTTTGCCCAGGTCGGTCAGTTCCCATCCGCCAGACGCACGGACGAGCACTCGTCCACCCAAACTTTTCTCGAGGCCGGCGATGCGCCTCGAGATGGTGGTGTGATTGAGCCCGAGGTCGTCGGCTGCAGTGTTGAAACGCCCCGTGCGGCCTACGGCGAGGAGAACCAAAAGGTCGTCGGGATTCGGTCCGGGATTCATATCTGCATCTTTGCAGTTGCAGACTGCGGTTTTTGTCATTGTTGTGAAACCGATCTGCATCAATACTCATCAGGCCAGAGAAAAGTGTGGGAGCAGTCACATTTGAAAATCACTGCGAACTATGACGAGGGAGTCCACGATGAGCGTCGACAACAGGCCGAAGTCCGAAGCCGAAGCCCCACCATCGGGGTTGAAGAAGGTTGTCGGCGCATCGATGGCGGGGACCGTCGTCGAATGGTACGAGTTCTTTCTGTACGGCACCGCTGCGACCTTGGTGTTCAGCAAGGTGTTCTTCCCGGGCGGTGGCAACGAGTTCGACGCGGTCATCGCGGCCTTCATTACGTACGCTGTCGGATTTGCGGCGCGTCCGTTGGGCGGCATCGTTTTCGGGTACTTCGGGGACAGGTTCGGCCGAAAGCAGCTGTTGCAGTTCAGTCTTCTGCTCGTCGGTGCGGCAACTTTCCTGATGGGCTGCCTGCCGACCTATGGACAGATCGGGTATTGGGCGCCGGCGCTCCTCGTGACGCTCCGATTTATCCAAGGGTTTGCAGTGGGCGGTGAGTGGGGTGGTGCGGTACTCCTTGTCGCAGAGCACAGTCCGAACCGATCGCGAGGATTCTGGTCGTCCTGGCCGCAAGCGGGCGTTCCGATGGGCAACCTCGTCGCGACGGTGGTTCTGCTTATTCTGACCTCGACCCTGTCGGATGAGTCGTTCATGAGTTGGGGCTGGCGCGTTGCCTTCTGGCTTTCGGCGGTGATCGTTCTGGTCGGATATTACATTCGCACCAAAGTTACAGATGCTCCCATTTTCCTTGCCGCGCAGAAGGAAGCAGAGCTGGTCAAGGCGACGTCGTACAGTGTCTTCGAGGTCGTGAAGCGTTACCCGCGCGGCGTTCTGACCGCGATGGGTCTGCGCTTTGCCGAGAATGTCATGTACTACCTCGTCGTGACGTTCTCGATTACCTACCTCAAGCTGGTTGTACATGCCGACACCTCTCACATTCTCTGGTGGATGCTCATTGCCCACGCCGTGCACTTCGCGGTAATTCCTCTGGTAGGCAAGCTGTCCGACACCATCGGTCGCCGCCCCGTTTACATGATCGGTGCCGTCACTGCCGGAACCTGGGGCTTCTTCGCCTTCCCGATGATGAACAGTGGACACAACGCGGTCATTCTCTCGGCGATCATCATCGGCCTCGTGTTTCACGCGTTCATGTACGCAGGCCAACCTGCGATCATGGCCGAGATGTTCCCGACCCGGATGCGTTACTCCGGAGTGTCTTTGGGATATCAGGTGACGTCGATCGTGGCCGGGTCGTTGGCGCCGATCATCGCCACGGCGCTTCTTCGCAAGTTCGATTCCTCGGTTCCCATTGCCGTGTACTTGCTGCTTGCCTCACTGATCACCATCGTCGCGGTCTTCTTTGCTCGTGAGACCAAAGGCATTTCGCTCGAATCTGTCGATGAGGCAGATGCGCAGGTACTCGCGAACGAGCGAGCCGGTGTTCCCGCATGACGCTCGCCGGGAAGTCGGCATTGGTTACCGGTGGTGCAAGCGGGATCGGTGAGGCGTGCGCCCGAATGCTTGCCGCGCGAGGTGCCCACGTCACAGTTGCAGATGTCGATGATGTCGCGGCGAATTCGCTGGCCGACGAAATCGACGGCAGTGCTTGGGCAGTCGATTTCCTCGATACGGATCACCTCGCGACCCTTGCGTTGGAGGCCGATATCCTGGTCAACAGCGCCGGTATTCAACGGGTCAGTCCGATCGAGGACTTCGATATCGAAGACTTCCGCAGGATTCAGAGACTCATGGTCGAAGCGCCGTTCCTTCTCATTCGTGCGACCCTTCCTTACATGTACCGCAACGGTTTCGGGCGAATCCTCAACATTTCCTCCGTGCACGGTCTGCGGGCGTCCCCTTTCAAGAGTGCCTACGTTGCCGCAAAACACGGGCTCGAAGGTTTGTCGAAAGTTGTTGCTCTCGAAGGTGCTTCGCACGGTGTTACCAGTAACTGCGTCAACCCGGGATATGTGTTGACGCCTCTCGTTCAGAGTCAAATCGCTGACCAGGCAAAGGTTCACGGCATCAGTGAATCCGAAGTGGTCGAGAAGGTGATGCTGACGGAGAGTGCGATCAAGCGGATGGTGGAGCCGTCGGAGGTGGCCTCACTGGTCGGTTGGCTGGCCTCGGTCGACGCAGCCATGGTGACCGGTGCGTCGTACACGATGGATGGAGGGTGGAGCGCACGATGACAACCCTAACTGGGTGCGCACGTGCCACCGATGGGTAATTCTTGTGCCCGAGTGCCGATCCACGTGCCGATCTCATCGAGCATCGCCGTACCGTCGGCAAAGGTTCCGGAGTTGGGTTTAGCCGCCATGGCCACAGCGAGTTGACCTGTGCCGCTGGTGATGATCCCGAATTGACGCACCAGGTACCCACCGCCCTGGTCCGGACCCCATCCGCCCTTGAACTGGGCCTGCGGGATCACTCCCAGGCCCCAGTGTTGATCGGGGCTGACGTCACCCATGAAGTCCAGAACTTCGGTGGCGTCGGTGCGACACGGCAAGGTCGCCGCGAATTGCGCTTGATCGTTGAGCGACCACTGTGTTTGCCCGAAAGCGCTGAATTCGGGTCGGAGAACTTGTGATTCGACAGTCGTCGAGACATCGCCCGACGTAGCGAGGACCGATTCGACCTTCGCCGCCGCGCTGGCGGGGTCGCCGAGTTCGGCCCACAGGGCTTCGGCTGATTCGTTGTCCGACATGGTGATTGCTCGACTGATGATGGTCAGTTGATTGCCGTCGACCGTGTCGGCTTCTCTGAGAGCTGCAATAGACAAGGGGACTTTGATGGTCGACCACGCATCACCACTGTGCCAGTCGCCGGCGGCGAGGGACGGACCACCACCCACCGGAACGAGGGTTATTCCCACCGTGCCGTCGAGTGTTTTGCTCAGGGCAGTAAAGCCCGCGAGCGGCCCGGTGCCGTCGAGCGGAACCGGTGCTGCCGGTGTCACTTCCGACGGAACGGCAACGCTTTCGGTGACGGTCTCGTTCTTCGGAATGTCGGCATCGGTGGGAATGGTGCAGGCCGAGAGTGCTGCCGCTGCCACCAGTACGAGGCCGAGGACCAGCCTGGAATCAGTAGACATAGACGACCGCATTGTTGCCGCCAGTGCAGGTGACTACTTTCGTGCCGCTGCAACTCATGGAATAGCGGGTATTGGTGATGGGGCTGACGGCACTGATCCTGACCGTTGTACCGCGCTGGTTCTGATTCACGTATTGGGAGCGCACCGCTTCGGCGAATTCACACGAAGTGACTGTGCTGCCGACGGCAGAATTCGGGAATTCCGTAGTGGAGAAAACCGAACTGCATGGGGATGCGTTACGCGGGAGGGTCTCGCCGGCACCCGGAGCGGCAGCGGTGGTGCGAGGTGCCGAGGGCTTCGAAGTAACCATGGCCGAGGACGTCGCGGCTGCGGACGTATCTGAAGTTCTGTCGAATATCAGCGGGCGGATCCAAACGAGCGCAATTACGACCACGACCGCGAGAACACCGGCAGCGAGGAGTATCCACAACCAGACAGGTGTTCGTGGTGGCGGTACAGGTGGGTAGCCGCCCTGTGGATAGCCAGGTTGTCGGTAACCGGGAGGAGGGCCGTTGCCAGGCGGTGGTGGTAGACCGGGTTGTGGGCGCGCAGGGTCGGAATTCCACGGATATGGCGGTTGAGGGGCAGTCATATCGTGGACTCCTGATCTGATGTTGCGCCGTTTTGTCTCCGTTATGTATATCGGATCGGGGAGCCAGGATTGTTTTTCGCTAGTGGGTCAGCACAAGTTTGAGGGCCACGATAATTGTGGCGACTGCGGCGAGTCCGAAAGCCGCGATATGGGTTTCGGTGCTCACCTTTTCGCCGTGTAGGCGACTGATCACGTAGCTGGTCGATCCGATGCGCAGTACCAGTACGAGTTCGGCGATCAATTGAGCTGTCCGGGGCTCGAACAGATTGATCCAGGCAGTTCCCAGGATTACGACAGGAACGACGGCTGACGTGAGAATCGGTACGGAATCGCGGAGTGCGTCGAGCCTCTCCCGACGGGATAGTTGTCGATCATTACGAATACTTTCGCCCACGCCCTCGGCAAAGGTGTGGGCAATGTACGTCGAGAGCGCGGTGCCGATGACAATCGCAACTCCGAGCGATTCTTCGGATCGCATCACCGGAACCAGGGCGGCAAGGGCCAGGATGTTTCCGTAGATGTACGCGGTAGTCCGGGCAGCGATGCGTTCTTGCCCGAGCGGTTCGCCGCGCGAGGTGATCGGACGATTCAGTAGAGTCCGGAAATCCCAATCCATCTGTCGAGCATGGCAGATCAGACGCGTGGGCTGTAGTGCATCGGGTTATCTCGTTGATCGAGTGGCGGCAGATTGCGGGCGGGAGTGTGAACCAGGGGAGCGTCGGCGGGTGTCCTGCCATTTGCGCGATCCCAGCCGGCGCGGGCACGGGGTTGATAGTGGTAACGCGAGGGGACTAGACGGAAGGCCGCATTGACGGCTTTACCGACGATCTTGTGGATCTTCGCGTCGCGGGCACTCCAGGAGTAGCCGAGAAGATCACGCACAGGTTGGTCGTACATCCCGACGGTCAGCCAGACGAATCCTCGGGCGATGGGGATTCGGACGACGCGCCAGATCGGGTTGGGTAGCCACGTCATGAACGGCGGCTTGCCCAGGGCGGACAGGTCGAGGACGTCGCGGGTGGCTTTGTTGTCTTCGAGTACGGTGCGGCACATGTGATCCCAGTACTCCTGGAAGGCTTCCCAGGTTTCGGGGACTGGTCGCATGCTCATGCCGTAGAGGCGGTACCACTGGATGTGTTCGGTGAAGAGTTGTCGCTTCTGGGCTTCGGTGAGACCGCCCGAAAAGTTCTCGGCCGTGACGATAGTGCCCATGAAGAACGTGGCGTGTGCCCAGTAGAAGGTGTCGGGATCGAGTGCGTGGTACCGGCGCCCGAACTTGTCGATACCCTTGATGTTGGTGTGGTACCCCCGTACCTGAAGCGCGGTTTCTTCGGCGCGATCGCCGTCGAACACAACTCCGGCGATGGGGTAGAGCGAGCGGTACAGTCGCTCCCAGCGCTCGTCGAAGAATTTCGAATGTTCTTCGACGCCGGCACCGAGGCCCGGATGCATGTTCTGCATCGAGCCTGCCCACGGGCCTTGCAGCATTCCCCGCCAGTCGCCGAAGTACTTCCATGTCAGGGAATCGGGACCCAATGGTGTGGGTGCGGCACCGTCACCTGTTTGACTACGCATGTTGTCAGATTAGGATCGGCAACACCAGTAGTCAAGGAATCGGGGCAAGCGTGGGTATCGAAGAACGGCGTGCAATACGAAAGGCAACGCTGTTCGACGTGGGCGTGACGCTTCTCGGAGCTGTCGACGGATCAGCCGTCAACGTGCGAGCAGTGTGCAGAGCGGCCGGGCTCACGGAGCGGTACTTCTACGAGAATTTCACCGACCGGGATCAGTACGTGCGGTCGGTTCACTCCTTTGTTGCAGAGCGCGCACAATCGGCACTGGTCGCAGCAGTGGCCACCGCGACCGATTCGGAAGCAGTGGCAACGGCGGCGGTGGATGCCTTCGTGAAGTTGATGGTCGACGATCCGGCAATGGGTCGAGTGCTGTTGATCGCTCCGTTCTCGGAGCCGGTTCTCACCGGCCGCGGAATTGAGTCGATGCCGGCGTTCGTGGATCTGGTGTACGCCCAACTTTCCGAAATCAGTGATGCGGTGGACAAACAACTGGTTGCCGTCGGATTGGTGGGCGCACTGTTCCTACTGTTCATCGGTTACCTCGACGGCAGCATCGACATCGACCGTGAACGCTTTGTCGCGCACTGCGTCCGTTTGCTCACGAGGGCTAATCACGCGTAGCCGGTTGGCACGACGGGCAGAAGAAGATCTGTCGCTCGGTGAGTTGATCGGGTCCGAGTAGGTCGTCGAGGATACGAGTTCCGCACCGACGGCAGGGTTTTCCGGCGCGGCCGTACACCCACGTTTCTCGTCCGCGGCGGGTATCGCCCGTGGTAACCCGAACTCGACGGGTCTTGTTGGCATCGATGATGCGGAACGAAAGATCGACCACAGCGTCGAGGTCCGGAACATCCGCTGTAGGAGTTCGGGGGTGAAGTCCACGGAGGAAACAGATTTCGTTCCGATAGATATTGCCCAGTCCGGCCAGGACGCGTTGATCGAGTAGTGCTGTTCCGATCGGTTGTATGCCGACGGCGCGCAGATTGGCCAGCGCCTGGGTGGGGTTCCAGTTGGGTCCCAGCAGATCCGGTCCGAGGTGCCCGATCACGGAATCCTCCTGGTTCCGGTCGAGAATCTCGGTAATTCCGAGCGAAAAGCCGACTGCAACAGCATCTTCGGTGGCAAGAATGATCCTTGCTTGATGTGCGGGGCGTCGCCACCGCTCGCCGGTGCGGTAGATCTGCCACGCACCTTCCATCTTGAGATGTGTGTGGATGGATGCGTCGTCGACCCGAATCAGTAGGTGTTTGCCTCGGCTGACGACGGAGTCGACGCGAGTGCCCGTCAGGTCGACAGTGGCGTATCGAGGAACCCGAACGTCGCAGGCTGTCAGGATCTTTCCTTCGAGTGCCGCGCGCAGTGCATGTGCCGTCTGCCAGACGGTATCGCCTTCGGGCATCAGGATCTCAGCCGGTATCCGCGCGGGGTTGCCGCAAAACCCGCTTCGACTAGAATCGACGCAAAATCATTGCCGTGAATCGTTGCTCCGTCTACCTTCTCGACCACCAGTTTCTCGACGGCACGATGCTTGACCATCTGTGCCAGAGACGTTGCTGCCGTGCGGAGTACACCGCTGTCATTGGTGAACGTCAGGATGGTTCGGCCACCACGCTCGACAAAGAGCGCCAATTCGCCATCTACGAGCACGACCAGAGCACCGGCTTTGCGGCCCGGTCGGTGTCCCGGTGATTCTTCGCCGCTGGACCCAGGCCAGGGCAGTGCTGCGCCGTAGGGGTTGGCGGGATCGCAGGCAGCGAGAGTGACCGTGGCAGAGGAGGTATGACGGCCTTCGATGGAATCTCCGAACGTCCGCAACCGATCCACGACGGCGGGGGTCGAGAACTGGGCGCCGCCCAGGGTATCGACAAAATATCCGCGTCGGGCTCGGCCGTTGTCCTCGAAAGTGCTGAGCACCTTGTAGATCAGTGCGAACCCGCCGGGGACGTTCTCGCTGACCACGCTGCCGCGAGTCACCACGCCGTAGCGTTCGAGAAGGAGATCGGCTGTGGCGTGGGCGCGGACGGTGGGGTCAGGTTCTGCGGGCGGCAACAGGAACCATCGCCCCGCAGCGGTGGCTGGTCCGGTACGCGCGGGCACGGCAGGACGCATCATTCCGCGATACGGACGAGCACGGGGAACGCGTCGGGGGATCCGGTGGCTTGTTGTGGTTCGGGTGGTGTCGGACAGCAGTGCGCGGAGCGGTGCGAGAGTGTCGTTGCCGATGTGTCCGAGCCACACCAACTCCCACAGCGCCGTGGTGAGGGCGCCGTCGTCGGTCGCTTCGAGTGCGTCGGCAATATGTCGGAAGAAGTACGCGCCACCGCCGGTGAGCAGATCAAGGACCTGTCGCTGCAAGTCCGAAACGTCGGTATCGGCCGGGGGATTGAGGGTGATGGGAGCAAGATCCGCCGGGTGCAGAACTATCCATCCGTCCTTGCTCGAGATGGCTCCCGACCCCGACCACAGGACCTCGCCCGTCGACGTCAGTTCGTCGAGCAGAGCCGGCGAGTAGTCGGTGACACGGCTGGGCAAGATCAAGGATTCGAGTGCCGACGCCGGAATGGGAACTCCGGCAAGCTGATCGATCACTGTTGCGACGCCGTCGATGCCGCGAAGGGTTCCGCCCACGTGCTGCCAGCTGGGCAGGAAGCGGCCCAGCGTCGCGGTACTGACCGGCTCGACTTCTTGGCGGGCGGCGGCGAGTGAGCGTCGACGCAATCGCCGCAGAACTTCGGCGTCACACCATTCGCTGCCGGCGGAGCCAGGTCGGAACTCGCCTTCCAGCACTCGCTTCTCCAAGGCGAGTCGCCCGAGGACATCGCGTGCCACGGACACTCCGACGCCGAATCGTGCGGCCGCGTCGGCAAGTATGAAGGGACCGTGGGTGCGGGCGTATCGGCTCAGAAGGTCTTCGAGCGGTTGATCCGCAGGCTCGATGAACGCGGCGGGTACTCCGATGGGAAGTGGCACGCCAAGTCCGTCGCGCAGGCGAGCGGCATCCTCGATTGCCGTCCACCAATGCTGCCCGGCAAACGAAACCGCAAGGGCGCGTTTGTCAGCGACCAACTTCTCGAGCCAGGCCACGGGATCTTCGAGGCTGCGGGCAGAAACTTCTTCGGTGGTCAGTGGACCGAGCATCCGCAGAAGATCGGCAACACCTTCGAGATCTTTTGCCTTCCGCTCCGGAACAAGCCTTTGGAGTTCACGTTCGGCCGTCTCGATGACGGCGCCGTCGAGCAATTCACGGAGTTCGACGCGGCCGAGAAGTTCAGCCAGCAAGGTCGAGTCGAGAGAAAGTGCGGCAGCGCGCCTTTCGGCGAGCGGACTGTCGCCCTCGTACATGAACGCGCCGACATAGTTGAACAACAGTGCACTGGCGAACGGTGACGGTGACGCGGTCTCGACGTCGACGATCCGGATCTGCCGCTTCGCGATCTTGCCGAAGAGTTCTTTGAGGGCCGGAAGGTCGTAGACGTCCTGGAGGCATTCACGCACCGTCTCGAGCAGGATCGGGAACGTCGGGAACTTGCGGGCCACGTCGAGGAGTTGGGCGCTGCGTTGACGCTGCTGCCACAGGGGTGCGCGTTTTCCGGGATTTCGGCGGGGGAGAAGTAATGCGCGAGCGGCACATTCACGGAATCTGGAGGCAAAGAGTGCGGAACCGCCTACCTCCTGTGTCACCAGATCCTCGATGTCGTCGACATCGAACGCAAACAGTTCGGCGCCGGGAGGTTCGTTCTCGGTATCGGGTAGGCGGATGATGATGCCGTCGTCGGACGCCGTGGGGCTCGAGTCGACGCCGTACCGCTCCTGCAACCGCGCACCGATAGCCAGTGCCCACGGGGCGTGGACCCGTTGGCCGTAGGGAGAGTGGAGAACCAGGCGCCAATCTCCGAGTTCATCGCGGAACCGTTCGACCACCAACGTGCGATCCGACGGAACCTGGCCGGTCGCGTTTTTCTGTTCGTTGACCAGTTGAATCAGGTTGGTGGTGGCGTTGTGGTCGAGGCCGCCGACGCGGCAGCGCTCGACGACATCGGCCTCGTTACCCAGCGAGGTTTCACGGACGAACTGTCCCAAGGCCTGGCCGAGTTCTGCCGGGCGCCCCAAACCGTCGCCGTGCCAGAACGGGAGTCGCCCCGGCATACCGTAGGCGGGACTGACGAGGACGCGATCGAAGGTGATCTCTTCGATCCGCCAACTGGTCGCGCCCAACGCGAAGACGTCTCCGACGCGGGATTCGTAGACCATTTCTTCGTCGAGTTCGCCGACACGAGAAGACTTCTCGCCGACCATGTAGACCGTGAAGAGGCCACGGTCGGGGATGGCGCCGCCTGAGGTGACGGCCAGACGCTGGGCGCCGGGACGCCCGGTGAGGGTGTTGGCTTCGCGATCCCAGACCAGGCGTGGGCGTAGTTCGGCGAACTCGTCCGACGGGTAGCGGCCGGCCAGCAGATCGAGGGTGGACTCGTAGGCGGAACGGGGAAGTGTTGCAAACGAACCGCTTCGGCGGACCATGTCGAACCAGTCGTCGACGTCGATGGGCTCGAGGGCCGTCGCGGCAACCGTCTGCTGGGCGAGAATGTCAAGCGGATTGGCCGGGACGGCAAGGGCTTCGATCTTGCCTTCGACCATGCGCTCGACAGTGACGGCGCAGTGGATGAGATCGGTGCGATGTTTCGGGAACACCACACCGCGTGAGATCTCGCCGACCTGGTGACCGGCGCGGCCGACGCGTTGCAGTCCGCTGGCAACCGACGGTGGCGCCTCTACCTGAATGACGAGATCAACAGCACCCATGTCGATTCCGAGTTCGAGGCTGCTGGTCGCGACGACGCAGCGCAATCGTCCGGACTTGAGATCATCCTCGATGAGGGCGCGCTGATCTTTGCTGACGGAACCGTGATGGGCACGAGCAAGCAATGGTTCGGCGCCGAAGTTGACCTCGGTCGGAGTGCCGATCTGTGCCGGTGGACGAGGCATCTTGTCGACCACTACGCCGGTGCGTTCGGCATGAATCTCGTTGAGACGCGCCGTCAACCGCTCGGCGAGCCTTCGTGAATTGGCGAAGACGATGCACGAACGATGCTCCAGTACGAGGTCGACGATCTGCTCTTCGACGTGCGGCCAGATGGAACCTGCTTGGGGCGTGGGGGATTCGGAACCGTCGGACGGAGTGGCGATTCCCAGTTCGGTCATGTCCTCGACGGGTACTCGGACCGTGAGATCAAAAGTCTTGGCGGCGGGAGGGGCCACGATGCGGATGGGGGCGGAACCGGAGAGGAATCGTCCGACCTCTTCGTGGGGACGTACGGTGGCGGACAGCCCGATTCGCTGGGCCGGCCGCTCGAGCAGGGCGTCGAGGCGTTCGAGGGAGAGAGCGAGGTGCGAACCGCGTTTGGTGCCCGCGACGGCATGTACCTCGTCGACGATGACGGTATCGACACCGAACAAGGTTTCTCGGGCAGCCGATGTCAACATCAGGAACAAGGATTCCGGGGTCGTGATCAGGATGTCCGGTGGCCGCTTGATCAGTGAGCGGCGATCAGCAGGAGAAGTATCGCCCGAGCGGACACCGACAGTGATTTCCGGCGGCGTGAGTCCGAGTCGTTTGGCTGTTTGAGTGATGCCGACCAACGGAGCCCGGAGGTTACGTTCGACGTCGACACCGAGGGCCTTGAGCGGCGAAATGTAGAGGACCTTGGTGGTGCGGTCACTGCCGTCGTGACCGGCCAGCTGATCGAGTGCCCATAGAAATGCCGACAGTGTCTTGCCGGACCCGGTGGGGGCGACAACAAGTGTGTGCGCGCCACTGGCAATGGATTCCCAGGCGCCCAGTTGAGCGTCGGTGGGGGCGGTGAAGGCACCGTCGAACCATTCTCGTGTCGCGCGCGAGAACCTCTCGAGGACATCAGTCACCTGTCCATAGTGCACCTACCCACCGACAAGACGCTCGACCAGAGATGTCTTGATCGTGGGCCGGGTACCGGCCACCAGGGTGAATGTGGCTTCACGCATCAAACGTTCGGCCGTATTGCTACCCACCAGCGAGCGACTGCCGGTGGCGGTGACCAGGGCGGCTGCCACGCGAACGGCGAGTTCGGACGCGGCGGCGCGGGCAGCAGACATGTCGGCGCGATCCGCCAGTGCCAGATCGAGATGGCGGCGAGTGGCAGCAGCCTGCTCGGTGAAAGTGTCCACATCGACGCCGAGGTCGTGGAGTTCGGTCATCGCGCGACGGGCAACCCCCATCGCCATGGCTCCGTTGAACCACAGGCCGGGCAACTGTGTGCTCTGGAACTGTTCGTCGTCGACTACCACTGCGATGTCTGCGTCCGGGATCTCGAAACCGTCGAAAACTATACGCGCGGTGTTGCTTCCGCGGGCAGCGATCAGTGGAAGCACCTCGACCGTGAGGCCCGGTGCGACGGTCGCCGGGACGACCGCGTGGACTATGGAATTGTCGAACTCGTCTCTGGCCGATACCAGCAGGATGTCCACGATTCCCCAGCCGGTCACGAAGGGCGCCGTGCCGTCGAGGACGTATCCGTTGTCGACCCGCCGAGCCCAGAGGAGCGGTGGGTTGGGAATCGCGCCGGCGTAGGCAACCCCACCCTGGAGGGATCCGGTGATGAGTGAGTCCCAGTACTGCTTGCGGAGTGCATCGTTGGCGGTCGACGCCAACGCCCCCACAACGCCATGATGCTGCATCCACGTGAATGCCGTAGCGAGGCAACCGCCGCACAGTGTTTCTACGACGTCCACCAACTCTGCAGCGGACGGACCGTCGGCACCGAGGGCTGCGAGTCCGTAAAAACCGTCCGCTGCCAGGGCGTCGAAATGGCTGCTCGGGATTTCACCGTCCGCGTCAACGCTGTCGGCAACGGGGAATAGGACGCTATCGGCGATCTCGCGCGCAAGTTCGGGCCACATGGTCACGGTGAAAAGCGTAGGCGGTCGATCCGAACGGCGCTGGCGAACTCACGATCACGAACCTGGCGAGTTACCCGAACTCGACTCCCTGAGCCAGTGGTAGCTGATTCGAGTAGTTGACCGTATTGGTGGCGCGGCGCATGTAGGCCTTCCATGAATCGGATCCGGACTCACGCCCACCGCCGGTTTCTTTCTCACCACCGAAGGCCCCGCCGATTTCGGCTCCCGACGTTCCGATGTTGACATTGGCGATTCCGCAATCGGAGCCGTCGGCGGCCAGAAACCGTTCAGCTTCACGATGATCGAGCGTGAAGATCGATGATGAAAGTCCTTGCGGCACTTCGTTGTGGAGCCTGATGGCGTCGTCGAATTCGCGATAGGTCAGTACGTACAGGATCGGGGCGAAGGTCTCGGCTCGAACCACATCGCTCTGTGCCGGCATCCGCACCAGCGCAGGATTCACGTAGTAACCCGTATCTCCGACGCGCTCGCCGCCGCAGACGACCGTCCCACCTTCGGCGCGCACCGACTTCAGAGCCTTGTCCATCGTGTCGAAGGCAGCCTCGTTGATCAGCGGGCCGACCAGGATGCCGTCGTCGAACGGGTTTCCCACACGCAGTTGCGCGTAGGCAGCAGAAATTCGATCGACCAGAGCATTCGCTATCGACTCGTGAACGATCAACCGGCGCAACGACGTACACCGCTGGCCTGCAGTTCCGGCGGCTGAGAAGACGATCCCGCGGACAGCGAGGTCGAGATCCGCCGACGGGGTGACGATCGCGCCGTTGTTTCCACCTAGTTCGAGGAGACTGCGCCCGAACCTCGCCGCAATCCGCGGCGCGACCTCGCGTCCCATCCGGACGGAGCCGGTGGCGCTCACCAGAGCGACCTGCGCGTTGTCCACCAGGCGTTCGCCGACCTCTCGTCCGCCGATGACCAGTTGGTGAACCTCTGCCGGAGCGCCGCATTCCGCAAGGGCGCGTCGTAGGAGAGCGTGGCAAGCCAGCGCCGTGAGCGGGGTGGTCTCGGAAGGCTTCCAGACAACCGCGTCGCCGCACACCAGAGCGATAGCCGTGTTCCAGGACCACACCGCCACCGGGAAGTTGAAGGCGGAGATGACACCGACAACGCCAAGGGGGTGCCATGTCTCCATCAGCCGGTGGCCGGGCCGCTCCGAAGGCATTGTCCGTCCGTACAGTTGGCGCGAAAGACCAACGGCGAACTCGCAAATATCGATCATTTCCTGCACTTCGCCAAGCGCTTCCGACGTGACCTTGCCGGCCTCGAGTGTGACGATCTCGGCAAGGTCGACCTTGTGTTCGCTCAAGAGTTGACCGAGCTGCCGTACCACCGCGCCCCGAGTCGGGGCCGGAACTGTGCGCCAGGCCAGAAATGCCTGATGTGCAGTAGAGGCCGCGGCGTCGACGTCACTAACGGATTGCTGGGCGACGGTGCGAAGTTCGGTTCCCGTAACGGGAGTGCGCGCACTGAGATTGCCGGTCGGCCAGTCGACTCCGCATCGGGAGAGCGCGGATTGTGCACGCTCGGCGAGGGTGGACGGATCGGGAAGGATCACGGGTCACTCCTTTGGTCGGCACGGGAGGCGTCCTGTTGCTTTCGGTACAACTCGAAGGGATCGAGTATCGATCGTCCGATTGCGCCCTCGAGTTGATCCTGCCCGTAATCGGCGCTGAGCGCATCGGAAACGGATTCGGAGGCGGAGTCGAGGTTGGATGCAAAGATCCCGGCCGCGGAAGCCGGTAGGAAGTCCTCGTAGACGATGGGCTCACGTATCGTCGTCGAACCCTCGCGTCGGCACGTGAAGTACGCCAGATCAGCCTCGGCAAGTCCGTCCTCGGTGGTGGGAAATGCGCTCTCCCACACCGCGGTTTCAGTGCAACCGATCAGGGCGTCGTAGATGTCTCTTCCCTTGTGTGTCAGTGCGATGCCACGTGCTTCCACCTCCCCGAAACGCACTCGAACGGGCCCGTCGGTGATCGATCCGTCGGCCTCCCGGAAGCGGCGGATCTCGTCCAGCGCACGAAAGGAGGTTTGCCGCAGCAGAAGTGGCGGTCCATTCCATCGGGGTGGTCCCTGAATTCGGTCGATCATGGTGATGCCGCGTGCTGTCATGCGTCGGTACAACTCGTCGATGTCGAGTACTCGCGGGGTGAGGTGGTTGACGTGTGTTGTTCTCTGCCCGGCGATATCGGCGGCCACGGGCGAGATGCGGCTGAGTTCGCGGAACCACGTTGCGTCGATCGGTTCGGTTCCGAGGCTGAATGCACGTGTCGCGGCGTCGACGAACTGTGTGGCTTGCGGTTCCGGCAACCCTCCGTCGGCGTGTGCGGCCCGGGCCAGGCGAAGTAGTTCGGGGGAGAAGAGGGTGCGTCTGCGAAGGTAGGCGGCGATTCGGCGCTGGAGATCGGTGTCGAAGAAGCGTTGATCCGCGATTGCCAGAACGGATGTGAAAACCCGAAACGGGTTGTGCGCGAGTTCAGTCGGATCGATGGGACGGAAAGCGGTCGATACCACCGGGACCGGAGGGTTAGCGATCCGCAAATCGTAGTACCCGACCGGCGACATTCCGAACCCGCCGAAGAGAATTGCGGCGTCCCGTAGTTCGTCGAGAGTCCCCAACCGGATCGCCCCGTGTCGTTCTGCGCTGATTCGGGCGAGGTCGCTCACGTTCTCCAGGCCCGGGTAGGAGGCAACGAAGTCGCGATTGACCTGCCTCGTTACGTCGACGAGAGTGTTGTACGCGGGGACTTCACTCCCGTACATGTGTCCTAATTGGGCGGCAAAACGGGAACGCAACCGCCATGTTTCAGTCATGTGCGCCCCTTGCTACGTTAATGTGCGCGGGTGGGCGAAATAGAACAAGGTGACAATTCTACTGTTCCGATCGACGACACGGACCGACTGCTGATCCGAGAATTGGTGTCGGACGGGCGTGCCACTTTGTCGACCCTTGCCGAGAAGGCTGGTCTCTCGATCTCGGCGGTGCAGTCGAGGGTACGTCGACTCGAGTCCCGCAAGGTGATCCGCGGCTACTCGGCGAAGGTAAATCCCGAGGCTGTCGGTCAGAACTTGGCGGCATTTGTGGCCATCACCCCTCTCGACCCTTCTCAGCCCGACGATGCGCCTGCGCGCCTGCGGCACCTGCCGGCGGTGGTGGCGTGCCACTCTGTGGCCGGCGACAACAGTTACGTGCTCCTCGTCCGAGTCGCATCACCGCGAGCGCTTGAATCTCTGTTGCAGGAGATTCGGACAGTCGCAAATGTCGGAACCCGAAGTACGATTATTCTACAAACTTTTTACGACGAATAGCCTCAGCTGTAGTAATTTTTCCTGCCGATCATCGACTTTGCCGGAACACGGACATATTGTGAGCGTATGAGTACCGCGATGCAGGGCGTGGGCGGCAGTACGGAGTTTCCGGTGTTCGACGTGTTGAACGCCAGCATTCTCACGGACGGGTTCGATCTTGTGCTCGACGTCGAACGTTCGCACGGTGTGTATCTGGTGGATTTGCGTACCGGAACCGAATTCCTGGACATGTTCGGTTTCTTCGGTTCGTCGGCGCTCGGGATGAATCATCCAGGCATCGCTGACGACGAAACGTTTCAACGTGAGTTGGCGGTGGCTGCGTCCAACAAGCCGAGCAATTCCGATGTCTACAGTGTGCCGATGGGCCGGTTCGTGGACGCCTTCGTTCGGGTTCTGGGGGATCCCGCTCTCCCACACCTGTTCTTTGTGGACGGCGGAGCACTCGCCGTCGAAAATGCGCTCAAGGTGGCGTTCGACTGGAAGAGTAGATTCAACGAAACTGCCGGACTCTCACCAGACCTGGGGACCAAGGTCCTGCATCTGACCGAAGCGTTCCACGGTCGCAGTGGATACACGATGTCGCTGACCAATACCGAACCGGGCAAGGTTGCGAGGTTCCCCAAGTTCGCCTGGCCTCGGATCACTTCGCCGTATCTCGCCGATGGGCAAGATGTGGCGTCTGCGGAGCGCTCGAGCCTCGCGCAGGCAAGGCGAGCATTCGCCGAAAATTCCGGCGACATAGCCTGTTTCATTGCCGAACCGATCCAGGGTGAAGGCGGCGACCATCACCTTCGGCCGGAGTTTCTGCAGGCGATGCAACAACTGTGCCGGGAGAACGACGCGTTGTTCGTTCTCGACGAGGTTCAGACCGGGTGTGGACTCACCGGAACTGCCTGGGCTTACCAACAATTGGGGTTGGAACCGGACGTTGTGGCTTTCGGCAAGAAGACTCAAGTGTGTGGAATCATGGCCGGCGGCCGGGTAGACGAGGTGCCGAACAATGTGTTTCGCGTCAGTTCGCGAATCAACTCCACCTGGGGTGGCAACCTGACGGACATGGTGAGAGCCCGTCGAATTCTCGAAATCATCGAACGGGATCGTTTGATCGATCGGGTACGGCTTACCGGCGCGCACCTGTTCGATCGGCTCAAGGATTTGAGCGGAAGATTCGATGACGTCACCGAACCTCGCGGACGCGGTCTGATGTGCGCGATCACCCTGAACACCAAGGAATTACGCGACCATGTTGTTTCCCGATTGTGGGAAGACGAGCGCGTGATCATTCTCCCGACCGGAGTTCGAGGCATCAGATTCCGTCCACCGCTGACCGTGACGATCGGTGAGCTGGACGCAGCAGTGGACGCCGTGGAGCGAGTTCTGAGCCGAGTCACTCGCTGAGTTTCCGCCAGACCCGGTCCGGCGTCATCGGTACGGCGTACATCCTTGCGCCGCAGGCATCCGCGATGGCGTTTGCCAGCGCCGGTGCTACCGGATTGACAGGAGCCTCGCTCATCGATTTGGCGCCGAAGGGACCTAACTTGTCGTAGGTATCGGCAAAGAGGACTTCGGTTATCGGGAGATCCACCAACTGTGGAATGTGGTAATTCCGCAGCGTGGGATTGACCACGAGACCCTGTTCGAGGACGATCTCCTCGAACAGCGCGGCGCCGAGAGCCTGTCCCACACCACCTTCCACCTGCCCGCGCAATTGAGCGGGGTTCAGCACGGTTCCGGCATCAGCGGCCTGGACCGATTGCAGAATGACCACTCGGCCCGTCGCGGTATCTACCGCGACCCGAAAACCGTGGACATTGAACGAGACCGAGCGGGGGGTTCCGTCGTGACAGCCGTCGGCCGAGAGCGGTCCACTCTCGAGTAACGTCGAGAAATCGATGCGGCGGTCTCCGACGTCGACGCCGTCTGCGGCGAGTGCTGCCGGACCCGGGCAGATAGCTTGTGTGCGTGTGAGTATCCGGTCGCGGAGGCGTTCGCATGCGATCAACAGTGCCTTGCCCGCTACGACCGTACCGGCCGATCCGAAAGCGCCGGTGTCGTGTCCTCCGGTATCGGTATCGGATTGAACGATCACGATGCGATCGACGCTCGTCCGAAGTTCGGTGGCGGCAATCTGATGATGAACTGTGGTTGTTCCGTTCCCGAATTCGGCCGTGCCGATTCGCACCACGTACCGGCCATCGGATTCGAGTGTCACGGTGGTGTCGGCGAAGTGGCCGCGCGGCGGGATCGTGGCGATCATGGCAATTGCCATGCCCCGACCGGTTTTCCACGGTGATCCGGGCGCTGTTCCACGCCCGTTCGAAAGTGCAGTTTCGACCAAGTCCAGGCACTGATCGAGGCCGTAGCTGCCGAATTCGAGATCGCCGTCCTCGACGTGCCAGTCCACAAAATCGTCTCCCGGGACCACGACATTGCGACGACGGAACTCGAAGGGATCGATATCGAGTTCGCGGGCGAGTTGATCCATCGCCGATTCGACGGCAAAGATGACTTGCCCGAGGCCGTACCCGCGAAACGCTCCCGACGGCACGTTGTTCGTGTACACGGCTTCGGCGTCGACACGCTTGTTCGGACACCGATACACCGCAATCGATTCGGTGCAGCCGTGGAACATCACACCCACCGAGTGATTTCCGTAGGCCCCGGCGTCGGAGAGGACGTCGATTGCCAGCGCGCTCAGTTGCCCGGATGCGTCGGCACCGACTCGCACCGACACCTGCATCGGGTGCCGCGACGGTGCGATCGTGAACTGGTCGCTCCGACTGAATTCGTACTGCACGGGCCGCCCGGTGCGCAGTACAGCGAGGGCAACGAGGTCCTCCGTCAACATTTCCTGTTTACCGCCGAATCCGCCGCCGACCCGCGTAGCGAACACCCGAACGTTCAACCGATCGAGATCGAAGATGTGCGCCAGTTCGTCGCGCACCAGGAAAGGCACCTGTGTGCTGCTGCGGATGACCAAGCGGCCGTCCGCGTCGAGCCAGCCGACCGATCCGTGGGTTTCCATCGCTACGTGCTGGACCCGCGCCGTCTTCCAGGTTCCTTCGACGACGGCAGCAGATCCTGCCAGTGCTTCCTCGATATCGCCGACGCCCTCGTGCAGTGCGGCAACAACATTGCGCTGCGCATCGGCGATCCGGGACACGGCGTCTTTGTCGGCGTGTAGGAGCGGCGCAGTAGGGGAGCGTGCGTCCGTCGGGTCGAAGACTGCAGCGTGTATCTCGAAGTCGACCTCGATCAGCGCCAGTGCACGTTCTGCGTCTCGGGCTGTCTCGGCGATCACTGCGGCAACTCGTTGACCGATGAATCGCATGGTGCGGTCGAAGACACGGGTGTCGTCCGGATCGTCGGTTCGATCCTCATGCCGGGCTGTCGAGAACAGAACATCGGGGCTGTCGAGGTAGGTCAATACTGCTACGACACCGCGTGCGGAACGTGCTGCAGCCGTGTTGATCCCGCAGATGTAGGCATGGGGATGCGGGCTGCCGAGTACCGCGGCATGTACGAGTCCGGCGGGTATATCGCCTGCACGCAAATCCATGGTGAAGGGTTCATTTCCCGTGACGATCCGGGCTGATGCCGGCGCTGCAATGGAACGTCCCTGTGCTGCCTGGTTATCCGAGCGCTCGGTGTTGCTCGTGCCCGCGAGTGCGTCGCGAATCGAGCGATACCCCGTGCAGCGGCAGAGATTTCCCTTCATCGACTGCGGTAAGTTCTCCTTCTGCTCGGTGGAGAACGCACATGTGGTCACCACCATTCCGGCCGTGCAGAAACCGCATTGGAATCCTCCGGCGTCGATAAACGCTTGTTGCGTCGGGTGTAGATTCTCCGGGGCGCCGAGACCGGCCGCAGTGACTATCGCGTGCCCGCCGATGCGATGGGCGGGGAAGATGCAGGAATGGGTGGGCCGGCCGTCCACCAGTACCGAACAGGCGCCGCAATCGCCGGCGTCGCAACCTTTCTTGACCGAAGTGGTGCCGTGTTCACGCAAAAACGTCCGCAGGCACTGGCCCGGGCGGGGTTCGTCGTCGTGGGCTACCCCGTCGACGGAGTACTTCATGTCAGTTCCTCCCGGACCTCTTCAGCGAGTAGTGCCGTCATCGCGCAGCGCCAGGATGCACTGCCGTGGACGTCCGTGAAGTAGGCGTCTGCCGGTATCCGATGACGAAGTGCGTCAGCCACGTCCGTCGGGTTCGGATGTTCGGTAAACCGCAGTACGTACGGTCTCCGGGTTGACGCCGTGACCGCGAGGGTGAAACCGTCTGCGCCCCTTCGTCCGACAATCAGAACAGACGAGCGCCCGAGCGTTGTGAGTGCCAGCTTGCGAATCGCAGTACGGGCTGACAATGCGTGCGCGGGAAGGGTGATACCGCGAATGATCTCGCCGACACCGAGCGCGTTGATGCCGTTGTCGATCACACAATCTGCAATCGGTATCCTGTATTCGCTCCCGTCGGGCCTCCAGATAGTCAAGCCGCCGTCGAGTGCCGCGGCCATCGTCGTCATGGCGCCGGCCGGAAAAGCGAGCGCGATATTTCCGCCGACTGTGGCGTACCGCAACACTTTCCACGACGCCAGCAGCGCGTCGGCGCAGTTCTGGAACAGTGGAGCCGCGCGGAACGAGGCCGGCAGTTGGGCGCGGCACAATTCCTCGATCGTGCACGTGGCCGCAATCTCGAGGCCACGATCGGTGACGGTGATCGGCTCCCAGCCGAGGCCGGCAAGGTCGACAAGTGCGCTCAGCTGGGGTTGTGGCTCGGAGTACAACCACGTACCGCCGCCGATGAATCCGATCCCCGCCGAGGGCGCCGGAAGGTCCGCCCGAGTCCGGGGAACCAGAACATGATCGATTGTGTGCAGGTCCACCGCTAGGTCACCCGGCCTTTCGCACCAGCGCGAGGTGAGCGCGAGCGACGTCCGATGCAACGACGTCCTCGTCAACCGTGGTTACCCGATTATCGGCCACCACAACCTCGCCGTTCACCAACAACAGTTTCAGGGGTGGTGTGGAGCCCAGTACCAATGCGGCTACCGGGTCGGTGATTCCGGCGTGAGCGATCGTATTCAGATTCCACACTGCGAGATCTGCCAACTTGCCCGCCTCGAGTGATCCGATCTCGTTCTCGCGGCCGAGAACCCGTGCGCCGCCGATGGTCCCGAGCTCGAGTGCTTTCCGGACCGTCATCGCCTGCGGACCGCCGCGTGACCGGGCGAACAGGAGGGCATGGCGTGATTCCTCGACGAGACTGCACGCCTCGTTGCTGGCTGAGCCGTCGACCCCCAGTCCGATCGTGACACCGGCACCGAGAAGCTCCGGCGTGCGGGCAACGCCGGCGCCGAGTCGGGCATTGGATGTCGGGCAGTGTGCCGCAGCGGTTCCCGTGCGTGACATGGTCTCGATTGCTGCGTCGTCGAGATGCACGGCGTGCGCGAACCACACATCCGGCCCCAGCCAGTCGACGCGTTCCATGTACTCCATGGGAGTGCCGCCGAACTGTTCGCGGCAGAACTCCAACTCGTCAACTGTCTCCGCCAGGTGAGTGTGCATCCCGACCCCGGCAGCACGGGCCAATGTAGCCGACTCGCGGAGCAGAGCCTCCGTAACCGAGAACGGGGAGCAGGGCGCCACAGCGATCTGCAGCATCGATCCGGGACTCGGGTCGTGCCAGCGATCGATGACAGTCTGGGTTCCGGTCAGAATGTCGTCGAGTTTTTCCACTATGTGATCGGGTGGCAATCCGCCTGAACTCCGCCCGAGGTCCATCGATCCGCGCGTCGGATGGAACCGCAGGCCAACTTGTGCTGCGGCAGTGATCTCCGCTTCGAACACGTCGCCCGCGTCGCGCGGAACCACGTAATGGTGATCCGTGGTCGTGGTGCACCCCGTTTTCGCCAACCAGGCGAGTCCGCCCGTCGCGGCAGTGTGTACTGCATCGGCGTCTATGCCCGCCCAGACGGGATACAGGGTGGTCAGCCACTCGAAGAGCGTCGAATCGGCTGCCAGACCGCGAGTGATCCACTGGTACAGATGGTGGTGGGTGTTCACCAGTCCCGGTGTGATCAGGCATCCGCGGGCATCGATGACACGTGCCCCGGGGAATTCCGGAGTCGGTCCGGCGCCGACCGCGGTGATCGTGTTGCCCGCCACCGCCACATATCCGCTGGTGAACTCGGTACCCGCGCCGTCGACTGTGGCGATGTGAGCGCCCTCGATAACGAAGTCGGTCACGACAGCCAGCCTGTATAGGGCGTCCATGCGGGGCCCGCGTCGGGTGCGTCGGATCGACTGACTGCTGCTTGGATCAGCCCGTACGGACGATCTGCGGCCTGAAAGACTTCGTTGTTGTTCTCGACCCCGAAACGTTCCAGAGCGTAGTCGAAATGGTGTTTGTTGGGTGCGGAGAGGCGGACCTCGGCGATGATCGGGAACTCCTTCAAGATCGCCTTGCCGATCTGGAACAGTGTCTGCTGCAACGCAAGTGAATGAACTGTCGCGAACTGCTTGACGATCTGTGCCTTGACGCCCACGTAGACCGACTCCCAATCGACGTCTGTCCCGACGAACCGCCACTGCGCGACCAGAGCGGTGGCCAGGACACGGTCCTCGGTGGGTTCGAGAACCGTGTACGGATCTTGAAGGAACCCGGTGAACTCGCTGCCACTCGACTTGAGCAGCACCAGGTCTTTCAAGCCTCCGATCACCCAGGTCCCGGTGTCGTCCTGGGTGATCGACGCGGTCCGCACCTCCTGACCCTTACGGACCCAGGTGTGATCGTGCTCGGTACCGTCGACAATCGCACGCAACCAGGCGTATTCCTCGATCTCGACCCGTGCACCGGTGACGGGCTGGATGTCGTCGACAAAGTGGGCGGCAAGTTCGAGCCCGTAGGACTCGATCGAGATCAGGCCCTTCTCTTTGGCATAGGCGTACGCCGTTTGCTTCTGGGAGTCGGTGGGGAGCACTGTGGATTGGTCGCCCGTGAGGTACGCGTCGGCGAAATCGCCTCGCAGGCAAGTGGAGACGTTCACATCGTGAATTTCGTGGCGGGGTGTGTCGCGGTAGATCCGGACGACACGATTCTCGGCCTTGCCGTACTGGTGCCCGGTGAGTTCGATCGATCCGGAGAGCGGCGCCGTGGTCGGGTTCTGTTTTCTCACTGTAGTTTTCAGCTCCCGCGATAGGTGGAATAGGCAAAGGGGGACAGCAACAGTGGGACGTGATAGCCGCGTACCGCGTCGTCTACCCGGAAGGTGACAGTCACCTCCGGGTAGAAGTTTTCTTGTCCGGTCTGCTCGAAATATGCTCCGGTGTCGAAGATCAGGTGATAGTTGCCCGGTGTCAGGCCGTCGGGGGCAAGTTCGGCTATCCGCCCGTCGGAGTCGGTGAGGGCGCATGAAATGGGCGCTCCGTCTGCGCCACACAGTTGGACGCTGACGCCCGCTGCGGGCGTGCCGGTGGTGGAATCGAGAACGTGCGTGCTCAATACCTTGCTCATGGGGTCTCTCCCGGTAGCGCGTCGATCAGACGGGTGAGCCTGATGCGATTGATTGCAGCCAACTCCGTTCGTAGCACGGAACGCTCGGTGGCGGGGTCGTTTTCGAGACGCTCGAGAAGTATGTTCAGGAGTTCCGACCCCGACCGGCCACTCGCGCACACCAGATAGACGTGTGAGAACTTGTCCTCGTACTCCGCATTCTTGATTCGCAACTGGGCCAGCACCTGTTCGGATGCCGTGGACACGAGCGTCTGCTCCGTGGTCGAGGATGCGCTGTCGGTGCGCTCACCGATGCGGGGATGACCCGCCAGTGCCTCGTCGATTTCGGATTCGGGAAGGCCGCGAAGCACGGAATCCGCAGTATCGAACAACGCGTCGACATTGGGGTAGGGACGTGCCGCTGCCACCGCCGACGCCCAAGCCGAGGAATGGCAGCATTCGAGCAGCGCCTTCAGTGCCGACTGATCCGTGAGCGCGTTGAATGCATCGAGACCACTGGAATTCCATGCACGCATGACCACAGCATTACCTGAACATGTTTCGGAGCGGTAGCGCAGCAATTACGGGAGATGAAGCCTCATAATCTTCTTGTTCATCGGTATCTTCATAGACATGACTGATACTCCAAAGTTGCCATCCGTCGTGCCGTCCCTGGCGAACCTGCGCGATATTGGGGGACCGGAGTCGAGGTTCGGCGGTTCGGTACGAACTGGTGCGGTGTTCCGCTCGACAGACCTTGCTTCGCTGACAGAGACGGGCGAGCAGACGCTGGCGGAGTTGGCCATCACCACGATCTACGACCTGCGCACTGCGTCCGAGCGTGAAACTGCGCCCGACCGGATTCCTGCCGGAGTTCGCGAACTCGGCCTGGACGTATTGGCGGACAAGGAGTATCGGGCCATCCCCGCTCAGATGCAGGAGATGATCGCCAACCCTCGAGCAGCTACCGAACTGCTGGGAACCGGTCAGGCACTCGAGTATTTCCAGGGCAGCTACCGCGATTTCGTGACACTACCCAGTGCTGTCTCGTCGTACCGGCAACTGTTCCTGGATTTGACGCAACCTACCAGCGCGCCGGCACTGATTCACTGCACGACCGGCAAAGATCGAACCGGGTGGGCTGCCGCGGCACTCCTACTGTTCCTCGGCGCCTCGGAAGACGCAGTGTTCGACGACTACCTGATGACAAACACGATCTTGCTCCCCCTGTTCGCGCCACTCTTCGAGCGGTTTGCCGCTCAGGGCGGCGATCCGTCACTCCTCGAAGGGGTTCTGGGTGTGCGCCGGGAGTACCTCGAGGCTTCACTCGACGAACTTGCATCGGTGCACGGTTCCATCGAAGCCTATTTCGCGGACGGACTGAAGATCGACGAGCAGACGCAGACTCGGTTGCGGGACAACCTGATCGGCTAGTTCACCGGGGTGTGAGCACGCCGCCGAGCGAGCAGGGCAACTATCCCGATTCCGATCGCGATACCGACCAGATCGGCGGCGCCGTCCCAGACCGAACCCGAACGTGAAATCGGCAGCACACCTTGCAGGACTTCGGATACCGCGGCAAAGGCGATCAGCCAGAGCGCCGTGAGCCACCACGGGATTCGGGCGTGCAGTGATGTCATCGCCAAGGCGACGAACATCAAGGTGTGTGTGACCTTGTCGCTGTTTTCCGGTCCCGACGGCACCGTGGAACCGGGGGAGAACAGCATGATCAAGGCAATGACCACGGCTAGGGCGAGTGGCCAATATCGGTTGTGTTTCATGCGTGAGTCACAGTCAGATCGAGAGCGCCTTCGGCAAACCGAGTGACGGCAGCGGACGCCGTGGCGAGGGCTTCGTCGTGGCCGTCCCGCGCCCAACCGGTGAGCCGGGCAGTGGTGCCTTCTGGCGTAAGGAGGACCTCCGCCAGAAGTTCGCCGGTATTCGGTTGGCACACCGCCCACGAGTAGACGCTGTTCTCAGCCCACTGAGATGCCCGGAGGCCGACGTAACCGGCATCGGCGATTCCGCCGTCGGCAAGTGCCGGTCGGTCGTCCACACGCTCGTCTGCGCGCAGGGCACGGAGGTACCAACCACCGGCGTTGATCTCGATCGGATCCATTGGTTACGTATTCCCGTCGCGTCGAATCATCAGTTCCTACCGTCGTGGCGATTCTTTTTACGTTCTCGGTCAGTTCCGAACAGGAGCGCGCCGGCCAACGGAATGGCCAGGAACCACAGCCAGGTCCCGGTCACGAAGAACAAGATGACTGCCAGAATCGGGATGACGGCCATGATGCGCCCGGACCAGTCGGGATCGAATTTCCGGACCGGAGTCGGAGCAGTTGCCGCAGGAATCGGACCGGGAAGATCTTTGAATACCGGTGCCAGTTCGCTGCGAGTTGTTGCAGCCGTGACGATTCCGCTGCGCTCGTCGAATTCTGCGACGGTGAGGCGACCGGCGGCAAAGTGCTCGCTCAGTAGCGACAGTGCCTGCTCGCGTTCGGTGGTACCGATACGAATGTCGGGAACGTCAGCCATGAGTTACAGACTACTGGCCGGAAACGACTGTGCGCCTTTCTGGTAGTGGGAACTACCAAAAAGGCGCACAGTGCAAAGCTCCGGTGCAAGCACCTACGTGGGCTGCGCCCCTTTACTTCAGTTCTGCGAGAACCGTGCCCTGAGTGATGGCAGCACCGGCTTCGACAGTCAGACCGGTGACGATACCGGCCTTGTGTGCGTTGACCGGGTTCTCCATCTTCATGGCCTCGAGGACTGCGATGAGGTCGCCTTCGGCAACTTCCTGGCCCTCGATGACAGCGACCTTGACGACGGTGCCCTGCATCGGAGCGGTGACGGCGTCACCGGATGCGCCGCCTGCGCCTGCGCCGCCGCGCTTGCGTGCCTTCGGCTTCTTGCGGATGACGCCGGAAGGTGCGCCGCCGCCGTTACCGAGCGAGAACTGCCCGGGCAGGGAAACCTCGACGCGACGTCCACCGACCTCGACGACGACGTTCTGACGCGGCAGAGCCTCGTCCTCGTCGTCGGCCGGGACACCGGCGCCGGCCCACGGCTCGATGGTGTTTTCCCAGTCCGTTTCGATCCACTTGGTGTAGATGTCGAACGAAGTGCCGTCGCCGACGAATGCCGGGTTCTCGACAATGTGGCGGTGGAACGGCAGAACCGTTGCGAGGCCGTCGATCTCGAACTCGGCCAACGCACGCGACGCACGCTGGAGAGCTTCTTCACGCGTTGCACCGGTGACGATGAGCTTGGCGAGCATGGAGTCGAACTGGCCGCCGATGACGTCGCCGGCGACAACGCCGGAGTCGACGCGCACGCCGGGGCCCGAGGGCTCACGGTAAACGGTGACGGGGCCCGGAGCCGGCATGAAGCCGCGGCCGGCGTCTTCGCCGTTGATACGGAACTCGAAGGAGTGTCCACGCGGGGTGGGATCTTCCTTGATGGAAAGCTCTTCGCCGTTGGCGATGAGGAACTGCTGACGCACCAGGTCGATACCGGCGGTCTCTTCGGTGACGGGGTGCTCGACCTGCAGGCGCGTGTTGACCTCGAGGAAGGAGACGGTGTCGCCCTGGACCAGGTACTCGACCGTGCCGGCGCCGTAGTATCCGGCTTCCTTGCAGATGGCCTTCGCGGATGCGTGGATACGGGCGCGCTGGTCGTCCGTCAGGAACGGTGCCGGTGCTTCTTCGACGAGCTTCTGGAAACGACGCTGCAGCGAGCAGTCGCGGGTGCCCGCGACGACGACGTTGCCGTGCTGGTCGGCGATGACCTGAGCTTCGACGTGGCGTGCCTTGTCGAGGTACTGCTCGACGAAGCACTCGCCGCGACCGAACGCCGCGATGGCCTCACGAGTAGCGGACTCGAACAGTTCCGGGATTTCTTCGATGGTCTGCGCGACCTTCATACCGCGTCCACCGCCGCCGAAAGCTGCCTTGATAGCGACCGGAACGCCGAACTCCTTGGCAAACGCGACGATCTCGTCGGCGTTCTTGACGGGGTCCTTGGTGCCGGCTGCCATCGGAGCCTTTGCACGCTCGGCGATGTGGCGGGCCGTGACCTTGTCACCGAGGTCGCGGATGGACTGCGGCGACGGGCCGATCCAGATCAGGTTCGCGTCGATGACGGCCTGGGCGAAGTCGGCGTTCTCCGAGAGGAAGCCGTAGCCGGGGTGGATTGCGTCGGCGCCGGACTTACGGGCGGCGTCGAGGATCTTGTCGAATACGAGGTAGGACTCGGCGGATGTCTGTCCACCGAGGGCGAATGCCTCGTCTGCGAGCTTTACGAACTGCGCGTCGGCGTCGGGTTCGGCGTAGACAGCGACGCTGCCGTAGCCGGCGTCCTTGGCTGCCCGAATGACCCGTACCGCGATCTCACCGCGGTTCGCGACAAGCACCTTCGTAATGTGCGCGCTGGCATGACTGGGCACTGAGCCTCCTGTGGTTCGCATTGTCTTTATCTCCGCGGTGTATTCCTCTGGGATTTCACCATCGGTGGATTACTGGCATCGCTTCGGAGTGTATTCATGGCTTCGATGCAGGTTGTAACCGGATCGGAATAGCCCCGTGCGACTCATGAAACGGTCTGAAAAGCTACTGGCGAGTAGCTCGAACTGTCCGTTGTGGGCGGGTTGTCGTCGGTTTCGGTCGCAGCTTCCTCGATCGCGCGACGCAGCGCAGCGACATAGGTGTGCACCGACGCGTTGGCGGTGTCGTTGTTGGGGTATCGCACGGCAAGATTGAGGCCCGTCGGTGTGCGATTGATCCAGATGTACACGTCGTGGGTGAATGCCTTGCTGCGCAACGCGCGTGCATTCCACTCCGGCCACTGGGCGGCCTCGGGAACAAAGCGAACATCCATGTAGGACACCACGAATCGTGGCCGGATCGGAGTTCCGAGCTTCTCGCCGATCCGATCGAAGGGGATGGCCGCAGCAGGCTTCATCGCGGTAAGGGACTCGGCGGCTCGCCGCGCGAGAGTGTCGAACGAGGTGTCGTCTCCGACCGGAAAATCGATCGGACACAAACCCACGAACCAGCCGAGAGCGCCGGCCCATTCCTGAGCGGAGCGAGTGTGGACCGGAGTCACGATCTGGAAGCGGTCCGCGCCGGCAACATCATGGCCGACGGCGGCAAGCGCGCCCAGTAAACCGGCGAAGTAACCGACTCCGGCCTCGGTGCAACGTGCACTGAACCGCTTGGAGTGATCGGAGTCGAGAAGCCACATCGAGAGTCCGTTCTGGGACTCGGTGCCACGATCTCCGATAGGTAGCGGAAACTGCGGTAGGCCGCCGTCGGCGAGTGCCTTGCTCCAGACCTCGAGAGCTGCGTCTTCGGTCTCCCGGTCGGACATCTGTTCGCGTTCGAGGGCCCCGAAATCGACGTAACTACCGACCGGGAACAAGTTGGCCGGATTGCCCGTCAGCGCTTCGCGGTAGAGCGAGGTGATCTCATGCGCGATCAGAACGATCGAGAAGCCGTCGATGATCGAGTGGTCGGCAGCAAAGAACACTGTGGACGGGCCGTCGCCGCCCCGAGGTGTGAGCGTCGCGAACACGTACGACGGCCAACTGTGGGGGGAAGCAAAATCGTCGAACAGACGGTGAAGGTGCTCGAAGTTGACCTGGCTCAGCGCGTCGTAACCGTGGTTGACAACTCCGATGTCGATGCCGTCGATCGGCACAGTGTGCCGGGTGATTGCGCCGGTCGAGGTGTCGAGTGCCGTATGTGAGCGCAAAACCTCATGACGATCGATCCACTGCCGCAACGCAATTCGAAATGCGTTGACGTCCAACGGGCCGGGAATCTCGAAAGCTGTACCCAGCCATGACTTATCGCCCGAGCCTGCGGAGGAGCGTTGCAGGTGGGCCTCGTGAATGTACGACGCGGGCCGCGGATCAGGCGTCCACGGACCGGTTGCGCACGGTAACCATTCGATCAGCGATCCGCTGGGAATCGCGTAGTCGGCAAGTTCGGTGAATTCCATGTCTCTCTCTCAGCCCCGCAAGCGACGCTTGATGCGAGCGAGCATTGCGGACATGCCGCGCAGTCGCAGCGGACTGACTGCCGCAGCCAGGCCGAGTTCCGAATAGAAGTCGTCGGGAACAGCGAGGATCTCGTCGGCACTGTGCCCGTCGAGGCCCTGCGCCAGGATCGACGCGAAACCGCGGGTGGTCGGGGCCTCGGCGGGAGCGCTGAAATATAGCCGCACCTTGGCGCGATCGGAATCGTCGACCGAAAGGAACAGTGGTGACTGGCATTCCGGAACCGGCTCCATCGCGCTCTGCTCGAGTTCGGGAGGCAACGCCGGAAGTTCACGGCTGAATTCGAGAAGCAGTGTCAGCTTGTCGGACGTGCCGACGGCCGCGAAGTCCTCGACGATCTCGGCCAATGCTGGTGGTACAGAACTCATGCCGAAACCTCGAGGGGAGCGTCGCCGGGCTCTTCGCCGATAGCGATGGGGACACGAACAGCGTTGCCCCACTCGGTCCACGAACCGTCGTAGTTGCGGACGTCGGGGTAACCGAGCAAGTGAGTCAAGACGAACCACGTGTGGCTCGAACGCTCACCGATTCGGCAGTACGCCACGATCTTGTCCTCGCGCGACAGATCGCCGTAGATCTCGTCGAGTTCTGCGCGAGTGCGGAAACGGCTGTCGGGTGCTGCGGCCTTTGCCCACGGAATGCTGCGGGCACTGGGAATGTGTCCGCCGCGCAACGCGCCTTCCTCCGGGTAATCAGGCATGTGGGTGCGTTCGCCGGTGTACTCCTGCGGTGATCGCACGTCGATCAGTGGACCGGTGCCGAGGTGCGAGAGAACGTCGTCCTTGAAAGCGCGGATCGAGGCGTCGTTTCGCTCCACCACGGGATAGTCGGTGGACGTGGCATTCGGGACGTCGAACGACGTGTCGCGGTTTTCGGCGATCCAGGCGTCGCGTCCGCCGTCGAGCAGACGGACGTCCTCATGCCCGAACAAGGTGAACACCCACAGTGCGTACGCTGCCCACCAGTTGCTCTTGTCGCCGTAGATGACAACGGTGTCGCTGCGACTGATGCCCTTGCGGTTCATCAGGTCGGCAAAGGCCTCACCGTCGATGTAATCGCGCGTGACCGGGTCATTGAGATCGAGGTGCCAGTCGATCTTCACGGAGCCGGGAATGTGCCCGATGTCGTAGAGCAGAACGTCCTCGTCGGACTCGACCACCTTCAGTCCCGGCGTACCGAGGTTTGCCGACAGCCATTCGGTCGAGACCAACCGGTCGGGATGGCTGAACTCGGCAAACGCGGGCGAAGGATCGGGGGCAACGGGCACGGGCAGGCTCCTGTAAGGCGAATCGATCGGTTCGAAGACGGACTTCATCGATTCTAGGCGCTCCCGGAGGCAGTGGCGCTTCTAACAAGTTCGGTGCACCGCCGCCCGTTGCCGTAGTCCTGGATCTGCTGCGATCGCCGAATTCCTCAATTGTTCGGTGAGACTTCCGATCGGCGGCTGACGGTGCTCACAAATCTCCGGCAGAACTCGGCCGAGTCAGGTGAGTAATTTCACTTTTCGTGAGGCTCGTAGCCTAGAGAACGCTCTGGGTCCGCCACAGTTCGGAGACGGAAACGCCGACGCGCTCCAAAAGTGTTCGGACCAAAGGTAATCCGATACCGATGACGCTCGACGGGTCGCCCTCGATTTTCTCGACGAACCATCCGCCCAGGCTGTCGAGGGTGAACGCGCCCGCAACCTGTAGTGGTTCGCCGGTGGCGAGATAAGCTTCGAGGTCTGCCGTCGACGGATTGGCGAAATGCACCACGGTGGCACTGTGATCGGAGGCCACGCGGACTATGTTGCCCTCGATCACCCGCATTACACAGTGGCCGGTGAGCAATGTGGCACTGCGACCGGCCATAGCGGCCCAGCGGCGACGCGCGATATCGACACTGCCTGGCTTCCCCTGCAATTCGCCATCGATCAAAAGCATCGAATCACAGCCGACGACAACAACATCGGTCAAACCGTCGGCAGCCAAACCGGGAACGATCTCGGCGGCCTTGGCCTCGGCCAGGACCGTGACCACCTTTTCGGGGGCGGCACCCGGACCGAGTTCGTCGGCGATCTTGTCCTCGTCGATACCGGACACACGTACAACAGGCAAAACCCCGGCTGCCCGCAGAACTGCGAGGCGAGCCGGGGATGCCGAAGCCAGAACTAGTTGAGTCACATGAGCAGGCTAGATCAGCCGCGGCGCATCGACGGGTTCAGGTACGCGTACGGAGAGTACGGCGCACGCGTGCGATGGAACTGTGTCGGATTGCCCCATGTTTCCGTGGGAACGGTCTCGGCCGGAGCGGAGCCGCCGCCGGCCGCAGCAGCAAGGACACTGACCAGCGCCGCGATCTCGACGTCGGAGGGCGAACCCTTGACGATCTTGATCACGGACGCGTCGGAAACCGGGGTTTTCGTCAGTTCAGTGAGGACGCCGTCAGCTGCAGATTCGTCGACGACGACACCGTTGGCAGACTGAGCCTCTACAACTGCGACATCTTCACGCGTGATGTCTTCGGTGATAGCGGTCATAGGGGAATGTTCCCATGCTTCTTGGGCGGAAGGGAAACAGACTTACGCTCGAGCAGTCGCAGTGCGGCGACGATCTGGCCACGGGTGTGCGACGGCGGGATGACCGCGTCGACGTAGCCGCGCTCGGCAGCGACGTACGGATTGACGAGGGTGTCCTCGTACTCGTTCTGCAGCTTCAAACGCAATGCATCGACGTCGTCACCGTTCTTCGCGGCTTCGAGAAGCTGCTTGCGGTAAACGAATCCGACAGCGCCCGAAGCGCCCATGACGGCGATCTGTGCGGTCGGCCATGCCAGGTTGAGATCGGCGCCCATGTGCTTGGAGCCCATGACGTCGTACGCTCCGCCGTAAGCCTTGCGGGTGATGACCGTGATCTTGCCGACTGTGGCCTCGCCGTACGCGTACAGCAACTTCGCGCCGCGGCGGATGATGCCGTTGTACTCCTGCTCGGTGCCGGGCAGGAAGCCCGGGACGTCGACGAGAGTGATGATCGGGACGTTGAACGCGTCGCAGGTACGGACGAAGCGCGCAGCCTTCTCGGAAGCATCGATATCGAGGCAACCGGCGAACTGCATGGGCTGGTTCGCGACGATGCCGACGCTGCGGCCGTCGACGCGACCGAAGCCGACGATGATGTTCATCGCGCGCTCGGCCTGGACCTCGAGGAATTCGTCGTCATCGAGGATGCGACGGATGACCTCGTGCATGTCGTACGGTTGGTTGGCCGAATCGGGGATCAGGGTGTCGAGTTCGATGTCCTCGGCAGTGAGGCTTTCCTCGATGGATCCGACGATCGGATCGGTGATCTCGCCGCGCGGTGCTGCGGCCTGGTTGTTGCTGGGCAGGTAGCTCAGGAGGTCCTTGACGTAGTCGAGGGCGTCCTGCTCGCCGGAAGCGACGTAGTGAGCGACACCGGACTTGACCATGTGGGTGCGTGCGCCGCCCAGATCCTCCATGGTGACGTCTTCGCCGGTGACGGTCTTGATCACGTCGGGGCCGGTGACGAACATCTGAGAGGTCTCGTCGACCATCACGACGAAGTCGGTGAGGGCGGGGGAGTAGACGTGGCCGCCGGCAGCGGGGCCCATGATCAGGGAGATCTGCGGGATGACGCCGGATGCCTGGACGTTGCGGTGGAAGATCTCGCCGTACAGGCCGAGCGAGACGACGCCTTCCTGGATGCGGGCGCCGGCGCCTTCGTTGATGCCGACCAGCGGACGGCCGGTGCGGATCGCGAGGTCCATGACCTTGACGATCTTCTCACCGTAGATTTCGCCGAGGGATCCACCGAAGACGGTGGCGTCCTGCGAGAAGACGCAGACGTCGCGGCCGTCGATGGTGCCGTAGCCGGTGACGACGCCGTCGCCGACGGGACGGTTGTCAGCGAGGCCGAAGTTCACCGAGCGGTGACGGGCCAATTGGTCGAGTTCGACGAACGAACCCTCGTCGAGGAGTGCGTTGATGCGCTCACGGGCGGTCAGTTTGCCTTTGGCGTGGACTTTGTCGATGGCGGCTTCGCCGCTCGGTGCCTGCGCCTGCGCTTGCCGAATCCGCAGATCCGCGAGCTTTCCCGCGGTCGTGTGGATATCGGGTGCGGTCGCCGCCTCCGGCGCGTTCGGCTCTTGGACAGTGGTCATGAGTCGTGAGCTTAACGAGAGCAGTTGGGCCGGCTCGAAGGCAGGTCCGGTTGTGGAGGTTTGACCAACCGAAGCTACTGACCAGTACATTTTGCTTGTCGTCCTAGGCTGGGACTATGTGGACCGACCTGAACCGACCGCCCCTCGATCACGCCGCGTTGCGACGCGTCCTCGTGCGCAGTGACGACAACACCGACGCCCGTGCTTTCTGGAACCGGCTCGACGTTGTCGAACGCACCGGATCCACCAATGCCGATCTCTTGGTCCGCGCTTCGGATCTCGGTGCCGATCGTCATGTGCTGATTGCCGAGTACCAGGAAAGCGCGCGCGGTCGACACTCACGCAGTTGGGTCAGCCCGGCGCAGGCCCAGATCTCGATGTCGGTTCTGTTGGTCATGCCCGGACTGAACCTTGCGGACATGGGGTGGCTGCCGCTTCTGGCCGGTATCGCCGTCGTCGACGCGTTGCGGTCGGTAGCCGAGGTGCCGGCAGAACTGAAGTGGCCCAATGACGTTCTGATCGGGGACAAGAAGGTGGCCGGCATTCTGGCAGAGGTGGCACGGACCACCCCCGACCCTGCCGTCGTGGTGGGTGTCGGCTTGAACGTCAGTCTCGGGGAAAACGAACTTCCGGTGCCGACGGCTACGTCGTTGCTCCTCGAGAACGCCGAGACGATCGACCGCGACACGTTGGTTCGAGCAATTGCACGCGAATTGGCGAGGCAGTTCCGTGGTTGGGAGAAATCAGGATGGGACACGGCCGTGTTGGCGGCCGAATATCGTCAGCGCTGCGGGACGCTCGGCAAACGCGTTCGAGCAGTACTGCCCGGAGACAAAGAGGTTTTCGGTATCGCAACCGACATCGACACCTCCGGTCGCGTTGTCATCGAGATCGAAGACGGCGGCGGTGAAACTTTCGCTGTTGCGGCTGGAGACATCACTCATTTGCGGGCTGCTCCGACCGCAGACTAGAAGAATAGCGAGCCTCGTCGGTTTTCGTCCGTTCGAGTGATATTTTTCGGTCATGACCACACCTATCGTGCTTCCGACCGAATCCGAGATGGCGGAAAGTGCCCGTCGGCTCCTCACCGGTGTAACGGTGCTACTCGGCGTCCTCACTCTGGGACTGGGTATCGCGGTTCTCGCTTGGCCGAACGCGACGCTGTTCGTTGTAGCCGTAGTGATCGCGATCCAGCTCTTCGGCTTCGGCATCGTCCAGATCATCCGTTCCTTCGCCGACGTCACCGCAACCGGTGCGACTCGGACTCTCGTTGCGATTTCCGGTGCACTCGCGGTGCTCCTCGGCTTCCTCGTTCTGCGCAGCCCGCTCCAGACGGTGGTGCTGATCGCCCTCGTGATCGGCGCGTGGTGGGTGTTCCGCGGTGTACTCGACATCGTCGACGCGGCCAAGGGCGGAACGGTGGATCGCGGACTGTCGATCGTGCTGGGCGTCATCAGCATCGTCGCCGGAGCCGTCGTGCTGCTGCAGCCGGAACTTTCGCTCGAGGTGTTCCGAATCGTCGTCGGCATCTGGATGGTGCTCTACGGCATCATCATCGTCATCACACCGTTGGCGCTGCGCAAGCTCAGCAAGCCCTGACAGCACTGTCCGGCTGAGGTGGCAGACTGCCACTCATGGGATATCCGGAAGATGCTCTCGCACAAGACGAGGAACTGATCCTGCATCGGCATCCGCACTGGAAGATGTTGGTGCTTCCGGCACTCACGTTTGTCCTGGCGACGGCCGTGGCCGGGTTTCTGCTCGGGCTGACGCAGGATCGGGCGGACGGTACGACGCGAACCGTTCTGTCGATCTCGATCGGTGCCATCTGGCTGGGAGTTGTTCTCTGGCGTTCGGTGGCACCGTTCACGGTCTGGAAATTCACGCATTTCATAGTCACTGATCGACGAGTCCTCATTCGGCACGGCGTGCTGACGCACACCGGTATCGATATTCCGATGGGCCGGATCAGCAACGTCCAATTTCGGCACGGCCTGATCGATCGAATGCTCAAGACCGGCACTCTCGTGATCGCGTCGGCCAGTGACGATCCGCTCGAATTCGATGACATCCCGGACGTCGAGCAGGTTCACGCGATGCTCTATCACCAGGTTTTCGACTCCACCTTGCAACCTCGGGAACGCAATCGCCCCGACGATCACTACCCGGCCGATCACGACGCGGACGACGAAAACGGCTGGTAATCAACGTGTAAAGGGCCGCAGTACGTACTCTGTTCCTGTGACTGCCGTATTGCTAGCCGAAGACGACGAGGCCATCGCTGCACCGCTTGCTCGAGCATTGGGGCGCGAGGGGTACACGGTAACCGTCGAACAGACCGGGCCCGCTGCACTTCAACAAGCGCTCGAGGGTGATTTCGATCTGTTGATTCTCGATCTCGGCCTGCCCGGAATGGACGGTCTCGAGGTGTGCCGCCAGATTCGTGCACATCGAACGGGGTTGGCGGTACTGATGTTGACCGCTCGAACCGACGAGGTCGATTTTGTCGTCGGTCTCGATGCGGGCGCCGACGACTACGTCGGAAAGCCGTTTCGCCTTGCAGAACTCATGGCCCGCGTTCGAGCACTGCTCCGTCGGCATGGCAGCCGTGAAGACAGCATCGTCGAGGTCGGTGGCATCCGCCTCGAACCGGCAGCTCGTCGCGTTCTGGTCAACGGATCCGAGATCGCATTGGCCAACAAGGAATACGAACTCCTGCGGGTGCTCCTAGAGCATGCCGGTGAAGTTGTCTCGCGAGATACGATCCTGCGCGAGGTCTGGGGCGACGTCGAACTTCGTGGATCAAAAACTTTGGACATGCACATGTCCTGGCTGCGCCGGAAGATCGGCGACGAGGGACCGGCTGTCGAACGTCGAATCGCCACGGTGCGCGGAGTCGGTTTCCGCATCAACACCGACTAGAACGCACCCTGTCGATGCGTCGTCGCATTCTTCAATCGATTCTCGGTGTCGTGATCCTCACGGCTCTACTTCTCGGCGCTCCGCTGATCTACACCGCGTGGTTGTGGGTCGAGGATGTGAGCCGGAGCGACTTGCGTGTCCGCTTGGACCGGATGGCGACCGAGGTGATCGCTCAAGAGGGTGCGAGTGGAGTGGTCGACGGAGCCCTCGACACGGGCGCACTGCGGGTTCTCACCCCGAACGACGGCCGTCTCGTGATCGTGTATCCGACGGTGTCGGACGGGGCGACCCGTGTTGATATCGGTGAAACGACGGTGAAGAATCCGCTCGTCGAATCGCTGGCAATGGGATCGTCGGGTTCACTTCGTCTCGAGGTTCCCTCGGAGAAACTGCGTAGTCAGCAGAAGCAGGCTGTTGCTGCGGTCGGGATTCTTGTCCTCCTTGCGATGACGACCGGCGCTGTTGTCGCCGTTGTGACCGCGCGCCGACTCGCCGATCCGCTGCAAGACGTCGCAGACCGGGCGGCGCGACTGGCAGAAGGCGACTTCCGGCCCGATCCCCGGCGCCACGCCATCCCGGAACTCGATCGGGTCTCCGATGTTCTCGATGCTGCGACCGTCGAAATTGCGGGTCGGTTGCAACGGGAGCGCACGTTGGTTGCCGACGTCTCGCACCAGTTGCGCAGCCGACTCACCGCAGTGCGGTTACGTCTGGACGAGTTGTCGGTGCACGAGGACCCCGACGTGGTCAACGAGGCCGAAGAAGCCATGGCTCAGGTCGACCGGTTGACGGACGGAATCGACGAGTTGGTCCGGTCTTCGCGAAGCAGCAGTTCTGCGGCCAAGAGTGTGTCCGTGGTCGGCGAACTCGAGAGCGTGACGCGCGATTGGCGGCCACAGTTCGAGGACGACGGCCGGAAACTCCTTCTCAGCGGTGACCGGGGTGTGCTCGCGTCGACCACGGGTTCTCGTTTGCGGGAAGCCGTCTCGGTCTTGGTCGACAACGCGTATGCGCATGGCGGCGGCAACGCCGCGGTCTCGGTGCGGTTGATCGAGGGAGCGGGTCAACGGGAACCGATGGTGTGTGTCGAGGTGACCGACGAGGGCGAAGGCGTCGACAACAATCTTGCCCCGCACATTTTCGATCGTGGATTCTCCGGAGCCGGCTCGACCGGCGTCGGATTGGCGCTTGCCCGGGCACTGATCGAAATGGACGGCGGGAGACTCGAACTGCAACGGCGCAAGCCGGCTCTGTTCGCGGTGTTCTTGCCGGTGGCGACAGGGCGGGGACAGGAACGACCGGCTTACGTGAGCGTGCTCCGGGAACCGCGCTGAGCGCGATCAGGAGTGCCCGAGTTCCTCTTCTTCTTCGGCGGTCCGAGTGGTGCCGTCGATGTTGACGGGACTGTTCTCTTCGGGGAACACGAACTTGCGGAACGACCAGAAGCGGAACACCATCTGCAGGAGAGTGCCGATGATGTAGGCGCTGATGAAGTCGGCGACGTTCTCCATCGCAAAACTGACCTCCGGAATTCGGAGATCGAATACGTAGCGTGAGAAGTACAGCGGAATGAAGCTGATCACTACGCCGATAGCGCTGATGATGAAGAACAACGCCGCCTCATGTGCGGGTTCACGGCCGCCGCGATTCTTGAATGACCACTCCCGATTGAGGATGTACGACGCGATCACTGCAATCACGCCGGCGATGATCTTGGCCGTGATCGGCTTGGATTCGAGGATCGACAACTTGAGCGTGTAGAAGATGCCAGAGTCGATCAGAAAGGTCGTGCCGCCGACAATCGCGAACTTGATCAGCTCGCTGTGACGCAGAGCGATATCTCGGAACGGCTGGGGTATGCGGGCGATTACCCCGTCGACAAATGGCACAACAAACGAGTTTACGAAACGAAACCGCGTCGCCACCAATTTTGCGTGGAATATCAGCAGAATCACAGATAGAGGCTGCTGATTGAACGCCCCGCTGCGGCACATGACAATATTGAGAGCCGTGACCGGCAACAACGCAGATCAGACTCCCGCCCGCCCAACCAGCGCGCGACCGGCAAACTCTTCGATGCCTGTCGTCACCATGATCGGTGGCGGACAGCTGGCCCGAATGACGCACCAGGCAGCGGTCGCTCTCGGCCAGACGCTTCGTGTGCTCTCGGGCACGGCCGGAGAGCCGGCGGCGCAGGTCAGCCCTGATGTCGTCCTGGGTAGCCACGACGATCTCGACGCACTGCGAGCAGCAGCCGTCGGATCCAACGCGCTCACGTTCGATCACGAGCAGGTTCCGACCGAGCACCTCGAGGTGCTGGTCGCCGAGGGCGTCAACGTGCAGCCGCCGCCGCACGCGCTCATCTTCGCTCAGGACAAATTGCTGATGCGTCGCAAGCTGGCCGAGTTGGGTGCACCGATTCCCGCGTACGCCGAGGTGACGTGGGCCGAGGACGTCGTACGTTTCGGGGCCGAGCACGGCTGGCCGGTAGTCATCAAGGCAACACGCGGCGGCTACGACGGCCGCGGAGTGTGGATCACCGACGACTCCGAGGAAGCCGAGGCGATCGTCACGGAGCAGTTGGACAAGGGTGTGCCGCTGATCGTCGAGGAAATGGTCTCGATGCGCCGTGAGCTGTCGGCAATGGTGGCGCGGTCACCGTTCGGGCAGGGTGCGTCGTGGCCCGTCGTGGAGACCGTGCAGCGAAACGGCCAGTGCGCCGTGGTGATCGCACCGGCTCCCGATCTTTCCGACGCCGTGGCTGCAGAAGCCGAACAGTTGGCGCTGCGGATCGCGTCGGAACTCGGTGTTGTCGGCGCGATGGCGATGGAACTGTTCGAGACCACCGACGGCCGCCTGATTGTCAACGAACTGGCGATGCGTCCGCACAACTCCGGCCACTGGACCATGGACGGTGCCCGTACCTCGCAGTTCGAGCAGCACCTGCGCGCGGTACTCGACTACCCACTCGGCGATACCACGCCCATCGCGCCGGTCACGGTGATGGCAAATGTGTTGGGTGCCCCCGAAGCTCCCGAGATGACGATGGACGAGCGCGTCCATCACCTCTTCGCACGGATGCCGGATGCCAAGATTCACCTCTATGGCAAGGGTGAGCGCAAGGATCGCAAGATCGGGCACGTCAACATCGTCGGCGGCGCCGGTTCGATCGACGATCCGAATTATGTTGCCGCAGTTCGGGAACGGGCTGAACGGGCAGCGCATTGGCTTTCGTACGCAGTTTGGACCGATGGATGGGATGTACACGGTGAGTGAAAGTATGGGCGCACAGGTCGGCCTGATCATGGGCAGTGACTCGGATTGGCCGGTCATGGAGGCCGCAGCCGAAGCGCTCGCCGAGTTCGGAATCCGCTTCGAGGTCGGTGTTGTCTCCGCGCACCGCACGCCTCAGCGGATGCTCGACTACGCCAAGGATGCAGCGGGCCGCGGCATCAAGGTCATCATCGCCGGAGCCGGCGGGGCGGCGCACCTTCCCGGAATGGTTGCCTCCGCAACACCGTTGCCCGTCATCGGTGTACCGGTTCCGCTGAAGTACCTCGACGGTATGGACTCCCTGCTGTCCATAGTCCAGATGCCGGCCGGTGTGCCGGTGGCGACGGTATCCATCGGCGGCGCTCGCAATGCCGGCCTGCTGGCGGCACGCATTCTCGGAGCTTCGGATCCGGCTCTGCAGGCTGCCATGGTGGTTTTCCAGGAAAGCCTCGAAGCGATGGTTCTGGAGAAGGACAAGGCGCTGCGCGACAAGCTGCTGGGCTAGAGATTTTTCGTGCCTGAACATCGCGGCCTGCCGCTGATCCGAGCTAGTCGGGGCAGCGCGCAGGCCGCCTTTGTTACACGCCTGGCACTGCTCTATGCGCGACTCCTGGGTGCCGACGTCACATTCGACCCGGAATTCGGCATATTTGTCGCCACCGGAATGCGCCGCGGATTTGCCCGCGGCGGAACAACTCTCGGTGGGGTGTACCTCACGCGTCGCAATATCGCCCGCGCAGTGCTCCGGCACGAAGCGATTCACGCGGACCAATGGGCAAGGTACGGAATCGTATTCGGGGCGAAATACCTCGTCGAAGAGATCCGGCACCCCGGCCGGAAGAATCGCTTCGAGATCGAGGCGGGACTCGCAGACGGCGGCTACACGAGCTGAGTCGCTACTGTTGGCGGCATGGCTCGCTTTCCGACTAGTGAACGCTTCGTCCGTTGGAGCGCGGATCATTCACGCGGTATCGATATCTGTATCGCGGTCCTGGTGACACTCTTCAGTCTGGTAGTGGCGGTAGAAACCGGCCCGCTCGCTGTGCCGATCACCCTGGGCATGACAGTCCCGCTCGCGTGGCGGCGATCCAAGCCCGAACTTTCCGGCATGACAGTTGCGGCTTTTGCGGTCCTACACGTGATCTTTATCGGGAACACGCTGCTCGGCAGCGCGATCGCGGTGCCGATCTCGCTGTATGCGCTGGCCGCGTACGGCGCGCGATGGAGCAGCCTCACCGGGTTGGGTTTGGGGCTACTCGGGGCGATCGCGGCGGCGATCCGCTATTTCAACTACGAAGACATCGCGCTCTCGGCGTTGCTGTTTCAGTGCGTGGCGGTGATGGTCTTCGTTCTTGCCGTGTGGGCGTTCGGAGACTTACGGCGCGTCCGTACCAAGCAATTGGAGGGCCTCACGGAACGCGCGCAACTTCTCGAACTCGAGCGAGCCCAGGAAGCCGAAATCGCCACCATCAGTGAGCGTTCGCGAATCGCCCGCGAGATGCACGACATCGTCGCCCACTCGTTGACCGTCGTCATCGCCCAGGCCGACGGTGGACGCTACAGCGCAGCACAAGATCCACAGGCCGCGGTCCGGGCACTCGAAACCATCGCGGCTACGGGTCGGCAGGCCCTGACCGACATGCGGGCACTCTTGTCCGTGCTCCGCGAAGACAGTCCACGAGACTTTGCGGTGATTCCGGGCGTCGGCGATATCGCTACCCTGCTCGGTGAATTGAAGCGCAGTGGCCTCGACGTCGACGTAACTGTCACCGGTGATCCGCGCGAACTGTCGGCAGGTGCCGGATTGACCGCGTATCGCATCATGCAGGAATCGCTGACCAATGTTCTCAAGCATGCAGGGCCGGGCGCCCACGCCGCCGTCGAGATGACCTGGACCGAAACCGAACTCGTACTCGGAATCACCGACGACGGACGCGGCGGCAGTGCTGCCTTGGTCGAATCTTCACCCGGTGGGCAAGGCCTGATCGGGATGGCGGAGCGCGCACGCCTGCACGGCGGCACTGTCATGGCGGGCCCTCGGCCCGGCGGTGGATACAGCGTGCGCGGCGTCCTGCCGTACCGGACCGGCTAGGTGGCACTTAGGGTGAACGGCATGGACGAACAGGCGAATCCGATCGCAGTGGCACTGGTCGACGATCAGCAACTGGTCCGCGCCGGCTTCCGAATGGTGATCGATTCCCAACCGGATCTCCACGTGGTGCTCGAGGCGTCCGATGGGCAGCACGCTCTCACGGAACTGGCTACCCGCCGCGTCGATGTGGTGCTCATGGACGTACAGATGCCGCGCATGGATGGAATCGAAGCAACGCGGCGGTTGCTGGCCAACCCGAACGCTCCGAAAGTGGTGGTGCTCACCACTTTCGACAACGACGAGTACGTGATGTCGGCAATCCGAGCCGGTGCCAGCGGATTCCTCCTCAAGGACGTACCACCGGAACAGTTGCTCGACGCTATTCGCACAGTGCACCGCGGTGATGCGGTGATCGAGGCCCGGGCCACTCGACGGTTGCTCCAACACGTCGGGCCACTACTCGAAGGCTCGGCGCCCGCAGTGCAGTTGCCGGAAGAGTTGACGCCGCGGGAAGTGGAAGTCCTCGAAGCCATGGCGTACGGACTGTCCAACTCGGAGATCGCCGCCAAATTTCACGTTTCCGAAACGACCGTGAAAACCCATGTGGGACGAGTTCTTTCGAAAACCAAATCTCGAGACCGTGTGCAGGCAGTCGTCTTCGCCTTCCAAGTCGGTTTGGTTCGTCGCGCAGACCTCTTGGGTACTGCAGACTGTCCTCCCCTGGGATGACACCCTCCCGCTGAAGATGGCCCCGCGCTCCGACGCGAACAGCGTGCGCGCTCCCATACCGTCGACACCATGAATCAGCACAGGGTCAATACGCCTGGAAAAGCAGTGCCACCGGCGATCACGGCGCGTGGTGTCACCAAGATTTACGGCACCGGCGAAACAGCTGTGCACGCACTCGGCGGCATCGACGTCGATTTCGGGCGGGGAATGTTCACGGCGATCATGGGTCCGTCCGGGTCCGGGAAGTCGACGCTCATGCATTGTCTTGCCGGTCTCGATACCGTTTCAGGTGGCAGTGTGTTCCTCGGTGATACCGAGGTGACAAAGCTAGGGGATACCGAACTGACCGAATTGCGTCGTGAGCGTATAGGTTTCGTATTTCAGGCCTTCAATCTCTTGCCGGTGATCTCGGCGCGGGAAAACATGCTCTTGCCCATGCGGTTGGCCGGGAGCGAGCCCTCGCAGAAGTGGATGGACGAGGTGGTCACCCGGCTCGGGCTGACCCATCGCCTCGATCACTTGCCTCACGAACTCTCGGGCGGCCAGCAGCAACGCGTGGCGGTGGCGCGAGCACTACTGCCGGCGCCGGACGTGATCTTCGCGGACGAGCCGACCGGAAATCTTGATTCGCGCTCGGGGACAGAGGTTCTCGGATTGTTGCGTACCGCAGTGCGTGAGAGCGGGCAGACGGTGGTGATGGTGACTCACGATCCCTTGGCTGCGTCGTATGCCGATCGGGTGGTATTGATCGCCGACGGTCGTATTGCCGGCGAAATCCTTCGTCCCACTGTCGATTCCGTGATCGGTGCGATGCGTGCTCTCGGTGCCGACGACCTGGCAGGCGCGCCGGAAACCGCGAGCGTGCTGCGATGAGAGGGTTGGCAATTGCGCAGGCGAAGGCGCACGCGGGCCGCTACGTAGCATCGATCCTGGCAGTGGTGATCGCGGTCGGGTACATCGTCGCGACGCTGACGTTGAGTTCCACGGTCGATGCCAGTATCAGTAAATCCCTTGCCTCTCAGTATGAAACGACGGACGTTGTTGCTTCCGGCCGGGAGTGAGTGCCGATGCCCTGGAATCGGTTTCGGGGGTTCGCGCGGTGGCCGAGGACGTGTCGGGATCGGTCCGCGTGGATTCCGAAGTCAAGGGTGCCTCGTACGGTGAGGCGCTGTCGATTGCTGCCAGTGCGGACCTGCGGTGGCAGAAACTCGCTGAGGGTGTTTTGCCCATCGGGCCGGGACAGGTGCTGGTGAGTGTTGACGTGGGGATCCCGGTGGGTGCCGATGTCACAGTGACAGCGGGTAACTCGGACGAGGCGACGGCGCCGACCGCACGGGTTGTCGGGCTGGTGGACTTGGCGGGATCGGCGCAGCGGCTCGGTGGAATGAAGGTATTTGCAACACCCGAGCAGGTGAGCTCGTGGGCTGGAAAGTCCGCGACGCGTGAATTCCGTATTGCCGGTGACGGTTCCAGTTCCCCGCGGCAACTCGCCGACCGCGTCGAGGCAGCGCTGCCTGCCGATGCGACGGTGATCACCGGTGCGGAAGCTACCGACGCCGCGGCTGCGCAGTTCCTGGGCGGCACCAAGATACTGAGCACGATCCTTCTGGCGTTCGGTGCCATCGCGGTGGTCGTTGCGGCACTGGTCATCGCCAATACTTTTGCAGTTCTGCTTGCTGCTCGCACTCAGGAACTTGCATTGCTGCGGTGCGTCGGTGCAACCGCTCCGCAGGTTCACCGAAGCATCCGCGCAGAAGCCGCAGTTGTCGGAGTGGTCGCCTCGGTGATCGGTGTGGGACTCGGGGTTGGTCTCGCATGGTTGGTTGGCTGGGCCGCCACCGTTGCCGATGTGCCCGTGCCGCTCTCGACGCTGAGCGTCACGCACGTGACTGTTTTGGCCGGGCTCGCGGTGGGCATTGTGATGACCATGGTCGCAGCGTCGGCTCCGGGACGCGCCGCCACCAGGCTTTCGCCGATGGCGGCCCTTGCGCCCATGGAGTCGCAGCCGGAACGTGTTCAAGATTCCCTCGTGCGCCGTGTGTTGGGAGTTGTGCTTCTGCTGGCCGGTATTGCGATGACGGTTCTGGGCGTCAGTGGGCAGCAGGTGCTGCCGGCAACGATCGGCGGTCTGCTCTCGTTCCTGGGGATCGCAGCGTTGGCGGGGCGGATCGTTCCCGCACTGGTCAACAAGGCCGGCGGACTGCTGGCGCGTGCAATCGGTCCGGTCGGTGGCCTTGCCGCAGGTAACGCCGGCCGCAATCCGCGTCGAACATCCGCCACCGCAGTGGCATTGCTGATCGGTGTCGCACTGACGAGCACCCTGGTTGTCGGGATCGCCACCGTCAAAGCTGCTGCGCCCGGAGCCATGGACAGTCAGTTTCCGGTCGACGTGATGGTGAGCGGTTCGGATTCTGCGCCCCTGCCTGCCGCGCTCGGTACCGGCATCGGCCTGGTCGACGGTGTGAGCGCGGTGGCCGGGCTGGAAAATGCCGAACTGATTCTTGACGGACATGGTGATTTACCAGGTTACGGAGTTGATGCGGCGCAGGTGAAAGATGTTCTGCGTACCGATATTTCGGTACCGGGTGCAGGGCAATTAGTCCTCTCGCCGGCGGCGTTGACCGACTTCGGACTTGGCACCGGCGACACCGTGACGGTGCGCGGGGACCGTGGGAGCATCAACCTCAGTGTCGTCGAGGGTGTGAAAGGTCAACCGGCACTGCTGGACCGGGGGGACCTCACTGTGGCCGCGACACTGCCAACCACTGATGCCTACTGGGTCAGGCTCGATACCGAGACCGACGACCAAGCTCTGGTAACTACCGACCGAATCACCGAACTGGCTCGCCAGGAAGCGCCGGGTAGCAATGTTCAAGGCATGACCGAGATGCGTTCGACCCTCGATTCGATCCTCGACACGATGCTCATGGTGGTTGCGGGACTGCTGTCGGTCGCGGTCCTGATAGCGCTCATCGGTGTCGGAAACACGATGGCGCTCTCGGTCCTCGAACGACGACGCGAATCCGGGTTGCTGCGAGCACTCGGCATGACCAAGAGGGGAATTCGGGCAATGCTTATCTGGGAAGCTCTACTCGTGGCGGGAGTCGCGTCGGTGATCGGAGTTGTGTTCGGTCTGGTGTTCGGCGTCGCGGGGACGGCATCGGTGTTCGGGATCGACGACATCGCCCTGGGTGCGGTTCCCTGGGCGCAATTGGTGGCAATTACGTTGATCGGTGGGATCTGCGGAGTGATCGCGTCACTCCTGCCCGCTCGCCGCGCCGGGATGGTCTCGCCGGTCAGTGCGCTCGCCGGTTGATCGACCCTCGTTGAATCAGAACTGCTTCGTGATCTTTTCGGTGCCCACTCGGCGCGCGGTAGCTTCCGCGTCCGGGTGGGCCACCTGCACGAGCGAAGCACCGGCCGCGAAGACGGCGAGTAGTCCGTCGATGAGTTCTTGCGCTGAACCCCACGACTGACTCGACAGCACTCGGTCCACGGAGGTGAGCTCGCGAGCAGTCGACGTTACCGTTGCAGCACGTATGGTTTCCGCGACCGATCGACCTTCCAGTGCGGATCCGGCTCCGGCACTGCGGAACTGATCGCCATGCACACGAATGGAGGTCGCGTAGTCCGCAACTCCGATCGGCAGGTCACTCAAGCCTTTTCCGAAAGCGTCGAGCGAGAGAGCCGCAACCTCGGGCACATCAGTGACGTCGACGAGACGGTCCTCGGTGACAAAAGCGAGTTCGGTATCAGAATCGGGGGAGAGGACTACCTCGCACCCAGCCCACCACACACCGAGCAGCACGGCAACACTCTGCCAGTGTGCGGGCAGCAGCACGGCGACCTTCGCGCCCGGGTCGAGAGAGAACTCGTCGACCACCATGTTCGCGGTCTTGGCCGCCCAGTTCATCAAGGTGCTCGCCGAGAGTTCGATGCGCTCGCCGCTCGCGTCGTCGTAGTACGTGATCCGCGGGCCTGCTGGGTCGGCAGCCAGGATCGGTCCGAGGAGCGCGTCGGTCAGGTTGTCGACAGGTGAAGGCATCAGGTCAGTTTACGCAGTGGTTAGTTGACACACCGCGGCCCGCTGGATGCCGCGTCGATCGGAGGGCCGGGGGGAGCGGGCGTCGGACTGGTCTCGGTCGTGCTGGCAGAGTTCGACGTTGTGGAGGAGTTGGAATCGCTCGGCGACACGGAGTCGGCGGATTGCGGGCCGGAGTAGTCCGCGGCGAGAACGACGCGAACTGTGTTCGAAGACAACGACGAATCCGCTTTCACCGTCAGACCGCCGAGGGCGTCGGCGACAGCGAGTGCTGCGTCGTCGTCTGCGGACTTCGCGAAAACCGTGGATTCGGAGACACTTGCGCCGGTGTTGTTGCCGACCTTGCCCTCCTTGTACCCGAGGGCGCTCAGTGCCTCGGAGACACCGCTCGCAAGTCCGGCGATGTCACTCGCATTGGCGACGTCGACGGTGAACTTGGACGCATCGACAGTCGGTGCCGACGACGTCGTGGTTTCCTCGGTCGGGGCGTCCGCCCCGACCAGGCTCGCGATGTACTTCTTCACATCCTTCGGATCGACCTTGACGATGGACTCGCCGTAGTCGGTCATCCCGTTGATGTCGAGCACAGGGATTGTCTCGAACTGAACTTTGCCGCCCGCGAGATTCTGCAGTTGCTTGGCGAATTCGATGATGTCCCAGTCGTCGTCGATGACAACCGAGCGTTCGACGGCGTTGGTCAACGAACCGAGTTTGCCGGGATCGCTCAGTGTTTTCGCGCTGAGGACCTTGCTGACGAGGGAGGCCATGAAGACCTGCTGACGGACGATGCGGTCGAGGTCGCCGCGGGGGAGATCGTGACGTTGCCGCACGAAGCTGAGGGCATCGGATCCGTCGAGAGTTTGTTCACCGGCCGGAAAGTTGGCGCCCGACATCGGTTCGTCGACCGCCGCGTTGAGGCAGACATCGACGCCGCCGACGGCATCGGTCAGGAGGACAAATCCGAGCAGACCGATCTCGGCGTAGTGGTCGACAGTGATGCCCGTCAGGTTCGAGACGGACTTGATCAGCGCGGTGCGGCCGGCTTCGGTGGATTTGCGATCGGCTTCCGAATCGCTGGCACCGTTGTTGACCAGACGCAGTCGCTCGGTCTCCTTTGTTGCACCGAAGGCGCCGTTGATCTTGGACATCCCGATGCCCGGGACGTTGACGTAGGCGTCGCGCGGGATGGAGATCGCGGTGGCGGAGCTGCCGTCGTTGGGTACGCGGATCAAGATGATCGTGTCGGTGTTGGACGCGACCTCCTCGCCGGCGCGCAACGAGTCCAACTCCTTCTGTGAGAGCGGATTTCCATGTGCATCAGTTCGGCTGTCGGTTCCCACCATCAGGATGTCGATGGCACCGTCCTTGCCGCCGCCCAAACCGAGGCCGCTCGCGGTGGCGAGACTGTTGCGGAGGGAGTCCACTCCGCGCCAAGCGAATCCGGTAACCAGTAGCACCAGCACCGACACAACGGCGACAGCAATCCGTCCCGGGCTCGTCTTCTGCCGAGCAGGCGCAGGTCGTGGACGTGCGCGGCGTGGCGGTTGCTGGTGTGACACCCACCCAGGTTACTGGTCTACCCGCGTGTCGCGGGTACCTCGACGCGGCGTGCCAAACTGAACGGTGTGACGAATATCCTGCTCACCGGCGCCCGTGGACAACTCGGAACACGCATCGACACGCTGGCTCGTTCGGCGGGTCTCGACATTGCGGCGTTCGATTCGTCGCAGTGGGATATCGCCGACCTCAGCGCCGTCGAGCGGATAATGAGCTCGAACAACGTGACGCCGAACAGCGTGGTGATCAACTGCGCCGCCTACACGGGGGTGGATGCCGCGGAGTCCGACGAGGCGGCAGCTACCCGAGTCAACGCGGTCGGACCGGGCAACCTTGCCGGCGCCTGTGCTCGCGTCGGTGCTCGGCTCATCCACGTATCCACCGACTACGTCTTCCCCGGCGACGTACACATCCCTTACGAAACCGACGCACCCACCGGTCCGTCGACTGTGTACGGCCGCACCAAGTTGGCCGGTGAGGAGGCGGTGCGGGAGTCCGGGGCCGATTCTGCGATTGTTCGAACCGCCTGGGTGTACTCCGGCGAGGGCGGCGATTTTGTCGGCACCATGCGCAGGCTCGAAGCCGAGCGTGAGTTCGTCGACGTCGTTGACGACCAGGTCGGTTCACCCACCTACAGCCTCGATCTTGCGGCCGGACTGCTCGAACTCGCCGCCCGACCCTTCACCGGCAGTGCGACGCTGCACGCCACCAACGCCGGGCAGGCCAGTTGGTTCGACCTGGCTCGCGCGGTGTTCGAGGAGATCGGAGCCGACCCCAACCGGGTCCGCCCGTGCAGCAGCGCGCAGTTTGTCCGCCCCGCCCCGCGCCCGGCGTATTCGGTCTTGTCCGGCCACGCGTGGGCGGCGGCCGGACTGAGCCCGCTGCGTCCGTGGCGTGAGGCGCTTCACGACGCTCTGGGGCGCGCACAGTTCGGGCGGAGCGCTGCGGGCGGCTAGGCTGACCGGCGTGAGTCCCAAGCTGGCCGTGGTAACGGTGACCTACTCGCCAGGCGAGCATCTCGAGAACTTTTTGAGCACACTCGCTGTGGCGACGACAGAAAAACCCCAGGTCATCATGGCCGACAATGGGTCGACCGATGGAGCCCCCGAGGCTGCTGAGGCGAAGTACGAGCATGCCCGACTGCTCCGTACGGGTGGAAATATCGGTTACGGCGGTGCCATAAATCGGGCCGTCGCGGAGGTCGATCCTGCGATCGAATTCATCGTCATTTCCAATCCGGACGTCCAATGGGCACCTGGTTCACTCGACAAATTGGTCGCTGCGGCAGATCGGTGGCCAAGGGCCGGTGCACTCGGGCCCAAGGTCCTCGAACTCGACGGCAGTGTCTATCCGTCAGCGCGAGCGGTTCCCGACATCGCCTCCGGCGCGGGGCACGCAATTCTGGGAACCGTGTGGCCGAAGAATCCCTGGACCACTCGATACCGCCAGGAAAATGAGGCTCTGACCGAGCGGGCCGTCGGCTGGCTGTCCGGCTCGTGCCTGTTGGTTCGACGGGACGCATTCGACGCCATCTCCGGATTCGACTCCCGCTACTTCATGTACATGGAAGACGTCGATTTCGGCGATCGTCTCGGAAAAGCGGGGTGGCTCAACGTTTTTATGCCCTCGGCTGAGGTGACTCACGCGAAAGGGCATGCGGCAGGCCGCCATCCGGAGTTGATGTTGCCGGCGCACCATCGCAGTGCGTACCGTTTCCAAGCCGACCGCCATCCACACTGGTGGCAGGCGCCGCTGCGTCTCGCCCTGCGCGGCGGACTGGCCGTGCGATCCAAGATCGCAGTGGCATCCGCAGTACGTGCGCGCGGTCGCACCGAAAACTCGACCGACAACACTTCAGTTTCGAATCATGGGGGACAACGATGACCGAACCGAATCCGACCGACGCCGTAATCCTGGTAGGAGGCAAGGGCACTCGTCTGCGCCCGTTGACCTTGTCGGCGCCCAAGCCGATGCTGCCGACCGCAGGCTTACCATTTCTGACGCACCTGCTTGCGCGGATCGAAGCCGCCGGAATCAAGCATGTCGTGCTCGGCACCTCGTTCAAAGCGGAGGTGTTCGAGGACTACTTCGGTGACGGTTCCAAGATGGGGCTCGAGATCGACTACGTCTTCGAAACGGAACCGCTCGGAACGGGTGGCGGCATTCGCAACGTCCTCCCGAAACTGCGCGGCGACAACATCATGGTGTTCAACGGCGACGTGCTCGGCGGCACCGACCTGAACGGGATTCTCGACACCCACGCCAAGACGGATGCAGATGTGACTCTGCACCTCGTCCGTGTCGGCGATCCCCGTGCATTCGGTTGCGTTCCCACCGACGACGACGGTCGGGTATCCGCGTTCCTGGAGAAGACGCAGGATCCGCCCACCGATCAGATCAATGCCGGTTGCTACGTCTTCAAGCGCGAGATCATCGAGCAGATCCCCGCGGGACGCCCGGTCTCCGTCGAGCGTGAGGTTTTCCCCGCACTGTTGTCCGAGGGCAAGCGTGTCTTCGGCCACGTCGACTCGTCGTACTGGCGTGACATGGGTACCCCGGAAGACTTCGTTCGTGGTTCCGCAGACCTGGTGCGCGGTATCGCGCCTTCGCCAGCTCTCGACGGCCCGCGCGGTGAGGCCCTGGTACATCCGGGCGCCGGCATTGCTCCCGGTGCGGTACTGATCGGCGGCACGGTTGTCGGTCGCGGCGCAGAAGTAGGAGCCGGTGCGCGCCTCGACGGCGCCATTCTGTTCGACGGCGCAGTGGTTGAGGCAGGCGCAACAGTGGAACGGTCCATCATCGGTTTCGGAGCCAGGATCGGACCCCGCGCGCTGATACGTGACGCCGTGATCGGTGACGGTGCCGACGTCGGTGCTCGTTGTGAGCTGCTCCGCGGTGCCCGCGTGTGGCCGGGCGTGACACTGCCGGACGGCGGCGTGCGTTTCAGCACAGACGTGTGACCGCGCCGTTGCGGCTGGGATACTGATGGGATGACTTCATTTCCGAGCCGGTACGTCGCTCTCGGTGATTCGTTCACCGAGGGCGTCGGCGATGCAGACGAGCGCTTTCCCAACGGCTTACGAGGTTGGGCTGACCGCGTCGCCGAGCAGTTGGCGAGCCGCAATCCCGATTTCCGCTACGCCAATCTTGCTGTCCGTGGCCGTTTGCTCGGTCCGATCATCGAAGAGCAGCTTGCGCCGGCACTGGCCCTGAAGCCGGATCTGGTGTCCATCTACGCCGGCGGAAACGACATGATGCGTCCGAAGTTGGATCTCGACGCGTTGGTCGATCATTACGACACTGCGATAGCGCAGCTCACGGAATCTGGTGCGCGCGTCCTGATGTTCACCGCGTACGACACCGGATGGTCGGCGTTCTTCGGCAAACTTCGTGGCCGCATGGCGATCTACAACGAATTGGTTCGTGAAGTTGCCGACCGTCACGGCGCGACCATCGTCGACTTCTGGCGGTTCGACGAATACCAGGACTTGCGGATGTGGGACTTCGATCGGCTACACATGTCGCCGGCCGGGCATCAGAACATGGCTACCCGTGTATTGGACGCGATCGGTGTCGACCACGATCTCACCCCGCCGGATCTCGGTCCCGCACCGGTGCTGTCCAAAGCGGAGACCCGGGCCGAAGACCGTGCATGGACCCGAGAGTTCTTGGTGCCGTGGGTAGCTCGACGCGTCAAGGGAACCTCCTCCGGCGACGGCGTCAGCGCCAAGTGGCCGGAACTTGCTCAGGCCTTACAATCCTGACAGGTTTTCAGTCCTGACTCAGGCGAGTGCGGGCCAACGCGATCAAATGGTCGATGGTCTCGCGTTCCGCTGACTCCGGGAGTGCGTCGACGGGCCACCACCTTAGGTCCGTCGACTCCTCACTGCGCACGATCGGCGAATTTTCCGGTGCCACAACAAGAAACCTCAGGTCGAGGTGCCGCGTCGGAACGCCCAGTGAGCAGGTGATCGGATGGGTGTGTGCCGAGAGTAGTGCGGGATCGATGCGGAGATCGTGGATACCCGATTCCTCGCGGGCCTCGCGCAGAGCCGAGTCGACCACGCTGTCGTCTTCCGGTTCACAATGCCCGCCGAGTTGGATCCACCGACCCACCCGTGGATGCAGAGTCAGCAAGACGTGTCGACCACTCTCGTCGAGAACCAACGACGACGCGGTGATGTGTCCGGGCGCATGACGACGGAGGCAACCGTCGGGTGCCGAATCGAGAAACGCCAACATGGTGTGCCGTAAGGACTCATCGTGATCGGAGGGCGTAATCCAGCCCTCCAGAACACTTTTGGCGGAGGTGTGCAGGGACTCGGCGCTCACAGCTCTACCAAGGCGTCGCCAGGTGCGGAGGCCTCACGCACAGTGAGCGGTTCGAGCGGATGGCCGATGGCAACAGCGCCGAGTGGCTGCCAATCAGCGGGAAGCCCCAACAGTTCTCGTACCGCATCGGCCGCGAAAATCGTCGACCCGATCCAGCAACTCCCGACCTCGCGAGTCGCGAGTGCAACCAGCAATCCCTGCACTGCCGCTCCCGCAGCAACCGTGAACATCGTGGACTCGGCAGCGGTACGACGGTCGTCGGGATAACTGTGCGCACCATCGGGGACACAGAACGGGATGACCACTTCGGGGGCGTCGAAAAGGATGTTGCCGCGCGCTACGCGGGCCCGGATCGATTCCTCGCTCCGTCCGTCGGCGCGCAGATCCGCAGTCCAGAGTTCGCGCAACGCGTCGAGTAGTTGCGCGCGAATTTCCTTGGTGCGCAACCACACAAAACGAACCGGGCGGGTGTGGTGCGGTGCCGGAGCCGTGAGTGCCTCGGCGATGGACGCGCGAATGAGTTCGGCGTCGACGGGTTCCTCGGTGAACTGACGAACGGAACGACGGAGAAGCAGCGCCTGGCCGCGGCCCATTGCGGTGGCTTCCGCGGTGCCGAGCCAGAACAGATCCTCCGGCCCGCGGCGGATGAGGTCTTGGCCGGTGGAACCGTCGTCCTCGAAGCGCAAGCCGCGTACTACCGCCACGGGCACACCACCGAGCTTGCCCTTGACCAGATCGCCGGCTGCCGCGATTTCGTCGGCCACGGCGATCTCGGTGACGACAAGGTCGTTGCCCTGACTGTCCTGAGCGCCGAGGTACCCGTGCAGAACGGGAATTCCGGCGGAGCCGATGGCCGCATCGGTCTGCCCGTTGCGCCACGCGCGGCCCATCGTGTCGGTGACCACGACAGCCACGGACTTGCCGGTGCTCGTGAGTATCCGCGCACGCAGCGATGCGGCACTGGCATCCGGATCCACTGGCAGTAGCGCCAATTCCGCGCCGTCGACATTGGAGCCGTCGATGCCTGACGCGGCTTGGACGATCCCGAGCTTGTTCTCGGTGATGAGGGTTCGGCCCTTGCGTGCGACGACGCGTACGGCTTCCTGGTCGACGAGAATGCGTCGGGCGGCGTCGCGCTCCTCGGGGTCGGTCGGAGAGGCGACGATGCGACCTTCGACCTTCGAGAACACCTTGCTCGTCACGACAAGTACGTCACCGTTTTCGAGCCAGGGTGTAGCTGCGATGAGCGCGGCAGCCAAGTCGTCTCCCGGCCGGAATTCCGGAAGTCCCGGTACCGGAATCACTTCGATGGCTGCGCCGGGGGAGTGATCATCTGGGGCCGTCACAGCGATACCCCGGCGATGTCGAAGGCGGTCCGGACCATGTCCGCGGTCGCTGCGGGCGACGTCATGATCAGGGGGATGCTGCGCACGTCCACTCCGTCGACAGTGGCAGCGTCACCTTCGTCGATCAGCCAGCCGTCGAGAATGCCGTTGATCGACCGTGCGCCGTAATGGCGACCGATCGATTCGGACGTGGTTTCGACGCCGATGACCTCGAGGCATTCGTCCGCCATGCCGCGCAACGGTTTTCCGGCAATCACGGGGGAGAGTCCGATCACCTTTGCCGACGTCGTACGTAGTGCGCCGCGGATGCCGGGGACGGCGAGAATCGCGCCGACACTGACCACGGGGTTGGAGGGAGCGATCAAGACTATGTCGGCGTTCTCGATCGCCTCGATCACTCCGGGAGCCGGCTTGGCCTGCTCGGCGCCGACGTGCGCGAAGCTGTGTGTGGGGACCTGGGCACGGTGGCGTACCCACCATTCCTGGAAGTGAATTGCTTTCTGCTCACCGTCTTCGGGGTCGGTGATGACGACGTGCGTCTCACTGCGGTCGTCGCTGACGGGAATTAAATCGACTCCCGGATTCCAGCGATTGCACAATGCCTCCGTGATTGCCGAAAGTGGATACCCGGTTCGCAGCATCTGGCTTCGAATCAAATGAGTAGCGATATCTCGATCGCCGAGGCCGAACCAATCCGGCTTGGCGCCGTAGGCTGCGAGCTCTTCTTTTGCGTTCCAACTCTCGCCGGCGTGGCCCCACCCGCGCTCGGTGTCGATGCCGCCGCCGAGGGTGTACATGCAGGTATCGAGGTCGGGGCAGATGCGCAGCCCGTGCATCCAGACGTCGTCCCCGACGTTGACAACCGCCGTGATCCGATGCGGGCCTTCATATTTCTCGAGCGTTTCGCCACCAGAGATGCTGAGCGCATGTTGCACTCCTTGGAGGAAACGAGCTCCACCGACGCCGCCAACCAACACAGTCACGTTCACTTGACAAAGACTAGGCGGTGCTCGATCTGTCGTGCCCGCTGGGCAGTCGGTCGGCTGCGAATTTCGGGCCGGAATACTAATGGATTGATATGGATTAGCTTGACCGCGACACGCTGGACGTGTGTAATCTCAAATGTGTCATTCCACCGTTGCTACCGAGATCACGTGCAGCGGGACCAAATTCGAACGTAGTTTCGAATGGTCAACGGGGTGGGGTTGAATAAACGGAGTGAAATTCTGCGCTATTACAGGTGAGGAGGCGGAACGGTGCCCAATGAAAATGTCGAGATCAGTTCTCTCGCAATGACAGTGAGCTACGAACCGCAGACCGATTCCGGAGCGGGCGCAGCAGAAGGTGCTTGCAGCAGTGGTTTCGAAGCAGTGAGTACTCGGCCCGTGCTGAGTCTCGTGACTGGATTCGAGGAACTGTTCGACACCATCGAGGATCAGTGGCAGGAGCGCGCACTGTGTGCGCAAACCGATCCCGAAGCGTTCTTCCCCGAAAAGGGTGGATCGACTCGGGAGGCCAAGAGAATCTGCCTCGGCTGTGAGGTTCGTGACGAGTGCCTCGATTACGCACTCGCCAATGACGAACGATTCGGTATCTGGGGAGGGTTGTCGGAGCGCGAGCGGCGACGCCTGAAGCGGGGAATCATCTGATCTCCTGCTGAATCGGTTCCGTCAGCGTCGGGGCTGACGGATGGTCTGCGAAGTCTGACCTGCAACGGGGAATTGCAGGTCGTACACAGACTTTCGGTTTTCATCATGCTCGGTTTTTGTCAAGTTCAGTATTCAATTAATCTTCGTCGGGCAGTGTCGGGTCGATCACCTGTGGGTCTACTCCGAGGAACGTACTGACCTGGTGCACTAACACGTCGTGGACCAAATCCGTGAGTTCATCCGGATTTTTGGCACGTTGCTCCAGCGGTCGACGGAACAATACGATTCGCGCTCGCGTCGTCTTGCCGTAGCGATCGATGCCGGCTGGGATCAAGCGTGAGAGAGGTACCGGTCCGTCTGCGACAACTTCCGGCGGCCAGGTCACCGAGTCGGGATCGCGGGCGAAGATCTTCGGAACCTCGTCCACAGCGATATCGAGTTTCTTGAGTCGGTCGTGCCAGGCGCTGTCGACCGGGGCAAATGCATCCATGACCAGTAGGTCGAACTTCTCCGCTCGGGTTCGACGTGCGGGAACCTCCGGTGGAAGCAAGGGTCCACGCAGTCCTCGTCCGCGCCGCTCGATAGAACGGGTGGTCACCGAGCGTCTGCGGGGGGAGCGTGGCATGCCGTCGAGATTACGACAGTCGAAGCCGCCCGGTGTGTCCGAGTAGGTTCCGGCAGCGGGGAGGACTAGGCTCCGTACCTGTGAGATCTCTGCGTCGCTGCTGCCGCCCCGGGTGCAAGAACCCCGCCGTCGCGACGTTGACGTATGTCTACTCGGATTCCACCGCTGTTGTAGGTCCGCTGGCTACTGTCGCGGAACCGCACTCGTGGGATCTGTGTGACAACCATGCGTCGCGTATCACGGTCCCCAAAGGCTGGGAAATGGTCCGGTACGAGGGAGGATTCTCCACAAGTACCCCGGATGAGGACGACTTGACCGCCCTGGCGGAAGCCGTTCGTGAGGCCGGTTTCGGCGACCGAAACAAGGGTCGTGAGGATTCCGGCGCTTCACTGAACGAGGACGTCCGTTCTATCGCTCCCACCGCAGCCCGCACCGGGCGCCGAGGGCACCTACGTGTCCTGCCGGACCCGTCGGCCTGACTCGAGGCGACTGCCTCCATGACAAGAAATTGTCATGCGTGAAGCACTAGGCTTGCTCACAACTTTCAGCGTCCCTCGGACAGATCCGTCGGGATGCGCATACAAGGAGAATGAATTCAGTGGTGCGAACAGCCGAGTCGGTTGCTGCAATCATCAAGGCGTACGACGTCCGTGGCGTAGTCGGTGAGCAGATCGACGAAGATTTTGTGCGCGATGTCGGCGCTTCGTTTGCACGGCTGGTCCGCGACGAAGCCGGCGCAGCTACCACCGTCGTGATCGGTCACGACATGCGTGCATCCTCGCCGTCCTTGTCTGCGGCTTTCGCGGACGGTGTCGTCGCACAGGGACTCGATGTCGTCCATATCGGACTGGCGTCCACCGATGAGCTGTATTTTGCCTCCGGATTGTTGAACTGCCCCGGCGCGATGTTCACCGCGAGCCACAACCCGGCCAAGTACAACGGAATCAAGCTGTGCCGAGCCGGTGCAAAGCCTGTCGGCCAGGACACCGGTCTGGGAGTCATCTCGGCCGAGGTTGTTTCCGGCGTACCCGAGTTCGACGGTCCGGCAGGGTTGGTCAGCAGCCAGGATGTGCTCGAGGAGTACGCGAGTTACCTGCGCGGACTGGTCGACCTCTCCGAAATGCGTGAGATGAAAGTTGCCGTCGACGCGGGCAACGGTATGGGTGGACACACCGCCCCCGCTGTATTCGGGCCGATGCCCCTCGACGTCGCACCCCTGTACTTCGAACTTGACGGCACGTTCCCGAACCACGAGGCGAACCCGCTCGATCCGGCCAACATCGTGGACCTGCAGGCGTATGTCCTCGAGACGGGAGCCGATCTCGGTCTCGCTTTCGACGGCGACGCCGATCGATGCTTCGTCGTCGACGAAAAGGGCGAGCCGGTATCACCGTCCGCCGTGACCGCGCTTGTCGCCAAGCGCGAGTTGGCGAAGGAGCCCGGCGCCTCGATCATCCACAACCTCATCACGTCAGCGGCGGTGCCCGAACTGGTCACCGAGTTGGGTGGAGTGCCGATTCGTACTCGCGTGGGCCATTCGTTCATCAAGCAGGAGATGGCCGACACCGGAGCAATTTTCGGCGGCGAGCATTCCGCTCACTACTACTTCCGCGAATTCTGGGGTGCAGACTCCGGCATGCTGGCCGCACTGCACGTCCTTGCAGCACTCGGTGAGCAGGACCGACCGCTGTCGGAACTGATGGCCGAATACACCCGCTACAGCGCTTCCGGTGAAATCAACTCCACCGTCGCGGATGCTGCCGACCGCACCGCTGCCGTCATTGCGGCCTTCACAGATCGCACCGAATCCGTTGATCGTTTGGACGGCGTCACGGTCAACCTGTCCGGCAAGGCCTGGTTCAACCTGCGCGCATCCAACACCGAACCGTTGCTCCGACTGAACGTCGAAGCCCTGACGCAAGCAGATGTCGACGCGTTGGTCGACGAGATCTTGGCGATCGTGCGCAACTGAGAAGATTATCTGCTCGATTGGTTTGTCGGCGCATCGACTTACCTGGGATAGTTGGGGGACTATCCCGCACGGGACACTGCGAGAGAATTTGGTACGGAGAAGGGGGTGCGGTGAAATGACAGCGCCGACGCCGCTTCTCGACCTCGACGACAGTGACGGTTTGTCTGCTGCCGATTTCGAGGGGCTACTGCGTTCGGTAGCCATGGGGGGCGCACAGATTCGCTCGACAGCTTCGGCCATTGCCGAGGGCACATTGGATCGGCTGGTTGGTCTGCGGCCACGAAGCATCGTGTTGGTCGCCGGGGCCGGGGGTGCCAGGCACGCTGCCCGGATCGCCGTCGCTCTGCTCGGTAACTCGGTCAGTTGTCCGTTGGTCTTGTTGGACCGGACACCGTCGTGGGTGGGTCCACTCGACGTCGTGGTTGTCGCGGGTGACGACGCCGGCGATCCGAGGCTGGTGGAATCCGTTGACGGCGGCGTCCGTCGCGGCGCCGAAGTTGTCGTGGCGGTTCCCGAAGAAGGTCCGATGCGTGCCGCCGCGGCCGGCCGAACCATGTCCCTGGCGCCACGTGTGTTCACTGCCCCACGCCATACGATGATGCGTTTTCTCGCAGTCTTCGCCGCCGTTGTCGCCGCGATCGACAACCGTGGTCGCAGTGCCGACGGAACGTCGTACTTAGGTCGCAGTGCAGACGGAACGTCGTTTCTCGATCGCATCGCGGATGCCGTCGATGCGGAAGCAATCAGCGACGGGCCGACAAACGAGGTCTTCCACAACCCGGCAAAATCGTTGGCCACTCGCATGCGTGACCATCGCGTCGTTCTGTGCGGCAGCGGCGCACTCGCGTCTGCGCTCGCTGAATATGCAAGTGCTTCACTCCTGGCATCCGGGCATTCTGCTGCCGGCGCAGAGCTCTCCGATGTGATTGCCGCCGCCCGGTCACTGTTCGTCCCGACAGGTGGCGCACGTGATTCGGTGTTCCACGATCCGTTCTTTCATGATCCGGAGTTTGACGGCGCACTCCCGGTCGACCCCGTTCGTGTTTTCGTTTTTGCCATGGAAGCGGGTCGTGGGGAGGCCACACGCAGGATCGATGCGCTTGCAGATGCAGACTTGGTGATCGCCGCGCACGACGACACAGCCGACACGGGGGTATCGGAGATGGAACAGCTATTTGTTTTGGCGTCGCGTCTGGATATGGCGTCGGCGTACGTGCAGTTGACGGGTGGTGCGCGGTAGTGCAAGAACTCGAAGGTGCTTTGAGGTCGTATGCGTGGGGGTCGCGTACGGCCATCGCGGAACTTCGCGGGCGCCCCGTGCCATCGGCCCATCCCGAGGCAGAATTGTGGCTGGGTGCGCACCCGGGTGATCCGGCTCTCGTCGTTGACGAGAACGGCACTGAATCATTGCTCGAGTTGCTGCGCCGCGACCCCGCAGGACAGTTGGGTTCTGCCAACGTCGAAGCATTCGGCGAGCGGCTGCCGTTCCTGCTGAAATTGCTCGCGGCGGAAGAACCGTTGTCGTTGCAGGCTCATCCGAGCGCCCGGCAGGCGGCAGAGGGTTTCCGCCGGGAAAATGAGTTGGGCGTGCCGATGGACGCATCGATTCGCAACTACAAGGACGGTAGTCACAAGCCTGAACTTGTTGTCGCTTTGAGTCGGTTCGAGGCTCTCGCCGGGTTCCGTGAACCGGCGCGGACGGTCAAGATGCTGCGCGCGTTGGCGGTAGCCGAACTCGAGCCGTATATCGGCCTCCTCGAAGGACAACCGGACTCCGACGGACTGCGCGCGCTGTTCACTACATGGATAACGCTGCCGTCCGCTGCGCTCGGTACGCTGCTGCCGGCGGTACTTTCGGGATGCATCAGTTACGTTTCGCAACGAGACGTCGAGTTCGCGCCAGAGATACGCACGGCGCTCGAACTCGGCGAGTCGTACCCCGGCGACGCCGGAGTGCTGGCTGCGCTGCTCCTCAACCGAGTCACGCTCGAGCCGGGTCAGGGAATCTTTCTCGCTGCCGGGAACCTTCATGCCTACCTGCACGGACTGGCAGTCGAGATTATGGCGAATTCCGACAATGTCTTGCGCGGTGGATTGACCCCGAAACACGTCGATGTTCCCGAGTTGCTTCGCGTTCTCGATTTCAACGGTGCAGACATCACGGTTCTCGAGCCCGAGCTGGGACCAGATTCGGCGGAATTCACCTATCCGACACCGGCATCGGAATTCCGGTTGACGCGGATCGAATTCGGCGAAGGCACGACGGAGAGCGTCGTACCGGAGGGTGGTCCGAGAATCTTGATCTGCACGGCCGGCGCGGTGACGGCTCGGTGCGGAAGCAGTGAGCTCGACCTCGGTGCGGGGCGGTCGGCGTGGATTTCCGCGGACGAGCCGGCTGTTCGGATAACGGCGAAAAGCATGCACGCGCAGGTATTCAGTGCTTCGGTTGGTCGATAGTTACATTTGTTGTCAGACAGGGAGAATTTGTGTCGGCTAGCGGCAGTAAGAAAGCAATTCTCGCGGCATTGGGTGCGAATGCCGGAATAGCAGTAGCCAAATTTGCGGGATTCCTGATCACCGGCTCGTCGTCGATGCTGGCAGAGTCTGTGCACTCGGTTGCTGACACGTCCAATCAGGGACTGCTGCTTCTGGGGCAGAAGAAAGCCGAACGTGAAGCCGACCAACTCCATCCGTTCGGGTACGGGCGTAGTCGATACTTCTATTCGTTTGTTGTCGCTCTGGTGCTGTTCACTCTCGGTTCGATGTTCGCGATCTACGAGGGAATACACAAGATTCAACATCCCGAGGACCTCAACTCGGCGTACGTCGCAGTCATTATTCTGGTTATTGCGATCGGACTCGAAGGCTTCAGTTTCTGGACCGCCATCAAAGAATCACGTTTGGTCAAGGGCGACTCGACGTGGTGGGGCTTCATCCGCAATTCACGGAGCCCGGAACTGCCCGTCGTCCTGCTCGAAGATTTCGGCGCGTTGATCGGACTGGCGCTGGCACTTGGCGGCGTCGCGTTGACGATGATGACGGGCAACCCGGTTTTCGACGGTATCGGCACACTCTGCATCGGAATTCTGCTCGGGATCATTGCGATCATTCTGATCGTCGAGATGCAGAGCCTGCTGATCGGTGAGGGCGCTACCAGCGCGGAAACCGACCGGATTCTGGCGGCGCTGGTCGACGGAACCCGCATCGAACGCGTCATCCATTGCAAGACGCAGTACCTGGGTCCCGAAGAACTTCTGGTTGCCGCGAAGGTCGCCGTGCCCTTCGGTTCCACGATCTCGGATGTCGCCGCCGCTATCGACGCGGCCGAGGCGCGGGTGCGCGCTGCGGTTCCCGCCGCGCGTGTGATCTATCTGGAACCCGATCTGGACAGGCTTGCGAAAGAAGCCAGGTGAGCAATCTTTCCTCCACAGGCTTAGGCTGAATGCATCTCTGTTGCCACTGACGGGACCGGCTGGTCCACCTTGCCGCCCGCGGTATGTAGTCGGTCTGCAAGGAGGCGGCTGTGGCCATCAAGGACGAGCAAGCGGGATCACGACGTTCAAAACTGTTCCGAACCAAATCGATTGAGCAGTCGATCAAGGACACCGACGAACCGGAGACCAAACTCCGAAAAGATCTGAACTCCTGGGATCTCACCGTGTTCGGTGTCGCGGTGGTCATCGGCGCAGGAATCTTTACACTTACGGCCCGGACGGCAGGTAATGTCGCCGGGCCGTCGGTGTCTCTTGCCTTTGTCATCGCGGCATTTGCCTGTGGACTCGCAGCACTTTGTTACGCCGAATTCGCGTCGACGGTGCCTGTCGCCGGTAGTGCGTACACGTTCTCCTACGCCACATTTGGTGAATTCGTGGCATGGATTATCGGCTGGGACCTCATCCTCGAATTTGCGTTGGCATCCTCGGTGGTAGCCAAAGGTTGGTCCCTGTATCTCGGTGAGGTGATGGGTTCGCATAGTCCGATAGTCGAATGGGGGCCGATCAATTTCGACTGGGGAGCGGTGCTGGTTGTCGCCGTCATCACGGTGCTGCTTGCCACGGGCACCAAACTGTCCTCGCGGGTTTCGTTGGTGATTACGGCGATCAAAGTGGCGGTGGTGCTGCTGGTGATCATCGTGGGCATGTTCTACATCAACACCGACAACTACACGCCGTACATCCCGGCGCCCCAACCGGCGTCGACGGGTGAGGGTATCCACCAGTCGCTGTTCTCCTATGTGACGGGGGCGGGCGGAAGTTCGTTCGGCTGGTACGGGTTGTTGGCGGCGGCGAGTCTGGTGTTCTTCGCGTTCATCGGTTTCGACGTGGTCGCGACTACTGCGGAAGAGACGAAGGATCCGCAGAAGGCGTTGCCGCGGGGGATTCTCGGTTCACTGCTGATCGTCACAGTCCTGTATGTCGCGGTGACGCTCGTCCTGACAGGCATGGTCAACTACCACGTCCTCGAAGGTGACACGTCCAATCTTGCAACCGCATTCGCGTTCCATGACATCACGTGGGCGAAAAACGTCATCTCGTTCGGAGCCCTCGCAGGTCTGACGACAGTGGTGATGGTGTTGATGCTCGGTCAGACTCGTGTGCTCTTCGCGATGGCGCGTGACGGTTTGATGCCGCGCCGGCTTGCGCCGACCGGTAAGCACGGAACTCCGGTGCGGATCACGGTGTTGGTCGGCGTGGTGGTTGCGGTGCTGGCCGGTGTTTTCCCGATCGGCACCCTGGAAGAAATGGTGAACATCGGAACGCTGTTCGCGTTTGTTCTGGTTTCGATCGGTGTGCTGGTTCTGCGCCGGACGCGACCGGATCTGCCACGTGGATTCCGCGTTCCGCTTGTCCCGTTTGTGCCGATTCTGGCGGTGCTGGCGTGCCTGTGGCTGATGTTCAACTTGTCGGTGGAGACCTGGCTGCGGTTCATCGTGTGGATGGCTCTCGGTGTGGTCGTCTACTTCGCGTACAGCCGACAGCATTCGATGATCGGCAAGCGGGAACGAGGGGAAGTTCCCTAGATTTACAAAATCCTTTGTTTGTCTATGCATTGGACAAAATACGTTGTATTGTCTACTCCATAGTGAACTGACTCACAATTGTGGGTCGATTCGAATGGAGGAGCACACCGTGTCGACACACGTGAGCGCGCAGTTCGGGCCGGCAACGCCGCCTGAGGAATGGCGCGACAAGAAGCGTTATCTCTGGCTGCTCGGCCTGGTTCCGCCTACTTCGGTGTTCATCGCCGTCGGAATGGTCGCGGTATTCAACAGCGTCGGTTGGGCTGCCGTCGCGCCCGTGTGGTGGTGGATCGGGCCACTACTTGTGTACGTTCTGCTGCCGATTCTGGACGTCTTCTTCGGCCCCGACGGTGAGAATCCGCCGGACGACGTCATGGAACGGCTCGAGAATGACAAGTACTACCGGTACTGCACGTACATCTACATTCCGTTCCAGTTGGTCAGTCTGGTGGTGGCCTGCTACCTGTGGTCGGCAACCGACTTGTCCTGGCTCGGTATGGACGGCGGGCTGGGGCTGATCTCCAAGATCGGTCTGGCCATCACTATCGGTTGTGTCGCCGGAATCGGAATCAACACAGCGCACGAGTTGGGTCACAAGAAGGATGACCTCGAGCGCTGGCTGTCCAAAGTCACTCTGGCGCAGTCCTTCTACGGACACTTCTACATCGAACACAATCGCGGGCATCATGTGCGTGTCGCGACACCGGAGGATCCGGCGTCGTCTCGATTCGGCGAGAGCTTCTGGGCTTTCCTTCCGCGAAGCGTGTGGGGTTCGCTGCGGTCTTCGTGGGAACTCGAGAAGGCTCGGCTAGATCGACTGGGTAAGAAGCCGTGGACAATTCGCAATGACGTCCTGCATTCGTGGCTGATGTCCGTGGTCCTGTTCGGAGTGCTGACGGCAGTGTTCGGACTTTCGATCTTGCCGTTCCTGGTGTTGCAGGCAGTGTTCGGTTTCTGCCTCCTCGAAACGGTCAACTACCTCGAGCATTACGGACTCAAGCGGAATCGGCTCGATAGTGGTCGGTACGAGCGCGCCGCTCCGCAGCACAGCTGGAATTCGGACCACATCTGCACGAACATTTTCCTGTATCACCTGCAGCGTCACAGCGATCACCACGCCAATCCGACTCGGCGCTACCAGACGCTTCGGAGTATGGACGGTGCACCCAATTTGCCCAGTGGCTATGCCAGTATGATCATGCTGGCCTACGTTCCGCCGCTGTGGCGAAAGGTGATGGATCCCAAGGTGATCGCTCATTACGGTGGTGACGTCACGCGCGTCAATGTTCAGCCGTCGAAGCGTGAGCGAATCCTCGCTCGGTACGGGGCAGCATCAGGAGAACAGTCATGAGTGCGTATCGATGTCCCGTCTGCGAGTACGTCTACGACGAAGCGATCGGTGCACCGCGAGAAGGCTTTCCGGCCGGAACACCGTGGACGGAAGTTACCGACGACTGGTGCTGCCCGGATTGTGGTGTGCGGGAGAAGATCGATTTCGAAGCAGTGTCGATTGAATCAGGAGGTGAATCGTGAACGACTACAAGCTGTATCAGTGCGCGCAATGCGGTTTCGAGTACGACGAAGCCGAAGGCTGGCCCGAGGACGGCATAGCGCCCGGTACTCGCTGGGCCGATATTCCGGAGGACTGGAGTTGCCCGGATTGCGGGGCGGCAAAGGCGGACTTTTTCATGGTGGAGGTCGAGCGCGCCTGAACCGGTAGGACGCGTATCGGTAAAGTCGCTGTCATGACTTCGACGCACGTCCGCCTGCCGCAAAAAGAGGCGTCGCGTCTGCTGCTGCGCAACTCGGTACTCGACTCGATGTGCGAGCTTCTCACCGAGAAAGACTGGTCCGAGGTCACTCTGACGGTGCTGGCGAAGCGCGCCGGAGTCAGTCGGCAAACGCTCTACAACGAGTTCGGTTCACGGCAGGGATTAGCGGAGGCCTACGCGCTGCGATTGGCCGACGGGTTCGTCGACGCCGTCGATGAGGCGATGGTCGCCAATGAAGGCCACAGCGTTGTCGCACTCATGGCGGGCTTCGGCAGTTTCTTTGCCTCGAGCGCTTCTGATCCTCTGGTGCAATCTCTGCTGACGGGGGAGGCAAAACCTGATCTGCTCCGGCTGATCACCACCGACAGCGCCGTCATCATCGACCGGGCGTCGGCGCGGCTCGCGGAGAGCTTTCAGAGGGGCTGGATTCAGGCGTCGGCAGCCGATGCAGGCATTCTGGCCAGGGCAGTTGCCCGGTTGGGGCTGAGCTACATTTCGATGCCGCCGGAGTCCGGAGCGTCCGTGGCGGAGGATCTGGGTACGTTACTGGGGCCGTTCATCGACGTGGCACGTCAGGAGCGATCAGGCGTGGCACGTCAGGAGCGATCGGACGTGGCACGTCAGGAGCGATCGGACGTGGTACGTCGGGAGCGATCAGGCGTGGCACGTGGTGCGCGCGGCGGGTTGTGAGGTTCGCCGGATCACGCTGGTGTGCTTATCGGGGCATTGAGCGGATAGCCTTGAGCAGAGTATGCACGTCAACCAGGAGAGGCAGATGACGACCTCAGTTTCAGCAACACCCGTGGCCGATAGCAGCAACGGAATCGACTTCAAAGTAGCGGACCTTTCGCTGGCCGAGTTCGGTCGCAAGGAAATCCGTCTGGCCGAGCACGAAATGCCGGGCCTCATGGCGCTGCGTCGTGAGTACGCAGATGTGTTGCCGCTCAAGGGCGCTCGCGTTTCCGGATCGCTTCACATGACCATTCAGACAGCAGTTCTGATCGAGACGCTCACGGCGCTCGGTGCCGAGGTTCGGTGGGCCTCGTGCAACATCTTCTCCACGCAGGATCATGCCGCGGCCGCCATCGTTGTCGGCCCGCACGGTACGCCGGAGGAGCCCAAGGGCGTTCCGGTTTTCGCCTGGAAGGGTGAAACCCTCGAAGAATACTGGTGGGCAGCAGAGCAGATGCTGACCTGGCCGGGCGAGCCCGCCAACATGATTCTCGACGATGGTGGCGACGCCACCATGCTGGTGCTCAAGGGTGCGCAGTTCGAGAAGGCCGGCGTTGTGCCGCCGACGGACGACGATCAGGATTCCGACGAGCACAAGGTCTTCCTGGCTCTGCTGCGTCAGTCGCTCGAGGCTGACAAGGGCAAGTGGACTGCCATTGCCGAGTCGGTTCAGGGCGTCACCGAGGAGACCACTACGGGCGTTCTGCGTCTGTACCAGGTTGCCGCTGCCGGAGAACTCACGTTCCCGGCCATCAACGTCAACGACTCGGTCACCAAGAGCAAGTTCGACAACAAGTACGGCACCCGCCATTCGCTGCTCGACGGTATCAACCGCGGCACCGATGTTCTCATCGGCGGCAAGGCTGCTCTCGTCTGCGGTTACGGTGACGTCGGCAAGGGTTGCGCCGAGGCGCTTCGTGGCCAGGGCGCTCGCGTCGCGGTCACCGAGGTCGATCCGATCAACGCTCTGCAGGCACTGATGGACGGCTTCGAGGTCAAGACCGTCGAGCAGGCCATCGGTTGGGCCGACATCGTGATCACGTCCACAGGCAACAAGGACATCATCACGTTCGATCACATGAAGGCGATGAAGCACCAGGCCATCCTGGGCAACATCGGTCACTTCGACAACGAGATCGACATGGCCGGCCTGGAGAAGTCCGGTGAGGTCACGCGGATCAACATCAAGCCGCAGGTCGACGAGTTCACCTTCGCCGACGGTCACTCGATCATCGTGCTGTCCGAGGGACGTTTGCTGAACCTCGGAAACGCCACGGGTCACCCGTCGTTCGTGATGAGCAACAGCTTCTCCAACCAGGTCATCGCTCAGATCGAGCTGTGGACCAAGCCGGAGGAGTACGACAACGAGGTTTACCGTCTGCCCAAGCACCTTGACGAGAAGGTTGCGAAGATCCACGTCGAGGCACTCGGTGGCACGTTGACCAGGCTCTCGAAGGAGCAGGCGGAGTACATCGGCGTCGACGTCGAAGGCCCGTACAAGCCGGAGCACTACCGCTACTGAGCTAGTTGGTTTTTGGCGCAGTGGTTCACTCACCGTCCCCCGGTCCGCGTCTGCGGGCCGGGGGATAGGCTTTCGTCGTGGGAATTCTTGTGGCGTTGGAAGGGCTCGACGGAGCCGGCAAGCGGACGTTGATCGGCAAGGTCGTCGACGAGCTCAGGCGGACCGGCACTTCGATCGCCACCCTCGATTTTCCCCGTTACGGGCAATCGATCCATGCGGATCTTGCTGCCGAGGCGCTCAAGGGTGCCCACGGCGACCTCGCTGCTTCGGTGAATGCGATGGCAGTGCTGTTCGCACTGGACCGGGCCGGTGCTTCATCGCAGATCTCGGAATTGTTGAGCGCCAACGACATTGTCCTACTCGACCGCTACGTGGCGTCCAACGCGGCGTACAACGCGGCTCGGATGCGCCAGGGCGTCGACGGTGAAATGGTCGAGTGGGTACGTGAATTGGAACTGAACCGGCTGGAATTGCCGGCGCCCGACCTTCAGTTGTACCTCGATGTTCCGGTAGCGCTCGCGGAGGAGCGAGCCCGCGGCCGTGAGGCCGAAGATGCCACCCGCGAGCGCGATGCCTACGAGCGTGACGGGGAGTTGCAAATCCGGACGGGCGCGCTCTACTCACAGCTGGCCGCAACCGAATGGGTATCGCCGTGGTGGGTTATCGGCCCCGACACGGACCCCTCCGATCTCGCTCGAAAACTGGCCGATTTCACGTGATGAATCGCGATCAGAGCGTGAATCGGAAGTTTCCGGCACAGTAGAGGGAAACGCGCGGCACGCCGCACAGTCACGTAACAGACAGATTCGCCACTCGAAGATGCAACGATAGGGATATGAAACCAAGGATTCTGGTTGTCGACGACGACACGG
>NZ_JASHKR010000204.1 GCF_030056815.1 Rhodococcus sp. IEGM 1379
TCGGCCAGGAGTTGTGGAGATCGTCCTGCCAGTAGCCCCACGAGTGGGTGCCGGTGGGCTTGAAGTCGAACGTGGCCGGGATGTTCAGATCCTTGAGGCGGTACGCGAGGTTGTGTGTGCAGTAGTTGACTGCAGCCTCGATGATGCCTCCGACGATGACCTGGTTGGCCAAGGTGCCGACCTGACCGTTGATTGCCGGGTTGGCGAGGGTGTCATGCGGGCCGGGCAGGCCGGATCCGGTGGAGACGTACAGCTGGGTGCCGCGCAGCTTTTCGGCGTTGACAACCGGGTCGTTGTCGATCCAGCCTTGGCCGTCGAGCGGGCCCCACATGTTGGTGACATCTGCGTCGCCGCGCAGGCCGACGACCAGTTCGATGGAAGCCTGGCCGACGGGAGTGCTGGTCTCGGCACAACCGCTGTACGCGCCGACGCTCTTGTAGAAGCCGGGGGCTGCGATCGCGAGGTTCAGAACCGACGTGGCGGTCATG
>NZ_JASHKR010000060.1 GCF_030056815.1 Rhodococcus sp. IEGM 1379
CACCGTGAAGACTGATCTTCACAGGTCAGATGTCATCCAAACCGGGGGCAGTCCCACGAGTTTCCGACCACCTCCCTACGGTCGAGATCCGAATCAGCGACGTGCCAGCCACTGTCGTGGAATCCATGACACTTGCCACGCTGGTACTTGCACTGTTCACCACCGCGATCACGGCGATTCGCCGGGGTGAACCAGCGCAGAACGTCGACCAAGTGCTACTCCGCGCCGCGTGCTGGCGAGCTGCGCACGACGGACTTGGCGGCCGTGCACTCGACCTCGAGGGCGTGCGTCTGGTGCCTGCTCGCCACGCTGTCAGCCGATTGTTGGATCACACTGCACCGACGCGTGCCGACTTCGGAGAACTCGACCAGGTCACCGCCTCTCTCGAGATGATGCTCGATCACGGCAACGGTGCCATCGTGCAACGGCGCACACTGGCCCGTCGATCAAACGTCGCCGACGTGATCGACGAATGCGCTCGGCACACATTTGAAGGGTGCAATCCGCAAACCGACACAGCGCCAGCCGTGTAACACGTCTACCGCGTCGGCAATCGTTCTCGATAACCGGTACATTGCTACTGTCGGGTAACCTCAAGAATCGGAGAGTCGGTCGTTATTATCGAGCACTATCAAAATCTGTACGTAGGTCCACAGAAGTGACGCGTTTCCAATCCACGGGAACGCCAACCAGCAGGGATGGCAATACTGCCCGGAACTGCAGAAACAGCACGATCATTACGATTGATGCTCGCCATTCACCAATCACGCCGGCACAGCTATCCCAGAGAACTATCGACCAGTCCTGACGAGTGGAGTCGGGGCACCATGATGATCATCCGAAAGATGCGAACATGACACCAGACGACCATCGACGCCAAGCCGCGTCCATCGCCACCTACCTCGCTCAGTTCGAACGCACAGATCAACCCGGCACAACTGCACCGGACGATCACCCCGGATATGCAGATCTCCCGGACGCCGACCGTGATCGCCGGCACCAGGATTACCTCCTTGCCATGGAGTTGGCGAAGGCCACGGCACTCACTGGCGAAGACGTTCACGCCCTCGATCAATTGCGCCGGCGCTACGGATTCCCGTGAGAGTCACCAGACACCACTGGCGGTCATCACGATGAACAGCGCAACGCCTTCGATCAGCGCGGCGCGAGGACGATCCCGTCATTGCGATACCGCCACTTGGCACCGAGACGTCCAACTGCGTTGACCGCCAACGCCATCAAGGCCATGGCCACGGCGAGCACCACTATTCCGATGACCAACGACAGGTAACCCTGCTGCCTCGGGTCGAGGAAGGGATACGGATACCAGTCAACGATGGGTCCGCGAATCAAGGAGTAAATCCCGTAGGCGGCGGGAAATGCGAGCCACTTCAGTGCTTCCACTTCGGATAACTTGTGCCGAGACGCATAGACGACCCAGTCGAGAAGCAGCACCAGCGGAAGTATTCGGTGCAGCGCGGCATTGATCCACGCGTCCTTGAGCATCACGTCGACATTTGCCAACAGCACTGCATAAACGATGCCGGTAATGACCATGTACAGAGTAACTGCGCCTCTGATCGACTGCCAGGTACGCGACTGCGGATCTCGAACCGCTCCGACAAGCAGGACTATCGTCGCCAGAATGTTGCTTTCGATGGTGAAGTAGCTCAGATAGTTCGTCAGCGAGAAACCGTCGGCATTGCGGATCGGAATCCACAGGAGTGCCGTGATGCCGTAGATCGCGAAGGCCAGCCGAAGAGCACGCACAACAATCGGCGTCGACGCCGGCGCTGCAGATGCCCCATTTACGGTCTTTGTCGTCACCGGTCGATGTTTTCACAACCGCGGACTCTGCGGGCAGGAGTTGCAGACCTATTCGATAGGCTGTCGTCAGCATGTCTACTACACCACCGGTCCCGCTCTCGCCCAGACGCAGTGATCTCAAGAGCGCACTGACACAGGTCTCCCTGCGTGACGAGAATCGACTCCGTCGCACATTCGACCGTGCCCGCACCCCGGGCGCTTTGGCAACGGTGGCCACCGAAATCGAAAAGGCTCGCGCGCGACTGAGCACCCACGCCGCCGGCGTGCCCGCAATCTCGTACCCCGAATCACTGCCTGTCAGCCAGCGCAAGGACGACATCGCTCGCGCGATCGCCGAAAACCAGGTCGTGATCGTGGCCGGCGAAACAGGTTCCGGCAAGACAACCCAGATCCCCAAGATCTGCCTCGAACTGGGCCGCGGCGTTCGCGGGCTCATCGGCCATACCCAGCCGCGACGCCTCGCCGCACGTACCGTCGCCGAACGTATCGCCGAGGAACTCGACACCGAACTCGGCGACGCCGTGGGCTACACGGTGCGATTCACCGATCAGGTATCCGACCGCACATATGTGAAACTGATGACGGACGGCATTCTGCTCGCGGAGATCCAACGCGATCGGATGCTGCGCCGCTACGACACGCTGATTATCGACGAGGCTCACGAACGTAGCCTCAACATCGACTTCATTCTCGGATACCTGGCGCAACTACTCCCCCGTCGACCCGATCTCAAGGTCATCATCACGTCGGCCACCATCGATCCCCAGCGTTTTGCGGAGCACTTTGCCGTCGACGGGAAGCCCGCGCCCATCGTCGAGGTGTCCGGCCGTACGTTCCCGGTGGAAATGCGTTACCGGCCACTGACTGTCGAGTCCGGTGACATCAGCTACGACCGGGATCCCGTCGACGCAGTCTGCGAGGCCGTCGACGAACTCAGCGCCGAAGGCGAAGGCGACATCCTCGTCTTCCTCTCTGGCGAACGGGAGATTCGCGACACTGCAGATGCGCTGCGCGACAAACGGTTACGTAACACCGAAATTGTTCCCCTCTATGCCCGACTGTCGGCCGCCGAGCAGCACAAGGTGTTCTCAGCCCACACCGGTCGACGAGTTGTCCTGGCCACCAACGTCGCCGAAACATCGCTCACTGTTCCCGGAATTCGCTACGTCGTTGATCCTGGTACCGCGCGCATTTCGCGATACTCGGTACGTACCAAGGTGCAGAGACTGCCCATCGAGCCGATTTCCCAGGCGTCGGCGCGTCAGCGATCCGGCCGCTGTGGTCGTGTGGCCGAGGGCATCTGCATCCGTCTGTATTCCGAAGAAGACTTCGAATCACGGCCGGCATTCACCGAACCCGAGATTCTTCGCACCAACCTGGCGTCAGTCATCCTGCAGATGACGGCGTTGGGCCTCGGAGACATCGCTGCCTTCCCGTTTGTCGAGCCGCCAGATTCGCGGGCGATCAAGGACGGTATCGGACTACTCGAAGAACTTGGCGCCATCATGCGTGGCTCCGACGCAACCCACCCGGAGCTCACTCCCATCGGACGTGAACTCGCCCAGATTCCCGTCGACCCGCGCATGGCCCGAATGTTGGTGGAAGCCAAGACAAACGGCTGCTTGCACGAAACTTTGGTTATCGTCGCGGCACTGTCCATCCAGGACGTGCGAGAGCGCCCGGCTGAATTCCAGCAGGCCGCCGACGAAAAGCATGCACGCTTCACTGTCGAGAATTCCGACTTCCTCGCCTATCTGAAGCTGTGGGACTATCTCCGCAGTCAGCGAAACGACCTGTCCTCCAGCCAGTTCCGCAAGATGTGCCGAAACGAATTCCTGCACTGGCTACGCATCCGCGAATGGCAGGACCTGCACGGTCAACTGCGTCAGATCACCCGTGGACTCGGATGGACCGTCAACGACGCGCCGGCCGGCGAGAACGCAATTCACCAGTCGCTGCTGGCCGGATTGCTCTCCCATATCGGACTTCGCGAAGGCGAGAAGCGCGACTACCTGGGTGCGCGGGGAAGCCGCTTCGCAATCTTCCCCGGTTCCGGCCTGTTCAAGAAGCCACCGCGCTGGGTGATGGCCGCCGAACTGGTGGAAACGTCGCGGCTATGGGCTCGCATGTCCGCCCGCATCGAACCGGAGTGGGCCGAGAAGCTTGCGCCGCACCTGGTCAAGCGCACCTACTCCGAACCACATTGGTCCTCCAAACGCGGTTCGGCGATGGCGTACCAGCGGGTCACTCTGTACGGAGTCCCCCTCGTCACGGGCCGCGCTGTCACCTACTCCTCGATCGACCCGGAAACCTCGCGGGAACTGTTCATCCGCCATGCCTTGGTACAGGGCGAATGGACTACCCAGCACGCGTTCTTCCATGAAAACCGTGCGCTGCTCGACAACGTCGAAGAACTCGAGAACCGAGCGCGCCGACGGGACATTCTGGTTGACGACGAGACGCTCTACGAGTTCTACGACTCCCGCATCGGTGAGGAAGCCGTTTCTGCACGCCATTTCGACAAGTGGTGGAAAACTGCACGCCGAAAAGATCCGAACCTCCTGACGTTCACGCCGGAAACCGTCGTGAACTCCGATGCTGCAACGGTTTTGGGCGGCGAATTCCCCGACGCCTGGCGCCAGGGCGACATGAAGTTGCCGCTCACCTATCAGTTCGAACCCGGTAAAGATGACGACGGAGTCACCGCACACATCCCTGTCGGCCTGCTCGCGCAACTCCAGCCCGTCGGGTTCGATTGGCTGGTGCCAGGTATGCGCGTCGACCTCGTCACGGCGTTGATCAAGACACTGCCGAAGAACGTCCGGCGCCAGGTTGTGCCGGCACCCGACTATGCAAGCGCCGCACTCTCGTCGATCAAGCCCCGCTCCGAACCGCTACTCACAGCAATGGCCCGAGAACTCTCCCGCCTCGGCGGAGTACATATCGAATCCAAGGACTTCGATCCGAGCGCGCTTCCGGATCACCTGCGGATGACTTTCGTGGTCGAAGACGAATCAGGCAAGGTACTGGCCAAGGGCAAAGACCTGGCGGAGCTCCGCCGCACACTCGCTCCGCGCGTCCAGAAGGAAGTTGCCAAGGCCGCCACCGGAACCGAACGAGCAGCCGCAGCGGTGTGGACGTCCGAAACCTTGGGCGCCCTGGAACCCACCATCACCCGAAAGATCGGCGGCCAACAGGTCACCGGATATCCGGCACTGGTTCCCGAAAACGGTGGCGTGGCAGTTCGCGTCCTCAGTACCCCTGCGGCGCAAGCTCAGTCGATGCGCGACGGCTCCCGCGCTTTGCTCCTCTCAGCGGTACCGACGCAACTCAAAGCTGTTACGTCGGGGCTCTCCAATACGCATCGCCTCCTGCTGGGCCAGAACCCGGACGGAAGCCTCGAAGCGTTGGTCGAAGATTGTCGAGTCGCCGCCGCCAACGAGATCATCGCGGCCAAGGGTGGGCCGGTTCGCACACCCGAAGCATTCGACGCGCTCGTCAAAGTCGCGCGATCAGAACTGGCAGGACGCGTGTCCGCGATACTGCGCATGATCGTGCCCATCCTCGAACAGTCGCACCGCTTGAACGTGGTTCTCCATCGTTCAAGCGGTGAACCCGCCGAAGACGTTCGCGAGCAACTGAAGTCGCTCCTCTTCCCCGGCTTTGTCGCCGAACTGGGTTCGGCGCGACTGCGCGATCTACCCCGCTACCTGGCAGCAGCGACATTCCGACTCGAAGCCCTACCTGCCAGTGCAACTCGCGACCAGCAAGCCATGGACGTACTCGACCGCGTTTACGCGGCCTACGACCGACTACTGAACTCGCTGCCGGAAGAGCGTCGTACCGCCCGAGATGTCGATGCCATCTCATGGATGATCGAAGAACTTCGTGTGAGCTTGTTTGCACAATCGTTGGGAACGCCCACACCGATCTCCGAGAAGCGGGTACTGAAGGCGATCGAGACGATCAAACGCTGATTGTCAGTTCAGATGACATTCACGTTGGTCACTGAGCCGCCGATTGTAGTGACGGTGTTGGCAAACCCCGTTGTGACCAGACTGTTGAGAACTGCGATGATTCCGTTCAAGGGCATAACGCCTCCGTAACGATAACTATCGGTTGACGATCCGAGTGGCACGAAACCAACTCGAACCGCTGAACGTACCCGCCGAGCGTAGGCCTCTGCCGGCCTCAGAGTCGGGCAAAATGCATTTTTGTTCCCGGAGCGTTATCTAAGTCGAAGGCCTCAATCGACAGCAGAGACGGTTTCTTCGCCGGCCGACTTCACGGCTTCCCGATTCTGCGCATGCTCCCGCATGTCGGTGATCTCGCGTTCGAAATCCTCAGCCGAACTGAAGGATTTGTAGACCGACGCAAACCGGAGGTATGCGACCTCGTCGAGATTGCGTAGTGGATCGAGAATGGCAAGTCCTACTTCATTACTCGGGATCTCCGCGGAACCCGAAGAGCGCACGGCGTCTTCGACCTGCTGTGCCAACAGATTCAATGAATCGTTGTCGACCTGACGACCCTGACACGCTCGACGCACACCCTTGACGACCTTCTCACGACTGAAGGGTTCGGTGACGCCACTGCGCTTGACTACCGACAGCACTGCCGTTTCCACCGTCGTAAAACGCCGACCGCATTCGGGACAGGACCGCCGACGGCGAATCGCCTGCCCTTCATCCGCCTCACGCGAGTCGACTACTCGGGAGTCAGGGTGTCGGCAGAACGGGCAATGCATCGTTGTTCCTTTTGTCTTGCCGACATGGCCGCCATTCCGATTCCCTACCACTGCAAATCTTCCGACGATTCGCAGAGCAGACACGCGGGCACAACGCGACCACACGGAGTGGTATGACTGTCAAGCCCACAGCTTACTCGTACTCGAGGAAATCGATTTCATGCACGCTGACTCCGGATCCGATACACCTGCCCCACCGCGAGACCAGAACTCACGCGCCGTCCGGTCCCGTCGACGCACTTGATCCGACCAAACTCCACAGGAATCGTCAACGAACCTGCGCCGCAGGAACAATCAGCGTCTGACCTACGCTTAACTTCGAATTCGACATTGCATTGAGATCCATGATCCGACTGATCACAACCCCCGCCGATTGCCCCGGCGCTACCTGAGCGGCTATGTCGCTGAGCGTCTCCCCCGCGGCAACCCGAACCACGCCCGTCTCGTTGACCGGACCTGAAACCCCACCCACGGACACAGAGGCAAGGCCCACCAAACCCAGTACCGCAACCGCTGTCAGCAGCACACCCAAAACCACGCTCCGCCAACCTACGTCAACGGAATCGACAGCGTGAGATGCGCGCGAAACGCCTACCCGATTGCGGTGCTCGAAATTGCCGCCCTGTGGTCGTGCACGGTCCACATCACGCTCGAGCCGACGATCCACGACAAAGTCTCGACCACTTTCGCGAGTACCGTCACGGCGCTCTCGAATGTCGGATACCTCGCGGCGCACTCGGTACGGCATCGCGCCGACCGCCTCGTCATAGGGCGCAGCGTCGTAGAACGACGCGTGATACTTCGGCATCGCAGCAGAGCTGCGACCAGCGTTACCCGACGCAGTGCCGTAGCTGGGCCGAACATCACAATCGAATTCTGCGTACTTCAGTTCTGCGTCATCGAACACTTCAGATTTCAGTGCTGCGTTGCCCATCATGACCTCCGCGTATCTACACCGACCGATTCGGACCTGCCAACGATTCGAACCTGCGTTCGATGGAACGCATGTTCGAATTTCTACCACGTTCGTCCGACAAAGTCTCGCGTTTCAAGCGACACGTCTCGAACAGATGTTTGAAACCCTGAGCAAATAGGGATAGATTCGTGTCAGAGCACACAGCACGATCCCTGAGCGACTTCTACGTGCTGAAGCTGATTTGATCAGGACCTACCGACAAGCAACGCAGCACCACTTGAAACGCAGCACCACCTAGAACGCAGCACCACCTAGAACGCAGCACGACCAAACACCGCAGACACGGAGGCACAACGCCATGAAGGACGATCGCTCCACAAGTGCCGCAACGGCAGGAGTTACCGCGACGTCAGCCGAGTCGCTCACTCCGCGGCAGCGCCGTGTTCTCGAAGTCATTCGCGAATCGGTGACCGAGCGCGGTTACCCGCCGAGCATTCGTGAGATCGGCGACGCCGTCGGGCTTACCTCGACGTCGTCGGTGGCACATCAACTCCGCACTCTCGAGCGCAAGGGGTTCATTCGCCGTGACCCCAATCGCCCTCGCGCTGTGGACGTTCGAGGGCTTGACGAAGTGGCAGCCGACACCGCCATTGCATCGGTGGCCAAGCACTCGTCGGAGATCCGCAACAGCACGGGCGATCCACTTCCCGAGCCGGCATTTGTGCCCGTCCTCGGCCGGATCGCGGCTGGTGGGCCGATCCTTGCAGAAGAAGCCGTCGAAGACGTGTTTCCGCTCCCCCGTGAATTGGTGGGCCAGGGCTCACTGTTCATGCTGAAGGTGGTCGGCGAATCCATGATTGACGCCGCTATCTGCGATGGCGACTGGGTGGTAGTCCGTCAGCAGAACGTGGCCGAGAACGGTGACATCGTCGCCGCCATGATCGATGGCGAGGCAACGGTCAAGACATTCAAGCGAGTGAAGAAAGATGTGTGGCTGATGCCGCACAATCCGTTGTTCGAGCCGATTTCCGGAAACAATGCAGTCATCATGGGCAAGGTCGTCACCGTTATGCGAAAGATCTGACGCTTCCCGAGATCGAATAGGCACATGCAACGACGCGGGCCCCGGCTGATGCCGGGGCCCGCGTCGTTGTAGTTCTACGATCAAACGTTCTGCACCATCAGAGGTTCAAGGACCGTCCGATGATTTCCTTCATGATTTCCGTCGTGCCTCCGTAGATGGTCTGGACACGGGAATCCATGTACGCCTTGGCAACCGGGTATTCCTTCATGTAGCCGTAGCCACCGTGGAGCTGGAGGCAGCGATCGATCAGCTTGACCTGGGCCTCGGTAGTCCACCACTTGGCCATGGCAGCTTCCTGCACCGTCAACTTCTCGGCATTGAGCTGTTCGATGAACTTGTCCACCAGAATGCGGACCGCCGTGGTTTCGGTTGCCAGTTCCGCCAGTACGAATCGCGTGTTCTGGAAACTGCCGATCGACTTGCCGAAGGCCTTGCGATCGCGGCAGTACTGGATCGTGCTCTCGAGCACCGATTCCATTGCAGCAGCTGCAACAACGGCAATCGAGAGTCGTTCTTGCGGAAGGTTCTTCATCAGGTAGAGGAAGCCCATGCCCTCTTCGCCGAGCAGGTTTGCTGCCGGCACCCGAACATCGGTGAAGCTCAGTTCTGCAGTGTCCTGAGCCTTCATGCCGATCTTGTCCAAGTTGCGGCCCCGCTCGAAGCCCGGCATGCCGCGCTCGACAACAAACAGGCTGAACCCCTGCGCACCCTTGTCGGGGTCGGTGCAGGCGACCACGATGACGATGTCGGCGTTGATGCCGTTGGTGATAAAAGTCTTGGAGCCGTTGAGGATCCAGTGATCACCGTCGCGCACGGCCCTGGTCTTGATGCCCTGCAGGTCGCTACCGGTTCCCGGTTCGGTCATTGCGATTGCCGAAATCAGTTCGCCCGACGCAAAACCCGGGAGCCAACGCTGCTTCTGCTCCTCATTGCTCAGGTCGATCAGGTAGGGCGCGGCGACGTCGTTGTGAAGCGTGAATCCGATACCGCTGAAACCGCCCTTGGTGGTCTCCTCCGTGATGATTGCGTTGTAGCGGAAGTCCTTGACTCCGCCGCCGCCGAATTCTTCGGGAACAGCCATTCCCAGGTAACCCTGCTTGCCCGCTTCCACCCAGACATCGCGGTCGACGATGTTCTGCGCTTCCCACTTCTCGTGGTTGGGTGCAACGTGCTGTGCCAAGAAGTTCTGGTACGACTCCCGGAAGAGATCGTGCTCTGGTTCGAACAAGGTGCGCTCCACGCCGACTCCTACTACTTCGATACATTCTGGGCGGGCGAACTTCGACAACCCACTTGCCTCTTCGTACCGACGGTAGAACTACTCACCGAATCCGTCGATGACCCGAACGATCACGATTCGTGACTGTACCGGTTATCTGTTACTCGCAGTACGGAATTTGGCCAGAGAACGCATGACCGGGTACGCGACAAGGATTCCGATCGAGCCCCACGCAATACCGCCGAGCTCCACCGAGCCGATTGTCAGCGTCAGATTGCCGATACCGGCAACGAGAGCTGCAGCAGCCACGGTGAGGTTCACGGGATCCGTGAAATCGACCTTGGCTTCCATCCAGATCCGCACACCCAGGATTCCGATGAGTCCGTAGAGAACCATCGTCGCACCACCGATTACACCGTTCGGAACGGTGAAGACAAGAGCACCGAACTTCGGCGAGAAGGCCAGAACCATGGCCGTCGCCGCCGCCACCCAGTACGCCGCCGTCGAGTAGACGCGCGTCGCCGCCATCACGCCGATGTTCTCGGCATACGTCGTAGTACCGGAACCGCCGCCGGCGCCGGCGAGCGTCGTTGCGAGACCGTCTGCGAAGAGTGCGTTACCGGCCAAGTCGTCGAGATTCTTCCCGGTCATCGCCGAGACCGCCTTGACGTGCCCGACGTTTTCGGCCACGAGAACGATCACGACCGGCAGAGCCAACACGATGACGGACCAGTCGAACGAGGGCCCGTGCAGGGTCGGTAGGCCGAACCAGTCGGCGTCGTGAAGCGCTGTCACACGCTCGCTGTCGAGACCGCCGTACACCGCGGCGAATACCCAGCCGATGACAACACCGACGAGGATTCCGAGTCGCCCGAGCAAACCCGGCCCGACCACGGTGACCAGCAGGATCGACACGAGCGTCACAGTGGCGATCAACGGCTGAGACTGGAAGGAGCCCGCGGCCGTCGGCGCAAGGTTCAGGCCGATCAATGCCACGACGGCACCGGTTACCACGGGAGGCATGACAGCGTCGATGATGCGTCCGCCGATCAGGCGAACAGCTAGACCGATGAGCATCAGCACGATACCGACCGCCATCACCGCGCCGAGCTGAGCGGCCGGACCCGAACCCGCCGACGCAGTCAGGGGCGCGATGAACGCGAACGACGAACCGAGGTAACTCGGAATCCGACCCTTCGTGATGATCAGGAACAGCACGGTGCCGATACCCGAGAACAGAAGCGTCGTCGTGACCGGAAAACCGGTGATGGTCGGCACCAGCAGCGTGGCGCCGAACATCGCGATGACGTGCTGCATCCCGATCCCGACCGTGCGGGGCCAGCTGAGCCGCTCATCCGGTCCGACCACGGCCCCGTCGGCAATTCGTTTACCGTCGCCGTGGACGCTCCAGCCGATTCCGCCGGACCCAGTAATTGTTTCTCGTTCAGTCACAGGTCGAAATACTAGAGGCCGACGCCGACTCCCCCGCGTCACACTGCTCGAATCCGTTCATTTTGAGTGTTGTTCAATGCACTCGCCCTGAGCGACCCGATTGCTCCGGCCACGTTCACCACCATGTGGTGTTCCCGCGGCAATACCCCCTGCCCGCGCGGTGGCAGGTCTTACGTTTGGTTTCCGGCGGGCTTCTTTACCGTCTCGTCCGCAACTCGCCGAAGACGCACCACCCGCGGCCGCGGCCGCAAGGGCAGCGAGGTTCAGCGCAGCATTGTGATCACGATCCGCGCTGAAACCGCACGCATCACACGTGAACACCCGAACCTTCAACGGCAGTTTGGCTTTCACTACCGAACAGTTGGAGCAGGTCTTGCTCGACGGATACCACCGATCCGCCACAACCCGAGAAGTACCGGCCCAATCGGATTTGTAGGTGACCTGGCGTCGGATCTCGCCGAGTTCGGCGTCATTCAACGCCCGATTCAAACCCTTCTTGTAGACGCCACTAGGCCGTGTCATTCCCGCGACATTCACATCTTCGACAACGACAGTGTCGAACTCGTTCACGAGGCGAGTGGTCAGCGTGTGGAGGTAATCGCGGCGAGCATTCACGATGCGGGTGTGCACACGCCGAACCATCACTTGGGTGTCTTGCCACCGCTTTGACGGTTGCTGGTCGGTGCGCCGATCCGGACTGGATCCGGTGCGGCACTGTCGGTATCGGCAGTGACGATCACACCGGTAGTCATGTTGTGCACCTGACCGTCAACTCCCCCAGAGCCTGCCGCTGCCGGTGATCGCCTGACAACAGAAAGGTACAACGCCGCACCGACAAGAATGCGTCGTCGCCTTCGCGATCGAACCTGGTTACCGTCGTCGAGAATCGACACATCCGGATCGAGAAGTCGTGTGTGCAGTGCGGTGTATTGCCGTTGCCGCCGGAAACCGGATCTCGGAGAGGGTCTGCGACAGGCTCAGACCGTATCTGCCGATGTGGCACGTTCGATCACGCTCGCCGACTGCTGTTCCCGGTCACCATTTCCGACCGGCTATTCACCGTTGCCGGACAGCACTGCATCAAACAACACAGAACTGTCCTCACTGACCATCAGTTGGGAACCCCTTTACGTCAATACGCGAGCCGCAGCCTTACGGGCCTCGGCCGGATCGCCGGTCGCGAGAACCGCCGTCGCAGCTGCCTCGCACTGCGCCATCGTGACGGACCCGATCTTGGCCCCGACACCGGCCACCGACGCGGATGCGGCTGACAGCGACGAGACACCCAGACCCGCAAGAACACAGGCCAGCAGCGGGTCTGCGGCAGCTTCGCCGCACACACCGACTCGTTTATCGGCGACTTTCCCGGCCTGCGCCGTCCGAGCAACCAGGGCAATCACCGCGGGCTGCCAAGGATCGGTCAGTTCTGCCAATTCGGAAGACATCCGGTCAGCTGCCATCGTGTACTGAGCGAGGTCATTGGTACCGATCGACAGAAACTCGACGTGCTCGAGAATCTGATCCGCCAGCAATGCTGCAGCCGGAATCTCCACCATCACACCGGGCACAAGATTGCGGGCGCGGACTGCGTCGGCAAAGCGCTTGGCTTCGGCAGGCGTGGCGATCATCGGTGCCATCACCCATGGCCGTGAGCCGGTTCGGGCCGCCGCAACCGCGATGGCATCAAGCTGACGATCGAGAATTCCCATGTCCTGCCACGCAATTCGAACGCCGCGAACTCCGAGCGCCGGATTTGCTTCTTCCTGATGATTGGCAAACTTCAGCGGCTTGTCGGAGCCCGCATCCAAAGTGCGGATCACGATCTTCTTGCCCGCGAATGCTTCCAGAACCTCGGCGTAAATTGCGGCCTGCTCGTCGACCGTCGGCTCGGTCTCGCGGCCGAGGAAGCAAAGTTCGGTGCGGAACAGTCCGATACCTTCGGCTTGCGTCAGGGCCGCCGCGCGTGCACCGGCACCGTCCTGCACATTTGCCATGATGTTGACGGCCACTCCGTCTGCGGTCTGCCCCGGTCCGACCCATGTGCTGACACGCTCGCGGTCCAACCTGGATTCCTCGACCAAAGCGCGAGCCTGATCCGCATCGGGCGTACTGATCACCTGACCCGTCGTCCCGTCGATCAGTACGGGTGTCCCGGTTACAACCGTGGCCAGATCCTTGACCGCGACGATGCACGGGATCCCGAGCTGACGCGCGATGATCGCCGTGTGACTGGTGGGACCACCGAGAACGGTCACGAGTCCGATGATCTTGGCTGGGTCCAGGCCCGCGGTGTCAGCCGGCGCCAAGTCGTCGGCACACAGAATCGACGGAGTTTCCGGAGCCGGAATGCCAGGCTCGGGCAGGCCCGCCAACTCTGCGATGACGCGATCGCGGATGTCCTTCAGATCCGTGACCCGCTCGGCCATCAACCCACCGAGTTTGGTGAAGACTGTGACAAACTGCTCCGTCGCCGCGATGGCCGCCTGCACCGGCGGAACTCCCTGGGCAATCGATTTCTGGGCGGCGCCGATCCAACCACGATCTGCGGCCATCGCCGCGTTGGCCACAAGCACCTCGGCTGCAGCGCCGGTGGCGTCGGCGGCGCGCGCGAGCAGTCGACCCTCCACCGTCTTGGCTGCGGCGATGAAGTCGTCCTGCGCGCTTGCTCGTACCGACTCGTCGAGCGGCGGTGCCTCGAAGACCAGTTCCGGGCGCCGGGCCGGCCAGATGGCCGGGCCGTAGGCGACACCAGGTACGACGGGAGTTCCGTGCACGCTCGCGTGATCGATCTGTTCGGTCATCGTGTCCTCCTGCTTACTCAGCCTCGTTGTGACGAAGGTTACTCGCAACTATTGACATGTCAACACACTCGGGCGTAAAACAACATAAAGCAACATCAACTGTGATCGGCAACCGACCGCCAGATCCCCTCGCCGAATCGGAGAACACGTGTACGCGGAAGAACGTCAGCAAGCGATCGCCGGAATGGTGTCGCAGCGTGGCCGCATGTCCGTGTCAGCACTTTCCGAAACCTTCGGCGTGACCACCGAAACCGTTCGACGCGACCTCGCCTTCCTCGAACGAATCGGCCAGATCCGACGCGTTCACGGCGGTGCCGTGCCCACCGGTTCGCTACACGTGACCGAACCCGGAATGGCCGAACGTGATCAGACCCGCGCCGAGCAGAAGGACCGAATCGCACGGTGCGCCACCACCTACCTGCCTGTCAGCGGCGGCAGCGTAATTTTCGACGCCGGCACCACAACCGGACGCATGATGGCGGAAATCCCCCCCGAACTCGATTTCACGGCCGTCACCAATTCCGTCCCGATCGGCGCACGCCTGGCATCGATGAGTTCAGTGTCGTTGATCATGCTCGGCGGTCGTGTCCGCGGAGTCACCCAGGCCGCGGTCGGCGAGGACGCCCTCCGTCTGCTGAGCACACTTCGCGTCGACGTTGCCTTCATCGGTACCAACGCAATCAGCCCCGGGCATGGACTTTCAACCCCCGACAGCGAGGAGGCCGCCGTCAAGCGCGCAATGGTCAAGGCCGCCAATCATGTTGTCGTGCTTGCCGACTCCACCAAGGTGGGCCGCGAGCATCTCATCAGCTTTGCTCCGCTCGACAGCATCGACGTCCTCATCACCGACGAGGACATCAGTGCCGCAGATACATCCGAGTTCCACGACCACGGAATCGAGGTGGTGATCGCATGATCGTCACGCTGACCGCCAATCCGAGCATCGACCGAACGGTGCAGTTGGACCAACCCCTCCTGCGGGGCTCCGTCCTGCGCGCACAGTCCACCCGTAGCGATCCCGGCGGCAAGGGGGTGAACGTGGCCCGTGTCCTGAGCGCCGCACAACTCGAAGTACTGGCGATTCTCCCCGGCAATCCCGGTGACCCGCTTCTGAGCGCGCTCGCTACCGGCGGAATCCCCCACCTCGGTGTTGCCACGACGGGCCTCGCCCGGACCAACATCACCGTGGCAGAACCTGACGGCACGACCACCAAGATCAACGAACCTGGTGCCACACTGTCCGCGTCGACGCTGGAGGCGTTGGCCCACGAACTGATCTCGCGGGCTGACATCGCCGACTGGATAGTCCTGTCCGGATCGGTACCTCCCGGGGTTCACCCGGGTTGGTACGCGGAACTTGTTACGGCCCTTCGAGATCACCCGTGCCGAGTAGCAGTTGATACCTCCGACGCACCCTTGTCTGCACTCGCCGACAATTTCCCCCACTCGGCGCCGGATCTGCTCAAGCCCAACGGCGAAGAGTTGGCTCAACTCACCGGCGTCGACGGCCACGTTCTGGAAAGTGCTGCGCAAGCCGGTGATCCGGGCCCTGCAATCGCTGCCGCCACCCGACTGGTCGACCGTGGTGTCGGCGCGGTACTCGCAACACTCGGTGCAGCGGGCGCGGTCTTGGTCACCGCCGACGGCGCCTGGATCGCTACCGCTCCCCCAATCGTTGCGGTCAGCACCGTCGGTGCCGGTGATTCGTCACTCGCCGGCTACATCCTTGCTGCGACGGCCGGGGCGGATCAAGCGCAATGCCTCCGCCATGCCGTCGCCTACGGAAGCGCAGCAGCATCCCTTCCCGGAACCACCCTTCCAACACCCAAACAAGTCGATCTCGCAGGCGTCACGATCGTGGCTGCCGAGTCCGCCCTGCCCACCGAACTCGCCTGAGTTTTAAGGAAACTGACATGTCCGATCCCACCGCACGCGGTTCCGGCTCCCCGATCATCAGCCCCGAACTGATCTCACTCGACACAAACCTCGGTTCCTCCAAAGACGACGTCATTCGCGCCCTGGCCGCGCGATTGACCGCGGCAGGCCGTGCCGACAACGCCGACGGCCTGGTCGAGGCCGCCCTCGCCCGCGAGGCCCAGTCGGCTACCGGCCTTCCCGGCGGAATCGCAATCCCCCATTGCCGTTCCGCAGCCGTGACGTCCGCGTCGCTCGGATTTGCCCGCCTCGATCCGAAGGTCGACTTCGGGGCTCCCGACGGCCTCGCCGACCTCGTGTTCCTGATTGCCGCACCGGAAGGCGCCGGCGCCGAGCACATGAAGCTTCTCTCGTCCCTGGCCCGCGCCTTGGTACGACCGGAATTCGTGACGTCCCTTCGCGACGCGTCGACCCCTGACGAGGTCGTGCGGTTGGTCGACGAGGTTCTCAGCCCGGCCCCGGCAACGCCGGCACCCGCATCTCCAGCTCCCGCATCTGTTTCCGTCGGGAAACAGGTTGCGGAACCAGCTACCACGGAGCCGGCGGCGCCGCGCCACATCGTTGCGGTCACCGCCTGCCCCACCGGCATTGCGCACACCTACATGGCCGCTGATTCACTTGTTGCCGCCGGTGAACGTGCCGGTGTCACGGTGCACGTCGAAACCCAAGGGTCCAGTGGAAGCACCGCCCTCGCTCCGTCCGTGATTGCCAGTGCCGCCGCGGTCATCTTCGCCACCGATGTCGGAGTGAAGGGCCGTGAAAGGTTCGCCGGCAAACCCGTCGTCGCCTCCGGCGTGAAACGAGCCATCAACGAGCCGGACAAGATGCTTGCCGAAGCGCTGCGCGCTGCAGACAACCCGGCCGCCGCAACGGTCGACGGCACAACTGCCGCCACAGCCGACGACGGCGATACCGGCACAGTCGGTTTCGGCACCCACCTACGCCAGGTCCTGCTGACCGGCGTCAGCTACATGATCCCGTTTGTTGCGGCCGGTGGCCTGCTCATCGCCCTCGGCTTCTTACTCGGCGGATACGAAATCTCCGGGCCGGCGCAGGACATCGTGCTCAACAATTCACTGACGAATCTGCCGGACGGAGGACTCGCCACCTACCTCGGCGCCGTTCTGTTCCAGATCGGCTCACTAGCCTTCAGCTTCCTTGTCCCGGCACTGGCGGGTTACATCGCCTTCGCCATCGCCGACAGGCCCGGCATTGCGCCTGGCTTCACGGCCGGCGCTGTGGCCGTGTTTGTCGGAGCGGGATTCATCGGTGGCCTGGTCGGCGGTCTGATCGCCGGCGTTGTCGCGCTGTACATCGGCCGAATCGCCGTCCCACAGTGGCTACGAGGGCTGATGCCCGTCGTGATCATTCCGCTGTTCGCCACCCTGGTGGTCGGCGCATTGATGTTCCTTGTCCTCGGACGTCCCCTGGCCGCCATCACCTCCGGTCTCACCGATTGGCTCAACGGCCTCTCCGGCAGCTCAGCGATCCTCCTCGGCATCATTCTCGGCCTCATGATGTGCTTCGACCTCGGCGGTCCCGTCAACAAGGCTGCCTACGCATTCGCTGTTGCAGGCCTGAATGTCGACGACCCAGCTTCGCTGCGCATCATGGCGGCAGTCATGGCCGCCGGTATGGTTCCGCCGCTCGCTATGGCCCTAGCCTCCACCGTCCTGCGCCCCAACCTTTTCAGCGAAGCTGAACGTGAGAACGGCAAAGCTGCCTGGTTGCTCGGATCCGCATTCATCTCCGAAGGCGCCATCCCGTTTGCAGCCGCCGATCCGTTCCGCGTAATTCCCTCGATGATGGCCGGCGGCGCCGTCACCGGCGGCCTGATCATGGCCTTCAACGTCACTCTCAGTGCACCGCACGGCGGGATCTTCGTCGCCTTCGCCATCGGCGGAATCGGATGGTTCCTCGTCTCCCTCGCCGCGGGCACCGTCGTTGCAGCACTTGCCGTCGTCGCAGCGAAACAGTTCATCCGCTCCGGACCGACCGACGCAGAGTTGGACCCCGAAACCGTGCCCGCTGCGGCATGATCGACACAACCACCAACGACCACACCTCTAGGAGTTCCCATGCCCAGTAAGACCGTTGCCGTAGGTTCCGCAGTCGGCCTCCACGCTCGCCCCGCTGCTCTGATCGCAGAAGCAGTCGGCGCATCCGGAGCCACCGTCACCCTGGCCGTTGCCGGCGGCGAACCCGTCGACGCAGGTTCCGCGCTCATGATCATGACACTCGGCGCTGCCAAGGACACCGAAGTCACCGTCGAGTCCGACGACGTCGCCGCCCTCGAGAAGGTTGCCGAGTTGGTTGCCGCCGATCTCGACGCCTGAGCATCAAGGGTGAAAGGCCGGTCCTCGCACTGACATTCAGTGCGAGGACCGGCCTCTCGCATTTCCGCTCTCAGCTTCCCGGTCTCAGCGCCGACGCACTCGGAAGCCCACAAGAATTACCAGTGCAACGACGACAACGCCGACGCCACCCCACAGCACAACCCGGTTCGACGCAGTCGACGTAGAGCCTTCTGCCACCACCTCATCGGGTGTCATCCCGTCAACTACACCGCGCATGACGTACAACGGCGGCAGTGAGCCACCCTGCGCTTCGGAGCCGATCACCAGATCACCGTCATCGGTGAACATCACTGATTCGCCTTGCGGTTGATGGGGTGTCGGGACTCGCAGGGGTACAGATTCTGTCAGCGCCGCGCCGATACCGTCGTCACCGGTTCGGTACAGGTACACATCCGTATAGCTGCGCAGCGCCAGTACCGAACCGTCTGCGGAGACGGCGCCGCCCGTGAACATCACGGAATTGAACCCGCTCGTCGACGTATCACCTGTGCGCACCGTGCCGACCCGGGCCAGCGGAGTGGGTCCAGGTTCCGCCAGGTTGGAGATTGTCTGCCCATCTTCGGGTGTGTACACGCTACTCGGTCCGAGCAGTTCCTTCGTGACGATGAACAAACGGCCGTCCGGATCTACGAGCACTGTCTCGGCGTCGTGCGGGCCGTCCGGATAAGCTGCGCGATGCAGTGTGCCGTCACCCGATTCGGGGTCCAAAGTGATGAAGGCAACAGTTTCACGAGCACGCCGATTGTCGCCGGTATCCGCCAGAATCAAGAGACCGCCGTGCGACGCCAGATCCTCGACGTCGTACGGGTCGATCGGTACAGAAATCCGTTTGTGCACAGCACAATCGAAATCCATTTCGAGGACTACCTCGTCGTTGCCGCTGTCGCCGATCGCAAAAATTCGGTCCCCGAGAGCCACCATTCCCGAAAGCTCTTCGAGGCCGGGATCGGTTGGTGTGCACAGTGGCTCGAATACGCCCGTTCCGGGAACGGGCGTATTCGCTTGTGCAGTAGCACTTCCTACAGCGAGTACTGCCAGTGCGCCCACTACCGCGGCTGCACGCGCCGACCTGCGCACTCGGTGCGTACTCGACCGCCTGCGCACTCGGTGCGTACTCGACCGCCTACGCACTCGGTGCGTACTCGACCGCCTACGCACTCGGTGCGTACTCGACCAATGCCGATGCCAACATCTGCGGCACGCGGGCGTGAACCCTGGTACCGGATTCCTCGTGAGCGGACTCCAAAATGGTTCCGTCGGAGTGGATTCTGGCCATCAGGTCGCCGCGGTGATACGGAACCAGAACGTCGACCTCGACGTCGGGTCGCACCAATACCTCAGCGAGGTGGGCGCGCAGTTCCTCCACGCCCTGCCCGGTCCGAGCCGAGATGAAGACAGCTCCGGGCAGCAGCGCACGCAACTGCGTGAGTGTGACCGGATCTGCGGCATCGATCTTGTTGACGACGATCAATTCCGGCGGGGCCGCTGAATTCGTCTCGCGCAGAACATCGGTGATGACACCGCGAACAGCGTTGATCTGATCGGTCGGCAGCGGATCTGATCCATCCACCACGTGCATCAGCAGATCGGCGTCGGCGACCTCTTCGAGAGTCGAGCGGAAGGCCTCGATCAACTGCGTCGGCAGGTGTCGCACAAATCCGACGGTATCGGTCAGGACGTATTCGCGACCGTCGTCGAGCGATGCCCGCCGCGTCGTCGGATCCAAGGTGGCGAACAGTGCGTTTTCCACCAGAACACCCGAACCAGTCAGGGCGTTGAGAAGACTCGACTTGCCGGCGTTGGTGTATCCGACAATCGCAACCGACGGAATGTCACTCTGTAGACGACGTGTCCGCTTGGTGTCGCGGGCAGCCTTCATTGCCTTGATCTCGCGGCGCAGTTTTGCCATGCGCTCACGAATGCGTCGACGGTCGGTCTCGATCTTGGTCTCACCGGGGCCACGCAGACCCACACCGCCGTTACTGCCCGCACGACCACCGGCCTGACGGGACATGGACTCACCCCAACCGCGCAGGCGGGGAATCATGTACTCCATCTGCGCGTAGGCGACCTGGGCCTTACCTTCGCGGGAGGTAGCGTGCTGGGCAAAGATGTCGAGAATCAAGGCCGTACGGTCGATGACCTTGACCTTGACGACCTTTTCCAGCGCCGTGAGCTGCGCCGGTGTCAACTCGCCGTCACACACGACAGTGTCGGCGCCCGTAGCGAGAACGATCTCACGCAGTTCGTGTGCCTTGCCGGATCCGATGTACGTGGACGTATCCGGCTTGTCGCGGCGCTGTACGAGGCTGTCGAGAACCTCGGACCCCGCTGTATCCGCCAAGGCAGCCAGCTCGGTCATGCTGTTCTCGGCTTGCTCGGCCGTCCCCTGGGTCCAGACACCGACCAAGACGACACGCTCGAGACGCAACTGCCGGTACTCGACCTCGGTGACATCATCGAGTTCGGTCGACAGACCGGAGACGCGGCGACGCGCTTCGCGAGCTTCGAGCTGCATCTCGCCGACCGACGGATCTCCGGACGAGGCGGGCGCCGTGTATTCAGGCTGCTCGTGTCCTGTGGACTCGTCTGCAGCAAACGACTCTGCAGACTCGTCTGCAGCGGATTCTTGACTGTCATGTGATTTCGTCATACAAGACCCATGATCCCACGAAACGTCATTGTGGTGCATCCGCTTTTCATTCGAGCGAATTCCACCAGTTGTCGCTGATCGTTCCGGACGCGACCAGGACCGACGGACCACGCAACGAACCATGGCCGTTTTCGACGGTAACCTGCACCTGACCACCACGTACTCGTACAGCCACCGTGCCGTCGACGCGCCCGTCGTGCTTCAACGCCGCAGCGGCCGCAGCGACGGTTCCGGTGCCACACGAACGCGTCTCACCCACGCCTCGCTCGTGGACGCGCATGTTGACGCTGCCCTCCTGCAGAGCCGTGACAATTTCGATATTGACGCCGTGCGGGAAGAATGCCGGATCGAACACCGGCGCACCACCGAGGTCGAATGCCGCCAACATTTCCGGGGAGAGTGCGGCATCGACACAGGCAAGGTGCGGGTTGCCAACATCAATGCCGAGTCCCGTGAACGCGCGCCCGTCGATCGTCGCCGTACTCGAACCCAGTTCCTTGATCAGGCCCATTGCGACAGTGACCTCACCAACCGTGCCGTCAGCGGAATGGACGATAACCGGACGAGCACCGGCCCGACTGCCGACGACGAACTCACCACGGTTCTCGAGGCCGGAAGCCTTCAGATAGTGCGCAAATACACGGACACCGTTGCCGCACATTTCGGCGATGGAGCCGTCACCGTTGCGGTAGTCCATGAACCAGTCGTCGGCGGCAACTCCAGCCGGAATCTCGGCCAGGACACCCGCTTCCGCGAGCGCACCGGCCCGAGCGACGCGCAAGATGCCGTCGGCCCCCAATCCGCGTTGACGATCGCACAGTGCCGCGACTTTGCCGGGCTCGAGATCGATGAGAACGTCGAGGTCAGGGAGAACAACGAAGTCGTTCTGCGTGCCGTGTCCCTTGCTGAAATCCATGAGCGTCATCATATCCGTCAGAAACTCGCGCCCTATTCGGGCGAAGCGGTGACCACCAGATTGTGTTCGTAGGTGAAACCGGAGGGCATCGAGGGGTCCGGTACCGTCGGCCCACCGCACGTCACCAGAACCAGGCGCGGTTCGCCGGTATCGGAGAAGAACTCGGCCGGCAGCGCGACCTTTTCGAAGAGTTTCAGGCTCGACGCGTGGTAGGTGAACATGACACCGGCGTCATCGGTCACGTAAATTGGCGTGCCCGGTTTGATCTGGTGCAGCGGCCAGAGCGCTCCATGGGTGCGGTCACCGTCGTCGACGTGCCCGGCTACGAGATTGGTTCCCACCGGAGCGCCGGAATGCACGTCGTTGAGGAAATGGGAGACCTTGTCGGGGTGCGGCAGGATCATCCCGCGATTGGCGCCAAGACCACTGGTTACGATGTCCGCGCGCACATCCAGGTCCGGAATCGCAAGTGTGTTGGGCGGGAGATCAGTCGGTGCCGGAGCCCAGACGATTCCCGGATCCGGTGCCGTTCCGACTTCGAACGGTGCATCCGGCAACGGTGCGCTGATCGGCTTACCGGCCGCGCTGACAGCGAAGTAGATCAATCCGCCGCCGACTGCGAGAAACACGACCAAGAGCAGGATCAGCGGAAGGCTCTTCTTGCGCCGGCGCTTCGGCTTTGCATGCGACCCGGTCTGCACCATGATCTGTCGTCCTCCGTTGGTCGGTCGAGACTGGTCGGTCGAGACTGGTCGGTCAAGACTGGTCGGTCAAGACTGGTCGGTCGTGACGCCACCTGGAGGCCACCCCATAAAGTTAACCACTAAATAGCTAACTGTAAAATAGCGGAGCAGGGAGATTTGTTACGCATCGGCCTGAAACGGTCACCGATCACCGCTGGACAATGCGCGGCGTGCTGCATTCAGAACACCGCCCGCGCCACCGTCGATCCACTGCACCCGCGCGTCACGACGGAACCAAGAGCGTTGGCGACGCACATAGCGGCGCGTGCCGATAAACGTGCGCTCGCGTGCCTCGTCGAGGTCGTACTCACCGTCGAAGTGCGCCAGCACCTGCGAATAGCCGATCGCTCGCGGCGCCGTTACACCGTCGCGCAGGCCACGTTTAATCAAGCCCTCGACCTCGCCGACCAACCCGCTCTCGAACATCTGGTCCGTGCGCAACCGAATGCGCGCATCCAGCCCTTCCGTTTCTCGGTCGACACCGAGAATTCTTGTCCCCCAACGCGGTTCACCAATCTGCGGCGCCGAAGCCGCAAACGGTTGCCCGGTCAGCTCCACCACTTCCAACGCCCGCACCATCCGACGTCCGTCGGTCGGGAGAATCGATGCTGCCGCGACGGGATCCGCCGCCACCAGGGCAGCATGCACCGCGCCGATACCGTCGTCGGCAAGGACAGCCTCCCAACGCGCTCGCACCACGGGATCAGTGGCGGGGAACGCCCACTCGTCGAGCAGTGACTGCACGTACATCATCGAACCGCCGACGATGACGGGTACTCGACCGGATTCCATCAACCGCTCCGCGAGCGTGATGGCGTCCTGCTGATAACGGGCAACCGTGGCCGTCTCGGTCACGTCGAGAACATCCAACAGATGGTGCGGTATCCCCCGACGTTCGCTCACGCTGAGCTTTGCCGTACCGATATCCATGCCGCGATAGAGCTGCATGGCGTCGATGTTGATAATCTCTCCGCCGAATTCCTCGGCAAGATCCAAAGCCAGATCAGACTTCCCCGAGGCCGTCGGGCCCACCACCGCAATCGGACGAAGATGCACGGGAATACTCACGGGCGCCACATCCCCACGTGGTATCCGACACCGAACGGCGCACTGTTGTATTCGACCGAGGCCACGGGCTGCTCGGTAAACACTCCCGCCAGAACTTGCCACGCGGCCCGGCCGGACGCACCGATGTCTGAGCACAGCGTCGGATCCAAACTCAGCAACGCCTCACGATCACCCTTCCCGAGCGCTGCATCGATCACCGCCTGCACCGCCGGCGCACGATCGTCGAAACTGCCCGGAGCCTTCGGCGTCAATGTCGAGGCACCGTCCGCGAGAACCAACAGACCGACGGGTTCGTCACCGTCGTCAAGCTGCGCGCGTAGGTCAACTCCGACGGCGCGACATTCGTCCGCAGTCGCATCCGCCGAGACCAGTTGCAGGTCGATGTGAACTTCTCGCTCGACCTGGCTTCCAAGCCAACCTGCCACGAGAGCAGCCAACGGCAACTCACGATTGACCGGGCCAGTCGCATCCGCGTCGAGTTGCGTCCGCACCTCTGCCCCGAACCCGGCGAAGGTTCCGAACTCACCACGCCCGACACCCGACCGGCTGACGTCGCCCACAACCGAGGCTGCGTCGACGCCGACCGCAATCCAGTGTGTGGACAGGGCAGCGAGTTCTCGGGCCACACCCACAACAGCGGCGCGGACCTCGGCTGACAGGGCCGAGTCACCCGACAATTGCGGAACTAGGAGTGGCGGCGACGGGACCAGGGCGGCAGCTGTGAACACAGGTGCAACGCTAGTCGAACCCGACATCGGCGCCCCACACTGTCACCAAGGTGACAACCTCTCATCGCGTTACCTGATTCAATAGTCGTAGAACGTCAGTACCGGGTTCAATGGAACCAGGAATGCGATCAGGCAGCCGTGACGCGCGGCAG
>NZ_JASHKR010000154.1 GCF_030056815.1 Rhodococcus sp. IEGM 1379
GAGTCAACGGTGCCAGCGCCAGATACACCGGGCGCCCCTCGAACGGATAACTCATGAGCGTGATCGCTGTCATCGTCTCGATGTTGTGCCCGGTCAGCATGACACCTTTGGGTCGACCAGTTGTACCGCCGGTCCCGACGAGCATCGTCACGTCATCAGGCGGATCGACATCGAGTTCGTCGACTCCCATCCAGCTTTCGAGAGACTGGGCAAAATCGGTGTCACCGTCAATGCAGACAAGCGTGATCAACTTCGGCAGCGCATCCTTGATCTGTCCCACCAACGACGCATACGACTTCTGGAAGAACAGCGCACGAGTATCGAAGAGATCCAACAAATCCCGGTTCTCCGCAGCTTCGTTGCGTGGATTAATCGGACACCATACTGCGCCTGCCCGACTGATACCGAAAACGCAGGAGAAGGAGATCGAATCGTTTCCGGACAGGATTGCAACCTTGTCCCCGGGCCCAATTCCGGAGGCCGCGAGCGAAGAAGCGAAACGAAGGCTGAACTGCTGAACGTCACCGTAGGAGAGCGTGCGCTCCCCCATCGTCAAACAGGGAGCGGCGGAACCCAGAGAGGCTCCCTTGTCGAGATAATCGGTCAAGCGCATAACGGGAGCCCCTCGGGTCGTGAACGAAATAGAAACTGTCTAGGTATTGATCGTCACTTCCGGTTCGAGCGCCAAACCGAAACTACGTAGTGCACCCAACAATTCACGGTGCCCGAACGCCTGACATGCCGACGCCAACCCGGTGCGCTTGGGTGCCTGCTGCAACAGCGAGTGCGCCGCATATGCCTGCAACAACCCGGTCTGCTTGTAGTTACAGTTCCCATGGATCACGACGTGCGCACGACCGAGCGGACCGGACGCATAGACCGAGTCCAAAGATGTGTTGATACGAGGGTTTTCACGCGGCGGCATACCTGCCTGCACCGAACCGGCAATTTCCGCCAGCGCGGCCTCCTGCTGATCGGCAGGGAGAGTCTTGATCTGTTCTTCCACCATCTTCTGAGTCGCGACAACACCTTCCATCACCGCGCGATCGAATACTCCGCCCGCCGCCTTGACGTTGGAGACTCGAGGATCGTTCTTGAACCACACGGGGTGACTGGTGCCGCCCCACGGCAGCGCGAGCGCCGTTTCATGCTGACCGGGCACTACGACGTCGAACGTCTGACCTGGCGCCCACTGCACGTACTTGTTCTGCTCGAGGTAGTACCAATTGGCCTTGAGGATCGTGAAGATTGTCTGCGTGGACGCGTAGGTGGGAAAACCCTTCCACAGCACCAGAATATCGAGAGTATCGAGCCCCGGATTCTCCAACGCGATGTTGGCGGCAATCTCACCGGTGGTGTACATCTGCGCTATCCCCGGCGAGAGCAGCAAGCCCTTCTCCTGGAATTTGTCACTGAACTTCTCCTGGACGTCGAGCACCCAGTCCTGCTCGCCGGTGGTGTCCATGTAGTGGCAACCGGCATTGAGAGCAGCTTCGACAGCAACGGCGCCGAACTTGATAAACGGGCCGACCATGTTGCTGACAACCTTTGCACCGGTAAACAACTCGGTGAGCGCCTCGACTGTGTGCTCGACCTCGACAACCTCATGGTCAACTGTGTCGAGTCCGGGAATCTTGTCGAGCACTTCCTGGATTCGCGCCGCGTCACGGCCGGCCGCGATGAACGGAATGTTGAACTCACGCAGGTATTCACACACCAGACGTCCGGTGTATCCGGAAACGCCATAGACGATGACTGGCTTCTTGTCGGACATGTTCGTGGAACCTTTCGAAGTTGAGTGCCGAACCGAAAAATACTGTGCGAGTTACATTCCCATGCCGCCGTCGACAGGAAGACCGATCCCGGTAATGAAACGTGCTGCGTCCGAGGCCAAGAACACCACTGCGTCGGCCATGTCGTTCACTTCACCGAGACGCCCGAGTGGGGTGAGTCCGATAACGTCGCCCACCGCAGCTTCAGCGCTGGGCCAGAGGCCGAGCTTCGCCATGTCGGAGGCGAGACCGAGACCCATCTCCGTCGCGACGAGTCCGGGATAAATGCAGTTCACTCGGACGCCGTACCCGAGTTTTCCGGATTCTGCGGCCGCAACCCGGGTGAAACGGTCCACTGCGGACTTTGTTGCGGAGTACCCACTGATTCCGGGAAACGGGATGGTGGCTGCCACCGACGAGACGTTGATAATCGATCCACCGCTTCCGGCGATCCCGCCCGGACGCATGCTGCGCAATCCATGCTTGGTGCCGAGCGCCGTTCCCAGAACATTCACTTCGCACATACGGCGGATATCGGCCGGATCCAGGTCCACCACCAGCGACGAAATTTCGATGCCTGCGTTGTTGACCAGAATGTCGAATCCGCCGAGGGTTTCCGTCGTGGCTGCCACTGCTTCCGCCCAATTGGCATCGTCGGTGACATCGAGCTTCACAAATCCTGTCTTGGCGCCGAGGATACCGACCGCCTCGGCAGTTGCTCGCCCTACGTCTTCGAGAACGTCGCCGATCATCACCGACGCTCCCGCTCTGGCCAATGCCTCTGCCATGCCCGCACCGAGGCCCTTGGCGCCGCCAGTGACCAGCGCTTTACGTCCTTCGAGATCAAACACGCTCATCTTCGACCGCCTCCATGAATTCAACGAACTCGCGAAACCACCGTCCGCAGCAACCGTTCACGTCAGCACTGCCAAGTGGCGTGAGTCACAGAGTATTCAACTTTGGACGAGTGTCAAGAAAAATCTTGACGACTGTCAAGATTTTGTTACACACGTGTCAAAGGTCAAGGGCTAGACTCGAGGCGAGCACGCAACCAGACTGATACAAAAATCCGCAGGAACAGGACGTACCGCCGTGACCACCACCGTCGAAAATGCAAGCGGGACAACTAAAAATAATCCCCCGAGCAATGCCGACAAAGTCTCGCGCCGGCAGGTAGACAAGTTCTCGGAACGACGCGATCAGTTGGCCGAGGCCGCGCTGCAAACCCTTGCCGAACTCGGTTACGCACGCACCAGCCTGCGCGAAATCGCACAGAATTCCGAGTTTTCACATGGCGTCCTGCACTATTATTTCAGCGACAAGGTCGACCTGATCACGCACTGCGTACGCCATTACAAGGCGCGCTGCGTCACCCGCTACGACGGCATCGTCACCACGGCGCAAACTCCCGCCCAACTGAGGTCCGGTTTCGGCACCTTGCTCGCGGAGACGATGATCGACGAACCGACCATGCATCGACTCTGGTACGACCTGCGCGCGCAATCCCTGTTCGAGGAATCTTTCCGGGCAGATGTCGCCGCAATCGACACCAGTCTCGAAAACATGATCTGGCGCATCGTGATTCGCTACGCGGAACTACTGGGGACCGAACCTGCAATTGCTTCGTCGGCAATGTACGGAATTTTCGACGGCCTGTTCCAGCAGAGTTTGCTTCGCCACCTTTCCGGCGACGAGAACGCGTCGACATACCTTTCCGAGAGCGTCCAAGCAATCCTACTACTGGCAGTGCCTACGCCGAACCCTTAGTGGCCGAGATGCTTTCGGCGACAAACTGTGCACCGCGGCCGAATTCGACTACAACGTCATAGTCAGCGTCCTGACGCCAGAATCGCACCAGCGTGCCGTAGACGCCGCCGATCATCTGCGCCAGAAACAATGGTGGATAGTCGGTTCGAACTTCACCGGCCTCGAGTCCCACGGTCACGATGCGCAGCAGTTCCACGTGGAACCGCTTGTCATGGGATGCTCCCGCACCGGATGCGGCAAAATCTCGTTCCAATTCCGTTGTCACCATTCGCAGGTAGCGCGGATGCTTGACCGCCTGCACGGCAAAATCCTCGAAGATCGCGACAATCCGATCGACGGTAGACATCGGGGTCTCCATCAGTCGATCCACCAGCGCTGCAAACTGATCCAAATGATCACTGTGCAGCGCTTCGAGCACGGCGTCTTTTCCTTGAAAATAGTTGAAGAATGTTGCCCGCGAGACCTCTGCACGCACGACGATGTCGTCGATGGTGGTACTCGCAAATCCCTTTGCGGAGAAGAGCGTACGGGCGGCCGACAGCAGTCTTTCGTTGGTATCCCGCTTGTTCTGTTCACGTTTGGAAATCATGTCGACACGCCCTCCCCGTTCTCAGACCGAGTCCTCAGCCTACTGATGGCAATAGATGGACTACAGTCCAATTATGTCGACTGTCACCTCCGGACGCCAGGGTCGCGTTCTCATCGTCCGGATCGAACGCGAAGAACGACGCAATGCGATCAACCGCGAAACCGCCGAAGGCATCGAGACCGCACTTGATCTCCTCGAGGATGATCCCGAACTGTGGGTCGGCATCATCACCGGCACACCGACTGTATTTTGCGCCGGCACCGATATCCGTGAACGCGCCGACCTCCGCATGCCCCGCGGCGGCGAGTACGGCATCATCCGCCGGCAACGCAACAAGCCCCTGATCGCTGCTGTCGAGGGGTACGCGCTCGGT
>NZ_JASHKR010000061.1 GCF_030056815.1 Rhodococcus sp. IEGM 1379
CACGGACTCGCGTGCGCCGGCGACGATGGCAGCCCGGCCCTCCGGGCTGTCCTTGTGTACGACAGCGATCGCCATGGTTCCTCCGAATTGTTTGCCGGTGCCCAGTCGATGGCAAGGTCTTAGCCCATTATCGCCTGCAATTGTGTTCGGCTACCGGAATGCGGGACTCGACACGGCATTCAGACAGTGTCGAAATCGCCACATCCAGGTGGGGAGGTGGGTGCAGTCACCTCGCCGGTGACCACTGTGGACGCTCGGCGGTCACCTCACCAAGGTGAGGGCTTGTAGTCCTTGAGGAAGCAGCCGTGGATGTCGACGCCCAGTTCGCCCTGGACGATGGGGTCGTACACGCGGGCTGCGCCGTCGACCAGGTCGAGTGGGGCATGGAAGCCTTCGTCGGCCAGACGCATCTTGGTGAAATGAGGCCGTTCGTCGGTGATCCACCCGGTATCGACGGCGGTCATGAGGATGCCGTCTTCGAGCATCTCCTTGGAACTGGTCCGGGTCAGCATGTTCAGTGCGGCCTTGGCCATGTTGGTGTGCGGGTGGCCAGGCCCCTTGTAGGCGCGGCTGAACTGGCCCTCCATTGCGGAGACGTTCACGACGTACTTGCGACGCGCATCCGATGCAGCCATCGACGGACGCAGACGCGAGACGAGAATGAACGGGGCAACGGAGTTGCACAGTTGGACTTCGAGAAGCTCGATCGGGTCGACTTCTTCGACGGTCTGAACCCAGCTGTTGCTGTGCGCGAGGTCGGGGAGGAGTCCGCCGGCGTCGATGGCGATGCCTTGCTCGATGCGATCGGGTGAAGCGGACTTAGCGACCAGGGCCAGCGAGCTGACCGCGTCGGCCGAAAGATTGCCGGTCGTAAGGGCAGCGACGTCCGACAGTGAACCCGCCAGCGCAGCCGGGTGTGCGTCGCTGGTCTTGCCGAACGTGACGACGTCCGGAAGTTCACCCGCGGGAAGCGCACTGGCCTCGGCGTCGACCAAAGCGCCGTACGCGCCGGGGGACCGACGTACGGTCTGGGCGGCATTGTTGATCAAAATGTCGAGTGGGCCTTGTGCTGCAACGGAATCGGCGAGAGCTACTACCTGCGCCGGATCGCGAAGGTCGATGCCGACGATGCGTAGACGATGAATCCACTCGGCGCTGTCTTCCATCGCCTTGAATCGGCGAATCGCGTCGTTGGGGAAGCGGGTGGTGATGGTCAGGTGTGCGCCGTCGCGCAGCAGGCGCAGAGCGATGTACATGCCGATCTTGGCGCGGCCACCGGTCAGGAGCGCGCGGCGTCCTGTCAGATCGGTACTGGCATCGCGCTTGCTGCGACTCATCAAGGCGCAGTCCGGGCACAGTTGGTGATAGAAGGCGTCGACCTGCGTGTAGCGCTGCTTGCAGATGTAGCAGGGACGCGCCTTGATGAGAGTGCCCGCGATAGAACCGGCAGTGTTGGATTTGATCGCGATGCCGGCGGTCTCGTCGTCGATACGATCGGGTGAACCGGTTGCGGTAGCGGCAACGATCTCACGGTCGGCTTCGTTGACGGCCGCACGTGAGGCCAGTCGACGCTTCTTCTTGAGTCGCTTGAACAGATGGCCGACGGCACGCTGCATCGTGACGGAGTCTGGATGTTCGTCGTCGAGTTCGGCGGCTTCCCGCAGAACCTTCAAACAGATCGCGAGTTCTGCGGGGTCGAGTCCGGTCAGTTCTGCCAAGGCAGATTCTGAAACTGTTACGTCGGACTGCCGTGTATCTGTATCCACTTGAACTTCTGTTCCATCTCGATCGCCGCTCGCGCGGACTGCTCCCCGGTGTGGGAACGTTGCCATCTTACGAGAAAAGCTCCGGTTCAATGAACCGGAGCTTTTCCTGTCTGTCTCAACACAGAGTGTCCGAGGGGGGACTTGAACCCCCACGTCCGTTAATAGGACACTAGCACCTCAAGCTAGCGCGTCTGCCATTCCGCCACTCGGACTCGGCACCGATTTCGCGGTGCAGGGAAAGAGTATCTGATGCCCTCCCTGACTCCCAAATCGCCTACTCGGGGCATGTTTTGTGTTCCCTTAACTCCACGTCAATGTCCCGTGGGCGGGGGTGGGGCGCCAATGACCCCGAAACTGAGTCTCCGATTCGAGTGCCGTTGCAAGGTCCGCAAGGAGGGCTGCCAGTGATGTCCACACCGGTCCGGCGTCATCGGCGGTGTCGCGGCCGTACTCGGTGATGCATCCGTGCAACGGACCGCTTCGGGTATCGCATACGAGGAGGTGGCCGTCGCGTTCGGCGATGGGCACAAACGATTCGAGGTACACCCCGGCCGGAGTTCCCGCGTCGCGTCTTTCAGGTTGGTGTTCGGCAATGAACTGGGCTTCCTGGGCGAGTTCGTGCGTCAGGTCTACGTGTTCCCGGTGGAGGGTACGAATACCGTCGAGCGAAAGCAGGTCGTGTTCGGGGAGGATCTGTGCCCAACTGCCGGAGCGAAATCCATTGTGGAGGCGGTAGAAGGTGCGTAGGTCTTCCGGCCACGGGTGAGGGAACAGTGACTCGACCGCGTCGATGTCCTGTTGCGGGGTGGGATCGGCGAGTGCGGTGAGGACATCGGGGGTGTGGTGTCGGCACCACGCCGTGATTCGTTCCCAGGTTTCGGAAACTGTTGCAGTACTGACTGTATTCGAGATGTGAGGTTGGTCTTCCGGGAGGATTGGGTAGTTTTCGGTGTAGGGGGTTCTGCAGTGGAGGCCGTCGGTGTCGCGGAGTGTGGACGTCGGTGTGTCGGTCTCGGTTTTCGCTAGTTCGATTCGGACGCGTGGGGTGCCGGAGTCTGCGCGTAGGCGGTGCGCAGCCCCAGCTCTGATCCGGTAGGTGCCGGGTTCGAGGGATTCGAGGTCGATGATGATCTCCCCGGTCAGGCCTTGCACGCGGGGATTCCGGCCGAGCAGGCGGACGGTTCCTTCTTCGATCGCATCCCACTGGTCGCCGAATTCGCCAATTTCGCTGACGGAATCGCGGAGTTGGACGACGACGGAAACCGGTCCGGGTTCCTTCGCTGTCCGCAGTACAGCTCCGTTTATGACGCCGCCGATGCAGAGCAGCGGTCCTTCCATCATCACTTCACTTGATAAATCATCGTCACGGATAAGGAGGAAGGGGTGAGGAAGGTCGGCGATTGCGGAGTATTCCGAGAGACGCATGGCGGGAGCCTAATCTTCCGGCCATTGTCGTTTGTCGAAACGAAGGACTAATTGCGGATCATGAAGCCGTACAACAAAAATGACCCCAGCCGGTTCGGCTGGGGTCAATTTTTATGTATTTCGAGTGTCCGAGGGGGGACTTGAACCCCCACGTCCGTTAATAGGACACTAGCACCTCAAGCTAGCGCGTCTGCCATTCCGCCACTCGGACTCGGCCCCGATTTCTCGGTGCTGGGAAAGAGTATCCGATTCGGGGGGTTGTCCCAAATCGCCAGGTGGGAACTGTTTTGGTCTGCCATCTCGGGTGATTCGATGGTAGGAAAGTGACATGCCTTCATCTCGGAAAGATTCAGGTCCCAGCCGTTCACAAGCAGAAGTCGTCGACCTTGTCAGCTCTCTGATTCGTTTCGACACGTCCAACACCGGAGAACTTGAAACGACCAAAGGCGAACGCGCGTGTGCGGAGTGGGTTGCCGCGCAGCTGCAGGAAGTCGGATACGAGACCGAATATGTCGAGTCGGGTGCTCCCGGCCGGGGAAATGTGTTCGCGCGTTTGAAAGGTGCGGATTCCGGACGGGGTGCCTTGATGCTGCACGGCCATCTCGACGTTGTTCCCGCTGAGCCTGCCGACTGGAGTGTGCACCCGTTCTCGGGGGCCGTTCAGGACGGATACATCTGGGGGCGTGGCGCTGTCGACATGAAAGACATGGTCGGGATGATCCTGGCGCTCGCCCGCCAGTTCAAGGCCGAGGGAACTGTTCCGCCGCGTGATCTGGTGTTCGCTTTTGTCGCCGACGAAGAAGCGGGCGGCAAGTACGGATGCCAGTGGCTGGTCGAGCACCGCCCGGATCTGTTCGAGGGAGTGACTGAAGCCGTCGGCGAAGTAGGCGGTTTCTCCTTGACTGTCCCGCGTCCCGACGGAACCGATCGTCGTCTGTATCTGGTGGAGACGGCGGAGAAGGGCCTCGGCTGGATGAGGCTGACGGCCAAGGGCCGGGCCGGACATGGTTCCTTCCTTCACGACGACAATGCCGTGGCGACCTTGGCGGGGGCAGTCGCGAGGTTGAGTGCCCATCAGTTCCCGATAGTGATTTCAGATTCGGTCGCGGAATTCCTCACCGCTGTGGGTGAAGAGACAGGGCTTGATTTCGATCCAACGTCGCCTGATATTGACGGAACCCTGGCCAAGCTGGGCACGATCGCCAACATCATCGGCGCGACATTCCGGGACACCGCGAATCCCACGATGCTCAAGGCCGGATACAAGGCAAACGTCATTCCGCAGACTGCGGAAGCCGTCTTCGACTGCCGCGTACTTCCGGGACGTCAAGCCGAGTTCGAGCGCACCGTCGACCAATTGATCGGCCCCGACGTGACCCGCGAGTGGATCACCAAACTCGACTCGTACGAAACAACATTCGACGGGCATCTGGTCGACGCGATGAACAACGCGATCCTCGCTCACGATCCCGATGCACGCACCGTTCCGTACATGCTCTCGGGTGGAACCGACGCGAAAGCGTTTGCGAAACTGGGTATCCGGTGCTTCGGGTTCGCGCCGTTGCAATTGCCGCCCGAGCTCGATTTCAGTGCGTTGTTCCATGGCGTCGACGAGAGGGTGCCTGTCGAGGCCGTACTGTTCGGAACACGTGTTCTGGAACATTTCCTTCTCAATTCCTGAACGCGCTGCAGCCTTGAACATCAGTCACACGAAAGGATTTCGCATGGCTTACGATCCGTACGAACCATTGCCGAAGTTGCCGAGCTTCGAGCTGACCAGCGACGACATCACTGCGGGTCAACCGCTGAAACTCGCTCAGGCCAGCGGTGCCTTCGGTGTTCCCGGCGGCGAGGACATCTCGCCGCAACTCTCCTGGTCGGGATTTCCCGCCGAGACGAAGAGTTTTGTTGTCACAGTGTTGGATCCTGATGCCCCAACAGCGTCGGGATTCTGGCACTGGGAAGTGGCGAACATCCCGGCTTCGGTTACCGAACTTCCGGCCGGCGCAGGCGCCGCGGACAGTTCGGTCCTGCCTGAGGGCACGGTGACTCTCCGTCACGACGGCGGCGGTTTCGGCTACATCGGTGCCGGCCCGCCTCCCGGACACGGACCGCATCGCTACATCGTTGCCGTTCACGCACTGGACGTGGACAAGCTCGAAGGCGTCACCGCCGACTCCTCACCCGCGTTCCTCGGTTTCAACGTGTTCCATCACGCGATCGCACGCGCAACCCTGACAGGGACGTTCGAGGTCAAGTAAATCCAGACAGCCAGTAAGTACAGACAGCCAGTAAGTACAGATAACTGCAGCGGCCGGTTTCCTTCGCGATGAAGGAAACCGGCCGCTGCAGTTGAGGTGTTGTGACTAGCGCGGGTTCTCAGCGCCGACGGCTTGGCTGATCGAGGAGAATCCGGCAGCCCGAACCTTCTTCGCGATGCCCTTGTGAATGCTGCGAGCCCAGAACGGTCCGCCGTAGATGAAGCCGGTGTAGCCCTGAACCAACGTTGCGCCGGCCAGAATGCGCTCCCAGGCTTGATCGGCTGTTTCGATACCGCCGACTGAGATGATGGTCAGTTTGTTGCCGACACGACCGTACAAGCGGCGAAGCACCTCGAGTGAGCGATCCGCAACGGGCGCGCCGGACAGCCCGCCCGCGCCGATTGCCGCGACCTCGGCGTCGGGTGTCTTCAATCCGTCACGACGAATCGTGGTGTTGGTGGCCACAATTCCGGCCAACCCGAGCTCGACGGCCAAATCAGCGACAGCGTCGACGTCGTCGTCGGACAGGTCCGGAGCAATCTTCACGAGGACCGGAACATGAACGGTGTCGAGGACTGCCTGAAGTAGCGGGCGCAGTGATTCGACCGCCTGTAGGTCCCGGAGCCCCGGAGTGTTGGGGGAGCTGACATTGACCACCATGAAGTCGGCCAGCGGGCCGAGCAGTTGTGCACTGGCCGTGTAATCGGCAGGCGCGTCGGCGGCGTCGACGATCTTGGTCTTACCGATATTGGCACCGATCGGCACGGTGACGCGGCGCTGACGCAAGAAGTTGGCCGCATGTCCGGCACCGTGATTGTTGAATCCCATCCGGTTGATCAGAGCGCGATCAGCGGGCAGACGGAACAGTCGTGGAGCTGGATTGCCGGGCTGCGCCTGCGCCGTGACGGTTCCGATTTCTGCGAATCCGAATCCGAGGGGACCCCACGCGTCGACTCCGGTGGCGTCCTTGTCGAATCCGGCCGCCAATCCGAGCGGAGCGGGAAACGTCAGGCCGAAAGCCTGACTCCGCAGGACCGGATCGTCGACCACGAGGACCTTCGCGACGAGCCATCGGATCGGCGCAAATCTCGTCACCAGGCGCATGGCGGCAAACGCCAGATGGTGGATGCGCTCCGGGGGAACGCGGAACATCAGGCTCAACAGCAGTTGGTACACAATTCTCCTGCTTTTCTTCGGTGTGAACTTCGTGGTGTAAACGTCGAGGTGGGCGAATCAGTGGATGATGCCGTCCGGATTTTCCACATGTAGCGGTGTTTTCTTACGTTTGAGCAGAACGCGTCGGGTGCCGTCCGGATACAGGCGCACCTGGGAAAGTTCCCAGCCACCGAACTCCGCGGAGATCGACAGGCGCATCGACGCGGTTATTCGCGAGACATGCGGTGGAAGGTGTAGCGGCAGATAGTCGAACACGTCGTCGGACGTGTCCCAGGGAGTCTGTGCCAAGGAGGGCTTCTGCCGCTGCGCCATCAGTTGGTCCGCGAGGGAATGCTTTGGAGTCCGTCTCCGGTCGCGGAGCCGACGATCAGGGTGCCGGTGCTGGAATCGACTGCGAGCGAGTTGGGCTGCCGCACGGTGCGGAACCGAGCGGTTTCGACGGGGATGCCCGAGGACAGGTCCAGGCCGACAACTTCGTTGGTGCCGGTCAGAGTTACCCACACCCGGTCTGCGCCCTCGTCGTAGGCCACTGCATAAGGTGAGTCTCCGACCGGGAAGCGTTGGCGCATCAGGAGCGGATCAGCTGTGAAGACCAGAAGTTCGTCGCCGGTGGTGTCGGTGACGAGGATGCGGCCGAAATGGTCCGTCGCGAGGTGTGTTGCGCCTTCACCGGCCCTCAATGCCGCTCCGAGACGGTCTTCGCCTAAGTCGATTGCGGTCAGTGAGGTCTGCTGGTGATCGAGCGCGCTGAGATTTTCGCCCGTCACTGCGAGTTCGTCCACCGATGCGAAACCTGAAATCGTTTGTGTCTGACCGGTCTTCGGGTCGACAATGTGAATTGAACCATTGTCGGTTCCAATGGCGATGCGGCCGTCAGCAAGTTCGACTGCAGAGTTTGCCACTCCGGGGGAGGGAGTAACGCTCTGCTCACCGGTGTTCAGATTCAGCGTCACGACCTTGCTGTCCATAGACAGCAAGGCCTTTCCGTCCGAGGCGATCGATACGTCGCGGACATCTCCGTCGAGGCTGATTTCTCGGCCGGCTACGGCAGGATTCGCGGACTCGAGCGAATCGGCCGGAACGATCCGCACCGAACGCGGATCCTGCGTCACGACCAGAGCGTTGCGCGTGACCGGATCGAATGTGATGGAATCGATTCGGCCGGTGTACGGACGAACGACACCGTCGAGAGAATTCGTGGTTGCCGGCGAAACTACTGCGGTAGCCGGATCGATGGTCTGGAGATTGTCGCCACCCTCACCGGAAGAACATCCAGTGACAAGCAGAAGAGCCGCTCCCATCGCTGCTGTGGTGGTGCGGATCCCAAGGCGAGTCATGTGTCGGTTCCTCGTTTTCTTTTCAAAACTTGTCTTCACTTGTTATCTCGAAATGACTGCTGACGCTCTACGTCTGCCCTCGATCATCCCTGATCGACGCGCAACCGTTTTCACTGCATTGGCCTACGACAGACCATTCCGTCCGACGCGCCGCCGCGATACCGTACGAACAACGATTGTGGCTGACACCGCAATCTCTGAGGAGCTCATTGTGATTCCTGTCGAACCCTCCGGATCCGGAGAGGATTGTGGCGACTACGCGCGCGGCAATTTCGAGATCGAAGATGTGTCGGTCGGTGCGCATGCGCATGGTTTCGGCAGGTCAGCGGGTAGGACCTTCGCGTTTCGCGTGCGCAAGAGCATCCTGTACGTCGAGGTGTATCGGGACTATTGCGAGAGAAGCGTCCCAAACCCGGACGACGTGATTGCGACGGCGGAGCGGTCAGTCCGGGACATTGACTTGACGGACGTTCGGAGCATTTCTGCAGTGGTCCGCGACGCAGTCGCCTCGGTCGAGACAGATTCATCACAATTAGAATCGGGAAGTAAGGGCGTCACGACGCTACGCGCAGTACTCGATCGACTCGGTGCGATCATCGATTCCGTTCGCTGACACCCGATCCGGATCGGATGGTTGTCTTAGTGAAGTCGCGTCGGGGGATCACCAGGGCTGCCCCGGTTTTCGGATGCTCGAACACCTCGACCGGGTAATCGTAGACGCGAGTGAGTAGATCTTCGCGCAGCACCGATTCCGGGGAACCGTCGGCAGCAATGCGGCCGTTCTCGAGTACGACGATCCGGTCCGCATATGCTGCAGCCAAAGCCAGATCGTGGAGAACGACCACGACGGCGCCTCCTTCGGCTGCACGCGCCCTCGCGAGCGACATGACTGCTTCCTGGTGACCGAGGTCGAGAGCGGCGGTCGGTTCGTCGAGCAGAACTGTCGATGTCTCCTGCGCGAGCACGCGCGCGAGAGCCACCCGCGCCTGCTCGCCGCCGGACAGAGCTGCAAACGGGCGGTGTGCGAATGCTTCGACGTCGCACGTCTTCATCGCCGCGGCAACAGCGTCGCCGTCACGATCTTCGCGACCGGTACCGGCCCAGGGTGCGCGTCCCATGGTGACAACCTGGAGTGCCGTGAACGAGAAGCCGATGGTGTGTTTCTGGGGGAGTACTGCGCGTCGACGGGCCATGTCGATCGCCGACCACGAGTTGAGATCGGTGCCTTCGACCTCGACGCGTCCACTGATGACCGGTTGATCACCGGCCAAAGCCGCGAGAAGCGTGGATTTGCCGGCACCGTTGGGCCCCACGAGGACGAGGACCTCGCCGACGCGGACATCGACGCTCACGCAGTCGAGGATGTTTCGGCCGCCGCGTTCGACGGTGATGTCGAGTGCTTGCAGCGTGACGTCACCGACTACGGGACTCTGCGGTTCGGGCGACGTGTGTCCGAACAGTTCACGCCAGTTGCGTGTGAAGCTGCTCATGCCCACCCACCTTGCTTTGCGCGAGTGCGGCGCAACAACCAGAAGAAGAAGGGGCCGCCGACGAGTGCCGTGAGCATTCCGAGCGGGAGATCGGCATTGTCGATGAGGGATCGTGATCCCAAATCGGCCAGAAGCAGAACCAGTGCACCCGCGAGGGCACTTGCCGGAATCAATGCCCGGTGGCCGGGTCCGACAAGAATTCGCATCAGATGGGGAACAACAAGTCCGACGAACAAGACGATGCCGGTGAACGCGACACTGGCGGAAACCAGCAGGGCGACGATCAAGACTGCAAGTTGGCGTAGGCGTTCGACGTTGACGCCGAGGTGCCGTGCGGCATGTTCACCGAGGGCGAGGAGGTCGAGTCGGGGTGCGATCGCCATGGTTGCGGCAATTCCGACGACGGCCATCGGCGCCACGACCATCACTGAACTCCACGTTGCACCGTTGAGGCTGCCGAGTTGCCAGAAGACGATCTGATCGCGCGCGGACGGACTCGCGATGAAGGTGAAGAACGCGATGAGACCACCGGCGAACGCGTTCACGGCAACGCCGGTCAGAATGAGCGTGACCACCTCGGTTCGGCCGTCGTGCCGGGCAAGTAGATACACCGCCGCGGTCGTTATCAGGCCTGCAATAAATGCAGCGGCAGCGACGGTCCAGCCGGCGGCAAAGGTTCCACCGACGACGATGACGGCACTCGCGCCGACAGCTGCTCCGGCGGACACACCGATCACTCCGGGTTCGGCCAGGGGATTGGAGAACACTCCCTGGAGTAGAGCACCCGAGCATCCGAGCGCCGCGCCGACACAGATGGCGAGGACAACTCGCGGGAAGCGCACTTCCCAGAGCGTGACCTCACCGCTGGGGTGGGCTGGTAGGGGACCGATGTCGAGGCCGATTCGGTGCAGGATGCTGCCGAGCACCTCGAGCGGCGACGTGGGCACCTGCCCGACGCACGCCGACAGTATTGCGACGATGACCAGAGCTACGGAAAGGCTGATCAGCACGACGCTCACGCGGGAGCGGGAGGCTGCGCGCGTTGCCGACGCGTCAGCTGCTCCGACGGGGCTTTCTGTCTCGGTACTCACGAATCTGCGGGTCCGTAGATTGCTTCGGCCAGCACCTGCATGACCCGGCCGGTGTTGGGACCGAAGCTCAGGATTACGCCGTCTTCCATGTCGACGACGCGCTGATTCTTACCGGCGGGAGTCTGCGCGATGCCGGGAATCTTCTCGAGGCCCTCGATCCCGCCGATCGAGGCGAGTCCGTCGGTCATCAGTAGAAACGCGTCGGGGGCAGCTGCGATGAGAGCTTCGCTGGTGATCGCAACGAAGTTCGTTTTGATACCGGAAGCTGTTCCCGCGTCGACGGCACCGAGCGCTTCGATGAGTGAATCGGCACCGGAACCGTCGCCGCCGATCATTGTGATTGCAGTTCCGCGGAGATAGAGGAAGGCGATCTTGAGTGTGTCGGCGTCTTCGGGGACCAGATCGCGGGCAGCCGCGATCTCGCTTTCGGTTCGATTGACGAGTGCCTTCCCCTGTTCGGGCACTCCGAGGGCGTCGGCGACAGCGTGGATCTGGCTCGGGACACCTTCGAGGGTTCGGGTGGGGTCGAAGAACACGACCGGAATTCCCGCTGCCCGCAGTTGTTCCTGAACGCTCTGCGGTCCGATGCTCGTATCGGTGAGAACGACCGTCGGATTGAGATTGAGGATCGCTTCCGCATTGAGGGATTGCCCACCCACCGTGACGACGGGAACGTCGGCCACAGCGGGGAACTTGGCGGAGGTGTCACGGCCGACCAGATTGTCACCGAGGCCGAGTGCGACGGTGGTCGCGGCAAACGTTCCGTACCGGTCTGCAGCAACGATCCGACTGTTGTCGGTGATCGTGACCGGAACCCCGTCGAAGCCTGTGACTGTTGTCGGCAAGCTTGCGACGGGGTTTACCGATATCGGGACGGGGCTGGAATCTTCCAGGGCCGCGGTCCGTGCGTGATGTGTCGAACCGGACTGCTCGTTCGATCCGCACGCGACGAGACCGAATCCGGCGATCACGACCAATGCTGCCGCGGTCCAACGCTTTTTCATGTGATCCGCCGCGGCCACGCGCTTACTCATTTAACTAGGTAGCTCTCGATGTTGCCCTCGAGGTCGGAAAACAGGTCGCCATTGAGACGGTAGGCGATATTGACCTCGTCGATGAACTTCTGCTGTTCCTCGGCAGTGATGTCGAGAGCGTCGAGGTTGGCGCGGTAGGTGTCCTTGAACGGCTTGGGCTTGGGGATGCCGTCGAAGGTGTAGAAACGAAGGCCGTCGGTCTGGAGGCCGTAGGCGCGCTCGAGCATGCGGCGGATGATCTGGCCGCCGGAGAGGTCGCCCATGTAGCGCAGGTAGTGGTGAGCGACAAAGCCGGCCGGCCAGTCGACGCCAACTTCCTGCAGGCGCGCTACGTAACGTTCGGTGGCCGGCAAGGCTTCGAGACCTTCACGCCAGTTCGCGCCGATCAGGAATTCCAGATCTGCTTCGAGCGCGGCGACACGCAGGAGATCGTCAGAGAGGAAGGGGCTGACCAGAGCATTGTCCGCGTGGGCGCGGCCGGCTTCTTCGAGGCTTGTGTAGACCAGGTACGTCTGACCGAGGAGTGCTGCCAACCCGGCTGTGGTCAGTTTGCCGCCGAGGAGCGCACCGACAAATCCGGACTGCTCGGTCTCGCGGTGGGCCGCATCGGTTTCCGTCTTGATTCGCTCGGAGAATACTGGTGCATTGGCGGAACTGTGGTCTACGTCAAGCGTTGTCATGGATTCTCCTGTGGGCTACGGATGTGCGTTGCTCACTAGGTTAGCCTGTCCTCTGTTGGGCGTCTGTCCGGGTATTCCGTTCGTCACGATCGAGGGTTACGCGCTCACATCGTCCAATGCCGCGGCAATCGCTTTCGGCAATTCCAATTCCTCGGCAACCAGCACTCCGGTGAGCTGCGCGAGATCGCGTGTACCGACCACGGCGCTGGCAACCCCGGGGCGATCCCGGGCCCAGGCAAGTGCCACAGCCAAAGGTGAGGTACCCAATCCGTCGGCGGCTGTAACGACCGCATCGACCACGCGCACCGACGAATCCGTGAGGTAGCTCTGCACGTGGCGCGAATGCGTGTCGTCGGCACCTCGTGAATCGACGGGAATGCCGTCGCGGTACTTCCCGGTCAGGACGCCGCCGGCAAGCGGAACAGCGGCGAAGACGCCGACGCCGTGATGCGAAGCGGCTGCGAACAATTCTTCTTCGACGCCCCGCGCCAACAACGAATACTCGGCCTGAGTTGCGGTGAGAGTTGTTGCGCCACAAGACCCGACGGCTGTCGCCAACTGCCATCCGAGATATCCGCGCACACCGACGTAGCGAACCTTGCCACTCGACACTGCGTAGTCGAGAGTTGCAGCGACTTCGTCGACAGGTGTCAGTGGATCCCAGGTCGCGACCTGCCACATATCCAGATAATCGGTACCGAGTTCACGGAGGGTGGCGTCCAGCTGACGCAGCAACCCGCGTCGTGAGCAGTCGACCCGATCCGTTCCGATCGGCTTGGGATCGATCCCGGCGCTGGAACTGATGATCAGTTCGTCGCGGGGGACGACGTCATTGAGAAGTTCGGCCAGAATCCGTTGCGCCGCGCCGTCGCCGTATGCGGGCGAAGTGTCGACCAACGTTCCACCGGCCTCGGCGAAAGCCAGGATCTGAGCCGCCGCTTCATCGCCGTCGGTATCGCGTCCCCAGGTCAGTGTGCCGAGTCCAAGTCGCGAGACTCGAAGTCCGCTCGTTCCGACTGATCTGTGCTTCATAACCGCCCTGAATCTCCCGCGCCTGACTCGGGTACGCATGTGTCGTACCCGAGAGTTCTCACCACGTGCAGACTAGTGCGCGGGTGACCTAAGTCGGGGTATTCGGGCATCCGCGTGCCGGACTCGGCGCGCCCAACGGCGCACCGGTAGCGTGACGCCCGTGAAAAGTGAACCCGACACACAAAATCGTTGTGTAGTAATCCCATTCGAATCGGCCCAGATCGAATCACCGCAGGCGGACCTCTGATGGGCGAGGCGATGACATGGCTACAGGCCATGGTCCTGGGGCTCGTGCAGGGATTAACCGAGTTCCTTCCTGTCTCGTCGTCCGGACATCTGCGGATCATGTCCGAGATATTCTTCGGAAGTGATGCCGGCGCGTCGTTCACTGCAGTTACCCAACTCGGCACAGAACTCGCCGTTCTGATCTATTTTGCTCGCGACATCGTGAGGATCATCACCGCCTGGTTCCGAGGGTTGTTCAACTCCGAACATCGCGGCGACCTCGACTACCGGATGGGGTGGTATGTCATCATCGGCACCATTCCGGTGGGCATTCTCGGGTTCCTGTTCAAGGATCAGATCCGTACCGGCGCACGCAATTTGTGGCTGATCGCCACGATGCTCATCGTGTTCGCTCTTGTGATCGCCGCTGCGGAGTATTACGGACGTAAGACACGCCCCATCGAAAGTCTCACCATGCGCGACGGAATCATCATGGGTTCGGCGCAGGCGCTCGCACTCATCCCCGGTGTCTCGCGTTCCGGCGGAACCATCAGTGCCGGTTTGTTCCTCGGACTGACCCGTGAGGCTGCTGCGCGGTATTCGTTCCTGCTGGCAATTCCGGCGGTTCTCGCATCAGGTCTGTTCAGCCTTCCCGACGCCTTCGAGCCTGCCGGTGACGGACTGAACGCCAGCGGGCCGCAGTTGCTCGTCGCCACGGTCATTGCGTTTGCCGTCGGCTACGCAGCCATCGCCTGGCTGCTCAAATTTGTGGTGAATCACTCGATGTACTGGTTCGTCGGATACAGAATCGCTCTCGGCGTAGTCGTCCTTGCGCTGCTGGCCACAGGGGTTGTTTCGGCGACATAGCGACCGTGTGGACGTCGACGGTCCGCCCGTAGGAGCGCTGCCCCATTAGGGTTATGGCATGACAGTTGTCCTTCTGCGGCACGGGCGGTCGACGTCCAACACTGCCCACACTCTGGCCGGCCGAACGCCGGGTGTGGAACTCGACGATCACGGACGGAAGCAAGCCGCCGGCGTCGTGGATAGATTGGCCGGTCTCGATATTGCGGAAATTGTTCGCTCGCCGTTACTGCGGTGCGAGCAGACCGTCGAGCCCATTGCTGCGGACCGGAGTCTTACCCCGGTAGTCGAGGACCGACTGATCGAAGTGGACTACGGCCAGTGGACAGGTCGGCCCCTGAAGGAACTGCTCGACGAGCCGCTCTGGAAGGTAGTGCAGCGACACGCGTCCGGTGCAGTGTTTCCCGGCGGTGAAGGCCTGGCGCAGGTTCAGGCACGCGCAGTTGCCGCTATTCGCGAGCACGACGCACGACTCGCCGAGAAACACGGCCATGACGTCGTCTGGATTGCCTGCACCCATGGCGATGTCATCAAATCCGTGCTTGCCGACGCCTACGCGATGCATCTCGACTCGTTCCAGCGGATCGTCGCGGAACCAGCGTCGATGAGCGTGATCCGGTACACCGCAACTCTGCCGTTCATTCTTCGTGTCAACGACACCGGAGATGCGTTGGCAGCGATCGCCGGTGCAAAAGCGTCGACAAATGGTTCCGCTCCGGTGCAAGAGTCCGTCCCCGGTGGAGAGGTCGGAGTGTGAACTGTGACGGATAATGGGTATCCAGGGATGTTCTCGAATTCGAGGAGGTGCAATGTCGCGCGCGATTCACGTATTTCGCACCCCTGATCGTTTTGTCGCAGGGACTGTGGGCGAGCCCGGTGACAGGTCGTTCTATCTCCAAGCTGTGCATGATGCACGCGTGGTGAGCGTGTTGCTCGAGAAACAACAAGTGCAGGTCCTTGCCGACCGTATGGGGTTGCTTCTCGAGGAAGTGCACCGACGTTTCGGCACGGACGTTCCGCCCGCAGCAGGCGATATCACTGACCTCAGTCCACTCGTTACTCCTCTCGACGCCGAATTTCGAGTCGGCACGATGGGATTGGGCTGGGATGCCGACGCCGGCGCGGTGGTGGTGGAACTGCTCGCGGTCAGTGAAACCGAGTTCGACGAGTCGGTCGTTCTCGACGATTCCGACGATGGGCCCGACGCCGTGCGGGTGTTCCTGACACCGGAGCAGGCGCGCGAGTTCTCGCTACGCTCGGAGCGCGTGATTGCAGCCGGCCGGGCACCGTGTCCGCTGTGCGGCGAACCTTTGGCTCCCGAGGGTCATATCTGCATTCGCACCAACGGTTATCGACGCGGTGAGTCCTTTGGATTCGCGATCGACGACGCAGATTCCGGCGAGGACTGAGACAGTGTCCGACTCGACTGAACCGGACGTCTTACTGGGCGGTGATCTGACGGTGATCGGGCAGATCACCACAGCGAGTAACGCGACCCTGGTGTGTGACTCGATTCTCGGCGAGCAATCGATGAGGGTTGTGTACAAGCCGGTTCGCGGTGAGCGTCCACTGTGGGATTTTCCCGACGGCACACTTGCGGGCCGGGAGGTCGCGTCGTATCGGGTCTCGGAAACCTTGGGGTGGGGAGTGATTCCGCGAACTGTGTTGCGGGACGGTCCTTTCGGGTTGGGCATGGTTCAGCGGTGGGTGGACACGGTCGACCGTGTTTCGGATGGGAGCAACGAACCCGAGATCGTTGATCTTTGCAGTCCGGGCAATGTTCCTCCGGGGTGGTTCGAGGTTCTTCAAGCGTTCGATTCCGAAGGGGAGCCCGTCTCGCTCATTCACGCCGACGATCCGCGCCTTCAGCGGATGGCGGTTCTCGACGTGCTGATCAACAATGCGGACCGCAAAGGTGGTCACGCACTCGAGGGCGTCGATGGTTCCGTCTACGGAGTTGATCACGGCATCTGCCTGCACACGGACAACAAGTTGCGAACTGTGCTGTGGGGTTGGGCCGGCCGAACGGTGCCGGGTTCGCTGATCGCGGATGTTGCGGAGCTGGCTACCGCGGTCGATGGTCATCTCGGTGACGAACTGTCGGAACTGATCACCGATTCCGAAATCTCCGCGCTCGCCGAGCGAGCGCGGAATATGGTCGACATGGCCGTCATGCCCGTCCCGAACGGGCACCGCACAATTCCGTGGCCGCCGTTCTGAGGCAAGACCTCCTCCACGTTAGTGGACTCTAGGGTTCGCGCTTCTCGGGATTCAGTTCTGGTGATCGGACGAGACGCAGGAGTTGTTCGCGCAGTGCTGCGACATCCCCGACCCCGATAGTCAGTGCCGCGTCCTCTTTTTCCAAGGTCAACAGTTTCTCGTAGGTCGCGCGACCGGCTTCGGTAATTGCGATCATGCGCCGCCGTTCGTCTCGGGGATCCGTGCCGCGCGTGACGTATCCGGCTCGTTCGAGACGGTCGATGGTGCGGCTCATCGTCTGGTCGGTGACGCGCGCGGCTTTGGCGATGTCGCGCTGGGACACAGGATATTGCTCGATCGAGTGAAGGACGATGAGACCGGCGTGGGTCATGTCCCGTGTTCGCAGCACTTTCTCCCACGAATGCTCGACGAGTCGTGCAGCGGTGGACAGCAGTCGGCCGGTGGGCCACTCGTCCAATCCGTCGCCGCTCATGTTCTGCGCCTTCCGTTTGCATTTACTTCGTCTGCTGAACAAAATAGTATCTAGTTGCCCATTCTGCCTAGCTCTGGAGATGTTGTGAACACACCGGTACGCAGTGGTCCCGTTCGCCGCCTTCGATGGATTCTGCCAGCTCTGTTCGTGATCGGCTGGTTGGCGATCGGCAGCTTCGGCGGCCCCTTTGCCGGAAAGCTCGGTTCGGTGCAGCAGAACGACAACACTTCGTTCCTGCCGGCATCGGCGGAAGCCACCGAGGTGGCGAAGCTGCAGGAGGGTTTCACGGATACTCGATTTATCCCGGCAATCATCGTCGCGGAACGCCCGGGAGGGGTGCAAGCCGGCGATTCGGCATTTCTGACCGATACAGTCGATTCGTTTGTCGGCACCGAAGGTTTCGGCGCCGCCGCGTCACCGGCGATCCCGTCTGCCGACGGTCAAGCACTCCAAGTGTTCTTGCCGATCGACAGCACCGTCGAGGTCAAGGACAGCGTCAAAGCGTTGCGGGCAGCGTTGGAAACCGCACCTGGCGGGCTGACCGTGCTGGTGACCGGTCCCGCGGGTCAGGTCGCTGACCTGTCTGCGGCATTTGCCGGTATCGACGGGTTGTTGTTGCTCGTCGCCGGGTCGGTCGTGATTCTGATCTTGATCGTTGTCTATCGCAGTCCGATTCTGCCGTTCGTCGTCATCTTCTCGGCAGTCTTCGCCCTCGGATTGTCGAGCCTTCTCGTTTATCTACTAGCGGATGCCGATGTCATCGCTCTGAACGGTCAGAGCCAGGGAATTTTGTTCATCCTGGTGTTCGGTGCCGCCACGGACTACGCACTGCTACTGGTCTCGCGCTATCGAGAAGAATTGCGGATCGAGCAGGACAAATACTCGGCAATGCGAACTGCGTGGCGCGCCACCCTCGAGCCGGTCGCAGCGTCGGCGGGCACGGTTATCGCCGGTGTGCTGTGCCTACTGCTCTCGGATCTGAACTCCAACCGTGGCCTCGGACCTGTCGCCGCCATCGGAATCGCGGCGTCATTCCTGGCGTCGATGACTTTTTTGCCGGCAGTACTGGTGTTGTTCGGCCGTACCGCTTACTGGCCCACGAGGCCGAAGTTCGATGCCGATCGCGCACACCACGACGAAGCCGATGATCACCGCTTCTGGGCTGGTCTTGCGGCTCGAATCGGTAGGCATCCACGCCGGTTCTGGGTAGCGTCGACGCTGGTGTTGGTGATTTTTGCGTTGATGATGCCGCAGTTCAAAGCCAACGGCGTCTCGTCCTCGGATATCTTTCTCCTCGACGTCGATTCGGTTGCAGGCCAAGAGATTCTCGGTGAGCACTTCGACGCCGGAGCCGGCTCGCCTGCAATTGTGATCGCGAATGCTGATGCCCTCAATGCAGTTGAGACTGCGAGTCACGTCGAAGGTGTCAGTGATGTCACCGTGGTCGAAAATGGGGGAATTCCACTTGTCGTAGACGGACGGGTGTCGTTGCAGGCCACTCTCACGTCCGCTGCCGACTCGTTGGAGGCGGAGGACACGATTGTGCGGTTACGTGATTCAGTCCACGCAGTCGAGGGTGCAGACGCTCTGGTGGGGGGTGTCACGGCTACGGATCTCGATACTAAAACCACGTCGACGCGTGATCGCAATTTGATCATTCCCGTAGTCATAGTGGTGGTGTTCGTCATTCTTGCTCTGCTGCTGCGCTCGCTGCTCGCGCCGGTGCTCCTCATGGGCACCGTGGTTCTTTCGTTTGCTGCGACACTGGGTATTTCGTCGCTCGTGTTCGATCACATCTTCGGGTTCCCCGGGGCTGATCCGGTGGTGCCGCTGTTCGCCTTCGTGTTCCTGGTCGCTCTGGGAATCGACTACAACATCTTCCTGATGACGAGGGTGCGCGAAGAATCGATGAAAATCGGTACCCGAGCAGGTGCACTGCGAGGACTGACAGTTACGGGCGGAGTAATCACTTCTGCCGGAGTTGTTCTGGCAGCAACCTTCTCGGCGCTGGCGGTGATCCCGCTGCTGTTCCTCGCACAAATCGCGTTCATTGTGGCGTTCGGGGTGCTCCTCGACGCCCTGCTTGTCCGATCCCTGCTGGTCCCGGCTTTGACGTACGACATCGGGCAGAAGATCTGGTGGCCGAGCAAACTGGCGTCGATGCCTGAACCGACGCCGGATCAGCGAGCACCTTCAGAGCCTTCGATCAGTCTCCACTAGGCTCGGCAGCATGCTTTCTTGGTCCGATACCGCACTCCCGTCCGTTCCCGGTCAGGGGCCGCCGTTGCGGCTGTACGACACAGCCGACCGTCAGGTTCGTCCCGTCACTCCAGGCAAGACGGCAACAATGTACGTCTGCGGGATCACCCCGTACGATGCCACTCACCTCGGTCACGCGGCCACCTACCTCACGTTCGATCTCGTGAACCGGATCTGGCGTGACGGCGGACACGACGTTCACTACGTCCAGAACGTGACTGACGTGGACGATCCGCTCTTCGAGCGCGCCAACCGCGACGGAGAAGACTGGATGGTTCTCGGAATGCGCGAAACGGCGCTCTTCCGGGAAGACATGGAAGCACTTCGCGTGCTTCCCCCGAAGGATTACATCGGTGCCGTCGAATCGATCAACGAAGTAGTCGAGTTGGTGGAGAAGTTCGTCGCATCCGGTGCCGCCTACGTCGTCGACGATGCCGAGTTCCCCGACGTCTACTTCCGAGCTGATGCCACCGAGCAGTTCGGATACGAATCCGGCTACGACCGCGCCACAATGGAGAAGTTCTTCGCTGAGCGCGGCGGCGATCCGGATCGAGCTGGTAAGCGCAACCCGCTCGACGCTCTTGTCTGGCGCGCCGTGCGACCGGGTGAGCCCTCCTGGCCGTCACCGTTCGGTCCAGGCCGACCCGGTTGGCACATCGAGTGTGCCGCAATCGCACTCAATCGCATCGGGTCCGGTTTCGACGTTCAGGGAGGTGGAAGCGATCTGATCTTTCCGCACCACGAGTTTTCAGCCGCTCACGCCGAATGTGCTACGGGCGATCGACGTTTCGCGCGCCACTACGTCCACACCGGCATGATCGGTTTGGACGGCGAGAAGATGTCGAAGAGTCGCGGAAACCTGGTCTTCGTATCCAAGTTGCGCGGCAGCGGGGTCGATCCGGCAGCAATTCGCCTCGGCCTGTTGTCCGGGCACTACCGGCAGGACCGCGCATGGACGGATGACGTGCTTGCAGATGCGCAGGCACGTCTGAAGCTCTGGCGCGATGCCGCAGCGCTCGCATCGACTCAGTCCGTCACCGATACGGTTGCCCGCTTGCGCCAGCATCTTGCCGACGATCTCGACACTCCCAAAGCGTTGGACGCACTGGATGGATGGGCTCGTCGCGCCATTGAAGGCGGCGGCTCGGATGCGCAGGCTCCGGCCCAGTTCGCGGACGCGGTAGACGCTCTCTTGGGAGTTTCCCTCCGCTGATTTCTCGGTGACGAAGGGGGTGCGACATTGTGTCGCACCCCCATTTTTATGCCATTTTGCGGACATATGTAGCCTGGACTCACATTTGCTGATAAGTATCGATCGTCGGTGTAGCCGTCGTATTTGCATCACGCGCTGCGGCCGTCGGACTCGTCGATGCAGACGGGACATCGACAGTCGACTGTGAATCCGCGTTGACGCACACCGATCCTTCGGACACCGGTGGCAATACGGGCAACGCTGGTGCCGGTAACACCGGTAATGGTGGTAGCGCCACTGGCAGTCTGGGAGGCGCCGGCCGTCTGGGCAGCCTGGGCGCGGGTTCGGGCGGCTCCGGCGGCACCGGGAGCACATTCGAGTTCGGAAGCTCCGGGAGCCTCGGTGGCTTTGATTTCACCACCGGTGGGGAAAACGGAGACTTCGGCAGCACCGTGAACGGTGGTAACAGTCCTGGTGGCACGACCGGTAGTTCAATCGACAACTTCTTCGGCGGGGAGATGGCGCACAGAACAGGACGTTCGACCCCTGCAATGGTCCGACTGCGCAACCGGATGCACCTGTCACGGTGAGCGTCGGCGACGGATCCTCCTTCGTGAACAACTCGATGAAGGGTGACGTCCTGGCTGGTATCGGTGCTATCGCGCTCATCGCGGGCTGTGCCCGTGGGCATGACAATGGTCCCGGGTGATCCGGATGCGAACTTGAGTGCGCAGACGCAAACCCTCACATCAGTGGTGGCCTCATCGTCTGTGGTGGAGTCGTCAACTGACAAGATTCCTCAGTATCCACCGTCACGGCTGATCGTTCCGTCACTCTCGATCGATGCGCCGGTAGATTCCATCGAGACACGAGCCGATGGCGTGCTCGATCCGCCGGCAGATGTGAGCAGGATCGGTTGGTGGTCGCCGGGCGCTAGACCGGCAGGCCCCGGTTCGACGGTGTTGACGGCCCACGTCGTTCGGTACGTCTGGTCATGATCACCGGCGGGGCAACGTTCGATGCGAGTACCGGTAATTACGAGCAGAACATCGTGGTGACAGCTACGCCTGTCTAATCCGTAAGTATCGCCCCTGCTGTCGCGCGGAATTCGGCTGTGGTGCAAGGTTTCCGCTCACAACTGACCACGAGTGTGGACGTCGTCGAACTGCCGCCTGCACCTACCGTGGCGGCAATTGCCGGCACGGTAGGTCCTCCGTTGCACGGGTATTTCCGATGCATCAGTCAACGTGCAACCCCGACTGTTTCAGGCCATGTCGGCGACGATTCGCTCCGCGAGGGGTTTGGATGATGCGGGATTCTGACCGGTGTACAGCTTCCGATCCACCACGATGTAGGGCGACCACGCTTCGGCATTCGAGAACTTGCCACCGTGCTCGCGCAGCCGAGTTTCGAGCAGCCACGGAGCCTTGTCCGCCAAACCTGCCTGCGTCTCCTCTTCATTGGTGAACGAGGTCAGCTGATAGCCGTCGAACAGCCAACTTCCATCGGATTTGCGTGCGGGCAGCAGCGCTGCTCCCGCGTGGCAGACCGCGGAGACAACCTTTCCGGCGTCCAGGAACTTCACCAATAGCTCCCCGAAGGATGTGGACACCGCAAGATCCTCCATCGGCCCATGCCCACCTGGAACAAAGACCAAGTCGTAGTCGTCGGCGTCTACACCTTCCAGAACCTCTGGGGAGTTAAGCGCTGGCTGCAGGTCGGCGATGTACTTGCGCATTCGGTCAGCGCCCGCTTGCCCTCCATTGACCTCGGGCGCAAGGCTCCCTTCATCCACAGTGGGGGCCTTGCCTCCAGGTGTTGCGATCACGATGTCGTAACCGGCGTCGACAAACACTCGATGAGACTCGACCAGCTCCTCGGCCCAGTAGCCGGTCGGATGGGCCGTCCCGTCCTTCAGCGTCCAGTGATCTGCAGAGGTGACCGCAAACAACAGCTTTGTCATCGCACAACCTTTCGTCGGAGAGAAGAACCAATTGGTGCAACACGCTCAACTCGAGGGAATTCCGAATCGCATACTTTCAGTGTGATTCCGCACAATCGGTCGCCCGTCGACGATTTGAAATGGCGTGTGGCGCTCACGCGCAGCACAGAGATTCGCTGTGCCGCCGGAGGTGGTCGCTGTCGGTTATTTCCCGTCGCGCTCGACGAGGTGCTCGAGTTCGATGACTCGGCCGCGATTGATACTGACCCAGTCTCGTCCCCTTATATAGGGCCGCAGGCTTTCCCCGATCAAGGCGGCATCAGTGCTGGTTTTGGGGCGCTGCAATTCGTAGACGTGCGGCAGCGCAGCCATCCCGGTCACTACTTGCCACAGGGTCAATGCCTGCGCTCCGGTAGGCGGATCGACGAGCACGGGGCCGAACAGGCACTGCTCGCCGGGAAAAAACAATGTCGGAACACCGAACCCGCCCGCGTCCACTACCCGCTGGTGATCGGCCCGGATCTCGTCGTGGGTGGTCGGATCCGCCAGGGCCTGGTCGAACAGTTCGTCCTCGACGCCCAGCCCCTCGAGGAGTCGGCGTGCGGTCTCGGGTAGATGCGGGGTCCCGCCGCGCTCATGTAATTCGGCACCGATCGCCGCGTACCAGTCATCGAGCAAGGCCATGTCTCGGCGGCGCAGTGCCACGCCGATACGCATCAGGGACCAGCCGTAGGACCAATCGCGTTCGTACGCATGCTTTTTGCCTTCCTCGCGGTTGATCTCCTCGAGGCTGAAGAAGCGCCAGTTCACCGTCAGTCCGAGTTGATCGCGTACATCGCGCATCCAGATCGAGGTTTGGTAGGCGAATGGGCACAGAGGATCGAAATGGAAGTCGACGGTGGTCTTCATGGGACGAGCGCTTCGTCGACGAGGTGCAGTATGTCCTCGAGGCCCACGACGATGTCGGCCACCCAACCGATGATGCGGTCGCGTGAGGTCACTTCTCGGCGCATACCTCGACGGTAGCGAGCCTCGACTGACCGGTCAACCGCGTGGTCGGTTGGTCGAGAAGCTGAGCGCGACTTCGATATCCGGGCAGTGGGCCGGCAGGCAGTGGCCGCGGGGACGGGAAGACCCGGCGGGAAACTGTTTTGTCTCACACGGTTTCTTGCCCACCGGGTCTCGGCCTAATTCTCAGTCGTGACGCTCATCGGAGCATCACAGTGCGTTCTCGGCGTAGTCGAGCGCACCCTCGGCCGGTGCCGGGACGCGTCGCCGCAACGGCGAACCGAGTGCGCGCGCCAGATCCGTTCCGTCGTGCTCGGCCAGTAGCTCACCGTTGGACCAGACCAGCAGTGCAGCACTGACGGCTTGCTCGGCCGTCGAATGCGCCAGGTCGTAGTGCGCACAGCCGGGGACGTCGGCGTAGGTGATCCACAGGTCGTAGCCGGTCATGAAGAGGTCCAGATCGAACTGGACGCTCAATCCCAGCAGTTCGCTCCGGCCGTTGTCGTCGACGCCGGCGAATGCCTCGTCGAGGGCAAGTAGCCGCGGTGCATGCGGATCTGCCGAATCGAGCATGACGTGCGCAGCGGCGAACAGCGGAAGGTGCAGGGACACCGACTGTTCGCCACCGGACAGTGCGCTGTGCCGCGCGACAGTGAGACGGTCTTCCTTGCCTTCACCGCTGATGAGGGTGAAGGAGAAGAACCGCCACTGCCGGTAGTCGAGGGCGGAGGAGAGGATCTCCGGGTAGGACCGCTCGGGATGGGCAGCGCGGGCCGTGCGGATCTGCGTCGCGAAATGTGCTCGGAGCGTCGCCAATTCGTCGACCCCCAGCGCCGACGCATCCCGATCC
>NZ_JASHKR010000062.1 GCF_030056815.1 Rhodococcus sp. IEGM 1379
CTCTGCGAAACGCGCGTACGCCGGAGACTGTCACCGATTGCCTCACGCAATAGCAGCGCCATCTCGCTCCTCCTTCATCCATCACCTATCGTGCCAGGCCTAAAATGTCACAGCATAAACCGTCACAAGCCTGCATCGTGACTGCTCTTCACGTCGCTGTTGTACACCTTCTCAACAATCAACGTCCGAACTCGACCGATTGGTTCCCGAGCCTATCTTGCCCGATCCACGCCGACACGATCACATAACCGCGACACGGCAGTCTCGACTGCGGAAGTCCGAATTTCCCACCGCTCACCTTTCAACGACAGACGTTCGCACGTAGTTCCGTCGGGCCCGGCGATACCGAGAAATACTGTGCCCACCGGCTGCCCGTCCTGTTCGCTCGGACCTGCCACCCCGGTCAGTCCGATCCCCCAGTCCGCTTCGCACCGACGCTGCGCCCCGGCCGCCAGCGCGATCGCAGTCGGCGCGGACACCGGTCCGTCGGCGGCCAGCTCAGCCGGGTCGACACCCGCCAGAGTCGCTTTCAGGTCCGTCGCATAAACCACCAGTCCGCCACGTAGAACCGCACTGGAACCTGGCACCGAGGCAACTGCTGCGGTGAAGAGCCCCGCGGTCAGCGATTCTGCAGCAGCGACAGTCTCTCCGGCGTCGAGCAACGCCGCGACCAATTCGACGACACCGAGTTCGAGCAGTGGATCCTGCACCGGAATCTAGTGCCCGTCGCGATCGGCAGATCGGACCGCGGCGCGCAATCGGATTGCCTGCACGATGTATTCGATGCCGGTCGCCAGAGTCAGGACTACCGCTGCGGCCATCAGAAGCCAGCTGACGGTGTCCCAACTGGTCGGGAGGGGGCAGATGTAGAAACCGATAGCTACGGCCTGCACGAGCGTCTTAAGTTTGCCGCCCTTACCGGCCGGAATCACGGCGTGCCGCAGTACCGCGAACCGCAGCACCGTGATTCCGAGTTCGCGGGCAATGATCACGCCCGTCACCCACCAGGACAGATCGCCGAGCATCGACAATCCGATCAGCGCGGCGCCGATCAGCGCCTTGTCCGCGATCGGATCCATCAACTTCCCGAAGTCGGTGACCAATCCGTACTTCCGGGCCAGCTGCCCGTCGATCCGGTCGGTGATAGCCGCGACGATGAAGACGGCCATGGCACCGAGACGCCACGCGGTTTGATGTCCGTCGTCGACAAAAAGCACGACGAGGAACACCGGAACCAGAACGATTCGGAGCATCGTCAGAATGTTGGCGATGTTGAAGAGTGGCACGGGGTTGTTCGCGGCCGGTGTTCCATCCAACGGTCCTACAGCGGCCCGATGGGCATCTGCCTGATCGCGCGGCGAGGTCATCGGATCACCGCAGAGACTGCGGGCCGAACCCGGGAGGTCACCGAGCGGCGGAGGAATTTCATGGGGCGGACGGGCACGCGACTCAGAATATCGGTAGACCCATTGACTAATGTGCACCACATGACTTCCACCGCGCCGAACGACACCGAGAGCCACCTGATCGTGCGGCGGGCACGAACATCTGATGTGTCGGAAATCAAACGCCTCATCGATATCTACTCCGGCAAAATCCTGTTGGAAAAGAACCTTGTGACGCTCTACGAGGCTGTCCAGGAATTCTGGGTGGCCGAGAAGGACGGCCGGATTCTCGGCTGCGGGGCCATGCACGTGCTCTGGGCCGATCTCGGCGAGATCCGCACTGTTGCCGTCGATCCGACTGTCAAGGGCCAGGGTGCCGGCTTCCAGGTGGTCGACAAACTGATCCAGGTTGCCCGCGAGCTGGAATTGGAACGACTCTTCGTCCTGACCTTCGAGACCGATTTCTTCCACCGTCACGGCTTCGTGGAAATCGAGGGAACGCCGGTCACCGCTGAGGTCTACACCGAGATGTGCCGGTCGTACGACGCCGGTGTCGCCGAGTTCCTGGACCTCAGTTATGTCAAACCCAATACTCTCGGCAATACCCGTATGCTTCTGACGCTCTGAAAAGGTTCACACACTTCCCCGAAAGCGGTCCCGATGTCGCTGTTCCTCGTCGAATACACCTACGCCCCCGAAAAGAACGCAGCGCGCGAAGCCATACGCGCAGATCACCGCGCATGGATCACTGATCTCGTGTCCCGTGACATCGTGCTGTCGTCGGGCCCGTTTGCCGACGGTCTGGGAGCCCTCATCATCGTCGATACCGCCGACGCCGAGACCGTGGCCCTGTTGTTCACGCACGATCCTTTTGCAATCGCAGATTTGATCGCAAACGTTCGGGTCACCGAATGGGTGCCGGTGCTGGGTCAGTTCAGCGTCTGAAACTCGTCACGCACGATCGCGAGTCTCGAGCAGACTCGCGATCGTGGTCACGACCAGCACTCCGATGATGACGGCCAGCGACACCATCGTCGAAATCTCGGGCACACTGACGTGCTCGCCACCGTTGACGAACGGCAGAGTGTTCTCGTGAAGTGCATGCAACACCAGCTTGACCCCGATGAAGGCCAGGATCACCGAAAGTCCGTAGGCCAGATAGACCAATCGATCGAGCAGTCCCCCGATCAAGAAGTACAACTGCCGTAGGCCCATCAGTGCAAACGCGTTGGCCGTGAAGACGATGTAAGGCTCCTGCGTCAGCCCGTAGATTGCCGGGATCGAGTCCAGCGCGAAGAGCACATCTGCGAACCCGATTGCGATGAGTGCCAACAACAACGGCGTGACGACGCGCTTGCCGTTGATTTTCGTGACGAGCTTGTCGCCGTCGTACTCCTCGGTGGTCGGCAGAACCCGCTTCACGAGAGTGATAATGCGACTGTCTCGCTTCTCCTCGACTTCCTTCTCGTGTCCGTGATCGCGAATCAACGTGAAGGCCGTGTAGATCAGGAATACGCCGAAGAGGTAGAACACCCAACTGTAGGCATTGATCGCGGCCGCACCGACACCGATGAAAATGCCGCGCATGACCAGCGCGAGAACGATGCCGATGAGCAGAACCTTCTGCTGGTATTCACGCGGCACCGCAAACGTCGACATGATGATGACGAACACGAACAAGTTGTCGACCGACAGCGCTTTCTCGGTGACGTATCCGGCAAAGTACTCGCCGCCGTACGTGGTTCCCCAGATCCACATCACGACCAGGCCGAAGATTATCGCGATCGAGATGTAGACCGTCGACCAGAAGGCCGACTCACGAAACGTCGGAGCATGCGGCGTTCGGACATGCGCGAAGAAGTCGAAGACGAACAACCCGAGGATCACCACGATCGTGATGCCCCAAGCCAGCGGTGACACGTGCACGACAACCTCCGGTTCTCGGCCCGACGGATTACCCGCCGGGCCGAACTGTCAGTCCTCGGACGACGGTTCCTCCGGATCTCCGCCACGAATCGACCACAGCAGCCCGTCGAGTTCTTCGGGCTTCATGAGTACCTCACGAGCCTTGGAACCTTCACTGGGGCCGACGATTCCACGATTCTCCATGAGGTCGATGAGACGACCCGCCTTCGCGAAGCCGACACGAAGTTTGCGCTGCAGCATCGAGGTGGAACCGAACTGACTGGTAATCACCAGTTCGACGGCCTGAAGCAGCACGTCCATGTCGTCGCCGATATCCGGATCGACGTCCTTCTTCTCGCCGGCCTTCTGGGCCGTGACGCCCTCGGTGTACTCGGGTTCTGCCTGGTTCTTGGCAAAATCCACGACTGCCGAGATTTCCTCGTCCGTGATGAATGCGCCCTGCATACGCGTCGGCTTGCCGGCACCCATCGGCAGGAACAGGCCGTCTCCCATACCGATGAGCTTCTCGGCACCCGGCTGATCGAGGATGACTCGTGAGTCGGTCAGCGACGAGGTCGCGAACGCCAGACGTGACGGCACATTGGTCTTGATCAGGCCGGTGACGACGTCGACGGACGGACGCTGCGTGGCCAGGACCAAGTGGATACCGGCAGCACGTGCCTTCTGAGTGATGCGCACGATCGCCTCTTCGACGTCGCGAGGCGCCGTCATCATGAGGTCCGCCAACTCGTCGACGATCGCGAGGATGTACGGGTACGGCCGGTAGACGCGTTCGCTGCCGAGCGGCGCGGAGATCTCGCCGGACTTCACCTTGGCATTGAAGTCGTCGATGTGACGTACCTTGTTGACCTGCATGTCCTGGTAGCGCTGCTCCATCTCCTCGACCAACCAGGCCAGCGCTGCGGCGGCCTTCTTCGGCTGCGTGATGATGGGCGTGATCAAGTGCGGGATGCCTTCGTAGGGCGTCAACTCGACCATCTTGGGGTCGATCAGGATCATCCGCACTTCTTCAGGCGTCGCGCGGGTGAGCAGTGACACGAGCATCGAGTTCACGAAGCTCGATTTACCCGATCCGGTCGAACCAGCGACCAAGAGGTGCGGCATCTTCGCCAGATTCGCGTGCACGAAGTCGCCTTCGATGTCCTTGCCCAGTCCGATGACAAGCGGGTGGCGCTCGCGGCGCATGCTCGGCGCAGTCAAAACATCGGCCAGACGGACCAGTTCGCGGTCCGAGTTCGGTACCTCGATACCGACGGCAGACTTGCCGGGAATCGGCGCCAGTAGACGAACGTTGTCAGTGGCCACCGCGTAGGCGATGTTTCGCGCGAGCGCCGTGATCTTCTCGACCTTCACGCCCGGGCCCAATTCGACCTCGTACCGGGTCACCGTCGGGCCGCGAGTAAATCCTGTGACAGCAGCATCGATCTTGAACTGTTCGAGAACTTCGCTGATCGCTTCGATCATCGCGTCGTTGGCCGAACTGCGCAGCTTCGGCGGCTCGCCTTCGATCAACAGAGACGTCGGCGGAAGGTTGTAGTCGCTGTCGCTCACCGCAGCGCTGACAAAGCTCTCGGTCTCTTCCGACTCCGGCTCAGGCTTGGGTGCCAGCTTCGCAACCGGAACCGCCCGCGCGGGAATCTTGGGACGGCTTACGGGCTTTTCGACGACAGGCGCCGGTGCAACGTCCTCGGGTACCTCAGGTGCAGGTTCGGGATCGGGTTCCGGACTCCACAATCCGAGGATCTCGGTCTTCTTGTCACCCGACTCGAATTCGTCCGTCGGGTAGTTGTCGATCGGTGCCCGGCGACTCGAGCGTTTGGATGGCCGTAGGGGCGGCTCCGCGTACGTGTCCACCGGATACCCGTCGGCGTCGAAGTCCGACGAATCATAGGATGAACCGCCGTAGTCGCGGCCGTAGCTGTCGTCGTCGAATTCGCTGCCGTAGTCACCGAATTCGTCGTCGTCATCGGAAGGCGAGCCGAAGAAGGATTGGAACTTCCCCGGCACCTGACGGAGGGTCGTGCCTGTCAGAAGAAGGATTCCGAAGCCCACGGCGATCATGAGCAGTGGGGCCGAAAGCCACACTGTCAGACCATTTGTCAGCGGTCCACCGACCGCCCGGCCGACAACGCCGGCGCCCATTTCATGTGTCTCCGCACTTGTCTTCGCACCGGATCCGATATGCCACAGACCGAGCGCGGGCAGACCGACCAGCAGCGAGCCCATAACCAGTCGTGTCCGGATTTCCGGTCGGGGTTCGGTTCGCATCAGCAGGATCGCGATGCCGACGCAGAGAATCGGCAGGACCGCCGACACCGCTCCGAACACCGCGCGCACGGCCGTCGCGATTCCACCGCCGATCGGACCGCCGGCTGCAAACCACACACTTCCCGCGATGACAACACTGAAAGCGATGAGTCCGAGCGCGATTCCGTCGCGCCGGTGGCCGGCTTCGATATCACCGACTTTGCCGACGGTACGAGTGGTTGCCCCCACTCCCCTGGCGGCCAACGACCAACCCTTGGAAATGCCCTTGCCTACCGCGTCGAATGGGCTGGCACTCTGCTTGGCCTTGGACACGGGCCGGCGGGCGGACGAGGACGTGCCTGTCGCCTTTCGCGGTGCAGCTTTTCGCGGCGCAGCCTTCTTGGCTGCAGTCTTGCGCGGAACAGGTTTGGCACCACCGGCATGCGACGACGTCGTGACGTTGCGTGGGGTGGAAACGGTGCGTGTTCGCGACTTTGCTGCACCCCTCGCTGGTGGAGTAGATGCTAACGACCTGGTCGATGCCTGGGACGTGGATGTGCGTGACGCGGACGTGCTTGTACTAGGTCCTCGGGCGCTCGACTTACCTGCCATGTCGTTCAGGCTAGTCGGTGCCACCCCATCCGGACCATCCGCAACACCAGCAACACCGTTTATACGTTCGAATCGTGATATTCGCGACGGCGTGCTGCCCAGGCAAATTACGGCTAGCTGCCCGAGCAGACGATTCAGACGCTGCGGTCCAGGCTCATCACCGATTGGACGTCGGCAAGCTCGCCTTTGGCTTCGATCAGGACTTCGTTGCGGCCGAAAGCATGCAGCAACAGTTCTGCAGGCTCCCCCTGCAGAACGACGGTACGTGAATCCGATTTGTGCACCACTGCGCTCTCACCGGAAGGCAGTTCGAAGATCACTTCGACAGGCGCCTTGCGGTAACCCATCTTCGCGATCTGACGCGCATATTTCCACAGTTGCGCTTGCTGCCCCCCGGAAAGGGCACGGGCGGTCCAATGTTGGTGAGCGCGTCGAACGTCCTCGTGATGGACGAACATCTCGGTGGTATTGATCTGGGCGTCGAACCAGTACATGGGCGACCATGTGGGCGGCCCACTGCGGACGTCATGCAGGAGTTCGTCCCACGGCCGCGCGGCAGTGGCCTTTCGTACGCTCTCGGTATGGCCGGCCAAGGCACTGATCATGATTCCGGGAGCGGCGTCGAGACGCCGCTCCCGGATGATCAGATGAGCAGCCAGATCACGGTTTGTCCACTCACCACACAGCGTCGGAGCATCGGGGCCGAATTCGGCCATACTGTCCACCAGGGCGAGTCGTTCGTCATGCGCGAAGGTCACCTTCGCCAACGTACTCGAATACTTTAGGGAACCGCGATAACCGTCGGAATGATCATCGGGCGACGACGGTACTTGTCCGCAACCCAACGGCCGACAACGCGGCGCACGGACTGTGCGATGCGATGCGCATCGGTGATGCCTTCGCCGGCCAGACGCGTGAGGTCCGATTCCACCAACTGGGCGGCATCCTTGAGTGCGGTTGGGTCGTCGGAGAATCCTCGACCCGAAACCTCAGGGGTACTGACGGCGCGGCCGGTCGACTCGTTGATGACGATGGTGATGGCGATGAAGCCACCTTCACCGAGCACTAGACGATCGGACAGTGTCGGCTCGCCGACATCGCCCACGGAAAGTCCGTCGACGTAGACGTGCCCGACGGGAACGCGTCCGACGATCTCGGCGAGGCCGTCGACCATGTCGACGACGACGCCGTCCTCGGCGAGGATGATGCGCTCTTCGGGAACACCGGTTGCCTTGGCGAGTGCCGCGTTGGCGCGCAGGTGGCGCCATTCTCCGTGCACGGGCATGGCATTGGTGGGCCGAACTGCGTTGTACAGGTACAGCAGTTCACCAGCGGAAGCGTGACCCGAGACGTGAACCTTGGCGCTCTGCTGGGTGACGACGGTGGCGCCGCGCTTGGCCAGACCGTTGACCACGGCAAAGACCGAGTTTTCGTTGCCGGGGATCAACGACGACGCGAGAACGACGAGGTCGTTTGCGCGGATGTTGATCTGGCGGTGCTCGCCACGTGCCATCCGCGAGAGTGCTGCCAGCGGCTCGCCCTGGGATCCGGTGGAGATGAGCACCAGGCGGTCGTCGGGAAGGCTTGCGGCGGTATCGATGTCGACGACCAGGCCGTCGGGCACGGTGAGGTAGCCGAGATCCTGGGCGATCTGCATGTTGCGGACCATCGAGCGACCGACGAACACGATGCGACGGTTGTAACGCGCTGCCACGTCGACGACCTGCTGGATACGATGCACGTGGCTCGCGAACGACGCGACGATGACACGCTGCTTCGCCTTGCCGATGACGGTGTCGAGAACGCCACCGATCTCGCGTTCCGGCGTGACGAATCCCGGAACCTCGGCGTTGGTGGAGTCAACGAGGAACAGGTCGACGCCCTCGTCACCGAGACGGGAGAATCCGGCGAGGTCGGTCAGTCGACCGTCCAGCGGAAGCTGATCGAGCTTGATGTCGCCAGTGTGCAGAACAACGCCGGCGTCGGTGCGAATCGCGATGGCCAGCGCATCCGGGATGGAGTGGTTGACTGCGAAGTACTCGCACTCGAACGGTCCATGGTTTGTGGATGTGCCTTCGATAACCTCGATGAGATTGGGGCGCAGACGGTGCTCTCGGCACTTGGCTGCTACCAGTGCCAGTGTGAACTTGGCGCCGATGACGGGGATGTCCGAGCGCAGGCGCAGGAGGAACGGCAAAGCGCCGATGTGGTCCTCGTGACCGTGCGTCAGGATGACGGCTTCGACGTCGTCCATGCGGTCTTCGATGTAGCGGAAGTCCGGCAGGATCAGGTCGACGCCAGGCTGCTGGTCCTCAGGGAACAGGACGCCGCAGTCGACGATCAGCAATTTGCCCTGGTGCTCGAACACGGTCATGTTTCGACCGATTTCGCCGATTCCGCCGAGCGCGACAACACGAAGTCCGCCGGCCGGAGCCTTGGGCGGCATACCCAGTCGCGCGGTCGGATCTACCGACGGGCGGTTCTCGGGGCGCCGGTTCCCGGAGCGTGAGCCACCGGACTTTGCCGCGGGGCGATTGCCGGACGGGGACTTGCGCGCAGCCTTTTGGGGGGCATCTTTCTGGGCTGGGGCCTTTTGAGAAGCGGCCTTCGGGGCCACGCTTTTCGGGGCCACGCTCTTCTGGGCCACAGCCTTTTTCGGAGCCGCTGCCGCTACCGGAGCTTCCACTGGGGTAGCCGGTGCCGGGGCTGCAGTTTTGGGGGCTGCCGTTTCAGGAGCCGGTGCCGAAGGCGGTCCGGCTTGTCGACTGGCGCTACGACGTCGGGGGGGACGGGTCATTTACAGAACTCCTGCCGCATGCAGATCGGCGGCCAAGCCGTCGATCTGCTCTTTAGTGGGTGCAACCTGCGGAAGGCGCGGTTCTCCGACATCGATACCGATGAGTCGCAGACCCGCCTTCGAAGCGCTGACGCCACCCAAACGGGCGACGGAACGGATCACAGGGATCAAACTGAGGTTTATTTCGCGTGCACGGGCGATGTCGCCGGTGAAAAACGCGGTGTGAAGCTCACGCAGGCGACCGGGAACCAGGTGCCCGATGACGCTGACGAAGCCGCTAGCGCCGACCGCGAGCCACGGGAGGTTCAGCGGGTCGTCGCCGGAGAAGAACTCAAGTTCGGTGGTGCCGATCAATTCTGCGCCCGCGTTCAGATCACCCTTGGCATCTTTGACAGCCTTGATGCGGGGATGCTCGGCAAGGCGACGGATGGTGTCCGTCTCGATGGCGACAACGGAACGGGGCGGAATGTCGTAGAGCATGACGGGCAGGTCGGTGGCGTCGGCAACGGCGGTGAAGTGCGCGAAGAGTCCGGCCTGTGGGGGGCGCGAGTAGTAAGGGGTGACAACAAGCAGTCCGTGGGCGCCGACGCGGGCTGCGTCTCGCGCCAGTTCGACGCTGTGGGCGGTGTCGTTACTGCCGGCCCCGGCGATAATCTTGGCGCGGTCGCCGACGGCGTCGATCACCGCGCGGAGCAGGTCGAGCTTCTCCGATTCGGTGGTGGTCGGAGACTCACCGGTCGTGCCGGCAAGTACGAGGCTGTCGCAGCCGTTGTCGACGAGATGCGCTGCGAGGCGCACTCCGGAGTCGACGTCCAACTTCCCGTCGGCAGTGAACGGGGTCACCATCGCAACGGAAATGGTGCCGAACGGACGCTCGACGAGAGAAGCGGAATCACCGTAGGTCATGGTCAGAAGGTTACCCGGTGTGGAGGTTACTTCTGCACACGAGTCTTCACTCGGCTGCAAATGCACTGACAGCGATCTCGGATCCGTCCGATTTTCCGAGAATCTCATAGTCTCCGAACACATTTGGCGCAATGGCCTGAAGTTGCCTCAAGCACTCGATTGCGACGCGGCGAATCTCGACGTCGGCGTGCTCGGTCGCGCGCATATCGACGAAGTGGCGCCATGCCCGGTAGTTTCCGCTGACAACCAGACGTGTTTCGGTGGCGTTGGGCAGAACCGAGCGCGCAGCCTGACGCGCCTGTTTGCCGCGCTCCGGTGCACCCGGCACCGATTGCAGTTTGCCCTCCAATGCCGCGAGCAGTTCGCCGTAGGCACGGCGACTCTCGTCTGTCGCCGCCAGGAAGAGCGCTTCGAGTTTCGGGTCACCTTCGATTGCCGGCGGTACGACGACGTTGGCGTCGTTCTCACGGACGAACCGCTGGGAAAGTTGCGAGTACGAGAAGTGGCGGTGGCGAATCAGTTCGTGGGTGCAGGACCGTGAGATGCCGGTGATGTAGAAGCTGACGGTTGCGTGTTCGAGGACAGACGAGTGGCCGACCTCGAGTAGGTGCCTGATGTATCCGGCATTGGTGGCGGTACGCGGATTGGGTTTGGACCAACTTTGGTAGCAGGCTCGGCCGGCAAATTCTGCGAGCGCCTCACCGCCTTCGGCGTCTGTTTCCCAGTCGATGTCATCTGGCGGGAAAAACTCGGACTTCGCCACCATCTGCACTTTCAGTGACACAGTGTGCGGCACTACTGACTCCTCGAGAAGCACTTGTCAGGCTCTACCGGCCCTATTGCGCGGCAACTCTATAGGCAGATCCCGACACGCAAATCGGGTGACATCAGATGACGCCTTGACTGGCGTCATATATGACGCCACAGTTGATGTCATGAATATTTCGGAGTACACCGCGAAGCTGCATGACGACCTCGTCACGGCAGCAGAACTGGGCGATGATCAGACTCGCCGAATCGCGGCGTCTCTCGCCGCCGCCATCGAACCGTCGATTCGTTTGGTCCTGCTGGCTGCGGCCACCGAACTTGCCAAGGAAATCAGCGCCGAGGTCGAGAACCGGGACGTCAGAGTCCGTCTCGACGGCAACGAGATACTCGTCGACGTCCAGAAATCTGCACACGACGGCTCGGCCGAAGACGACGGCAAGGACAGCACATACTCCTTCGACGACGTCAGCGGCGACATCAGCCGGGTGACACTGCGGATGATGGAACAGATCAAGGCCCGAGCTGAGGAAGCCGCAAATCAGAACGGCGTTTCCCTGAACTCCTGGGTGTCGCACGCCGTCCAAGGGGCACTGCGCGATCAGATGCGCAAGAACGGTATGGATTACTGAAACGCCACGGTAAATCCGCTCCCCCGCGCAACTGTTCGGCAATGGTCTAATTGCACCGCACACGTTGCACGAATTTGTCGCTGTCAGGCATGGAGGAGTTAGTCGTATGGCCGTTTCGGGCGTCAAGGAATTCGAGATCAAGGCCGACCCGGCCACCGTCATGGCGGCCGTTGCTGCCGTAGACCGGTTGCCCGAATGGTCGTCGGCACACAAGAAGATCACCATTGAGAGCACCCACGACGACGGCCGGCCCCACCGCGTCCGGATGTCCGTATCGATTCTCGGCATCAACGACGAGCAGGTTGTCGACTACACCTTCGTCGGCGACGAGAAGGTGACGTGGACTCTGGTCGAGAGCGGACAACAGAACCAGCAGGACGGGTCGTACACACTCACTCCCACCGACGGCGGAACGAAGATCAGCTTCGAATTGACCATCGACCCCAAGATCCCGTTGCCTGGTTTTCTGGTCAAGAAGGCACAGAAGGTGGCCCTCGAGACTGCCAGCAAGGGCTTGACCAAGTTCGTCGAAAGCATCTGACACCCAAGCTTATTCGCAGCAGTCCCCGGTTCCCGGAAATCTTCGGAGCCGGGGACTGTCGCATTTTTGCGCAAAGCCTTTGGTCAAGTTAAAGATTCACCGCCGCGATCGACGCACTCGGGGTAACGTCGGCCGCGTGTCCGCAGCGACAGCACAGCCCCGCATCACGCCCTCTGTGCGTGTACTCGTCTTCAGCGACAACGCCCACACCCGCGAACAGGTTCGCCTCGCGCTCGGCGAGCGTCCACATCCCGACCTCCCGCGGATCGAATACATCGAGGTGGCGACGGCTCCGGTAGTGATCGACAAACTCGATCGAGGCGGCATCGACCTCGCGATCCTCGACGGCGAAGCCAGCCCGGCCGGAGGTATGGGCGTCGCGAAACAGCTCAAAGACGAAATCACGGACTGCCCGCCGATCGTGATTCTGACCGGTCGACCCGACGACGCGTGGCTGGCATCGTGGTCGCGCGCCGAGGCCGCGGTTCCGCAGCCCATCGATCCCCTGCAGTTGGCGTCGACGGTTATCGGCTTGCTTCGGACTCGGCTCAGCCTGTAGTTCGGCGTCTTGTGGTGTTCCGTTGCGGCAGCGACTACGTCCTAACTGTTGCGGCAGCGACTACGTCCTAACTGTTGCGGCAGCGGCTACTTCCCAACCGCTGCGGCAGCGACTACTTCGTAACCGGGGACGCAAAATTCCACACACCGAAAATCAGCCCCAATGTCGGAGGCACCCCCTAGTGTGGTGTCACAGGTCACATGATCGGCGAGTTGCTGGCAGTATCGGTTTGGCAGTAACAGTTTTGGCAGGATCAGCAGAGTCTTTTCGGCAACGGAGAGGGGTTCGGGCGACATGAACGCTTATGTACCAATTCTCGTGCTCGGCGCCATTGCGATGGCCTTTGCCGTTGTGTCCGTAATCCTCGCGTCCGTCGTCGGCCCCCGTAGGTACAACCGCGCCAAACTCGAAGCGTACGAGTGCGGAATCGAGCCGACGCCCCGCGCAGCCGGTGGCGGCCGTTTTCCGGTCAAGTTCTACCTCACCGCCATGTTGTTCATCATCTTCGATATCGAAATCGTTTTTCTCTACCCCTGGGCAGTTCATTTCGACTCACTCGGCCTGTTCGGACTGGCCGCGATGGGGTTGTTCATCATCAACGTCTCGGTTGCCTACGCCTATGAATGGCGACGAGGCGGATTGAGCTGGGATTAGTTCCCTCACCCAACCGAAAATGCCGGTCACAGCAACGCTTACGACTGAAAAGAGTCGAGTATGGGTCTCGAAGAAAAGCTTCCCAGCGGATTTCTACTGACCACTGTCGAAGGCTTGGCCGGCTATGTTCGCAAGGGCTCCCTGTGGCCGGCCACGTTCGGCCTCGCCTGCTGCGCAATCGAGATGATGTCCACGACGTCGGGGAGATTCGATCTGGCGCGCTTCGGTATGGAGGCTTTCCGGGCATCCCCTCGCCAAGCGGACCTGATGATCGTCGCCGGTCGTGTCAGCCAGAAAATGGGGCCCGTCCTGCGCCAGGTGTACGACCAAATGGCAGAGCCCAAATGGGTGCTGGCCATGGGCGTGTGCGCGTCGTCGGGCGGCATGTTCAATAACTACGCGGTAGTTCAGGGTGTCGACCACATCGTTCCGGTCGACATCTACCTGCCCGGATGTCCGCCTCGTCCCGAGATGCTCCTCAACGCAATCATCGAATTGCACAAGAAGATTCAGGAAATGCCGCTGGGCGTCAACCGAGAGGAGGCACGCGCAGCTGCTGAACGCGCGGCACTGGCGTCCACTCCCCTCTTCGAGGTGAAGGGCCTTCTGCGATGACCCCTGATCGCGATGGTGGACGAGGAATGTTCGGTGTGCGAGGCAGCGGAGACACCTCGGGATACAGCCGCCTGGCCCGGCCGATCTCACCACCGGACAACGCTTCTCGGCCGTATGGAAGCTATTTCGACGCCATAGCCGACGGATTGACCGCTGCACTTGCCGACAAGGACATCGAATTCTCGGAGGCAATCGAGAAGGTCGTGATCTTCCGCGGCGAGATGACCCTTCATATCGAGCGTTCCTACTTGCCGCAGGTTGCTCGGCGCCTCCGCGACCAACCGGACTTGCGGTTCGAATTGTGTCTCGGTGTCAACGGAGTTCACTACCCCTCGGACACCGCACGTGAACTACATGCCGTGTACCCCTTCTCGTCCGTCACACACAATCGCCTCGTCAGACTGGAAGTGTCCGTACCCGATTCTGATCCGCACATTCCGTCGCTGGTGGGCACCTATCCGGCCAACGATTGGCACGAACGCGAAACGTACGATTTTTTCGGCATCATCTTCGACGGCCATCCGGCGCTGACGCGGATCGAAATGCCGGATGACTGGCAAGGTCACCCCCAGCGCAAGGACTATCCCCTCGGCGGAATCCCCGTCGAATACAAGGGAGCCCAGATACCGCCCCCCGACGAGCGCAGGTCGTACCTCTGATGAATAACACTGCAGACAAGAAAGAATCCACACGGCCCGAGACGGTCTACACCGCCGCCGGTCAGGACTGGGACCAGATTGTTGCCACTGCGGCGCAGAATCGATCCGATGCCGGCGCCGAGCGGATAGTCGTCAACATGGGCCCTCAGCATCCGTCGACGCATGGCGTTCTTCGCCTGATCCTCGAGATCGAGGGCGAGACAGTGGTCGAGGCGCGATGCGGAATCGGCTACCTGCACACGGGAATCGAGAAGAACCTCGAGTACCGAAACTGGACGCAGGGCGTCACCTTCGTCACTCGCATGGACTATCTGTCGCCGTTCTTCAACGAGACGGCGTACTGCCTGGGCGTCGAAAAGTTGCTCGACATCACCGAGGACATCCCCGAGCGCGCCACGGTAGTTCGCGTGATGTTGATGGAACTCAATCGCATTTCTTCGCATCTTGTCGCGTTGGCGACAGGCGGTATGGAGTTGGGCGCTGTCACCGCGATGCTGTTCGGCTTCCGCGAACGCGAACTGATCCTCGATGTCTTCGAGACCATCACTGGGCTTCGAATGAACCATGCATTCATTCGTCCCGGCGGTTTGGCGCAGGATCTTCCCGACGGTTCGGTCGCGAAGGTACGCGAATTATTGAAGGTTCTGCCGAATCGCCTGCGCGACATGGAATTGATGCTCACCGACAATTCGATCTGGAAGGCCCGCACCAGCGGCATCGGGTATTTGGATCTCACCGGTTGTATGGCTCTCGGAGTGACGGGACCGGTGTTACGAGCCACGGGATATCCGCACGATCAGCGGCGCGCCGGGCCGTATTGCGGCTACGAGAACTACGAGTTCGACGTGATCACTCACACCGGATCCGATTGTTACGGGCGGTACATCATCCGGGTGGGGGAGATGAAGGAGTCCTTGAAGATCGTCGAGCAATGTCTGGACAAATTACGACCAGGACCAGTGATGGTGGACGACCGGAAGATTGCGTGGCCGGCAGACCTCGAGGTCGATGCGGACGGCCTCGGCAATTCGCAGAAGCACGTCGGCAAGATCATGGAATCGTCGATGGAAGGGCTGATCCATCACTTCAAATTGGTCACCGAAGGAATCCGCGTTCCGGCCGGTCAGGTTTACGTGGCCGTCGAATCACCTCGCGGGGAACTCGGCGTTCACATGGTCAGCGACGGCGGTACCCGTCCGTACCGCGTGCATTTCCGGGATCCGTCGTTCACCAATCTGCAGGCCGTAGCAGCGATGTGTGAGGGAGGCATGGTGTCCGATGTGATCGCGTCGGTTGCCAGCATCGATCCCGTTATGGGCGGAGTGGATCGATGACCGAAAGCGCACACGGCACCCGAGTCTTCATTGAACTCGGACCGCGCCCCGAGGAGCCCACACAGTTGGTTCGTCCGGGGGCCCGAAGCAGTTACCCTGCTGATGTTCTCGCTCGACTCGACAGCGATGCCGAGACAATTATCGCGAGGTACCGCGACGACTCCGCCGGGCAGGCGTCGATCACCAGCAGATCTGCACTCCTTCCATTACTGCATCTCGTGCAATCGGAGGACGGATACATCACGCCGGCCGGAATCGACTTCTGCTCAGGCAAACTCGGGCTCACCGGCGCCGAGGTTGCGGCAGTGTCCACGTTCTACTCCATGTACCGACGCGGTCCCACGGGCGAGTATCTGGTGGGTGTCTGCACCAACACGCTGTGCGCGATCATGGGCGGCGACGCCATTCTCGAAGCCCTCGAAGAGCATCTCGGCTCTGCCGGGACCCGCGACGACGCGTCCCACTCGCTCAGTACGTCCGACGGCAAGATCACGCTCGAACATGTTGAATGCAATGCCGCGTGTGACTACGCACCGGTGGTCATGGTCAATTGGGAATTCTTCGACAACCAGACACCGGAATCAGCGCGATCCCTGGTCGATGCACTGCGCAGTGGCGAACGAGTCACGCCCAGTCGAGGCGCCACACTGTGCTCGTTCCGTGAAACGGCCCGCACCCTCGCCGGGTTCGAAGATTCTCGCGTCGAGGCTTCGGAGGCGGAGACCTGCGGCGACGCTACCCTCGCCGGCCTGAGGGTTGCGCACCGGCAAGAACCCTCTGCAACCGATACGTCCACGCCCGGCGAAGGGAAGTGACATGCCACTCGCGCCTGTACTGAGTCGGTACTGGGACGAACCCCGGTCGTGGACTCTCGACGCGTATCTACTCCATGACGGCTATCAGGGGTTGCGAAAAGCACTGTCCGGCACACCCGATTCCGTGATCGACACGATCAAGGACGCGGGCCTGCGTGGGCGCGGTGGCGCCGGATTTCCCACGGGATTGAAGTGGAGTTTCATCCCGCAGGGAGATGACAAGCCGCACTACCTCGTGGTCAATGCGGATGAATCCGAGCCCGGTACGTGCAAAGACATGCCATTGATGATGGCGACGCCTCACACCTTGATAGAGGGAGTGATCATCGCGGCGTACGCAATTCGCGCCGCGAAGGCCTTCATCTACGTCCGCGGCGAGGTTGTCCCGGTACTGCGGCGCCTGCAGACCGCTGTCGCTGAGGCCTACGCTGCCGGTTACCTAGGCCGGAACATCCTCGGTACCGGTTTCGACCTCGATCTGGTGGTGCACGCCGGCGCGGGCGCCTACATCTGCGGTGAAGAAACCGCGCTGCTCGATTCCTTGGAGGGTCGCCGCGGCCAACCACGATTGCGTCCACCCTTTCCCGCAGTTGCCGGACTTTACGCCTGCCCGACAGTGGTCAACAATGTCGAATCCATTGCCAGCGTGCCGGCAATCATCCACAACGGACCGGAATGGTTCCGATCCATGGGTACTGAAAAGTCGCCCGGATTCACGTTATATTCGCTGTCGGGCCACGTCACGACACCCGGGCAGTACGAGGCGCCCCTCGGCATCACGTTGCGAGAACTCCTCGAGTACGCCGGCGGTGTGCGCGCCGGTCACACTCTCAAGTTCTGGACACCCGGCGGATCATCCACACCGATCTTCACGGATGAACATCTTGATGTCGCCCTCGACTACGAAGGCGTCGGTGCCGCTGGATCCATGTTGGGCACCAAAGCATTACAGATTTTCGACGAGACCACGTGCGTCGTTCGGGCGGTGCTTCGCTGGACCGAGTTCTACGCCCACGAGTCGTGCGGCAAGTGCACTCCGTGCCGTGAAGGCACGTACTGGCTGGTGCAAATCCTGCAGCGTCTCGAGAGTGGTTCCGGTACCGAAGCCGACCTCACCAAATTGCTCGACATCTCCGACACCATCCTCGGAAAGTCGTTCTGCGCCCTGGGCGACGGCGCCACCAGCCCGATCATGTCTTCGCTCAAGTACTTTCGCGACGAGTACCTGGCCCATTTCGATCAAGTCGGTTGCCCATTCGATCCGCACCGGTCCATTCTCGCGACAGGAGCGTACGCGTCATGACCCAAGCAGCTGATCCCGAGACCGATACTGCGGCACCTTCGGACCTCGTCACACTCACCATCGACGGCACGACAGTTCAGGTCCCCAAGGGCACGTTGATCATCCGGGCGGCCGAGACGATCGGCACTGTCATTCCCCGATTCTGCGATCACCCACTCCTCGATCCCGTCGGCGCGTGCCGGCAGTGCATCGTCGAGGTGGAAGGTCAACGCAAACCTTTGGCATCGTGCACCGCTACGGTCACCGAAGGCATGGTGGTGAACACCCAGATCACCTCGTCTGTCGCTGAGAAGGCGCAACGCGGCGTCATGGAATTGCTGCTCATCAACCACCCGCTCGACTGCCCGGTCTGCGACAAGGGCGGCGAGTGCCCCTTGCAGAATCAAGCGATGTCGACGGGCCGAACCGAGTCCCGGTTCGGTGAAGTGAAGCGGACGTATCCCAAACCGATTCCCCTCTCGTCGGAGGTCCTGCTCGATCGGGAGCGGTGTGTTCTCTGCGCGCGGTGCACTCGGTTCTCGCAGCAGATCGCGGGTGATCCCTTTATCGAACTCCTCGAGCGAGGTGCCCTGCAGCAGGTCGGGATCTACGCCAACGAACCCTTCGAGTCCTATTTCTCCGGCAACACTATTCAGGTTTGCCCGGTGGGCGCACTGACCAACACGTCGTACCGGTTCCGTGCCCGCCCCTTCGATCTCGTGTCCAGTCCGAGCGTCTGCGAGCACTGCTCCGACGGTTGTGCGCAACGCACCGATCACCGTCGCGGAAAAGTTCTCCGACGCCTTGCCGGGGACGATCCGGAGGTCAACGAGGAGTGGAACTGCGACAAAGGACGGTTCGCGTTTTCCTATGCAACACAGGGTGATCGAATCACGACTCCCCTCATCCGCGATGACACCGGCGCTCTGATTCCCGCGTCGTGGCCATTTGCCCTCGAACTAGTAGCCCGAAAGTTCATCGAAGCCCAGGGCAACGCCGGCGTGCTGGTCGGTGGACGCTCGACACTGGAAGACGCTTACGCGTACAGCAAATTTGCACGAATCGCGCTGGTTACCAACAATATCGACTTCCGAATCCGTGCCCAGTCCGTCGAGGAGGCTCACTTCCTGGCTTCACACGTGGCCGGAAAACCGCTCGAAGATTCGATCAGATACGAGGATCTGGATTCTGCGCCGGTCACACTGCTGGTGGCATTCGAGCCGGAAGAAGAGTCCCCGATCATCTTCCTCCGTCTGCGCAAGGCTGCGCGCACCCGCGAGGCAGCAGTAATCTCACTTGCGCCGTACACAACTCGCGGTCTACAGAAGATGTCGGGCCGACTACTGCAGGCCCGCCCCGGCGACGAACCTGCACTTCTCGACTCACTGCGCGAGGAATCCAGCGAGATTGGCACGCTCCTCCGTCAGCCTGGCGCCGTCATTCTGATCGGAGAAAGACTCGGCGCAATTCCCGGCGGACTCACAGCAGCAGCGCAATTGGCAGAAACCACCGGCGCACGACTGGCCTGGATTCCGCGCCGGGCCGGTGACCGCGCAGCAATCGAGACCGGCGCACTGCCGCAGCTACTTCCGGGTGGTCGACCGATCACCGATCCTGTTGCTCGGCAGGAAGTTTCCTCACTGTGGGATGCCGAGATTCCCGCCGCCGACGGACAAGATGCAGCGCAGATGCTCGGATCAGGGCCGGCTCTGGGCGCACTACTGATCGGCGGCGCCGACCTCGCCGACATGCCAGACCCCGATGCTGCCAAGGCTGCCGTTGAAGCGGCAGGCTTTGTGGTCAACCTCGAGATTCGGCACAGCTCGGTCACCGAACTGGCCGACGTCGTATTCCCGGTAGCTCCGGTTGCCGAGAAACCTGGAACATTTGTCGATTGGGAAGGCCGCGAGCGCCCCTTCGATACGGCCCTGCGGACCACCGGTGTAATGCCGGACCAGCGAGTCCTGCACGCGATTGCCGCCGAGATGGGATTAGACCTACGGCTACCCGACGCCGCCGCCGCGCGCACAGAAATCGGCAAGCTCGGCAAATGGTCTGGGCAGCGCGTTCCGGCACCGCCGTCATCACTGACTGCCCCCGCCGTGCCGAAACTGGGTGAAGCCGTTCTGACCAGCTGGCACCTACTTCTCGACCTCGGCCGACTCCAGGACGGTGAACCCAACCTGGCCGGCACAGCGCACGCTCCCGTCGTCCGATTGTCTGCAGCGACGGCCACCGAGATCGAAGCCGAGGAGGGTCAGCCGGTTTCTGTCAGCTCGGAACGCGGGACGATCACCCTGCCGTTGATCATCACCGATATGCCACCCCGGGTTGTCTGGCTCCCCCTCAACTCACCCGGCAGCGAGGTCAACCGAACGCTCGCCGTTCCCCCCGGTGGCGTCGTCAGGATCTCGAAGCAGGTGCCGTCATGAGCAGATATTGGTCCGCCCCGGCTGACCTTTCGGCGTACGGCCACGATCCTCTGTGGTTGATAATCGCCAAAGCGCTGGTCATTTTCGTGTTCCTCCTGCTCACCACGCTGGTCGCCATCTACGCCGAACGTAAAGTCATGGCGCGCATGCAGATGCGTGTCGGACCGAACCGCGTGGGTCCGCGGGGAATGCTCCAGAGCCTGGCCGACGGGGTCAAACTGGCTCTCAAGGAAGGCATTACGCCGGCAGGCGTCGACAAACCGATCTACATGCTGGCCCCGATCATCGCCGTGGTGCCGGCGTTCATGGCGTTTGCCGTTGTTCCTTTCGGCCCGGAGGTGTCGATCTTCGGAACTTGGTCGCCGCTGCAACTCACGGACCTCCCGGTCGGGGTGCTGTACATCCTGGCTGTCACCTCGATCGGTGTGTACGGCATCGTGCTCGCCGGCTGGTCGTCCGGTTCGACGTATCCCCTCCTCGGAGCACTGCGATCCACGGCGCAGGTCATTTCCTACGAGGTCGCGATGGGGTTGTCGTTTGCCGCCGTATTCCTTTACGCCGGAACAATGTCCACGTCGGGAATCGTCAGCGCGCAGGAGGGCACGTGGTACGTCTTTCTGCTTCTCCCGTCGTTCCTGATCTACGTGACGGCCATGGTCGGCGAAACCAACCGCGCACCGTTCGACCTCCCCGAGGCCGAAGGCGAACTGGTGGGCGGGTTCCACACCGAATACTCGTCGCTCAAATTCGCGATGTTCATGCTCGCCGAATACGTGAACATGGTGACCGTCTCGGCGCTGGCCACGACTCTTTTCCTCGGCGGCTGGCATGCACCGTTCCCCCTCAACCTGTGGGACGGGGCAAATTCCGGGTGGTGGCCAGTTCTGTGGTTCATCGGCAAGGTCTGGTTTTTCCTCTTCGTGTTCATCTGGCTCCGCAGCACACTCCCACGGTTGCGCTACGACCAGTTCATGAATCTGGGCTGGAAAGTCCTCATCCCAGGGGCATTGGTGTGGGTCATGACAATCGCAACGGTGCGCGCATTCCGCAATGCCGGCTACAACACGTGGTTGGTACTGCTGTGCGTCGGCGTTGTTCTCGGCATTGCATTACTCATTCTGGTGGCCAACATCTTCCGCAGTCGTCGCCGAGAAGTCGGCTCCGGACCTGAGAAACCTCTCGACGCCCCGCCTTTCGATCCCATGGCCGGTGGGTTCCCCGTTCCGCCAATGCCGGGTCAAACAGCTACCTCGGAGGACTCCCATGCCTGAATTCCTCGGACCCCTCGCCGGATTCGGCGTAACACTCTCCACCATGTTCAAGAAGCCCGAAACCGAGTTCTATCCGGAGGAGAAGCGCCCTACCGCGCCGGGCTATCACGGTCGCCACCAACTCAATCGCTACGCCGACGGACTCGAAAAATGCATCGGCTGCGAGCTCTGCGCTTGGGCGTGTCCCGCCGACGCGATCTACGTCGAAGGTGCCGACAACACCGAAGAGGAGCGGTTCTCCCCCGGTGAGCGGTACGGCCGGGTGTACCAGATCAACTATCTACGATGCATCGGTTGTGGACTGTGTGTGGAGGCCTGCCCGACCCGTGCGCTGACCATGACCAACGAGTACGAGATGGCCGACGACAATCGCGCTGATCTGATCTACGAGAAGGACCAGCTACTCGCGCCGCTCAAGCCCGACATGGATCCGCCGCCGCATGCATTGCGCCCCGGCACAACCCAGGACGACTACTACCGCGGCGACATCGGTGCCACTGGCGAGGAGCCGGAACAATGATCGCGGCCACAGTCACCACCGCGCTCGCCGACGGGGCCATGGTGTCGACGTCGACGGGCGAGGCCGTGCAATTCTGGATTCTCGGCATACTGGCCGTCATCAGTGCGCTCGGCGTCGTCGCTGCACCCAAAGCTGTGTATTCAGCACTGTTCCTGGCGATGACGATGATCATTCTGGCCGTGTTCTACATGGTCCAGGGCGCACTGTTTCTCGGTGTCGTCCAGATCGTCGTCTACACGGGTGCGGTGATGATGCTGTTCTTGTTCGTTCTGATGTTGGTCGGCGTGGACTCCTCGGATTCGCTGGTCGAGAGTCTGCGCGGGCAGCGTGTGAGCGCCATCGTGATCGGCGTGGGTTTCGGACTGCTCCTGATCGGTGGGCTCGGTAACGCGTCGATTTCAGGGTTCACGGGATTCACGGGGCTCGAGCAGGGCAACGTCGAAGAGCTGGCCGATCTGATCTTCATTCGCTACGTCTGGGCATTCGAATTGACTGGTGCACTGCTGATCACGGCAACTCTGGGGGCGATGATGCTGGCGCACCGAGAGAAGATCGAAGCGGCGATGAACCAACGAGAACTCTCCGAGCACCGTTTCAAGTACCTGAGCAGTGACGAAGACAATCCTGAAAAGGGCTCGGCCACACCATTGCCCAGCCCCGGTGTCTATGCGCGCCACAATGCCGTCGACATGCCGGCGAGGCTTCCCGACGGTTCACACTCGGATATCTCCGTCAGTAGCGCACTGACACCGCGCAGACAGTCGCAGCACCCCGGAGAGGAGAAAGATCGATGAATCCCGAGAACTATCTCTATCTGTCGGTTCTACTGTTCACGATCGGCGCTGCCGGAGTTCTCCTGCGACGCAACGCCATCGTCGTCTTCATGTGCGTCGAGCTGATGCTCAACGCCGCCAATCTTGCGTTTGTCACCTTCGCGCGGATGCACGGCAATCTCGAGGGCCAAATCTTCGCGTTCTTCACCATGGTCGTCGCCGCTGCCGAAGTGGTTGTGGGCCTGGCAATCATCATGATTATCTTCCGATCTCGCCATTCTGTATCCGTCGACGACGTAGACCTGCTGAAGTACTGATATGTCAGGAGGAATCACGTCCGCCGTCTGGTTACTGCCTGCACTGCCACTGTGCGGCGCTGCCGTCCTACTACTTGTCGGTCGCCGCACCAATGTGTGGGGGCACCTGTTCGCCTGTGTGATGGCGCTGGCATCGTTTGTCGTTGCCGTGGCGTTCTTCATCAGCATGCTCGGCCGCGATACCGCAGAGCGGAGCATCGACGAACACCTGTTCAGCTGGGTGCCGGTCGAGAGCTTGCAGGTCGAGTTCGGACTCCAATTGGACCAGCTGTCCATGTGCTTCGTACTGCTGATCACGGGTGTCGGGTCGCTGATCCATATCTACTCGGTTGGGTACATGGCCCACGACCCGGAGCGTCGTAAGTTCTTCGCCTACCTCAATCTTTTCCTCGCTGCGATGCTGTTGCTCGTCCTCGCCGATAACTTCCTCGGTCTCTACGTCGGCTGGGAGGGCGTCGGATTGGCGTCGTACCTGCTCATCGGATTCTGGCAGCACAAGCCCACCGCGGCCACCGCGGCCAAGAAGGCGTTTGTGGTCAACCGGGTCGGCGACATCGGCCTGATGATCGCAATGATGTTGATGTTCAGTACGTTCGGATCGCTCTCGTTCAGCGATGTTTTCGGCAACGCGTCCGCTGCCGGCGAGGGTGTGCTGACGGCGATCGGTCTGATGCTGCTCCTCGCAGCCTGCGCAAAATCCGCCCAGGTACCCCTGCAGTCGTGGCTCGGCGACGCGATGGAAGGCCCCACCCCGGTGTCGGCGCTGATCCACGCGGCAACGATGGTCACCGCGGGCGTGTATCTGATCGTGCGTTCCAACCCGATTTTCGATCTGGCGCCCGACGCCCAAACTGTGGTTGTCATCGTCGGTGCCGTCACCCTCCTGTTCGGGGCCATCATCGGTTGTGCGAAGGACGACATCAAGAAGGCACTGGCTGCCTCCACGATGAGCCAGATCGGATACATGGTTCTGGCCGCCGGTTTGGGCCCCGCCGGGTATGCGTTCGCGATCATGCACCTACTGACACATGGATTCTTCAAAGCCGGTCTCTTCCTCGGCGCCGGTTCCGTGATGCACGGGATGAACGACGAAACCGATATGCGGCGTTACGGCGGACTCCGCGCGTTCATGCCTCTGACGTTTATCACCTTCGGGCTCGGTTACCTTGCCATCATCGGTGTTCCGCCGTTTGCCGGGTTCTTCTCCAAGGACAAGATCATCGA
>NZ_JASHKR010000155.1 GCF_030056815.1 Rhodococcus sp. IEGM 1379
GCGCTCGACGATGCGCGCACCCAACTCGCGGAGGCGGTGACGGCTTTGGGCTATCCCGACGGCCTGCACCGCATCCTCGGGGCGGCCAGACGTGAGACGACGGTCAGCGTCCCGCTAGTCCGCGACAACGGTGATGTGGAGGTGTTCACCGGATATCGAGTGCAGCACAGCATCGCCCGCGGACCGGCCAAAGGTGGGATCCGATACAGCGTCGGCGTGGATCTGGACGAGGTTCGCGCCTTGGCGATGTGGATGACGTGGAAATGTGCGCTCCTCGACATCCCGTACGGCGGCGCCAAGGGCGGCGTGGATGTCGACCCCCTGACTCTTTCGACCGCCGAACTGGAGCGACTGACCCGCACCTACACGCAGGGCATCGCGCCGGTTATCGGTCCGGACAACGACATTCCGGCTCCGGACATCGGCACGGACGAGCAGACGATGGCCTGGATGATGGATGCCTACTCCGCTACTCGGGGACGCAGTGTGCCCGGTTCGGTCACCGGAAAGCCACTTGATCTCGGAGGTTCGCTGGGCCGACGCACTTCTACATCCCGCGGAGTCGCACACATTGCGCTACTGGCCTTGAAAAGGCTAGGCATCGAATCCGTTTCGGCTACAGCGGCCATTCAGGGCTACGGCAAGGTCGGCGCAGATGCTGCGGATTACCTCGCGGACGCCGGAGTCCGGGTCATCGCTGTCAGTGACCGATTCGGTGCGGTCTACAACTCCGCGGGACTCGATCTGCGCAATCTGAGAGTCCATGTCGCCGAACACGGCACCGTCGCCGCGTGTGCGCTCGCATTGTTGTCGAGGGCGCCAACGGGCCGACCACTGCCGAGGCCGACGACGTCCTCGAGCAGGGCGGCGTCCTGGTTGTCCCGGACATCCTCGCAAACGCAGGCGGCGTGGTTGTGTCGTACTTCGAATGGGTTCAGGCACAACAGGGTTACTGGTGGACCCTGTCTGAGGTGGAACGAGGACTGGACGATCGCATGACAGCAGCGTGGTCTGCCGTTCTCGCCCAAGCCGATTCCACAGGAACCACGCTGCGACGCGCAGCCATGACTCTGGCTGTCGGTCGCGTCGCTCGGGCACACCGAGCGAGAGGGCTCACCCACTAGCGGAGCGTGACTCCTCGAGCATCCGGTGGGCAATGCTGCCGAGCAGCGCGATACCCGGTTCGATCGACTGCTGCGCAATCGAACCGAAACCCAAGCGCAGGCAGTTGCGGGAACCCGTACCGGGAAAGAAATAGCGCGAACCATCCGCAACCAGAATGCCTTGGCGTGCAGCTCTTTCCGTCAACTCGGCGGCATCGAGATCCTCCGGGCTGGTGTACCAGATGCTGACACCGCCCGGAGGAAACGACGACGCCTCGACGCGGGGCATGTATTTGTTGACGGAGTCGGTGATGATCTCCCAGTTCTGCTTGAGCCGGCGACGGTGTGAACGCAGAACCTTGTGATAGTCACCGGACGTGATGAACAGCGCCAACGAACGTTGGATGTGCCCCGGCAGATGCTTGGTCCGGTGGTGTCGCTCGGCTCGAAGTGCCGCGATAACAGGAGGATCCGCTACGATGTAGCCGATCCGCAGTCCCGCCGACAGGAACTTCGAGAACGATCCGAGATAGATGACGCGGCGGTTGTCCCCCAGCGATTTGAGCGACGGCGTCGGCCGCCCGCGGAAACGAAATTCGCTGTCGTAGTCGTCTTCGATTACGAAACCGTTTCTCTCCTCCAGCAATTCGAGGAGCAACTTGCGCCGGGGGAGGCTCAACGTGACATTAGTGGGGTGATGATGACTAGGCGTAAGGTACATCGCGTCGAATACTGTCGATTGATCGAACACTGCGCCGCGTCCGTCGACGGGTATCGGAGACAACTCCACTCCGGAGCGCTTGAAGATATGCATGGCGTCGAGGTATCCGGGGTTCTCGAATCCCATGATCTTGCCGGGACGCATCAGTACGTCGGCGATCAGCGACAACCCTTGCTGGGTACCACTGGTCACGAGAATCTCGTCGGCGTTCGCCTCGATACCGCGCGACGGGAGAATCTCTTTGCGCAAGGCCTCGACGAGTAGCGGATCGTCCTGGTCGACGGCGTCGCGCACGCTGTATTTGAGGTGCGGACCGGTCATTGCCTCACTGGCGGCGCGAAGCCACCCGCGCACCGGGAACGAACGCAGTTCGGGCTGAGAGCTGATGAACGGGTACGGATAGTCGAATGCGTCAGGGTGCCCGAGAGTTCGAGTGAACTCGACGCTTTCTCGAGGTTGCAGCAACGTGGACCAGTCGACCGGTTCGGCGCGCGAAGCCGACTCGGCCGGAGATGCGCGGGTAAGCGGAGCAGCCGCGTAAAGCCCACTGCGAGGACGGCTCTCGATGACTCCGAGCGCTATCAACTCGTCATAGGCAGCGGCTACCGTGTTTCGGGAAACGCCGAGTTCCTGGGCCAGGTACCGCGTGGACGGCATCGGCCGACCACTGTCGAACACACCGCGGGCAAGCAGATCTTCGATCATCGCTCGAACCCGCCGGTACATCGGCACCGTGGAGTCCGCGTCGAGAAGTTCCGACGTGCCTTGTAACAGTTGACCGAGATCGTCGTGCGATCGCACTGTGCATTCCTCCTTGTACCGGCCCACATTCTGGCCCTCTCAATGCTTGCACAAACTGGATCTTCCATCAGTGCCAGATGCGCCGCAGACTGGGAAATGTGATTCTTCTCCTCGTTGCCGGCATACTCGTCGTCTCAGCGACGATTCAATCGGCAACCGGGTCAGGTTTCGGCTTGATCGCCGGACCTGCCCTGATTCTCGTTGCACCCCAACTTGTTCCAGCACCGTTGCTGATTCTCACAATTCCGATGATGCTCATGGTGGCGATACGAGAGCGCACACACTGCGACGCGCGTACGGTAGGAATCGCCACCGCCACAATGATTCCCGGAATCGCCGTCGGCCTGTGGTTCCTGCAGCGGGTCGATACCGCGGCCGTGCAATGTCTGGTTGCCGTACTTGCATTGAGTGCGGGAGCGGTTCTGCTCTCGGGCAAGTCTGTAACGGGATCTGGCCGAACACTTGCCGGGGCCGGCGCGGCAGCCGGATTCATGGGCGCATTGGCCGCGATGCCCGGTCCACCGCTCTCGCTCACCTATCGCCCGAACGACGCCGCCACACTGCGTTCCACGCTCTCGACGATCTTTCTTGTCATGGCCGTGGCAACGCTGCTTGCTCTCCAAATACAGGTTGGCATCACCGGAACGGAACTACTGACCGCGGCGGCATTCTCTCCCCTACTGGCCTGTGGCCACGTGCTCGGCTCCTACCTGTCGCGGCGAATATCGCCCTCCGCCTTGAGTCGCGCAACTACTTACATCATCATCGCGGCCGCCACGGTGCTGCTGGCCAAGAGCGCGGCCGGCCTGACGTAGGTGAATCCGACTTGTAACCTCGCGTCCACTCGCAGGCCCTCCAATCAGCCATCTCCAGATGCTTAGTCGCTCTAACTTTCCTACAGTCGTGCCATCTCGGCGCTGACAGAGAGGATCAATACCATGCGAAGCCCACGCTTCGGTTTGCTGGCGGCGGCGGGAGCCATCGGGCTCATGCTCGTCACGACCGGTACGGCGGCCAGCTCTGCCGCATCACCGTTCGGCTCGGTCGATTTCGGCTCCAGCTCAGGGTCTTCCGATTCGTCGGGTACACCCGCCGTCGGCGGCTTCACGTCCAAAACTCCGTATTCGCAGGGCCAGAGCATCAGTGACCTGCAGAGCGCGCCGGCCGGTTTCACACCCGTATACACGGAAAACGTGGCACGGCATGGTTCACGAGCCCTTTCCAGCCTCAAGTACGACGACCTGAGTCTGCAACTCTGGGAGATTGCAGAGACCGAGAATGCCTTGACTCCCGTCGGTAAGGAGTTCGGTCCGGAGCTTCGTAAGCTCATGGCCGCCAACGACACATTGGGTTACGGCAACCTCAGCGGTCTCGGTGTTACCGAACACCGCGAGTTGGGCGCCCGAGTGGCGGAACGTCTTCCGCAGCTTTTCGGCGCCATCGCAGCCCAGGATGGCGCGATCACACTAACCTCGTCGGGCGTCGACCGCGCCGTAGACAGCGCAGCGAACTTCGGCCAGGGCCTGAGCGCCGCCTACCCGGCTGTTGCCGGCAACATCGGAGCCGTCACGAACGACCCGGATGTCCTCTACTTCCACGACACCGATGACGAGTACAAGGAGTACGAAGACTCTGACCCTCGCCTGGAGGCAGTGGACGAGGAGATCTCGAACCTACCTCGCACTCGTGAGGTTTCGCGCCACATGATGACAAAGCTGTAC
>NZ_JASHKR010000205.1 GCF_030056815.1 Rhodococcus sp. IEGM 1379
CGCCACCGCACCCTCGAACCACGCCGGCAACGTCGACGAAACACCGGAATCAACAGAACTTGCACTGAACGCCGACAGTAGGTTTCGTTCGCCCTCCACGAGGACATCCACATCACCGACAGCTACTGCGGGATCCGCCACCACTCCACGGAGAATCCGAAGGAATCGATCCGCGAATGTGGCTGCCGTCGACGCGTCGAACAGATCCGTGGCATACGTCAGAGTGACGGACATGCTGTTCTTGTCGGACTCCTCGAGCGTGAACTGGAGGTCGAACTTGGCAACTGCCGCATCGAATTCGACTGCGCCGGCAGTGAGTCCGGGCAATTCGAGAGCACTCTGGCCGAGGTTCTGGAACGTGAGCGCAACCTGGAACAGCGGGTGATGTGCCTGTGAGCGCACCGGATCGAGGGCCTCGACGAGGCGCTCGAACGGAACATCCGCGTGCG
>NZ_JASHKR010000206.1 GCF_030056815.1 Rhodococcus sp. IEGM 1379
TAGGCGGGCGCGGTGTCCGGCTGGACCACACATGGTTAACGGAGAATGAACAGACCGGAGATTTCTGCGCCACCGGCAATGAAATCAGACACTTCGGGCATATGCCACGTCGATGTGGAACCTGCCGAAGCCCAATTTCTCGTATGTATTCAGGGCCGCGGTGTTGTCACCTTCAACGTACAAAAGGACGGTTCCGAGACCGCGATCACGCAGATAGTGCATACCGGCGAGCGTCAGCACCCGACCGAGACCGCGTCCCTGCGCTGCCGGATCGATACCGACGACGTACACCTCGCCGAGTTCGGGTTCGTCGCCTTCCGGCGGATGAACCTTGGTCCAGTGAAAGCCCAGGAGTGTATCCGGATCGCTGTCTGCGAATGCCATGAACAGCCCCGCCGGATCGAACCACTCTTCGGCCGTGCGCTCGTCGATCTCCGCTTGCGTC
>NZ_JASHKR010000063.1 GCF_030056815.1 Rhodococcus sp. IEGM 1379
ATCTGGCAACGGCGGCAACCGATGCAATTGTTCCCGGATAGTCCATCCGAGTGGGGCCGAGCACACCGACACCACCGAAAACGGTACCGGCTGCGCCGTAACCCGTCGAAATCACGGAGGTCCCGCGCATTTGTTCGACCTGGGTTTCTTCGCCGATCCGGACGGTGACCATGCCGGCATTCTGCGTCGACGCCAGCAGTTTGAGCACCACAACCTGCTCTTCGAGCGCTTCGAGAACTGCCCGCAGTGAGCCCGGGAATCCTGCCAGCCCCGAGAAGTCGGATGCGTTGCGCGTCAGGTTGGACGTCCCACCGAGCACCAGACGCTCTTCCGGGTGCTCGACCAATGTCTCAACCAGGATTGTCGCGGACCGGATGACCGCGTCGCGCAGATCGTCGGGAGACTCTTCGGCCAATTCGGACACCGCGATGGATGCCGCAGCCAGACGCTTACCTTCGAGTGCGTCACCGAGGAGCGTTCGCAGGCGGACGAGGTCCTCGTCGTCGAGTACGTCACCCAGCTCGACGATGCGCTGGTCGACGCGTCCGGAGTCGGTAATCAATACGAGGAGTAGACGTGCCGGTGTCAACGCTACAACTTCGAGGTGGCGGACCGACGACGCCGACAGCGTCGGGTACTGAACGACGGCAACCTGGCGGGTCAGTTGAGCAAGCAGACGCACACCGCGTCGGAGCACGTCGTCGAGGTCGACGCCGGATTCCAGAAATTCGAGAATGGCACGACGCTCGGGTCCCGACAGCGGCTTGACATCGGCGATGCGATCGACGAACTCGCGATACCCCTTGTCCGTCGGAACACGCCCGGAGCTGGTGTGAGGTTGTGCGATGTATCCCTCAGCTTCGAGAAATGCCATGTCATTGCGCACCGTAGCACTCGACACACCGAGGTTGTGTCGCTCGACCAAAGCTTTCGATCCGACCGGATCCTGCGTGGAGACGTAATCAGCGACGATAGCCCGCAGGACCTCGAATCGCCTGTCGTCGGTACTCGACATCGTTGCGACCTCCGTTCCCTGCGTTCTGTGTGCACTGTCCCAACTGGCAGTCTAATCGCCCGAGCGCCAGTCTCGGGTGTTGCCCTTACTCTGGAGTCATGATCTTCAAGGGCGTAATGGACGGCAAGCCGTATCCCGACCACGGGCTGTCTCTGCGCGACTGGGCCAAGTTTCCGCCGCGCCAGGTCCGACTCGACGAAATTGTGACAACAACCAAAGTCCTCGAACTGGACCGCCTCTTGTCCGAGGACTCAACCTTCTACGGCGATCTTTTTCCGCACGCAGTTCAGTGGAAGGGCACTCTCTATCTCGAGGACGGCCTGCATCGTGCCGTGCGTTCGGCACTGCGAAATCGTGTTGTCCTGCACGCCCGCGTTTTCGACTTCGATGCCATGCCCGGCGTCATCGAGAGTGCCCGCTAACCGATCCGCATCGACACGAGCAGCGCCGGATCCGCCTGGCCGGGCCAGGTACCGGTCAAGGCGAAGTCACCCGAAGTCCGCGTCAAATCGACCACTCGCACCACCGTCAACTCAACCGCACCGGCTGCGATCACGGTTGCCCCGACGACCGTCGAACATGTTGCGACGCCGATTTCCGGAACAACGGAACCCGCTGCACCGCTACCGAATACGTGAGTAGTGACCTCGCGGGCATCATCAGGGTTCGCAAACTCCAACGGCGCCTCGGAACCGCCGCTGATGATCGTCGTTGCAAGTGCACGGACATATACCGGGTCGCTGCACGCGTCGTACACCCACCGCTCCCCCAGAACGGAATGCTCCATGGTGCGGATCAGAAAAGCATCCGCACCGACGAGTGGAGCACCGCGATAGGTGAGCGGAACCTGTAGGACCGTGCCGTCCGTGGTGCGAAGTAGGTGGGTCTCGATACCGACCTCACCGGCCGGATCGTCGAAACGATAGGCACCGATCGGTTCGAGGCTCGAGGCATCAGTAGATCCCAGCCACGATTGCTCGGGAACCCAGGCCCTGAGCAACTCGATCTTCGACGGATTCAATTGCGCACTGTAGATAAGAGCCACAAGGAGTGACGTTACGCGCCGAACCCGACCGCCGTGCGAAGATGCGAGGCGGTGCAATGTGCGTGTCCGAGACATGAACCTTTGCCGGCGAGACTCGAGGTCGCGTGACATCATGGCGATAATCGCAAGGATGGAAGGAACCCCAGGTCGCGCCGACCGCTCACACCATTTCTCGCGATGGCTACACCGTGCTGCAGGACCCGTTTCCGACTCCACTCGCCGACGCATTGATCGCCGATGCTGCCAACTACGACTTCAAGCCCCCACATCCTCGGGTGGGCGGTGCGTTCGCGACGATTTCGCTCGGCTGCAACGGGAATGCGGCTCACCTGTCCAGCACTTGGCTAACCGAAGCGGTGCGCCGCGAGGGCGTGCAGGGGTTCGTCCCTCACGAAGCCAGCTATCAGCGATACCAGCCTGGCGGCCACGCACCTGCACGAATGACGACGAAACTTCTAGGCCAGCACCGTCACGTTTATGCCAGCACCGTCCGAATCACGGCGTCTGCCAGCAGACGCCCACGATCGGTCAGAACCAAATGATCGTTCTCAATCACAGCCAGACCGTCGACCACGACCTGATCAGCCGAAATCCTTTCGGACGCAACCAATTCCGACAACGGCAGGCCGGTACGCAACCGGGCCGTCAGCATTACCCGTTCCATATGGATGTCATCGGCGGTCAGTTCCTCACTGCCACCGACGGGCAGTTCACCCTTCGCGAGTTGCTCTGCATAGCGCGCGGGATGTTTGACGTTCCACCAACGAACCCCGCCGACGTGACTGTGCGCTCCGGGGCCCGCGCCCCACCAGTCGCCACCGTCCCAGTAACCGAGGTTGTGACGGCACCGGGTGTCGCCGGATTCGGCGGTTTCAGCCTTTGCCCAGTTGGAGACCTCATACCAGGACAGACCGGCCTCGGACAACCGCGAGTCAATCCGTTCGTACCGCGTCGCCAACACGTCGTCGTCGGGGGCAGGCAGTTCACCGCGCCGGACCTTGCGCGCCATGGCGGTTCCGTCCTCGACGATGAGCGAGTAGGCAGATACATGGTCGACGTCGGCGGAGAGAACTGCATCCAGGGACGCGTCGAGATCAATGTCCCGCTCCCCCGGCGTTCCGTAAATCAAGTCGAGATTCACATGCGAAAAGCCGGCTGCGCGAGCCTCTCTCGCGGCTGCAACCGCACGGCCCGGAGTATGGGTCCGATCAAGAATTTTGAGTACATGCTGCGCGGCGGACTGCATACCGAGCGAGATGCGGGTAAATCCACCGACACGGAGAGCATCGAAGAACGCGGGCGACGTCGACTCCGGATTCGATTCCGTCGTCACCTCGGCACCGGGAGCAAGTCCGAAACTGCTGCGCACTGCCGCCAACACTTCGGTGAGTCCGTCGCCGCCGAGCAACGACGGCGTACCGCCACCGACAAATACCGTCTCCGCTGCGGGAGCCCCCGTCATCTCGGCCGCGAGGTCGAGTTCACGTTTGAGCCCCTCCATCCAGGACTGCGGTGACGCGGAGGTTCCCAGCTCACCGGCTGTATAGGTGTTGAAGTCGCAGTAGCCGCACCGCGTCGCACAGAACGGAACGTGGATGTAGATCCCGAACGGCCGCTTTCCGACGCCCTCCAGCGACCGTGCGGGCAACGCGAACGGAGCCGCAGTCTGTTGAGCAGCAGTTGTACCGGTGACATTCACTCCACCAGTCTCCCAGCATTCGACGCGACGTCCTACTCCGCTTGTGCCGACGGCCTGAGCAGTGCATTTCCCCCAATTTTGGTGGAAATAGGTACCCGGGTCGGAATTATCGATTTGACGTGGCACAATGGTCAACATGACCGGACTCGGAGTACGACTTGTGGCGCGTCGCCACGTCGACTTCAAGCGTGTGTGCAGCTCTACATGTCTGCCCTCCTGTTGCTGTTGATCTTCACCTGATCAATCAGCCTTTCCCGCTCATCTTCATCTGCTTCACCAGTCGTCAGCATTAGCTGACTTTCTTCGTGAGCACATCTGCCGGCCCAGAGCCTTCCGAGAACGAGGACAGCCCCCTCGCTCGATACGGACCGGTGCACCCCGATCGGACACCAACACGGACTTACCGCCGTGCGTACCGGTTAACACCGCCCAGATCCAGGAGATCATCGATGACGTCGACGACCGACGCCGCTACAGCTGCTGACAACGCAGCTGCCGCACCAGCACGGCCTGCCCGTTCTCCTCGCCCGACGAAGACTCGCGCCGAAGGTCAGTGGGCTCTCGGATACCGCGAGCCCCTCAACGCCAACGAGCAGGCGAAGAAGGACGACAACCCGCTGAACGTGCGGGCGCGCATCGAGAACATCTATTCCAAGCAGGGGTTCGACAGCATCGACAAGAGCGACCTGCGTGGACGCTTCCGTTGGTGGGGCCTCTACACACAGCGCGAAGAGGGATACGACGCCACCTTCACCGGTGACGAGAACCTCGACCTCCTCGAGGCCAAGTACTTTATGATGCGAGTGCGTTGCGACGCAGGCGCTCTCAACGTCGAGCAGCTGCGTACCATCGCCGGCATCTCGCAGGAGTTCGGCCGCAACACCGCCGATCTGTCCGACCGCGAGAACGTCCAGTTCCACTGGATCGAGGTCGAGAACGTACCGGAGATCTGGAAGCGTCTCGAAGCGGTCGGCCTCAAGACCACCGAGGCGTGCGGCGACTGCCCCCGCGTCGTTCTCGGTTCTCCCTTGGCCGGCGAATCTCTCGACGAGGTACTCGATCCCACTCCCGCGATCGACGAGATCGTCCGCCGCTACATCGGCGATCCCCGCTACTCCAACCTGCCCCGCAAGTTCAAGACTGCAATCTCGGGTCAGCAGGACGTAGTTCACGAGATCAACGACGTCGCGTTCATTGGCGTGAACCACCCGGAACACGGTCCCGGACTTGATCTCTGGGTCGGCGGCGGCCTGTCCACCAACCCCATGCTCGCTCAGCGCGTCGGCGCCTGGATTCCGCTCGACGAGGTTCCAGACGTCTGGGAAGGTGTCGTCTCGATCTTCCGCGACTACGGATACCGCCGTCTGCGCGCCAAGGCCAGGCTCAAGTTCCTCATCAAGGACTGGGGAATCGAGAAGTTCCGCGAAGTCCTCGAGACCGAGTACCTCAAGCGGCCCCTCATCGACGGCCCGGCACCCGAGAAGCCGACGCGGCCCATCGACCACGTCGGTATCCAGAAGACCCAGAACGGTCTCAATGCAGTCGGTTTCGCGCCCATCGCCGGCCGCGTTTCGGGAACCATTCTCGCTCAGGTTGCCGACGCCGCCGAGAAGGCCGGCAGTGACCGGATCCGCTTCACGCCCTTTCAGAAGCTGATCATTCTCGACGTGGCCGAGGAAACTCTCGAGCCGCTGATCGCCGACCTCGACGCTCTGGGCCTGCCGGCTCGGCCGTCACACTGGCGCAAGAACCTGATGGCCTGCTCCGGTATCGAGTTCTGCAAGCTGTCATTCGCCGAAACACGTAAGCGCTCACAGGTTCTCGTGCCCGAACTCGAAGAGCGTCTGGCAGACATCAACGCCCAGCTCGACGTACCGATCACGATCAACATCAACGGTTGCCCCAACTCCTGCGCCCGCTCACAGGTCGCGGACATCGGATTCAAGGGCCAGTTGGTCGACGACGGCGAAGGCAATCAGGTCGAAGGCTTCCAGGTTCACCTGGGCGGCAGCCTCGGCTTCGACACCGCCTTCGGACGAAAGCTACGCCAGCACAAGGTCACGAGCGTCGAAATGGGTGACTACATCGATCGCGTCGTACGGCAGTTCGTGAAGAACCGCAACGAGGGCGAACGTTTCGCCGAATGGGCAGTGCGAGCAGACGAAGGAGATTTGCGATGACTGTAGACATCATTAAGGCCACCGCCGACGAACTGCGCGCGATCGCCGAGAAGGGTGCCGCCGACCTCGACGGCGCAACCGCTCAGGAATTGTTGCAGTGGACGGAAGACACCTTCGGAAGCAACTACATTGTTGCGTCGAACATGCAGGACGGGGTGCTCGTTCACCTTGCCGCACAGGTGCATCCGGGTGTCGACGTACTGTTCCTCGACACCGGCTACCACTTCCCCGAGACCATCGGAACGCGTGACGCTGTCGAGCAGGTGTACGGCGTCAACGTGATCAACGCCCGCGCACTGGCCAGCGTTGCCGAGCAGGATGTTGCAGAAGGCAAGGATCTGTTCGCCCGAGATCCCAACCGCTGCTGCGCACTGCGCAAGGTTGCCCCCCTCAAGCAGACCCTGGCAGGCTACGGAGCCTGGGTGACCGGCATCCGCCGCGTCGAAGCCCCCACTCGCGCCAACGCACCTCTGATCTCCTTCGACGAGGGCTTCGGACTCGTCAAGATCAATCCGATCGCTCCCTGGTCGGACGAAGAGATGCAGAGTTACATCGATACCCATTCCATCCTCGTCAATCCTCTTGTCGACGAGGGCTATCCGTCCATCGGCTGCGCACCTTGCACCAACAAGCCAGCACCCGGCAGCGATCCGCGTAGCGGTCGTTGGGCCGGAGCCTCCAAGACAGAATGCGGGTTGCACGCATCATGACCATTGAATTGACGACACCTTCGCGGCCTCAGCTCGACGGCACGCAGTTCGACACCCTCGACGCTCTCGAGTCCGAAGCCATACACATCTTCCGAGAGGTAGCCGGCGAGTTCGAACGCCCGGTCATCCTGTTCTCGGGCGGTAAAGACTCCACGGTGCTGCTGCATCTGGCGATCAAGGCATTCTGGCCGGCGCCCGTGCCGTTCACGCTGCTTCACGTCGATACCGGCCACAACCTGCAAGAAGTCCTCGATTTCCGCGATCACGTCGTGGCAAAGTACAACCTGCGTCTGCAGGTAGCCAGCGTCGAGGAGTACCTCGCCGACGGTCGCCTCACCGAGCGTCCCGACGGTATCCGCAACCCGCTGCAGACCGTGCCGTTGCTGGATTCCATCGCCGAGAACCGCTTCGACGCGATCTTCGGTGGCGCCCGGCGCGACGAGGAGCGTGCTCGCGCCAAGGAGCGGATCTTCTCCTTGCGCAACTCTTTCGGCCAGTGGGATCCGAAGAAGCAGCGCCCGGAACTGTGGAACCTGTACAACGGTCGCCACTCCCCCGGCGAGCAGGTTCGGGTGTTCCCGCTCAGCAACTTCACCGAGTTGGACATCTGGCGTTACATTGCCCGCGACAACATCGAACTGGCCAGCATCTACTACGCCCACCAGCGTCCGGTGTACCAGCGCGACGGCATGTGGATGACCCCCGGCGTGTGGGGCGGCCCGGCCGAAGGCGAAGAGCTGCAGACCCTTTCGGTGCGTTACCGCACTGTCGGCGACGGCTCGACCACCGGCGCAGTCCTTTCGGAAGCATCTGACAACGAGGCGATTCTCGCCGAGGTTGCCGCATCACGTTTGACCGAGCGCGGCGCGACCCGTGGCGACGACCGAGTTTCCGAAGCGGCCATGGAAGACCGCAAGCGAGAGGGCTACTTCTGATGAGCGACCTACAAGCGCGGAGCAACCATTCTGCTCAGCTTCTTCGACTGGCTACGGCCGGCAGCGTCGACGACGGAAAGTCCACTCTCGTGGGCCGTCTGTTGTACGACACGAAATCCGTTCTTGCCGACCAGATCGACGCCGTCACACGCGCCTCGGTTGACCGCGGCCTGGACACCCCGGACCTCTCGTTGCTGGTGGACGGTCTGCGCGCGGAGCGAGAGCAGGGCATCACCATCGACGTGGCGTACCGCTACTTCGCGACCCCGAATCGCACGTTCGTGCTGGCCGATACACCGGGACACGTGCAGTACACCCGCAACACCGTTTCGGGTGCGTCCACGGCGCAGTTGGTGATTCTGTTAGTGGATGCCCGCAAGGGCGTCATCTCCCAGACCCGCAGGCATGCAGCCGTTCTCGCATTGCTCGGCGTACCGAAGCTGGTTCTCGCCGTCAACAAGATCGACCTCGTTGAGAACCCGGAAGAGGTCTTCACGTCGATCTCCGCCGAGTTCAACGAGCTCACCAGCTCCTTGGGCTGGGCCAGCGAAGACGTCGTCGAGATCCCGGTGTCTGCTCTGCACGGCGACAACGTCGCGATTCGCTCGGACAAGACCCCGTACTACACCGGTCCCACGCTGATCGAGCATCTCGAGTCGATTCCCGTCGACGCCGAGCCGCATCGCGTCGGCCTCCGTTTCCCGGTGCAGTACGTGATCCGCCCCCGCACCGCAGAGTTCTTGGACTACCGCGGCTATGCAGGCCAGATCGCTGCCGGCAGCGTCGTCCCCGGCGACGAAGTGGTGATCCTGCCTTCGGGCACCCGCACCACGGTTGTCCGGATCGACACCGCCGACGGCGAACTGGATGTCGCTCACGCCGGACGCAGTGTCACGCTGATTCTGGCCGACGACGTCGACGTCTCACGCGGCGACACCATCGCGTCGCCGTCCGATGCACCGGAACCGATCGGCGAGTTCGACGCCACCGTCTGCTGGTTGGCCGAGAAGCCGCTGCGTCCCGGCGCACGCTTGCTGCTCAAGCACGGCACGCGCACGACGCAGGCCATCGTGGGTAGCCTGGTGGAGCGTTTCAACGAGCAGGATCTCACCACTGATCCCAGCCCGGAAACCCTCGAGCTCAACGAGATCGGCAAGATTTCGTTGCGCGTCGCCGAGCCGATCGTGGCCGACGACTACACCGTCAACCGCCACACCGGCAGCTTCCTGCTCATCGATCCGGCCGGCGGAAATACGCTCGCTGCCGGACTCGTGGGCGACGTCATCGCTGCAGTCGAACTGGGCGAGCGCGTCTAACTCCATGACGCCTTTGATCGCTGTCGCGCACGGCAGCCGTGATCCCCGCTCCGCTCGGGTGATCGCGGCTGCCGTCGCGGCTCTTCGCGAGCGCCAGCCCGATCTCGATGTCAGGCTGGCGTTTCTCGACCTCAATGCACCGTCGCTCGACCAAGTGCTGGACTGGGTTGCATCCGACGGGCACACCCAGGCCGTCGTAGTTCCGATGCTGTTGGGCAACGCCTTCCACGCCCGAGTTGATCTTCCCGGCCTCCTCGCGGCGGCTCGTCAGCGCCATCCACAGCTAGCCGTATTCCAAGCCGATGTTCTCGGTCGCGACGAACGTCTGGTATCTGCTGTACGTCATCGCATCATGGAAGCCGGTGCTCACCTCGACGATCCGTCGGTAGGCGTCGCCCTTGCTGCGGTCGGTTCTTCCGACGCGCTCGCCAATGCGGCCACCGCGAAAATCGCCGAACTTCTCGCTTCGGGAACACAGTGGTCGGGTGTGCAGATTTGTTTTGCGACGTCCACGCAACCCACCGTTGCGCAGGCAATGTCCGCAGTGCGTGAGAGCGGTGCCGAACGCATCGTCGTCGCCCCGTGGTTCCTCGCGCCCGGCCTTTTGACCGATCGACTCAGTGCGGCTGCCACCGCGGCATGCGACCGCGCCGTGTTCGCTGACACCATCGGTGCGCATCCGCTCTTGATCGAGACGATGATCGACCGGTACGAGCTGGTCATCGAGCGCCTGACCGATCGCCTGGTTCGCTCAGCCTGAGCACTTTTCACAGGCCGTTATCAGATTGTTACCGTACTGTTGGATCTGTCCAGCTGGCGAAAGCTCGTGCATCGCCTGCGACAGCACCGCGACAGGGAGCATCCAAATCACTCACAATTTTCGCCTCGGCGCAGCGGGGATCGCCTGGGTCCTGTCCATCCTCTATCTACTGGTCGAGGTCTTCACCGCCGTTGCCTGGAAAACTCCGTACAGCTTCGCGCGCGACTCCATCAGCTCGCTGGGCGTCACAACCTGCAGCGCAGATTCCTGCTCACCGCTCCACGACGTGATGAATGCAGCCTTCATGATTCTGGGCGCACTCACCATCCTCGGAGCAGCGTTGCTGCACAAGTACATTCCGGACGGTCGCGCCAAAAAATGGATTCTCGGACTCGCCCTCGTCGTCGCCTTGAGTACTGCAGCAACCGGCATGTTCCCCGCGAACGACGGAACCTTCGTCCACTGGACCGCAGTACTACCCGGCTTCGTCGCCCGTCACGCCGTTCTGGTCCTCATCGCAATTCAATTTTGGAACCACCGCCGATGGATCGCAGTCTGGTCCGGACTGTGCGCAGCCACCGGGATCGTCGGCGCCGTACTGCTACTCGCCCGAACACTCACCTTCGGACTGGGAGAGCGATTGACGCTGTATCCGCTACCGATGTGGATGGCCGTTACCGGCGTCGCCGCCCTGCTGGCCTTGATGCGTCGAACGGTCCTGAAGAACGTCGAATTCACACTTCCCGGTCACGGATTCATCACCGCACTACTGTCACTTCGGCCGCGAAGGTCACTCCAGTCAGTCCCCACCGACGTTCTAGCGGCGCGCGCAAAAACATCCGTGTAGCGAACCTGAGGTGACCAGGGGCACACTGGCAGTAGGCAACGCGAGGAGGCTCCCATGACCAGTGCACCTGTTCGACACGGAATCGTAGCCGGCATCGACGGCTCTGCCAGCGCAGTGAACGCCGCACGGTGGGCTGCGTCGGTGGCCAGGCGCTTCGACGAGCCACTGCGCCTCACGCACATCATGCCTGGGCACCCTGACCCAAGCGTCGGCACAGTCACCGACGAAGCGATGTTCGATCATCACCTCCGCGCCGACAGTGCCAAGCTACTCGACGAAGCAGAAGACGCAATCCGTGGCGACCACACCGACGTCACCATCGAACGCAACCTCGTAACGGGTTCACCGGCAACCGCACTCGTCGAGCTATCACGAACTGCCCGCATACTCGCGGTCGGCCAGGCCGGCACCACTGAGATGCAATCCGTATTCCTGGGCTCCGACACCATCAGAGTGGTGAACCGCGCCCACTGCCCGGTAGCAGTCTTCCGCGGCGCCAGTGACCATGCCGTCGCCGATAAGCGGCCAATCGTCGTCGGCGTCGACGGCAGCAAACTCAGTGAACTCGCCATCACCCATGCCTTCGAATTCGCCGCGTTTCTCGGGGCGCCCCTCGTCGCCGTTCACACGTGGAACGAGCATGCCTCGCTCGGCGGTTACTCGGAAGCGAGGCGCTTCACAGATTGGGGACCGTACGAGGAGCATGAGAACGCGCTGCTCGCCGAAAGCCTGGCCGGGATGTGTGACAAGTACCCGGAGGTCGAGGTCACCCGCAGCGTTCAACGAAGTGGGCCGATGAAGGCACTTCTCGAACACTCCGCCGAAGCCCAGTTGGTGGTGGTCGGCAGCCACGGGCGCAGTCCGTTCATGGCCTCGATCGTGGGCTCCACCAGCCAGAGTCTGATTCACCACGCCCAGTGCCCCGTGCTGGTCTGTCGGGAGGGCTGACCAGCCTGCCCTCTCCCACCTCACACAGCCGTCACACCGCCCCGACGATGCTCACCGTCAGTGGAGTTTCCAGCGGCGCTTCGGGCAGATTGGGCACCCGCGTCGCGCGGGCGTAGACCGTCTCCCCTGCTTCGAGACGCAAGGCTGCGCTGTCTCCCCGAGTAACCTGCGCCGAGAACAACTCCCCCGTCGCTTCGTTGCGCAGATCCACCCGAACCTCGAAGCCCAGGTATACGACGCGCTCGACAGTTGCGCGCGTTATACCGAGAGATTCGGCGGTGCCAGATTCCTGCGCCAGGGCCATGCTGGGATCGCGACCGAGGCGGATGTCGTGTGGACGCACCAATTGCCCGTTGAGCTTCGCGACAGATCCGAGGAATGACATCACAAAATCGTTGGCCGGACGGTCGTAGAGGTCGGCAGGTTCGCCGATCTGCTCGATCCGACCCTTGTTGAGTACCGCGATGCGGTCCGCGACGTCGAGCGCTTCTTCCTGGTCATGGGTGACCAGAACTGTCGTGACATGCACTTCGTCGTGCAAACGACGCAGCCAAGTGCGCAGGTCTGCACGTACTTTCGCGTCGAGAGCGCCGAAGGGCTCGTCGAGCAAGAGCACCTGCGGATCGACGGCCAATGCCCGGGCCAAGGCCATGCGTTGACGCTGACCGCCGGAAAGCTGTGCGGGATAACGATGCTGAAATCCGTCGAGACCGACGATCCCCAGTAGTTCGTTGACCTTCTTCTCGATCTCAGGCTTGGGACGCTTACGGATCTTGAGACCGAATGCCACATTGTCGCGGACGGTCATGTGTTTGAACGCCGCGTAGTGCTGGAATACGAAGCCGATGTCACGCTTCTGCGGGGAGATGCCGGTGACGTCCTTACCGGCGATCTCGATCTTTCCGGAATCGAGTTCTTCGAGTCCGGCGATTGATCGCAGAAGCGTCGACTTGCCCGAGCCACTGGGCCCCAACAGCGCAGTCAGCGAACCCGAAGGGATATTGATGGAGACGTCGTTGAGCGCCGCAAAATCACCGTAGTTCTTGCGGGCCCCGGTCACAGTGATCATGTGGTGCTCCTCTTGCGGTCCAGAAGCGTCATCAGCAACAGGACGATGATGGCGATGCCCATCAGCAATGTGGCTGCCGAGTACGCACCAAAGGTGTTGTGGTCGTCGATGTATCGCGAATGCACGAGCAACGTCAGCGTCTGGGATACCCCGGGGAAACCTGAGGACACCATGATGACGGCACCGAATTCGCCGAGGGAACGTGCGACGGTCAGCACGATTCCGTAGGTCAGGCCCCAGCGGATGGCGGGCAATGTAATTCGCCAGAATGTCTGCCAACCCGAGGCGCCGAGCGTCGCTGCTGCCTGTTCCTGTTCGTCGCCGATCTCGTGAAGGACGGGTTCGACCTCACGAACCACGAACGGCAACGTCACGAAGATTGTGGCGATCACCATTCCTGGTAACCCGAAAATGACTTTGAAGCCCAATGATTCGATGCCGCCGAACCAACCGTTGGCACCCCACAACAGGATCAGCGAAACGCCGACCACAACCGGGGACACCGCGAACGGTAGGTCGACCACCGACTGCAGCACATTGCGTCCGGGAAAACGACCGCGCACCAACGCAAGTGCGGTGACAACCCCGAACACCACGTTGACGGGCACGACGATCGCCACGATGAGTAGCGACAAGTTGAGTGCCGAAATGGCGGCCGGCGTCGTGATCGAATCGATGAACGGTCCGATGCCGTTCTCGAAGGTGCGCGTCAAGATCACACCTATCGGCACCACCAACAGTACAAACAAATACAGCAGTGCAACGGTTCGCAAACCGATGCGCGATTTGGTGGAGACATTCATCAGGAGCGTTCCTCACGTCGTTGCCCACGGGAAGCGAAGATACGCAACACGAACAGCGTTACGAATGCGATGAGCAGCAATACCACCGACACCGCGGCCGCATTGGTCGGCCGATCGATTTCGATCTGCTGCTGGATGTACTGCGAGGTCATCTGTGTCACGCGCGGAATGTTGCCGCCAATCAGCACCACCGATCCGTATTCACCGATAGCACGCGCAAAGGCAAGGCCCGCACCGGAAATGACGGCGGGTGCCAACGTCGGCAGCACAACCGACCGGAAGATAGTCCAGTTGGACGCACCCAAAGATGCTGCCGCCTCTTCTACTTCGCGATCGACCTCCATCAGCACCGGTTGCACCGATCGCACAACGAAAGGCAAGGTCACGAAGGCCAGCGCCACGATCAGGCCTGGCTGAGTGGCGTTGAGATGAATGTCGATCGGTGACTGCGGCCCGTAGAGCGACAGCAGCACGATCGACGCGACGATGGTCGGCAAGGCAAAAGGTAAGTCGATCATCGCGTTCACGATTCGCTTGCCCGGAAACTCATCCCGGACCATAACCCACGCGATGATCGTGCCCATCACGACATTGATCAACGCCACGATGACCGAGACGAACAGGGTCACGCGCAACGACGCCAGCGCCACCGGTGCGGTGACGGCGTCCCAGAACCCGGCGATACCGTCGTCGAAAGCAGTGACGGTCAACGCGGCGAGCGGAAGCAGAACGATCACGGAAAGCCACAGTGTGGCCACACCGATTCCGAGGGGGCCCACACTCCCCGTGACCCGCGCAAGTTTGCGTCGGCGAACCACGGGGGTGTGTTCGAGGGTGTCAGTCACAGCAGCCTTTACTTGGTTGCGTTGTCGTAGATCACAGCAATGGAACCGGTGTCCTTGGTGAAGAGGGAACCGTCAACCGTTTTCCACCCACCGAGGTCTGCGATGGTCCACAGCTTCGCAGGCGCAGGGAACTTATCGGTAAACTCCGCTGCTACTCCTGGGTCGACCGGACGGAAACCTGCTTCGGCCCACAGCTTTTGACCTTCGGTCGTGTACAGGTAGTCCTTGAACGCCGTTGCCTTGTCCAAGACCTTGCTGTTCGAGATCACGGCAACGGGATTCTCGATCTTGAATGTGGTCGGTGGCGTGACGTGCTCGACCGGATCGCCGTTGCCCTCGATGAAGAGTGCCTCGTTCTCGTAACTGATCAATACATCGCCGCTGCCCTGCAAGAATGCCTCGGATGCTTCGCGGCCTGACTTCGGCTGAATCTTGACATGGTCGTTGACGAGTGCCGTGATGTAGTCGAGGCCGGCCTGCGGGTTCTTTCCGCCGTCACTCTTGGCCGCGTACGGAGCGAGCAGATTCCATTTGGCGGAACCCGAACTGAACGGGTTCGGGGTGACTACTTCGAGTCCCGGTTGCAGGAGGTCGTCCCAGTCCTTGATGCCCTTCGGATTTCCGGGACGCGTCACGATCGTCACGACCGATCCGAACGGAATTCCGTTGTAGGCGTCTTGATTCCAGTTCTTGTCCACCAAGCCGGCATCGACGAGGCGGGTAATGTCAGGTTCGACGGAGAAGTTGACGAAGTCTGCTTCGGCGCCGTCCTTGACCTTGCGCGACTGGTCACCGGAAGCTCCGTAAGAAGGGTTGAAATTGACGTTCTTGCCCTCCTCCGTCTGCTTGAAAGCCTCAGTCAGCTTGTCGAATCCGGGCTTCGGGACTGCGTAGGCGAACAGGTTGATGGTGCCGCCGCTACCGTCGCTGGTAGCGCTGTCAGCACCCACTGTGTCGCTCGAGCCACCGCTGCACGCTGTGAGTACCACGGCCCCCATGGTCGCGATAGCAGTGAGAAGTGTGCGGGAACGGCGTTTCATTGCAGATACCTTCCTGAGAGAGATTTCGCAGCGACAGACGTCCACAGATGCGGGATCGAACCCACGTGGACGGAAGAAAATTGGAGAAATCCGACAGGGAGAGAACCCTTATCGGTGGCGCACGGCTACGTGCAGAAAAGTTCGAGCGGCGTGCAGCGCACAGCCGACGTAATCGAACCGAAGAAAATCAACAACAGGCGACGTCAGCGACGTCGAGCATGCCGACAGCGATCAACGCCAACTGATGGCGGATCTGAGGTGCTGCTGCTTCGGACACGTCGTGGACTCTAGCAGAGCGTCTACGTAAATCTCATACTCCCTGCCACTGACGTGGCAGGCGACGGAGATATATGTACCTCACTGCTACCCGTAACACCGTGCGATGCTGCGGGTTCGACTGTGTCCCACACCGACGCACGAGGCGCAGGAACAAACTTTCTCTGAGTCACCTCCACCGACGGTGTCTCGGCAGGAACACACTGGGACCCCGAGAGGTAGTCGGCCCACCGACGCGGCTTCACGGACCCCGACTGACATGTTCAGGTAAGCCGCTGCGTCACCGATTCGCATGATCGGGTAGTGGCAGGAGTATCAACGTCTACGTCAACAGTTGGGGCCCGCGCGGACTCTACTTGTCTTGTATCGACAAAACTATCGGGTGAAAAGCCACGCCACGATGCAGAGAAGGATAAGGGCGATCAGGGCAAGAGTGACCCGTGAGCGGGGCATCAGTTTTCCTCAACTTCTCTAAGAGTTTCTCGGGGGGTTCGTCGCAACCATCCGAAGACCGGCCAGGACAACACCGCTGACAATCCACGATCGAGACCGACAGCAATCAACCAACACAGCGGAACGACGACGGCAAGGACCAACACGACCTGTGGGATGAAGGGAAGACCCGCAATCCACAGCTCGAAGCCGTCCCACCAACCCGCAATCCGATCCACGCCATCACCCTAGCCTCCGGCTGCGCCCACACCGAATACGCAAAGAGTGGACGCGTCCGCGGTATGGCCGGATGATGTGAAAATGAGTGTTGACGACGAAGTCTTGGAGACCGTGCCTTCCGTCACGTCCGGCCATCACCGAAGTACCTTCCCACCGATCGACGACTACGCGTTTCTTTCCGACTGCGAGACGTCCTGTTTGATCGCCCGGAATGGTTCGGTGGAGTGGATGTGTTTGCCACGCCCCGACGCCCCCAGCGTCTTCGGAGCCATTCTCGATCGCAGTGCAGGGCATTTCCGAATCGGGCCCTACGGCCAGAACGTTCCCGCTGCGCGGCGCTATCTGCCCGGCGGCCTCATCCTCGAAACCACCTGGCAAACGGAAACCGGTTGGCTCATCGTGCGTGACGCACTGGTGCTCGGTCCGTGGCACAACGTCACCGAGCGCTCCAGCACCCGTCGCCGCACACCCACCGACTGGGATGCGGAACACATACTGCTGCGCACTGTGAAGTGCGTCAGCGGCACGGTGGAGTTGGAGATGAGCTGCGAACCGGCGTTCGACTATCACCGCTCCCCTGCGCAGTGGGAGTACACCGGCAAGGTCTACGAGGAAGCCACCGCGACGTGTAAGTCGACCAAGCCCGGCGATCACCCGACGCTGAAGATCACCACCGACTTGAGGCTGGGCATCGAGGGCCGCGAAGCGCGTGCGCGCACCCGTCTCGTCGAAGGCGACAACCGTTACGTGGCACTCACCTGGTCCGAGCTACCCGCCCCGCAGACTTTCGACGAGGCCACCGACAAGATGTGGCAGACCGCGAAGTCGTGGCGCGAATGGGTGACCATCGGCAAGTTCCCCGACCATCCGTGGCGGGCATTTCTTCAACGCAGTGCACTCACCCTCAAGGGCCTCACATACGCGCCCACCGGCGCACTACTTGCTGCAGCCACGACGTCACTCCCGGAAACACCAGGTGGAGAACGTAACTGGGACTACCGCTACGCATGGGTACGCGATTCCACCTTCGCCCTCTGGGGGCTCTACACCCTCGGGCTCGATCGCGAGGCCAACGACTTCTTCAACTTCATCTACGACGTTTCCAGTTCCGACAACGGCCAACCGCATCCACTCCAAGTGATGTACGGCATCGGCGGCGAACGGACCCTCGAAGAGTCCGAACTCAGCCACCTTTCCGGCTACGACGGCGCCCGTCCCGTCCGAATCGGCAACGGCGCCTTCAACCAACAGCAGCACGATATCTGGGGCACCATGCTCGACTCGGTGTACCTGCACATCCGTACTCGCGAACGTGTCCCCGAAGCCCTGTGGCCGCTCCTCAAGAAGCAAGTCGAAGAGGCCATCAAACATTGGCGTCAACCCGATCGCGGCATTTGGGAAGTGCGCGGCGAACCGCAACACTTCACCTCGTCCAAGATCATGTGCTGGGTCGCCCTCGACCGCGGCGCCAAGCTCGCAGAAATGCAGGGCGAGAAGAGCTTTGCGCAGCAGTGGACAAAAATTGCCGACGAGATCAAGGCCGATATTCTCGCGTACGGCGTCGACTCCCGCGGTGTGCTCACCCAGCGGTACGGTCACGATTCACTCGACGCATCACTGCTCCTGGCGCCGCTCCTGCGGTTCCTTCCGGCCGACGACCCGCGCATTCGTGCGACGGTCTTGGCCATCGCCGACGAACTCACCGAAGGCGGCCTCGTGCTTCGCTATCGCGTCGAGACCACCGACGACGGATTGAGCGGGGAAGAAGGAACATTCACCATCTGTTCTTTCTGGCTGGTGTCCGCCCTGGTCGAGATCGGCGAATTGGCTCGCGCAAAACACTTGTGCGAGCGGCTACTCGGATATGCCAGCCCGCTCAAGCTCTACGCCGAGGAAATCGACGCACACACCGGTCGACACCTCGGAAACTTCCCGCAAGCGTTCACACACCTGGCATTGATCAACGCAGTCGTGCACGTGATCCGCGCGGAGGAAGCCGCCGAGGCCGGCGCATTCCAGCCGGCGCACAGCGCGACCTAGGCAAAACGAGAGAGCAAGCGGTCCGCATCCGCGCCGATACGTCGGACGACGTCACCGGCCGGATGCGTGCCGTGCACGAGACCTACGGCTTCACCGGCATAGACGACGCCGTTGTTGGGGTCCGACGAGTCATACGCCCTCGCGAGGGTTTCCTCGTCGGCCGAGACGCCCTCCCACGTGGAAGTGAATTCGTTGGCGATGGCGCGACCACCCCAGCGCTGTGGCCACGGCTGGCTACGCGCCCGGTCGAACACGGAGGTGTAGACGGTATCTGCACTTCCGGCCTCGACGACCCGGGTGCGTGCGTAGTCCGGGCCGGTGGTTTCGGGACTGGCAAGCAGAGCGGTGCCGATCAGGGCGCCTTCGGCACCGGCAGCGATGACAGCTGCGAGCCCGCGGCCGGTGCCGATTCCGCCCGCGGCAAGAACCGGAAGCGTTGTCGATTCCAGTATTTCCTGCAGCAGCGGCAGCGTTCCGATGCGCCCGGTATGGCCGCCGGCCTCTGCGCCCTGCGCGATGACGGCGTCGACCCCGGCAGCCTCGACGACACGCAAGTCTTCGAGCGTATTGATCTGCGACACAACAGGAATACCCGCCGCGTGAACCCGCTCGACGTACGCAGCGGGGTCACCGAAAGACAAAGTGATCAGTGCGGGTTTCTCCGCGATGGCGGCGTCGAGCAAGATGGTGTCACCGTCGAGTGACCACGTCATGAGGCCGATACCGAAGCGGCCGCCGACGCGGGCTTTCGCGGCCTCGTCAGCTACCCATTGCGCGCTGTTGTAGCGGGCTGCACCGAGCAAGCCCAGCCCGCCGGCCGCTGACACAGCGCCGACCAACTCGCCGCCTGCGCGACCGCCCATGGGTGCCCCCAGAACGGGGATCTCGATTCCGAACTCTCGGGTCAACCACGTGGCGATCACAGGCGGTATTCCTACTTCTTGGGCTTGTCGGTAACCGATTCGGACGACAATGCTGCCACGAAGGCTTCCTGGGGAACTTCTACTCGCCCAATGGTCTTCATGCGCTTCTTGCCTTCCTTCTGCTTCTCGAGCAGCTTGCGCTTACGGCTGATATCGCCGCCGTAGCACTTGGCAAGAACGTCCTTGCGGATAGCGCGGATGGTCTCACGCGAGATGACCTTGGAGCCGATGGCCGCCTGGATCGGGACCTCGAAGTTCTGACGCGGAATCAGCTCACGCAGCTTCGCGGTCATTCGGCCACCGTAAGCAGCGGCGTTGGTGCGGTGCACGATCGACGAGAATGCGTCGACGGCTTCGCCCTGCAGGAGGATGTCCACCTTCACCAGGTCTGCAACCTGCTCGCCGGCCTCCTCGTAATCGAGGCTGGCGTAACCCTTGGTACGCGACTTCAATGCGTCGAAGAAGTCGAACATGATCTCGCCCATCGGCAATTCGTAACGAAGCTCGACACGCGTCTCCGACAGGTAGTCCATGCCGCCGAGCTCGCCGCGCCGGGACTGGCACAGCTCCATGATGGCGCCGATGTACTCACTCGGCGCGATGACGGTGCACTTGGCGATGGGCTCGTAGACGTCGCGAACCTTGCCTTCAGGCCAGTACGACGGGTTGGTGACAACCTGCATCGTTCCGTCTTCGAGCTGAACGCGGTAGACCACGTTAGGTGCGGTGGAAATCAGTTCGAGGCCGAACTCGCGCTCGAGTCGGTCGCGGGTGATTTCCATGTGCAGCAGTCCGAGGAAGCCGCAACGAAAACCGAAGCCCAGGGCCACGGACGTCTCGGGTTCGTAAGCCAGTGCAGCGTCATTGAGTCGCAGCTTGTCGAGAGCGTCGCGCAGGACGGGGTAATCCGAGCCGTCCATCGGGTAAAGACCCGAGTAGACCATCGGCTTGGGATCGCGGTAACCGACGAGCGGTTCCGTCGCACCGTTGCGAGCTGAGGTGACGGTGTCACCGACTCGGGACTGACGAACGTCCTTCACACCGGTGATGAGGTAGCCCACTTCGCCGACGCCTAGGCCGACGCTGGCCTTGGGTTCGGGCGAGATGATGCCGACTTCGAGAAGTTCGTGGGTGGTGCCGGTCGACATCATCGTGATCTTCTCGCGGGGACGGATCTTGCCGTCGACCACACGCACGTAGGTGACCACGCCGCGGTAGGCGTCGTAGACCGAGTCGAAGATCATCGCGCGGGCGGGACCGTCGGCATCGCCGACCGGTGCGGGGATCTGAACGATAACTTCGTCGAGCAGTTCCTTGACGCCCATGCCGGTCTTGCCCGAGACACGCAGTACGTCGCCGGGCTCGCAGCCCGTGATGTGCGCGATTTCCTCGGCGTAGCGATCCGGATCAGCAGCCGGAAGGTCGATCTTGTTGAGGACGGGAATGATCTTGAGATCCTTCTCCATCGCCAGGTACAGGTTGGCCAGCGTCTGCGCTTCGATGCCCTGAGCAGCGTCGACCAGCAGGATCGCGCCTTCACATGCCTCGAGAGCGCGGGAGACCTCGTACGTGAAATCGACGTGGCCGGGCGTATCGATGAGGTGGAGAACGAACTCTTCACCGTTGACAGTCCAGGGCAGACGAACGTTCTGCGCCTTGATGGTGATGCCGCGTTCACGCTCGATGTCCATGCGGTCCAGGTACTGCGCACGCATCGCCCGCTCTTCGACCACTCCAGTGAGCTGGAGCATGCGGTCTGCCAGCGTCGACTTGCCGTGGTCGATGTGCGCGATAATGCAGAAGTTCCGGATCTGCGCAGGATCCGTAAACGTCTTGTCGGCGAAGCTGCTGATGGGGGACCCCTTAGTCGGACCGGCACCGGCCCGGATCCGGACCACTGTCAACCTTCAGGATATCCAACTCTTGCGGCCGCCGTGCCACTGGTTCCCGCACCTACCTGATTATGCTCGGACGCTATGGCAAGCATGTGGAAGCAGATCGGTAGAACCCTCGGCAACTTCGCCAAGGACAAGGGGCCTGCGCTCCTCCGCCAACTCCAGTCGTCGAGCGGGCCTCAGGCCTCGTCCGGACGACCGGTGGCGGCTCGAACTGTCCCCACGGCACACCGCGCACGCAAGGTCGAATACTCCCCCGACCTGGACGGCAAAGCCGACCCGGGCGAAATCGTCTGGACCTGGGTCGCCTACGAGGAGGACCCCACACAAGGCAAGGACCGCCCCGTCCTGGTCGTCGGCCGTGACGGCGACACACTTCTGGGTTTGATGCTGTCCTCGCAGAGCAAACGGGACGGTGAGCGCGATTGGCTCGCAATCGGATCCGGCCCTTGGGACGGCGGAGGCCGCCCCAGCTGGATCCGGCTGGACCGTGTCCTCGACGTCCCCGAAAGTGGGATTCGCCGCGAAGGTGCGGTCATGGACCACAAGAAATTCGATGTCGTGGCGGCAAAACTTCGGGCCGACTTCAGCTGGAGCTGAAGCCGACCCGAGAGTTGAGAACAAAAATGATCAGCTGTTCAGGCGGTTGAACCGGCCGAACAGTGCACGATAGATCAGTGCGCCCAGTGCGCCGCCGAGGAGCGGGAACACGATGAACACCCATACCTGCGGCAAGGCACCGTTCTGGAAGGCCGCCACACCGAGACTACGAGCCGGGTTGACGGACGTGTTGTCGATCGGAATCGAGACCAAGTGGATCACTGCGAGTGTGAAACCGATGGACACGCCGGCCAGCGGCACATCCGAAATCTGATCCGTCGACGCCAGAACCACAAACACCAGAAGTGCGGTCAGCAGGATCTCGATAATCATGACGGCACCGATGCCGTAACCGTCGGAAACCACCTGGCCGCGGAGGTTCTTCTCGGCTGACGGACTGTGCGCGCCCCAACCGTTTGCGCCCAGCCCGTCAACTGCTCGGTTGTAGGCGGGAAGGCTGTTTGCGACTGTGAAGATGACAGCACCCGCAATCAGTCCGCCGACTACCTGGGCGACGATGTAGATGCAGGCATTGACTGCAGAAATCCGGCCGATGACAAACTGGCCGACCGTTACCGCAGGGTTGACGTGGCAACCGGAAATGGGTCCGATTGCGTACACCAGAAACATCAGAGTCAGACCGAATGCCAGCGCGACTCCGAGATTACCGACCTTGGCACCGGCGAACACTGCAGTACCAACGGCGCAGAACACGAGGACAAATGTCCCGACTGCTTCGGCCGCATACTTCTTCACATCCGAGATCGGTTCAATCTCAGTCAATTCCTGTGCAGTTGGAGACATATTTCCACCTAACTTCTCATGGATCGGTAGCAATGCTCGCTCGACTAGATTTTCCGGACTTTACGCAAGGTGCGTGAACTCCACAACAACTTCGAGATTCTTTTGAGCGGACAGCAGATAAAGGTGCCGACGACTGACGGATACTGCAAATAGTGCTGCTGCAGATGCACCGAGAGTTACTGTTCATTTTCAGCTAACTGATCAATGCAGGCACATCCACTACCAGCACCGCCCCTACCGGTTAACCAGCATGCGATGCGCCCACCATCATCCCCGGCCGGTGCATCTTGCTCCGAATGAACGTACACGCAATCATTCTCGTCGAGAATTCCGCAGGTTCGAAGCCTATTTAATCCTGATTATGTCTTGCCCAACGGACAACTTTCAGCCATTCCCGAACCATGCCGACGAAGTACATGCAACGGAACTTTGCGACACAAGAGACATTCCTCCGAAAATTTGTTACAGCTCAGTTAGCAACCGTCAATCCAGGTTCGACCACTAATCGCAATTCCGTGGCAATTACCGACAATGTCGAATCCGAGGCACATTTTGATTAGTGCTGGGATCCGCGTTGAATCGTTCCCTTATTGTGCTTGACAGACGCCACACCAGACCTGCGATTCCGACGACAGTCTTCGAGCAACATCCGCGCGGCCGTCCGACTGCTGTCGACTGATCACTCCGACGCGTGGATTCGCACCACGACGGAGGCTGTCAGATCTTCCGTTCACTGCCGACCCGGGTGGCTACGTGGAACTGCGGCAGGCACTGCTTCACGTGGGCGTTTGCGGCCGTGGGAGGAGTCGAGGCGTACAACGTGTAACCTTCTCGGCAGGCGCATCGTGCGGCGGTTTGGGATATTGGACCCTGGACTGGTAATCTTGCCAGTCGGTGCATCAGTGTGCCCACAGCTTTCTCGACCGTAACCAGCTAAAGACGACAAGGATTTTACGCGTGG
>NZ_JASHKR010000064.1:0-5822 GCF_030056815.1 Rhodococcus sp. IEGM 1379
TCCAGCGAACAGGAACTCTTCGTGAACCCAGATCTCACTCTCGCCGTTCAGCCGAACCGAGGACCGATATTCGTCAAGTCCCGACCCGTCCGCACCGGCGATATCGATGCTGCCAAACAGATTCGGCTCGACGGCATCGCCCGGTACCTCCAGGACATCGGCAACGACAACATCGAAGCTGCCGACGCCATCGACACCCATCCGTTCTGGATCGTCCGTCGTACGGTCATCGATGTCATTCGCCCGGCGATCTGGCCTGAAGACCTGACAATGACCCGCTGGTGCTCCGGATTCTCGACGCGATGGGCGAACATGCGCGTCCGATTCGACGGAAGCAACGGCGCGCTGATCGAGACCGAAGGATTCTGGATCAACATCAGCCCCACCTCCGGCATGCCCACTCGGATGAGCGACGACTTCATGAAACCCCTCGAAGAATCCACCGACGAGCATCGCCTCAAGTGGACGCGCATCATCGCCGACAACGCCCCGCAGGCCGATGAACCGGACGTCCTCGACACTCCATTCACCCTGCGCGTGACCGATATCGATCCCTTCGACCACGTCAACAACGCTGTCTACTGGCAAGCCGTCGAGGAGATCATCAGCGCGCGCACCGAACTGCGATCAGTACCGCACCGGGCGCTGATCGAATACCTCTCGCCCATCGTTGCCGGCGACGAGGTCATCCTCCGAAGCCGCGTCGACAACTCCGGTCTCACCGTGTGGTTCCTGGTCGGAGACGCCCTACGTGCAGTTGCGCGAGTCAGCGCGCTCTAACGGAGCTTCCGGGTCACGACGGCCCCGACGCCGACGATCACCACAAGAAGGATTGCGGCCCAGAAACCGAAGAGCCACCACACAACTCCGAACACGACCACGGCAGGAGCGACGGTAATGAGCGCGATGGTCGGACTCTCGCGTACCACTTCGAGTGCAGTCCGAGCCTTGCTTCTATCGAGATTGCTTCGATCAAGTTTCTTGCCGGCCATCGAAACCTCCTTCAAGGTCTGTTCTTCCAGAGTAACCGGACTTCTCACGCAACAGCGGATACCGTGAACCCATGGCCGACCACCGCACCCTCGTTCTCATGCGACACGGAAAGTCCAGCTATCCCGAAGGCATACGCGATCATGAACGCCCACTCTCTGATCGAGGGCTCAGAGAAGCGCGAATCGGCGGAGAATGGCTCCGGGAAAACGTCCCACCGATCGACGCCGTGCTGTGCTCCACCTCGCGCCGAACCGTGGAAACTCTGGCGGCAACCGGCATCGAGGCGCCTACGGGGTTCGAGAAATCCATCTACGGCGGCTCCCCCGCCGACGTGATCAATGCCGTCCGAACGACGTCCGAAAGCGTCAGAACCCTCCTCGTTGTCGGCCACGAACCTGGGATCCCTTGGACTGCACTCGATCTGGCATCCAATGAGAATTCCGAAGCGGCTGGGCGCATCAAGGGCAAATTCCCGACATCAGCGATCGCGGTATTGTCTGTGCCCGTGCCGTGGGCAGAACTTGACGACGCCGTCGCAACGCTGCTCGAATTTCACGTTCCGCGCTGAGCATCTGCGTCGGAGCGAAAAAGTCGGGTATCCCATCGTCACCACGCGAAGGGAAGCCCCATAGACATCAAACTGGAACTGGTCGCCATTCCCGTCACCGATATCGACCGCGCCAAAGGCTTCTACGTCCGCGTCGGCTTCAACGCCGATCACGATCACACGGTCAACGAAAACCTACGGTTCGTCCAACTGACACCGCCAGGATCAGCCTGCTCCATCTGCATCGGCAAAAGCGTTACCGATGCGCAGCCCCGTTCAGTCACCGGAATGCAGGTAGTGGTCGCTGACATCGAAGAGGCAGAACGCGAGTTCAAAAGTCGCGGTATCGACATCAGCCCCATAGATCGGCAGCCCTGGGGCAACTTCTCAGACCCCGACGGCAACAAATAGGCCGTCCAGAAAATGGTCATCCCTGACCTCAGCGGCACTGAATCCTGAGACAAGAAACCCCCTACCTCGCGAGGAGGTAGGGGGTTTCTCTACGAACTAACCGCTAGCGGTAGTCGTTGCTGAAGCCGTAGTCGTCCAGCGGAACTGCAGCACCGGTGTTCTGGCCGAAGCCGTCCGGGCTGTAGTACTGGTCGTCGTACGCGGGCACTGCGTAAGCAGCGGCGCGAGCTTCTTCGGTGGGCTGAACCTGGATGTTGCGGTAACGGTTGATACCGGTACCGGCAGGGATCAGCTTTCCGATGATGACATTTTCCTTCAGACCGATCAGCTTGTCCGAGCGGCAGTTGATTGCCGCATCGGTCAAGACGCGAGTGGTCTCCTGGAACGATGCCGCGGACAGCCACGAATCCGTCGCGAGCGACGCCTTCGTGATACCCATGAGCACCGGACGGCCTGCTGCGGGCTCGCGGCCCTCAGCGACAACGCGGCGGTTGGCCGACTCGAACTCGGCGCGCTCAGTGAGCGAACCGGGCAGGAATTCGGTGGCACCGGAATCGATGATCGTCACGCGACGAAGCATCTGGCGCACGATGACCTCGATGTGCTTGTCGTGAATCGACACACCCTGGCTCCGGTACACCTCCTGGACCTCGTTGACCAAGTGGATCTGAACCTGACGCGGACCCATGACTCGCAGGACCTCGTGGGGATCGGCAGCACCTTCCATGAGCTGCTGACCGACCTCGACGTGGTCACCGTCTGTCAGAAGGCGGTCTTCGCCGTCGGCGTGCTTGAAGACGCGCAGACGCTGACGCTTGCTGAGCTTGTCGTAGACAACCTCTTCGCCGCCGTCGTCCGGCACGATGGTGATCTTGTAGAAACGATCGCCGTCTTCGAGCTGTACCCGACCGGTGACGTCCGCGATCGGAGCCTTGCCCTTCGGCACACGTGCCTCGAACAGCTCCTGGACACGCGGCAGACCACCGGTGATGTCGGCTCCTGCCACACCACCCTGGTGGAAGGTACGCATGGTCAGCTGGGTACCGGGCTCACCGATCGACTGTGCGGCGACAATACCGACAGCCTCACCGATGTCGACCAGCTTGCCTGTGGCCATGGAACGGCCGTAGCAAGTGGCGCAAACGCCGGTGCCGGTGGTGCAGGTAAGGACCGAACGGACCTTGACCTGCGTGATGCCGGCCTCGAGCAGAGCGTCGATCGCGGGGTCACCGAGATCGTGTCCACGCTCGACGATGACGTTGCCGTTCTCGTCGATCGCGTCGGCAGCCAACGTACGTGCGTACGTGCTGGTCTCGACGTGAGCATCGCGGATCATCGAGCCATTGGCCTGCTTCTCCGAGATGGTGGTGACGATGCCGCGCTCGGTGCCACAGTCGGTCTCGCGAACGATGACGTCCTGCGACACGTCCACCAGACGACGGGTCAGGTAACCCGAGTCGGCGGTACGCAGAGCCGTATCGGCCAGACCCTTACGAGCACCGTGCGTGTTGATGAAGTACTCGAGAACGGTCAGGCCTTCCTTGAAGGAAGACTTGATCGGACGCGGGATGAACTCACCCTTCGGGTTTGTCACCAGGCCCTTCATACCGGCGAGCGAACGAACCTGAGTCATGTTGCCGGCTGCGCCGGACTTCACGATCATCGGGATCGGGTTGTCGTCGGGGAAGTGAGCCTCCATGGCCTTGCCGACCTTTTCGGTCGCTTCCTGCCAAATGGTGACCAGAGCGCTGTTGCGCTCCTTCTTGTCCAAAGCACCACGCTGGTACTGCTTCTCGATCTTGTCGGCCTGAGCCTCGAAGTCCTCGATGATGGCAGGCTTCTCCGGCGGAACGAGAACGTCCGAGATGGAGATGGTGACACCGGAACGCGTGGCCCAGTAGAAGCCGACGTCCTTGAGCTTGTCGACGGTCTGAGCAACGACGATCATCGGGTAACGCTCGGCGAGATCGTTGATGATCGTTGCCTGACGCTTCTTCGGCATCTGCTCGTTGACGAACGGGTAGTCCGCCGGAAGCAGCTCGTTGAAGAGCACGCGACCCAGAGTGGTGACTGCAGTCCAGCTTTCGCCGTACTTCCAGCCGTCAGGGAACACTTCGTTCTCCTGCTCACGCGACGGACGCTGGTTGGTCAGACGCACCTTGATGAGCGACTGAACCGTCAGCGCGCCACGATCGACGGCCATCTGTGCCTCGGCTGGGCTGGAGTACACGCCCTGCTCGGCACTGTCGTGACTAGGCGCAACGAGTTCGCCCACAACACCCTCGTCGAGACGAGTGAGGTGGAACAGACCCGTGACCATGTCCAGACGCGGCATGGCGAGCGGACGACCCGAAGCGGGCGACAGGATGTTGTTCGAGGACAGCATCAAGATGCGAGCCTCGGCCTGCGCCTCCGCGGACAGCGGAAGGTGCACAGCCATCTGGTCACCGTCGAAGTCGGCGTTGAAGGCCTCACACACCAGCGGGTGGAGCTGAATGGCCTTACCCTCGACCAGCTGCGGCTCGAATGCCTGGATACCCAGACGGTGCAGCGTAGGTGCACGGTTGAGTAGCACGGGGTGCTCGGCGATGACCTCTTCGAGGACATCCCACACCTGGACGCGCTTGCGCTCGACCATGCGCTTGGCCGACTTGATGTTCTGCGCGTGGTTCAGATCGACCAGACGCTTCATCACGAACGGCTTGAAGAGCTCCAGAGCCATCAGCTTGGGCAGACCACACTGGTGCAGCTTCAGCTGAGGACCGACGACGATAACCGAACGACCCGAGTAGTCGACACGCTTACCGAGGAGGTTCTGACGGAAACGACCCTGCTTGCCCTTGAGCAGATCGCTCAGGGACTTCAGCGGGCGGTTACCCGGTCCGGTGACCGGACGTCCACGACGACCGTTGTCGAACAGTGCGTCGACAGACTCCTGCAGCATCCGCTTCTCGTTGTTGACGATGATCTCGGGAGCACCGAGATCGATCAGTCGCTTGAGGCGGTTGTTGCGGTTGATGACGCGGCGGTACAGATCGTTGAGGTCGGACGTCGCGAAACGTCCACCGTCGAGCTGAACCATCGGGCGAAGCTCCGGCGGGATCACCGGAACAGCGTTGAGGACCATGCCCATCGGCGAGTTGCCGTTGGTCTGGAAAGCCGCAACCACCTTGAGGCGCTTGAGAGCACGAAGCTTCTTCTGGCCCTTGCCGCTGCGGATGGTCTCGCGAAGAGACTCTGCCTCGGCGTCGAGGTCGAAGTTCTGCATCAGGATCTGGATGGACTCTGCGCCCATCGCACCCGTGAAGTACTCGCCGTAACGGTCGACAAGCTCGCGGTACAGGAGCTCGTCGATGATGAGCTGCTTGACGCTCAGCTTGGTGAAGGTGGTCCAGATCTCGTCGAGACGATCCAGCTCACGCTGTGCGCGGTCACGGAGCTGACGCATTTCGCGCTCGCCGCCGTCCTTGACCTTGCGGCGGACATCGGACTTGGCGCCCTCTGCCTCGAGCTCGGCGATATCTGCTTCGAGCTTCTGCGCGCGTGCCTCAAGATCGGCGTCGCGCTGATCTGCGACAGCCTTCTTCTCGACCTGCATCTCGGCTTCGAGGGTGGACAGCTCGTTGTGACGGAGCTCCTCGTCGACACCGACGATGACGTAGGCAGCGAAGTAGATGATCTTTTCAAGATCCTTCGGAGCCAGGTCGAGCAGGTAACCGAGGCGGCTCGGCACACCCTTGAAGTACCAGATGTGCGTGACCGGTGCGGCCAGTTCGATGTGACCCATGCGCTCACGACGAACCTTGGCGCGAGTTACCTCGACACCACAACGCTCACAGATGATGCCCTTGAAGCGGACACGCTTGTACTT
>NZ_JASHKR010000064.1:5922-22821 GCF_030056815.1 Rhodococcus sp. IEGM 1379
CCGTAGGCCTGCATCGCCCAGCACTCCATCTCACCGAAGCGCTGGCCACCGAACTGGGCCTTACCACCGAGAGGCTGCTGCGTGATCATCGAGTACGGACCGGTCGAACGAGCGTGGATCTTGTCGTCGACCAAGTGGTGCAGCTTGATGATGTACATGTAACCGACCGAGACCGGGTACGGGAACGGCTCGCCGGAGCGGCCGTCGAACAAGGTGGCCTTTCCGTCGGAGCCGACCATCTGCTCGCCGTCACGGTTCGGGATTGTGGAGGCAAGAAGACCAGTGAGCTCGTCTTCCTTCGCGCCGTCGAACACCGGGGTTGCGATGTTCGAGTCGGCGGGAGCGGACAGCATCTCTTCCGGCAGGGTCGCAGCCCAGTCCGGACGGGTGCCGTCAGCCGCGACCTGAATATTCCAGCCGGTCTTGCCGATCCACCCGAGGTGGGTCTCCAGGACCTGACCGATATTCATACGACGCGGGACGCCGTGCGTGTTCAGGATGATGTCGACAGGCGTGCCGTCCGAAAGGAACGGCATGTCTTCCTGCGGCAGGATCTTGCCGATGACGCCCTTGTTGCCGTGGCGGCCGGCGAGCTTGTCGCCGTCCTGGATCTTGCGCTTCTGTGCCACGTACACGCGGACGAGCTCGTTGACACCGGGAGGCAGATCGTCGTCGTCATCACGCGAGAAGACGCGGATGCCGATGACCTTGCCGGTCTCACCGTGAGGAACCTTGAGGGACGTGTCACGAACCTCGCGAGCCTTCTCACCGAAGATGGCGCGAAGGAGACGCTCTTCGGGGGTCAGCTCGGTCTCGCCCTTCGGCGTGACCTTTCCGACCAGCACGTCACCGTCACGAACCTCGGCACCGATACGGATGATGCCGCGCTCGTCGAGGTCAGCGAGGACCTCGTCGGAGACGTTCGGGATGTCGCGAGTGATTTCCTCGGCACCGAGCTTGGTGTCGCGGGCATCGATCTCGTGCTCCTCGATGTGAATCGAGGTCAGGACGTCCTCTTCCACGAGACGCTGCGACAGAATGATCGCGTCCTCGTAGTTGTGGCCTTCCCACGGCATGATTGCGACGAGCAAGTTCTTGCCCAGCGCCATCTCGCCGTTCTCCGTGCAAGGACCGTCAGCCAGAACCTGGCCGGCTTCGACGCGCTGTCCTTCGTCCACGATCGGACGCTGGTTGGCGCAGGTGCCCTGGTTGGAGCGAGCGAACTTTCGCATCCGGTACGTCTTGCGACTTCCGTCGTCAGCCATAACCGTGACGAAGTCAGCGGAGATTTCCTCCACCACGCCCGTCTTCTCGGTGATGATGACGTCGCCGGCATCCACAGCTGCACGCAGCTCCATACCGGTACCCACGAGAGGAGCCTCGCTGCGAACCAGCGGGACAGCCTGACGCTGCATGTTCGCGCCCATCAGGGCACGGTTTGCATCGTCGTGCTCGAGGAACGGAATCATCGCGGTAGCGACGGACACCATCTGGCGCGGCGAAACGTCCATGTAGTCGATGTCGGTGGACGAGACGAACTCGACCTCGCCACCCTTACGACGGACAAGGATCTTCGCGTCGGTGAAGCGGCCTTCACGGTCGATGGCCGAGTTGGCCTGAGCGACGACGTGACGGTCCTCTTCGTCGGCAGTCAGGTAATCGACGACGTCGGTGACCTGTCCGTCGACAACCTGGCGGTACGGCGTCTCGATGAAGCCGAACGGGTTGACTCGTGCGTACACCGAGAGAGAACCGATCAGGCCGATGTTCGGGCCTTCCGGGGTCTCGATCGGGCACATGCGGCCGTAGTGCGACGGGTGAACGTCGCGAACCTCGAGGCCGGCGCGCTCACGGGACAGACCACCCGGGCCGAGGGCGGACAGACGACGCTTGTGCGTCAGCCCCGACAGCGGGTTGTTCTGGTCCATGAACTGCGACAGCTGGGACGTTCCGAAGAACTCCTTGATCGCAGCGACGACCGGGCGGATGTTGATCAGTGTCTGAGGCGTGATTGCCTCGACGTCCTGCGTGGTCATGCGCTCACGAACCACGCGCTCCATGCGGGACAGGCCCACGCGGATCTGGTTCTGAATGAGCTCGCCGACGGTACGCAGACGACGGTTGCCGAAGTGGTCGATGTCGTCGACCTCGACGGGAACCTCGACGCCGTCCGGAGCCGTCATCGACAGGTCACCAGCGTGCAAACGCACGAGGTACTCAACTGTCGCGACGATGTCTTCTTCGGTAAGCGTCGATGCAACGATCGGCTGGCCAGCGTTCAGGCCGAGCTTCTTGTTGATCTTGTAACGACCCACGCGAGCGAGGTCGTAACGCTTGTCCTTGAAGAACAGGTTCTCCAGCAGGGTTTGCGCGCTCTCCTTGGTGGGGGGCTCGCCCGGACGCAGCTTGCGGTAGATATCGAGCAACGCCTCATCGGTGCCGGCGGTGTTGTCCTTCTCCAGCGTGGCCATGAGGATCTCGGAGAAGCCGAAGCGCTCCGTGATCTGCTCCGTGGTCCAGCCGAGTGCCTTGAGCAGGACGGTAACGGGCTGACGACGCTTACGGTCGATACGGACACCAACGGTGTCACGCTTGTCGACGTCGAATTCGAGCCATGCGCCACGACCCGGGATCACCTTGACGCTGTGCAGATCCTTCTCGGTGCTCTTGTCGACGCTCACGTCGAAGTACACACCGGGAGAACGCACGAGCTGCGAGACGACCACGCGCTCCGTGCCGTTGATGATGAAGGTGCCCTTAGGGGTCATCATCGGGAAATCACCCATGAAGACCGTCTGGCTCTTGATCTCACCAGTGTTGTTGTTGATGAACTCCGCGGTGACGAACAAAGGCGCCGCGTAGGTCATGTCCTTGTCTTTGCACTCGTCCGTCGAGGCCTTGACCTCGTCGAATCGAGGATCAGAGAAAGAGAGTGACATAGAGCCGGAGAAATCCTCGATCGGAGAAAGCTCCGCGAGGATGTCTTCGAGACCGCCGGACACTGCATTGTCGCCGAGAGCTGCTGCTCGTTCGCGCCAACTCTGCGCGCCGATCAACCACTCGAACGAATCGGTTTGAACATCAAGAAGCCCGGGAACATCGAGGGGTTCGCGAACTTTCGCGAACGAAACCCTCTTTGGGGCTCCGGGGATTCCGGAAACTGCCTTGGTCTGGCTAGAGACTGCCAAGATGCGTCCTTCCAGCACCTCACGCGGGCCGCTCCGTACTGTTGCGACCGCCGCTGTATCTGCTTCGAATTTCGCTGGTTACAACCCGAACGAAACCCGTCGCAGAAAGCAAGAAGTTCTTGACTTCGCAGCGGTTGAGACGAGGGGTGGACAGGAGGCAGCCAGCGCAACGTCCAAAAGTACACCCTTACTCAGGAAATGTCGAGTCGGGTGTACGGAGGGGTCAGATTCAGGTACTGGCGTAGGCCGTAGATTCAGGGTCTGCGCGTGTTCACCGATCAGACTGGACCTTGCGGCCCGTTGCGTCAAGAGCGCCAGGGCGTGTCGCGGCATTCGAACATCAGATTAGCGAGGATTCGAACACATCCGGGGCATTCTACCGAGACCATAGCCCGGAAACGAAAAATCTGGACCGGAATTTCCACTCCGGTCCAGATTTCCGAACAACGCCAGGACTCTAGCGATCCTTGATCTCCGAGATCAGCCAGTTCCCGTCCTGCTTCTCCAAGCTGACGACAACCATCCCCGACCGCGAACCGGCGGCAACTCCACTCTGCGTCGAACTCACGTTCAACTGCGCGAGCAATTGCGCCCGGTCCTTTTCGAGACGCGTAATGCCGATCTCCGTGACGTCGGCTGTAGTCGCCGTCTGCGTCTGTTCGACGCCGGCCTTCTGCGTGTCCTTGTACTGAGTCAACTGGTCGCGCATGGCTTGATTGAGCCCCTGTACGCCCTTGTCGAAATCAGCGTCGAAGGTATCGGGAGCAAATGTGAACACGGCTTCCAACGCCGGAGGCGTAATCCGGAGCACTTCCGCCGTTGCGCCCTCGTCCACCCAAGCGACGTCGTCGATCTGTGCGCCCACTTTGAAGAACGCGAGGCCGGCGAACACGGCGACCACCACTGCGGCCACCCCGACCCCGGCGACGAGACCCCACTGAGTTCGACCCGAATGCTCGGCGACGGAAGATTCAGTGGTTTCTGCTGCCGTCTCCCCCGCCTTGAGTTCGGACGGAGCATCAGCCGAGACCTCGGCTGGTGTGGATTCAGCCGGCTGAGGCGTCTTGAGTTTCTTCAGACTTGTTTTCGGAACCTCGACGGCCGGTGTTGCCTCGGCTGGCGTCTCGACTGACGGTGCGGTTGTCTCGATCGCCTCAGGCTCGACGGCTTCGGTACCCGACGTCCCTGTGGGGACGTTCAGCGAGCGGGCTGATCCGGCAATCTTCGGCCGTCGATTCGGATTGACCGGCGGCATCCCGGCTTTGCGCTTGGGTGGCATTACGCGCTTCTCCTTCGAAGGACTGAACAGATCCGCGAATTCGGTCTCGCCGCTGCAGAACGGGTCGGGTGACTACTGACCACCGGTATCGCCGCCTTCGCTCGGCGCTGGGGTCACGGCACCAGGGGCTGTCGGTGCACCAGAAGCCGGTCCGGAACCATCAGCGGGCGCGGAACCAGCGGAACCATCAGCGCCCGGCAGCGTGCCCGAATCCAGATCGACCCGGTTACCGATCGGTTCAGCCGACTGAGCCTTCCAGACACCGTCCACCTCGACCATGCCCAGCCGCATGCCGAGCTGATTCTTCACATACTGGTTGCCCTGGGTGGTGGTTACCTTCACGACGACAAGCGCCGTTGCAGTCCGGTCGTCCGTATTGAGTTCGGTGAGTGCGGCCTGCACGACCTCCGTGTCCGCCTTGGATCCGGAGTTCCGCAATTCATCCGTGATGGAGTCCTGAACTGTCTGCAGATACGTTGTCATCTCGTCTCCGGTTACCGATGACTGCATGTTCGCGATCGAGGCATCGAGATTGGCGGCATCGGCATTGTTGAGATTGACCGCAACTTGCTGAGCCCCCACCAACGCCTCGTCGCGAATCTCGGCAACGTTGCGTGCCTTGAAATACCCGACGCCGAACACACCGAGCGCAACAAGTGCCACCAGGAGGAGAACACCGACCGCCACAATCGGCGCCGTAGACCCCTTCGAACTGTTTTTCTGAATCACGTCACTACCCTACTTAACTGTATTGCTCAGACTGTGGCCACGAACTGGCAACTGCCACAACTGAAGTTGCCTGAACTGCACAGACTCCGATACCTCACGCGCAGATTACTTGGGCGTGATTCCGATCGACGGCGCCAACTGAGTCGCGATCGGATTGAGGTTCAGCTTGTCCGGGTCCACCTTCGGCTTGAAGTCCCACGGCTGGATCGTGCCCGGATCGGCGTAGATCACCCGGTTGGCACTTCGGACACCGGTCTCGCTGCCCAACGGAACCTCACACGACGCGGCCGTGTTCAACGGGAAGTCCTGCTGTGTGTCGTCGAAGTTTGGATCCTTGCGCTTCATGTCATCCAGGATCGCCATGGTGCCCTCGTATCCGACGGTGCACGAGAGCGGATTGTTGGTCTCCAGCACCAACCCCTGATGCACGGTTCCATCACCCGGAGCAACCGTCGGGGCGGCAGCAGCCAAGCCTGGCAGGAAGATCAGGAACGGTTGCAATGCAATCGCGCGCGGGGCCAAGGTCTTGGTGGTCGCCGCAAGGTTGGTGAGGTCGGTGGTCAGCGACGGACCACCTTCATTGATCAGCGCGCCAATTTGATCGCTCGCGGGGATGCCGTTGTCGATCAAACGCCGGATGTCGGGGTCGCTCGTACGCAGTTGCGCGGCAACAACATCGAGATCAGCACTGAACTGCTTGATCGCCGACGACTGATCCGACTGCGTCGTGAGCACCGTCTCGCTGTCCCGGATCAGTCCGAGAGTCTGTGGCAGCGTGTCCAATCCGGACTGAGAGAGACCGGACAGCGAATCTGCGAGGACCTGGATGTCTTCGCCCTTACCGTTGAACGCTGCACCCAACTCGACCGCGACGGTGTGAAGTGCGTCGACCGGTACGGAATGCACCAACCCGTTGGCGCTGCCCAACACCTCTTCCACCGGAATCGGCGTCGTGGTGTCACCCACCGCGATCACGGATCCGTCCTCGAGGAACGGACCCTGATCGGTGTCAGGAATCAAATCCACGAACTGCTCGCCGATAGCCGAGCGGTTGGCCACCACGGCCTTTGTCGACGCCGGGATCTGCGGGGCATTGCTGTCGATCATCAAATCGACCTCGATGCCGTTGGACGTCAACGACATATCGCCGACGCGTCCCACTGGTACACCGCGGTACGTGACCTCGGCGTTGGTGAAGATTCCACCCGACGTCGCCAATTCCGTCTTAACCGTGTACTGACCGAAACCCATGAGATTGTCGAGACGTACGTACTTGGCGCCCACATAGACGAGACCGAAAAGCGCAACCAGCACGAAGCCGACGAGTTGCCATCTGACCAGAGTTGATCTCACTGTCCACCACCGATTCCGAACTGATCCAGCATTCCCTGGATGGGGTTGAGCGGGCCGTTCGCGGCAGGAGCAACCGCGTCACCTGTCGGCGCCACCGGCAATGCGGCGACCACCGGCAACTGCGGCAGGATCGGCGCGATCGGAAGGAGTGAAACCGTCGGCCAACCTGGCCGTGGACCATTCCCGTTGTAGTACGGGTTGGACGGATCGACCACCGGCTTGGGGTCGCCGAACTTCGGCTGGCGATACTCGGGATCCCCCTGTCCGACACCGAGTCCGGAGAGAGTGTTACCGATCTGCAAGTCGACCACCAGGAAGAGGTTCACCGATCCACCCTGAGTGATCTTCTCGACGCCGTCGGGGAACGGGAAGGTCGGTAGGAACGGAAGTGCACCCACAAAATCGTCACCCGAATCCGCCAAGGCCTGCAGCGTCGGCCGCAGTGCCTGCAGGTCCGCAATCAAATCGTTCTTCGATTGAGTGAGGACATCGGTGCCTACTGTTCCGAGGCGATCGACCTGTGTGAGCATCTGCGTCAACTGCGGACGCTGCTCGTTGAGAACCTGTGTTGCAACGGGCAGTTCGTCGAGGATCTTGTCGATCTTCTCGGTCTGATCGTTGACGCGAGTGGACAGAACATCGAGTCCGTCCAGGGCGCGAGCAATATCGTCGCGCTGTTCGTTCAATCCACCGATCAACGTGTTTGCCTGTTCCAGAAGACTTCTCGTCTTTCCTTCACGACCGTCGAATGCTGCGCCGAGTTCCTGCACGATGGGTTGCAATTGACCGACCCCGCCGCCATTGAGCAACAGTGACAGTGCGCCGAGCACCTGTTCGATCTCGGTGGCATGACGCGTCCGATCCAGCGGGATCAGGTCACCATTGGCCAATTTCGCCGTGGTGTCCGCTCCACTGGGCGGAGCCGAAAGCTGAATGAACTTCTCACCGAGCAGATTGGTCTGTTCCACTGCCGCAACGGCATTGGCCGGCAGGTCAACCGAAGAATCCAGGATGATTCCCACGTCGGCAGTCCAACCGTCCGGACCGACCGTCACCTTCTCGACCCGGCCGACCGGAACACCGTCCACCTTGACGGCAGACTGCGGAACGAGATCCAGGACGTCGTCGAACTGGATAGTCAGGTTCATCGGATCCGATCCGACGTCCGGTCCACCCGGAAGCGGAACGGCGTAGATGCCTTCCGACGAGCAGGCCGTGGCGCCGAGCAATACCGCGCAGAGGCCCGCGCCCACAATCAATGTGCGCTTCACTCGCCCTCCCCACTGGTCAGTCGCGGTGACACAACACCGGGCACTGTGCCCGGAACTACCTGGGTTTGACGCTCCGGACCGGCCAGAATCCCGAAGGGAAGATTCAGGTTCTTCGCCTTCTCGGCCGCGTCCGACATCGCTGCAACGCCGGCGCACTGATCGATAGCCGGTTGCATCTGTCGTCCCAACTGCTCAAATCGCGGATCACCGGGAAGCAACTTGCCGACATCCATCAACTTGCACAACACAGCGGCCGGATTCTCCAGGTCGGGGAATGCCAAACGTGAAGCAAGAACACCAGCTTCGGCGTCGTACGAGTTCACGAGGTTGGAGATCGCAAGCGGCAACATGGTCAAGGTATTTGCTAACCCTTCCTTGTTGTTCGCCAACGTCTGAGTGGGTGCGACCAAACCGTCTACGGTCGTCACCAACTGATCTCGGTTGTCTGCCACGAACTTCGCGACGTCACCGAGCGCCAGCGACAACTGATTCAGAGCGGCGCCCAGATCCTCACGCTCGCCGGCCAGAAAGCCGGTGAGGTCGGACAACTGCGTATTGAACTGGCGCACTTGCTGGTCGTTGGTTGCCAACGCTCCGACAAAGGTATTGAGGTTCTTGATCGTGATCGAGATGTTGTCTCGCGAGTCGTTCAGGGTGCGAGCCGCATCGGACAGCTGAGTAATGCTCTCCCCCAAGGCAAGTCCGTTCCCGTCCAGGTTGGCTGCGCCGGTCTCCACAAACTTCGAGAGCGCACCGTCCTTGTTCGCACCTTCTGGACCGAGCGCCGACGAGAGATCGTTGATGCTGGCATACAGCTGGTCGACCTCGACCGGTGTAGCAGTTCGCTCGATCGGGATCTCCGAACCGCTGGCCATCTTGTCGCCGCCGGTGAAGACGGGACTCAGCTGAATGTAGCGGTCGGCAACCACCGACGGCGTGATCTGTGCCGCGTTGACACCCGCCGGGATATCGATCCCACGATCGACTCGCATTTCGACCTTGACCTGGTCACCCTGCGGTTCGACCGACGTGACGCTGCCGACCTTGACGCCGAGAACTCGAATGTCGGAACCGTCGTAGATTCCGATCGACTTGTCGAAGTAGGCCGTGATCGTAGTTGTGCCGGCGCGGGTCAACACCCACCACAGGCCCCCGACGATAACCAGCACACCGATCAACGCCGCGGCGACAATCGCAAAAAACCTCTTCCGGGAGCCGCTGCCGGCTTCTGCAGTGTCAGCCATCAGTTGCCTCCCAACGTACGCATCGGTTCGCGGTAACCCGGAATGTCCGGCAGACCCGGCGGGAGAAGGTTGACGACGACCTGATCGAACCAGCGACCGTTACCGACTACGTTGGCGTACAAGCGAATAAAGGGTTCGTAGAGCTTCAGCGCCTTGTCCAAGCTCTCGTTGTTGGCTTCCAGAATGTCGATGACACCGTTGAGTTGTGTCAGCGCCGGTCCGATTGCCGCCTCGTTGTCACGGACAAGCCCTGTGAGCTGCTGCGACACTCGCTGGGTACCGGTGAGCAGTTGCGAAATCGACTGCTGGCGATTGTTCAACTCCTGCACCAGCAACCCTCCGTCCCTGATCAGCTGAGTGAATTCGTTGTTCCGGTCAGCCAGGATCTGCGAAGTCTTTCCTGTTGCCTCGAACAGCTTCTGCAAGTCCTGGTCTCGGCTCGCGATCGTCTGCGACAACCGGCTCACGCCGTCGAGCGAGGCCCGGACATCATCCGGGGTTTCGGAGAATGCCTCGGACAACGTCTCCATGCTCTTGGCCAATTGCTCGGTGTCGATCTCACCGACCGTGTCGGACGCCGCTGAGAATGCCTGCACAACGTCGTACGGAGACGTGGTGCGTGCCAGCGGAATCCGTTCCTTGGGGTCCAGGTTCTCGGTGCCGCGCGGATCGAGAGCAAGGTACTTCTGACCCAAAATCGTCTTGATCTGAATGGACGCCGATGTCTGGTCGCCCACCCACGCGTCCTTCACCTTGAAGTCCACCAGCACGCGATCACCATCGAGGTCGACGGACGTTACCTTGCCGACCTTCACGCCGGCGATACGAACCTCATTGCCGGGCTTGAGCCCGGCAGCTTCGGTGAATTCGGCAGCGTACGAAGAACCTGCGCCGACGAATGGGAGCGAATCGAGGAAGAACGCGGACAAAGTTGCCAGAAGCACCACGAAGATGCCGATTGCGCCGGCCATGGCCGGACTGCGACGTTTTTTCATCGGCCCTGCAACTCCTTGATTCCGTCTTGAGTGCATCGCGTGGCCGCGTTGGTGTAGATCGGCTGATTGACGGTAGGCAGTCCTGTCGGCAAGTTCAGCGACGTCGACTGTCCGGGACCGGCGATGATGTCGATTCCGCACAGATAGAACTGGAACCACGAGCCGTAACTGGCCACGCGCGCCAACTTCTCGAGCTTGACCGGCAACGTCGAGAGCACCGAATTCACGTCGTCACTACGACGATTCAGAGTTGTCGCCAACGTGTTGAGCGCCGTGATCGATCCCTGAATCGAGGGTCGCGTCGGCTCCAACAGATCGGCGGTCGCGTCGGTCAGACCCGCGAGTGAGGTGACTGCGGAACCGACAACACCCCGCTCGTTAGCCAGTCCGGTGACCAGTTGTTGAGTGTTGATGATGAGCGAATCCAAGTTCTTGTCATTCGCATTCACGGTCGCGAGCACATCGTTGAGGTTCTTGATGACTGCCCCGATGACTGCGTCCTTGTCTGCCACCGTATTGGTGAGACTCGCTGTGTTGCGGACTAGTTCACCGATCGTTCCCGACTCACCCTGGAAAACCTGGATGATCTGGTACGAAAGCTTGTTGACATCCTCGGCACTGAGTGTGGTGAACAGCGGCTTGAAGCCGTTGAACAGCGTCGTGAGATTGACGGCGGGACGAGTCTGTTCGAGTGGAAGTGTGTCGCCCCCGTTCAACTTCTTACCCGGACTCCCCTCCCCCTGCGCCAGAGAAATGTATCGCTGACCGACAAGGTTGCGGAAGCGAATCGTGGCAATGGAACTGGCCGGCAACCAGTCTCGATCGGAAACCGAGAACTCGACTTCGGCTTGGTTGTCGTTGACGATCGCGATCTTCTCGACCTGACCGACACGAACGCCGGCGATACGAACCTCGTCGCCCTCGTTCAACGACGTGACATCGGAAAACACGGCATTGAACTTGGTTCCGCCGCCTCCTCCGAGATTCGCGATACTCGCTGCAAGCAAGCCCGTAGCCAAGATGGTCACGACGATGAAGATGATGAGTTTTGTCAGCGGAGCTGCAAGACCTCTCATTGGAAGCTCACCTCCGCGCCGGCGAAGGCTGGAGCGCTGACCATAGTTGTCCACGACGGAACATCATCCGGCGCAACACCATTAGCCTGTCCGTAAATCACCTTCAACGTATCCTCTTCGAGTTTCGAGCCGGCGTACCCGGCCTGCTGCACGGGACCGCTGTTGTTGGTCGAGAACATCTGGGGCCCGGAGCCTTCCGGCGCCGGCAGGAACTCCATGGTCTCCGGTCCACCGTTTCGCGAAGGAACCTGGTAGGAACCGTCACCGTACGAACCACCGGGGTACTGCGGGAAAGGCTTGCCGGGCTCAGTCACCTTGTCGTAGCAAACCGGTCCGCGGTTATCCACGAGCCGAGGTTCGTCCTGATTGGGCAGGTAACGCCCCTTCGGATTCACGATCTGAATGTTTGCACGGACACCGGGATTAGGTGCGTCGACCGAAAGGATCTGCGCTGCATCCGGTGCCGCGTCCGAGAATCCCTTGAAGGTGCACCCAAATGTCGGTGAATACTGCGCCAACAACTGCAGTGCTTCTGTGGAGTCAGCTGCCAAGGTGATGATCGACGACGCATTGGTTTCGAGGAAGTCGGCGGTGTTCGAGGACGTTGCGGTCAACGAAGCCAGCAGGGTGTTTACCTGATTTTTCTTCTCGACCACCGTTGTTCCGGTTGTCCGAAGATTATCGAGAGCATTCACCAGATCAGGCGCTGCGTCGGAGTACGTCTGCGAGAAGTCTGCAAATTTACGCAGGTCTTCTTGGACCGCAGGCAGTTCCGTGTTGACGCCTCGGAAGATCTCTTCGAGTCGATCGACGGTGAGCCCCAGTTCAGTGCCACGCCCCGTCAGACCTTGTGCAAGCGAACCGAGCGTGTTCGCGAGATCCTGCGGCGGAATTGCCTGCAGCAGGGGAAGCAAACCGTCGAGGACTTCACCCACCTCGACGGCGTTGCCACTCTTGTCCTGATGAAGCACGGTTCCCGCCGAAATCGGTGGTGCCGTAGTCCCCTCCGGGATGATCAACGACACGTAGCGCTCGCCGAACAGCGTCTTCGGAAGTAGACGGGCAGTGACGTTGGACGGGATCTGATCAGCTTTATCCGGGTCGATCGCAAGAACGGAAGTTACTTGGCCGTCTGTGGTTGACGCCGAACGTACCTCGCCCACCAACAGCCCACGGACCTTCACGTCGGCATTGGGCGGCAAGGCATTTCCCACTGAGTCCGTGACGAGGTCGACTTTAACGACCTCCTTGAACGCCTTGTTGAATGTTCCGATCGTGAAGACGAGAAACAGTGCCAGCACAACGAAGAACACAAGTCCGAGCACGCGGCGGCGCAGGACTGACGGAGCCTCGATCATCCGGCCACCCTCACTGTCGTCGTGGTTCCCCAGATTGCGAGGCTGAGGAAGAAGTCCAGTACCGCGATGGTCACGATGGCAGCGCGAACGGCGCGACCGACAGCCACGCCCACACCCGCGGGACCGCCCGACGCGTGAAACCCGTAGTAGCAGTGGATCAGAATCAGTACGAATGCGAAGACCAAGACCTTCGCAAACGAGTACAACACGTCTTGCGGTGGCAGGAACAAGTTGAAGTAGTGGTCGTACGAGCCCGTCGACTGCCCGTTGAACACGGTGCTGATCAAGCGCGAAGCAAGATAAGCAGCAAGGAGGCCCACGATGTACAGCGGAATCACGGCAACAAAGCCGGCAATCATGCGCGTCGTGACCAGGAAAGGTACCGACGGCACTGCCATGACCTCGAGTGCGTCGATCTCCTCCGAGATTCGCATCGCTCCTAGTTGGGCGGTGAAACCACAACCCACTGTCGCCGAAAGCGCGAGAGCAGCAACGATCGGAGCGATCTCGCGGGTATTGACGTACGCCGACAGGAAGCCGGTCAGAACCGAACTACCCAACTGCTCGAGTGCGGCAAATCCCTGCAATCCGACGACGACGCCGGTGAATCCCGACATCATCGCGATTACGCCGATGGTTCCGCCGATGACAGCCAAAGCGCCACTGCCGAAGGTAACTTCGGCCAACAGTCGAAGCGTTTCCTTGCGGTAGCGGTGCAGTGTGCGCGGAGTCCATGCAATGGCACGCGCATAGAACGACATTTGTTCGCCGGCGCGGTCGAGCACATTGAGTGGCATTCGGGCGAGCTTGCGACTTCTCAGTAGAAACTGGTCGCCGCGGCCTCGTGCGATGGTCATTTAGGTCAAGATCCCTTCGCCGGCACGATCTGGAGGTACACCATCGTCAGAATCAGGTTGGCGAAGAACAGCAACAAGAACGTGATCACCACGGCCTGGTTGACGGCTTCACCGACGCCCTTGGGCCCACCCGACGGATGCAGTCCCTTGTACGAGGAGATAACGCCCGCGATGACCCCGAACACCGCGGCTTTGATCTCGCCGCTCCACAGGTCGGGCAGCTGCGCAAAGGCCGAGAACGACGAGATGTACGCGCCCGGATTACCGCCCTGCAGAATCACATTGAAGAAGTATCCGCCCGCAATACCGACCACGGACACAAGTCCGTTGAGCAACACGGCGATAAGGATCATCGCGAGAACACGTGGAACCACCAGCCGCTGAATGGGATTGATGCCCAGCACTTCCATGGCATCGATCTCTTCGCGAATAGTCCGCGATCCGAGGTCGGCGGTCACCGCCGAGCCGGCCGCACCGGCAACCAGCAGTGCTGTCACAAGCGGACTGCCCTGCTGAATCACCGCCAAGACGCTGGCGGCGCCGGTGAACGACTCAGCACCGAGTTGCTTGATCAGTGAGCCTGTCTGCAGCGAGACGACGGCGCCGAACGGAATAGCGACCAGTGCAGTCGGCAAGATCGTCACGCTGGCGATGAACCACGCCTGCTCGATGAACTCGCGAAACTGAAATGGGCGTCTGAACGTGTTCTTGACGACCTCGACAAACAGCTCGACGATATTTCCGGCCTGAGTTAGCGCTCCGTTGACCGGACTCAGAACCGAATTGCGGGTGACACCCATCCGATATGCCTACCCTTGCCCGTGCGTCGTGTTTCCGTATGGATCGCCCTCGTATGCAGGGATCACCTGAGTGTCCTGCGAATTTCCGTCCCACTCGCCCACATAGCCGCTTGCGTCGGCGTACTGGGGATCGTACTGGCCATCTACCCCGGCTTCGTTCAGGCTGTCCTGAATTGCGGCCTGCGCGTTGGCCGGAAGGGTGTGCATGATCTGGCGGACACGTTCCTGGCGGCGTCCGACAGCCTGACGCTCCGGGTTACCGGGCGTTGCCTTCATCTGGGGAACGATGCCCTCGACATCCTCGACACCACCAGCATGGTGACCGGCATCCACGAGCGCCTGCTCGTGAGCCATCTGAGCTTCGTCCTTCTCCTCCGACATACCGATCGGACCGATCATGGTGCCGTTGAGGAATTGCTTGACGACGGGCTCGTCCGACGTCAGGAGCACCTCACGCGGGCCGAACATGACAAGTTGGCGACGGAAAAGCATGCCGATGTTGTCCGGCACGGTTCGAGCAAGGTTGATGTTGTGCGACACGATCAGAATCGTGGCGTCGCTCTGCGCGTTGATGTCGATGAGCGTCTGACTGATGTAGGTAGTGCGAACCGGGTCGAGGCCGGAGTCCGGCTCGTCGACGAGGATGATTTCGGGATCGAGTACGAGTGCCCGCGCCAAACCTGCACGTTTACGCATACCGCCGGAGATCTCGCCCGGGAGCTTGTCCTCGGCGCCGACGAGACCCGTCAGATCCAGCTTCTCCATCACGATCTTGCGGATGTCCGACTCGGACTTCTTGGTGTGCTCACGCAACGGGAAAGCGATGTTGTCGTACAAGTTCATGGAACCGAAAAGTGCGCCGTCCTGGAAGAGCACACCGAACAACTTGCGGATCTCGTAAAGCTCCTTGGAGGAGCACTGGAGGATATCCGTGCCGTCAATCACGATGGAGCCCTGTTCGGGGCGGAGCAGTCCGATCAAGGACTTCAAAAATACCGACTTACCGGTGCCCGACGGCCCCAGAAGAGCACTGACCTCACCGGCAGGGAGCGTCAACGACACATCCTGCCAAATCCTTTGCGACCCGAAAGACTTTGTCAGTCCTTGTACCGCTACCTCGACTCCCACCATTACCTCCGCGATGTCCGATGCATGCACCCCATGTGGGTTGGGTCACTCTATCGCATGTGTGTGTTACCCGTGACCGCGAATACTACTAACCGGTAGGGAAGGAACACAATTCACCAGACAGGTGCGGTCGTGCACAGTTCTGACCTGCTTCTATTCGGACAAATCTCGCGCGGAAAATTGATCAAAAAAAGAGGGCCACTTCCCGTAGGAAGTGACCCTCTTCTACTACTCGTGAGAGCAGCGGGGGAAACCGTCTTACTTGATGACGATCTTCGCGCCGGCGCCTTCGAGCTTTTCCTTTGCAGCTTCTGCTGCGTCCTTCGAAACCTTCTCGAGGATTGCCTTCGGAGCGCTCTCGACGAGATCCTTGGCTTCCTTCAGTCCGAGGCCGGAAACGACCTCACGGACGACCTTGATGACCTGGATCTTCTTGTCGCCAGCCGACTCGAGGACGACGTCGAACTCGTCCTGCTCTTCAGCAGCTTCTGCGGCCGGTGCGCCTGCAACAGCGACGGCGACGGGAGCGGCTGCGGTGACCTCGAAGGTCTCCTCGAATGCCTTAACGAACTCGGAGAGCTCGAGGAGGGTGAGCTCCTTGAACTGGTCCAACAATTCTTCGGTGCTGAGCTTCGCCATTGTGGCGGTCCTTCCGGTAAGTCCCATGTCGCTGATCCGCGACCGGGCGGGGTTATAGCAGTGATGCGCGGGTGCGGATCAGCTTTCGGCTTCGGCCTCGGCCGAAGCCTCGGTAGCAGCCTCTTCGGCAGCTTCGACGGGAGCCGAAGCTCCGCCTTCTGCGGCCAGCTTCTCCTGCAGTGCAGCAGCCAAACGGGCCATCTGCGAAGCGGGAGCATTGAACAGGCCTGCGGCCTTTGCCAAGTTGCCCTTCATCGCGCCGGCAAGCTTAGCCAACAGGATTTCGCGGGATTCGAGATCCGCGATCTTGTTGACCTCGTCCACGGACAGCGCAGCGCCGTCCATGTAGCCGCCCTTGATGATGAGCGCCTTGTTGTCCTTTGCGAAGTTCTTCAGTGCCTTCGCAGCGTCGACCGGTTCGCCCTTGATAAATGCAATGGCGGTCGGTCCGACGAACAGGTCATCAAGGCCCTCGATGCCAGCCTCTTTGGCGGCACGCTTAACCAGGGTGTTCTTGGCGACGGAGTAGGTGGCACCTTCTCCGAGAGCGCGTCGCAGTGTCGTGATGTTGCTCACTGACAGACCACGGTATTCCGTGACCACAGCAGCGGTCGAACCCTTGAACTGCTCGGTGATTTCTGCAACTGCAGAAATCTTCTCAGGCTTTGCCATACTTCGCCTCCTCTCGTGACAGTCGTTATCCCACTTCGGAACCGCTGCGCCGCGCCGGGAAAACCGACTCGACACAAGGCGAAGGACCTAAGACATGCAAAACGCCCCGGCGCAGGGCGCACGGGGCGTACAGAGGAGACGAACAGGAACGGATTGAACCGCTTCCGAAAGTTTTCCCCCTACCTCGTCCTCCTGCGTGGGCGCCGGGCAATCCCGGACTTTCAACCACACTCATTTCTGAGTGCAATAACCAACGGTCTTGGGTAGAACATGATTTTGGGGTGAAGTTCATATCCAGCACTGAACTCCG
>NZ_JASHKR010000156.1 GCF_030056815.1 Rhodococcus sp. IEGM 1379
TCTCGGCACTACCGGCCGCGCAGTGGGTGGCCGCAAAGTCTGGTATTGATCCACCGTGTAAACCCTGCATCGCCACATATTTTTCGTGGGCAATGCACATGCAATAGCTCCCGCCGCTCTGTTTCGGTCATCGACACAGATTTTCGGCACATCTGGAAAACTCCGCTGAACCCCTGTGTGCGAAAAGAAGTTCGACAGGAACTCGGCGCACCCGAGAAGACCCATCAATGCTGAGCCCACCGTTTTGCGGGATCGGTCGGCTACCGCCGAATGACAGATCAACATCGGAAGGCTTAAAAATATGCTGGTACGTCGAATTGCTCGTCCCCTGCTCGCCACGATCTTCATCGCCGGGGGAATCGATGCTCTGCGCAATTCTGCTCAGCGAGCAGCCAATGCAGCGCCACTCATCGACAAATCCCTGGACATGCTGCCCGGAGCAGTCACACAGAAGGTGCCTGCTGATCCGGAAACTCTCGTCAAGATCAATGCCGTCATCCAGGTCGGCGGCGGCGCATTGCTGGCCAGCGGTAAGGCGCCGCGACTCGCCTCGTTGGTACTCGCCGGCAGCCTGGTGCCGACCACGCTCGCCAACCATGACTTCTGGAACGAGACGGATCTTTCGTTGCGTGCGACGCAGCGCAGCAACTTCATCAAGAACGTGAGCTTGCTGGGCGGATTGATGATCGCTTCCGTCGACACGGAGGGAAAACCGTCGCTCGGCTGGCGTGGGCGTCGCGCTGCGAAGAGGGCACAGGCTTCGATCTCGGCCGCACTTCCGTTGGTTGCCGCGCATACCGATCACACGGGCGATCGCGTCGAACATGCCTTATCCGTGGTGTCCGGGCGGGGGTCCGACCTCGCCGAAACAACGAAAGCACATGGCACGGATTTGCTGGAAGTGGCCAAGGAACGTGGTTCCGAGTTCGCGGAGATCGCGAGCAAGCGTGCCGCCGAACTCGGCGAGGTTGTCAAAGAGCGTGGCCCGGACATCCTCGAGGTCGCGCAGAAGCGTGGTTCCGAACTGGCCGAGACTGCACGTGAGCGGAGCGCCGAACTGGCCGAGCTGGCGAGTAAGCGCGGCACTGAGTTCGCCGAACTAGCGCTAGAGAAGAAGAACGAGTGGGCCGAGACCGCATCCGAGCAGGCCGCGGTGCTGAGAAAGCGGGCTCGTCAGCGCGCCGAAGCAGCCCTTGAAGAGGCTCGCGACAAGAAGGACGACTCGACGCACTGATTAGTCGAAAGGCCAGGCCGCTGCAGCAGATGGTATGCGAGTAATGCTCTGCCGAGGCCGAGTTGTCCGCGGAACTTACGGCACGACCCAATTTTGAGGTCCGCTCAAGATTGTGCCGTCAAAACGTGGCCGCTGATGGCCGGGTGCTTGCGATCCGAATTGGTTCGGAGAACGGAGTAGTCGGTGACTAAGAGTGCGTCCGGGAACTCATGATGGCGATGGGCGGTGTGGTGGGCTCCTGATTGGGTCAGTGATGTCGATTCGCTGCCCGTACCCAGGAGCCCACCAATGTCGTCATTGCTGATTCCGCACGACGGAGTAGACGCGGGCACTGATCGGCGTGATCGCCGCGCAGTGGGTGGTTCCTGCTGGGACGGGGTCGATTCCGGCTTTGATCTTGTCCGCGATCGGACGAGTTGCATCGGGGGTGGCCAGCGCTCGGAAGGCGACTCCGGAGCGGGTGACGTAGTAGGCGTGCTCGAAGGCGGCAATGACGCTCGCTCCGCTCTGCTGATCGCCTTGGTCGGTGCGGCACGCGCTGAGGTTGTCGGTGTCGGATCCAGAAAACACGCGTACGAGAAATCAGCCGAGTAGAGCTGTGACCAGCAGTAAGGCGCTCGCGTAGCGCAGTGGGTAGGAATGTCGGGGCGGCGCTTTCGGTTCCCCGGTAGGCGCGGCGCCGAGTGTGTCGATCACTGTGGATATCTTGTCGTCTTCGCGCTCAGGTTCGGCTTCGTTGTCGATGGCCGCGCAAAGCACGGTATTCCGAATTTCTCGCAGCGTGTTTTCATCGCCACATCGGCGCTCCTCGATGGTCTCGCCTTCCGGCGCAACGGCATTGGCACAGTTGTCAGCGTCAGGGAACCACACTCGCGCGGCAACTACATACGGGGTGTCAGGGCAATTCGGGTAGACGACGAAGCATGTATTTTCGCGAGGTCGTCACGGAAAGAATCATCCGATGACGCCACCACCCGACCTACGAAGCCGGAAACTGCTGGCCCGCCTGAGGAGCCGACGGCCGGCTGATGTGCAGCAGGACGGCCCACACCGGATATGGTGCGGGCCATCACTGTCTAGAAAGCCGCTATACCTACCAACCCCTCACCAAGGTGGCCTTGTCCCCTGCAACATCGTGGCAGCGACGGAGGCCAGTGTCGCGTGCACCTGCGCCAATGCGATGCCTTTTTGTGCAGGCGCCGCGAGCGGGTTTTGCTCCGCTTCGGCTCACTTGAGCAGTTCCTGGGCTCTCGCCCAATGCGGATGGAGACGGTCCTCAGCAATGCGGTGGGAGTCAGCGACGCGATGAGCCGCGTGCTGCTGCGCCGCACGGACACCCAATCAGACTGTGTCAACGGAGATTGCATCAGCAGTTACCCAGAGCCAAAGCCCGAGACCTGTTCTACCGTAACCTGTTTCGGCGTACACCTGAACACAGCCAAGCCACTGCCCGTCGGACAATTTCAGCCACGCATAGAGATCTCCGCTCATGACGCCTTCCAACCGCACCCCTCCTGCGAGAACTCGAAGCGGTAGACGATCGGGACGTTGCGCGTTCCTGACCAACGGCAAAGCCCGATTCATCTCGACCTTGACCGGACGAGCGACAGCCAGCCGCCGCAGGGTGGGTGTCAGTGGCCATTGCTCTCGCCACGACGGCGTTACGCGGTGACCGGCTCGGATGCGGTGATTCCGCCGTGCTGGTACCGACATCCCGTCGCGGTCGAGGAATTGACGGCGTTGACGGTCTCACACCAAAGCACCTACACGCTCGACGAGCCGGGATCGGAGTTGTCGGCGTTCCATGTGCAGTGGCTCTGGCCTACGTTGCGTGATCTTGCAGAGCGGGCCGGATACAAGCGGTGCACGGATGCGAAGTGCTCGTTCACGGCGCCGGACATCGTCGATGACCCCGGCGGTTTGGGGAAGTGGGTCAGCGGCGACATCGCTGCCCGCCATTGATCTACCTGACCGAATACAGAAAAAGTGGCCGCCCACCCCGGAAATGGGGTGAGCGGCCACTATCTGTTCGGGTGGGACTTTAGCGGGTCAGGAGCCGAAGTTTCCGAGCGATCCGAGTGAACCTGTCACCGGCGGTTCCGGTGCTGCGGTGACGGTGAGGATGGCGTCGAGGGTAGCGGGCGTGCCGATGCCGTTGGACGCAGTGAAGGTGACTGCGAACGTCCCTGCCTCGGTGGGGGTTCCGGACAGAACACCGGATTCAGTGAGTGTCAGACCGGCGGGCAATGCACCGACTGCGGTCACGGTGGGGGCCGGTTGTCCGGTGACAGTGAAGGCGTAACTGTAGGGCTGACCGACGACGCCCGCGGTCGGTGCCCCGGTGAGTGTGGGAGCTATTTCGATGGTGATCACCGATACCGTGGCGTTGTCATAGTTGGTGACGTAGGCGCGAAGGCCGTCGGGGGTGATCGCTATCCCGGCCGGCCTTCCCCCGACAGGAAGGTCGATGGCGGTGACGGTGTTGTCGCTGGTGTTGATCACAGATACCGTGTCGTCCGTCTGGTTGGCGACGTAGGCGCGGGTGCCGTCAGGGGTGATCGCTATCTGGTACGGGAGCTGGCCGACCGGGATGGTGGCGGCGACGGTGTTGTCGGTGGTGTTGATGACCGACACCGAGTTGCTGTCCTGGTTGGTGACGTAGGCGCGGAGGCCGTCGGGGGTGAACGCAATCGATGACGGACCTTGGCCGACCGTGATAGGTGCGGGGTTGACGGTGTTGTTGCTGGTGTTGATCACCGATACCGTGTTGCCATTCCGGTCGGTGACGTAGGCGCGGGCGCCGTCGGGGCTGATCGCCACTGCCCAGGAAGTCCCGCCCACCACGATGGGTGTGGGGTCGACGATCCCGTCGGTGGTGTTGATCACCGACACCGTCCCTGTTTCATTGGCGACGTAGGCGCGGGCGCCGTCGGGGGTGATCGCCACCCCGACAGGACCACTGCCGACCCCGATGGTCGCGGTGACGGTGTTGTCGGTGGTGTCGAGCA
>NZ_JASHKR010000065.1:0-6167 GCF_030056815.1 Rhodococcus sp. IEGM 1379
CGTACCACCGCTTCTACGGCGCGTGCCGCATCCTTCCGCAAGGCGACGAAGACGCAACCGACGTGCACCGCGCACGCCTGGCTCTCTGCGCCGCCACCCGTCAGGTCCTGGCCAACGGCCTCGAACTGCTCGGAGTTACCGCACCGGAGCAGATGTGAACGCACACCCCGCCGGACCCAAGCACGCCGAGCAGTTGCACACTGCCGGTCTGCCCGACCGTCCCGTCAGCCCCGAAGCCTTCGGTGAACTCGATCCACAGGTGTGGCCGCGCAACGCACGCCGCGGCGACGACGGTGAAGTGACTCTCGCCGGCGTCAAGGTCAGCGAACTTGCCGAAAAGTACGGCACGCCGCTTTTTGTCATCGATGAGGACGACTTCCGCTCGCGTTGCCGCGACATGGCCCGCGCCTTCGGTCCGGATGCCAAGGTGCACTACGCCTCCAAGGCGTTCCTGTGCGGCGAGATCGCACGCTGGGTTGCCGACGAGGGACTCTCCCTCGACGTCTGCTCCGGCGGGGAACTCGCAATCGCTCTGCATGCCGACTTCCCGGCCGAGCGAATTGCCATGCACGGCAACAACAAATCTGTCGCCGAACTGGCGGCCGGTGTTGCTGCCGGTGTCGGACACGTAGTGCTTGACTCGGCCATAGAGATCGAACGACTGAACCGCGTCGCCGGTGACGCGGGCGTCGTTCAGGACGTTTTGATCCGACTCACTGTCGGCGTCGAAGCGCACACCCACGAATTCATTTCCACCGCTCACGAGGATCAGAAGTTCGGATTTTCGTTGGCCGGGGGAGCAGCAATCGACGCCGTCCGTCGCGTCTTCGCCGCCGAAAACCTGCGTCTGGTCGGACTGCACAGCCACATCGGTTCGCAGATCTTCGACGTCGACGGCTTCGAGGTAGCAGCCCACCGAGTCATCGGATTGCTTCGTGACGTCGTCGCAGAGTTCGGCGTCGACAAGACCAAGCAGATTTCGATCATCGACCTCGGCGGCGGCATGGGAATCTCCTACGTTCCGTCCGACGACCCGCCGCCCGTCGACGAACTTGCAGCCAAACTCGGCCACATCGTGCGAAACGAATCCGCGCTGGTCGGCTTGCCTGAACCGACGCTGGCCGTCGAACCCGGCCGCGCCATTGCCGGACCGGGCACCGTCACGCTGTACGAAGTCGGCACCATCAAGGACGTCACCGTCGGCAACGCCCTGACCCGCCGCTACATCAGCGTCGACGGCGGTATGAGTGACAACATCCGAACTTCGCTCTACGGCGCCGAGTACGAAGCCAAGCTGGTTTCGCGCACTTCGACGGTCGATACCGTCGTAGCGCGCGTCGTCGGTAAGCACTGCGAGTCCGGTGACGTAGTCATTCGGGACACCTGGATGCCCGAGGATGTCGGACCCGGTGATTTACTTGCGGTAGCAGCGACCGGTGCATACTGCTATTCGATGTCGAGCAGGTACAACTTGCTCACCCGCCCAGCCGTAGTGGCGGTGCGTGACGGAGTTTCACGCGTGATTCTGCGGAGGGAAACAGTGGAAGATCTGCTTAGCTTGGAGGTATCGCAGTGACGAGCGAATCGGCGCATCGCGCTATCGGTGTGGCCGTTCTCGGCCTCGGTAACGTCGGTAGTGAAGTAGTTCGGATTATCCGTGAGCAGTCCGAGGAACTAGAGGCTCGCATCGGAGCTCCCTTGGAGCTGCGGGGAGTTGCCGTTCGTCGTATCGGTTCCGACCGCGGAATCCCCGAGGACATGCAGACGACGGACGCGGAATCGTTGGTCGCCCGCGACGACGTCGACATCGTCGTCGAGTTGATCGGCGGTATCGAACTGCCACGCAAGCTCGTTCTGTCCTCGCTCAACGCCGCGAAGTCCGTGGTCACCGCCAACAAGGCGTTGCTCGCAGACCACACGGGAGAGCTGGCCGAGGCCGCCGAGGCCAACGCGGTGGATCTGTACTTCGAGGCAGCTGTCGCGGGCGCGATCCCCGTCATTCGCCCGCTGACGCAGTCCCTCGCCGGTGACCGCGTCAACAAGGTCGCCGGAATCGTGAACGGAACCACCAACTTCATCCTCTCCGCGATGGCTGAAACCGGTGCCGATTACGAAGAGACTCTCGCCGAAGCCGGACGACTGGGCTACGCCGAAGCCGACCCCACTGCGGATGTCGAAGGTTACGACGCCGCAGCGAAGGCAGCGATTCTCGCGTCCATCGCTTTCCACACCCGCGTCACCGCGGCGGACGTGTACCGCGAGGGCATCTCCTCGATCACCTCGGCAGACCTCGCGTCGGCCAAGGCACTCGACTGCACGATCAAGCTACTCTCGATCTGCGAACGCATCACCACGCCCAAGGGCAAGGAGCGGATCTCTGCTCGTGTCTACCCGGCACTGGTTCCGCTCAGTCACCCGCTCGCCACCGTCAACGGCGCATTCAATGCCGTCGTCGTCGAAGCCGAGAACGCGGGACGCCTGATGTTCTACGGCCAGGGCGCGGGCGGCGCACCCACCGCTTCAGCGGTCATGGGTGACTTGGTCATGGCAGCACGCAACAAGGTTCACGGCGGCCGCGGACCCCGCGAGTCCAAGTACGCCAAGCTCAAGATTGCCCCCATGGGCGACATCCTCACGCGCTACTACGTGAACATGGAAGTAGCGGACAAGGCAGGCGTGCTGTCCGCAGTCGCCGCTGAGTTCGCCCAGCACGGCGTCAGTATTTCCGTGGTCCGTCAGGAAGGTGCCGGCGTCGGCGCCCGACTGGTGGTCGTCACTCATGTAGCAACCGACGCGGCTCTCTCCAACACCGTGGCGGCCCTCAACGAACTCGAATTCGTCACCGCTGTGACCAGCGTGCTGCGACTGGAAGGCACTGAACAATGACCGGCATCGTCAACCCCGTCCACAAGGCTTGGCCGGGACTCATCGAGGCATACCGGGATCGTCTGCCGATCGGCGACAACTGGAAGACCATCACCCTGCGTGAGGGCGGCACGCCGCTCCTGCCTGCCGGTCATCTCTCCGAAATCACCGGGTGCGACGTCTACCTCAAGGTCGAGGGTCTCAACCCCACCGGTTCGTTCAAGGACCGTGGCATGACGATGGCCGTCACGGACGCCTACGCTCGTGGACAGCGCGCCGTGCTGTGCGCATCCACCGGCAACACCTCGGCATCGGCTGCGGCATACGCATCCAAGGCCGGGATGACCTGTGCCGTCCTGATTCCGCAGGGAAAGATCGCCATGGGCAAGCTCGCTCAGGCAGTCATGCACGGCGCCAAGATCATTCAGGTTCAGGGCAACTTCGACGACTGCCTCGAACTCGCACGCAAGACCACCGCGGAGTTTCCGACCATCGGACTGGTCAACTCGGTCAACCCGGTGCGCATCGAAGGTCAGAAGACTGCAGCATTCGAGATCATGGACGTTCTCGGTAAAGCTCCCGACGTCCATGCTCTTCCCGTCGGCAACGCCGGAAACATCACCGCCTACTGGCGCGGTTACTCCGAGTACTACGCAGACGGTCTGACCTCGGTCAAGCCCCGCATGCTCGGTGTTCAGGCAGCCGGCGCTGCTCCGCTGGTCCTCGGCCACCCCGTCAAGGACCCGGAAACCATCGCTACCGCTATCCGCATCGGCTCGCCCGCTTCCTGGGACGGCGCTGTCGCGGCCAAGGAGCAGTCGGGTGGAGCATTCCGTTCCGCCACCGACGAGGAAATCCTCGCGGCTTACCACCTGATCGCCGCTACCGAAGGTGTCTTCGTGGAGCCGGCGTCGGCAGCCAGCGTTGCCGGCCTCCTCGCAGCCCGCGCTGAAGGATGGCTCGAGCCCGGACTGACGGTCGTGTGCACCGTGACCGGAAACGGCCTCAAGGACCCCGACACAGCTCTGAAGGGCATGCCGAACGTCGAGCCCATCGGCGTTGATCCCGTTGCCGTTGCGGCTGCCCTCGAGCTTGCATAGTGTCCGCGGATTCGTCGACTGCTCCACGGAACCCTTCCTCTGACATGACGAGAACGCTGCCAGTCGGAATTTCGGTGACCGCTCGTGTCCCGGCCTCGAGTGCAAACTTGGGGCCGGGGTTCGACACCCTCGGCTTGGCGCTGGGGTTGTACGACGAGATCGTCGTAACCACAACGGATTCCGGCCTGAGCATTCGCGTCGAAGGTGAAGGCGCAGCGGATGTGCCTTGGGGTCCTTCGCATCTGGTTGTTCGAGCCATCGAGCGCGGACTCGAAGCCGCCGGCGTCTGGGCTGGAGGCTTGGATGTGTTGTGCCGCAACGTGATCCCGCATTCACGCGGTTTGGGTTCATCCGCTTCCGCAGCGGTCGGCGGCCTGGCCGCCGCCAACGGCTTGGCTCGCGCGCTCGACGAGGAGCTCTGTCTCACGGACGAGCAGTTGGTGCAACTTTCCTCCGAGTTCGAAGGGCACCCCGACAATGCATCGGCGAGTGTCCTGGGCGGAGCAGTGGTTTCGTGGAGTTGCCCGTCGTCCGTCGAGGGCGACGAGCCGGTTTATTCGGCCGCCAAACTTGATGTTCACCCCGATATCCGTGCAGTGGCACTGGTTCCCGAGGAGCGATCCTCGACGGCACACACCCGTGGACTCCTCCCCTCGATGGTTCCGCACCAGGATGCGTCGTTCAACGCGAGCCGAAGTGCACTTGCCGTCGTCGCTCTGACGGCGCGGCCCGACCTGCTGATGGCTGCCACCGAGGATCGCTTGCATCAAACTCAGCGCGCTCCCGCTCTTCCACTGACAACCAAGTGGATCGGGATCCTGCGAGACGCCGGAATCGCGGCCACCGTCAGCGGCGCCGGCCCCACTGTGCTGGCTCTGAGCACGAGTCCGTTCCCGGCAGATCTCGCCGAGGCTGCGCGTGCCGACGGCCTTCGGGTGCTCGAACTCGGTATCGCGGCGGGTGTCGAGGTTCAGTCGACGCGGGTCTGATCCGCGTCTCGGTGTTTTCTGCAGTCGGGTGTAGAAGTTCGGGATAGTGCCCTGTAGTGAATTGACACACGCGAGTTTCCGATATTCTTGCCGGACTCGGGTATGGGCGCTATCCTGGCACTGTCCGTACATCGTGCGCGTCTGTCGCCGGTGCATCACCAGGGGGCCAAACTCCATCCCAATTGGGTTACTGGGGTCCACATTCCTTGGCATGATCCTCGCACTTGCACCTTCTGGCGAAGGTGTGAATCTTCAGTAGCGAATCCTCAATGGCCTCGTCTACACGATCGATTCACTTCGCGCAGCAGGTGCTGTGCAGGTTTGCGAGAGCATGGTTAGTTTGAAGCAGGAGCACTTCTCGCACCGGTTTCCGATAGTCATGTGATGGCGGACGAGCCGGCAGTTCTTGACATGCAACTCTCGACATGCAACTAAGTACGGCACCTCCGAGTTCGGTAATCAACTGAAACTTCGGGACGAACCCTCGACTCTGCGCAGCGCGAGTGAGGGAAGGAAAGGACCTCCGTGACCGATACGGACCTCATCGCCACCACTGCACCCTCCGCTGGGGCGCACACTGGCGACAATTCTCAGGCGTCATCTTCAGCACCCGACGGTGCGGTGGCGACCTCCACGAAGCGTGCCGACGCACGCCGTGGCGCCGGACTCTCCGGCATGGTGCTCACTGAACTGCGCAGTCTTGCCGGTGAACTGGGTATCAAGGGCACTTCCGGGATGCGCAAGGGCGATCTGATCGCAGCCATCAAGGAACGTCAGGGCGGTAGCAGTAAAGCTGCACCGGCCCAGAGCGAACTGACGCTCGACGAAGCTCCCGCAGCCCGCACTCGTGCCAAGAGCACGCGTGCGCCGCGTAACGAAACCGTTGAAGCGCCGGTGGCCGAGCCTGCCGAAGCACCCGCAGTGCGAGAAGTACCGGCGTCGCGAACCGAAACTTCCGAGGACGCAGACGCCGGCACTGCCCGTCGCGGACGCCAGCGTCGCGGTGCTTCGCGCCGTAGTGGTTCGCCGGATCAGCCTGAACTGAGCATCGAGCAGGAGTCGGCACCGGTCGCTCGTGAAGCCGATGCAAAGTCGGCCGAAGGGCCCGCAGTAGAGCCCAAGCAGAATGATCGCGTCGAGAGCAAGACCGATTCCGATCAGACCGGTTCTGCAGAGCCGACGAACGAGCGACCCCGTCGCGAGCGCAACAACC
>NZ_JASHKR010000065.1:6267-22732 GCF_030056815.1 Rhodococcus sp. IEGM 1379
GTGACAACCAGGGCCAGCGTGACAACCAGGGCCAGCGTGACAACCAGGGCCAGCGTGACAACCAGGGCCAGCGCGACAACCAAGGCCAGCGCGGCAATCAGGATCGCCAGGACCGCGGAAACCAGAACACAGCTGGTCAGGGCAACGCTCCTCAGAGTAGTGCAGGCTCGCGGAACGAGAACCGCAACAACGGACCGGACGACGACGACGAGAATGGTCGTGGACGTCGTGGACGCCGCTTCCGTGAGCGTCGTGGACGCGGTCGCGAGCGCGGCGAGGGCACCACACCCAACGATGCGCGCGAGACCGAGATTCGCGAAGACGATGTCCTGCAACCGGTAGCCGGCATCCTCGACGTGCTCGACAACTACGCGTTCGTGCGTACGTCCGGGTACCTCGCCGGTCCCAATGACGTCTACGTCTCCATGAACCTCATCCGGAAGAACGGTCTTCGTCGCGGCGATGCCATCACCGGTGCCGTTCGTGTTTCCAGCAGCGGCGGCGGAGATCAGAGCAGCCAGCGTCAGAAGTTCAACCCGTTGGTTCGCATCGACACGGTCAACGGCGGCGACGTCGAGGCAGCGAAGAAGCGCCCCGAGTTCAACAAGCTCACGCCGCTGTACCCGAACCAGCGTCTGCGCCTCGAAACCGAGCAGAACATTCTGACGACGCGTGTCATCGACCTCGTGATGCCCATCGGTAAGGGCCAGCGCGCCCTCATCGTGAGCCCGCCGAAGGCCGGTAAGACCAGCGTTTTGCAGGCAATTGCCAACGCAATCGCCACAAACAACCCGGAGTGCTACCTCATGGTTGTCCTCGTGGACGAGCGTCCCGAGGAAGTGACGGACATGCAGCGCAGTGTGAAGGGCGAGGTTATTTCCTCGACCTTCGACCGTCCGCCGGGCGATCACACGTCCGTCGCCGAGCTCGCTATCGAGCGTGCGAAGCGCCTCGTGGAAATGGGCAAGGACGTCGTTGTTCTGCTCGACTCGATCACCCGATTGGGTCGTGCCTACAACAACTCGTCGCCCGCGTCGGGACGCATCCTCTCGGGTGGTGTCGATTCCACGGCTCTGTACCCGCCGAAGCGTTTCCTCGGTGCTGCCCGCAACATCGAGCACGGTGGCTCGCTTACCATCATCGCTACCGCGATGGTCGAGACCGGGTCTACCGGCGACACCGTGATCTTCGAAGAGTTCAAGGGCACCGGCAACGCTGAGCTCAAGCTCGATCGCAAGATCGCCGAACGTCGTGTGTTCCCCGCTGTGGACGTCAACCCGTCCGGTACGCGTAAGGACGAGCTGCTCCTGAGCCCCGACGAAGCTGCCGTCTTGCACAAGCTGCGTCGTGTGCTGTCCGGGCTCGATTCGCATCAGGCCATCGATCTGCTGATCGATCGTCTGAAGAAGAGCAAGAACAACCTCGAGTTTCTGATGCAGGTTTCCAAGACCGCTCCGGGCGCGATCGACGACTGATCGTCTGTGAGTAGAAGGACCCCACAATCATTTGGTTGTGGGGTCCTTCTCGTACCTGGAACAAAATCATGGGGGAGTGCGTTGTGCAGTTGGTAAAGCCACCCCGAGGTGTGCAAGACGTGGAATTTCTGGTGAAGTACCCACATCTGGCATACTGAGCGGCCGAGTCCGGTTCCGGTTCACGACTTCGATTGGCGAAGACGACCCGGCGACCATTGAAAGGGACACCATGAAGGCAGGAATCCACCCCACGTACGTTGCAACCACCATCGTGTGCGGTTGCGGCAACTCGTTCGAGACCCACAGCACCAAGGAGTCCGGACGCATCAACGTTGAGGTTTGCTCGCAGTGCCACCCGTTCTACACCGGCAAGCAGAAGATCCTTGACACCGGTGGACGCGTTGCACGCTTCGAGGCTCGCTACGGCAAGCGCGCCGACAGCAAGGTTCAGCTCGAAGACTAGCTGTTCCGCCGACGCCCGATCTGTAACGACAGATCGGGCGTCGGCTTTTTTGTGCCTGCGCCCGGTTTTGCGTGCTTCTCGGGTAGTAGCGTCGTTGTATCGAAAGCGCGCACCGTACGAACGAAAATAGAGCGGAGCGAACCATGGCAGGCGCAACCAAGCCCTCGGCCATCGACGACATCTTGGCAGAACACGCCGGCCTCGAAGCGCAGATGTCGGATCCCGCGCTGCACAACGACCCGAAGGCAGCCAAGCGGGTCGGTAAGCGGTTCTCCGAGCTCTCACCCATCATGTCGACGTACAACAAACTGACTGCGGCACAGGATGATCTGGAAGCTGCGCGTGAGCTGGCCGCCGACGATTCCAGCTTTGCCGCCGAGATCCCTGATCTCGAAGCAGAGGTCGCGCAACTGGAGCAGACTCTGACTGACCAGTTGGCACCGCGCGACCCGCACGACGGAGATGACGTCGTCCTCGAAGTGAAATCCGGTGAAGGTGGCGAGGAATCCGCGCTCTTCGCGGCCGACTTGGCACGCATGTACGTCCGTTATGCCGAACGGCACGGCTGGCGCGTCGAGATCCTCGACGCCGCTGTGTCCGACCTCGGTGGGTACAAAGAAGCCACCATTTCGATCAAGAGCAAGTCCGACACCCCGGACGGTGTCTGGGCGCGGCTCAAGTTCGAAGGCGGAGTGCACCGCGTCCAGCGTGTGCCGGTCACCGAATCGCAAGGCCGCGTGCATACGTCCGCAGCCGGCGTCCTGGTCTACCCCGAGCCCGACGAGGTCGAACAGGTTCAGATCGACGAGGGCGACCTGCGTGTCGACGTCTACCGTTCATCCGGCAAGGGTGGTCAGGGAGTTAACACCACGGACTCCGCTGTTCGCCTCACTCACCTTCCGACGGGGATCGTCGTGACCTGTCAGAACGAGCGCTCCCAGCTCCAGAACAAGGCCCGTGCCATGCAGGTGCTGGCAGCCCGGTTGCAGGTCGTCGCCGAAGAAGCGGCAAACGCCGAAGCATCGGCCGGACGCCAGAGCCAGGTTCGGACAGTCGACCGCTCGGAGCGCATTCGTACTTACAATTTCCCGGAGAACCGAATCGCCGATCACCGCATCGGGTTCAAGTCGCACAACCTCGATGCGGTTCTCGACGGAGAGCTGGATCCACTTCTCGACGCATTGGGCAAGGCGGACCGTGAGGCCCGTCTCGCGGCCGAATAGATGTCCGGGATTGCAGGGGTGGACGTTGTGTCGGTCACGCGTGGCAGGCTGTACGCGTGAGCAGACTTCCACTCCGTTTGGCGCTGATCGAGGCTGCAAAAAAGCTCGATGCGGCCGGCGTACCCAGTCCACGTACCGATGTCGAATTGTTGGCCTCTCATCTGCTGGGGGTAGAGCGGACCAGGCTCGGTCTGGTTCCGCTGGTGGATCCTGAGGTCATCGAGGCATTCAATGAAATGGTGGCGCAGCGTGCGCAGCGAATTCCTTTGCAGCACATCGTCGGAAGCGCCTCGATGGGCAATATCGATGTCGCGGTCGGGCCGGGAGTTTTCATTCCGCGTCCCGAGACCGAGTTGCTGATGGGTTGGGCGCTTTCCTTCCTCGAAGGATGCAGTAGTCGGCCGCCGGTCGTTCTGGATTTGTGTACCGGATCCGGAGTGCTCGCGTTGTCGATTGCCGAGGCTCGGCCGGACGCCGTTGTGCACGCGGTCGAGAAGGAGCCCGCGGCATTGGCGTGGGCTCGCCGAAATGCGGCCGACCGCGAAGCGGTCGGGGATACCCCGATTCATCTTCACCAGGGCGACGTCACGGATCGAGATCTGTTGCAGGTGCTCGAGGGCAAGGTCGACCTCGTGGTCTCGAACCCGCCGTACATCCCCGAAGGTGCGCAGTTGCAGCCCGAGGTCATGGATTACGACCCGCACACCGCACTGTTCGGTGGCCCTGACGGCTTGTCCGTCATCAAACCGATGATCAGTAACATCGCGCGATGGCTTCGAATCGGCGGCGCGGCGGGCATTGAGCATGACGACACCAACGGCGACGGCGTCGCAGCGCTGTTCTCCGCTCGACGCGTATTCGGTGAGGTACAGCAGCATCCGGATCTCGCGGGTCGCCCCCGTTTTGTCGTGGCAAGGCGGGTCGCCACCAGCCTCGAAGCGCAGCGCACGCGAGTGCCCGCAGCGCAGAGTGAAAGGATGATCGAGTGAGCACCGTTTACGACTGCAGTCAGACTGATTCGCGTACGGCCGGATTGGCCGCCGCCAAAAATGCACTCAAAGCCGGCCGTCTGGTCGTCCTTCCGACAGACACGCTGTACGGATTGGGCGTCGACGCCTTCGACAGTGAGGCCGTTTCGAGCCTCCTTCGGGCGAAAGGCCGTGGTCGAGACATGCCGGTTCCGGTTCTTGTCGGTTCCTGGAACACCATCGATGGACTGGTCTACAGCGTCCGTCCGCAGGCCCGCGATCTGATTCGTGCGTTCTGGCCGGGCGGATTGAGTTTGGTTGTCGAGCAAGCACCTTCGCTGGCGTGGGATCTGGGCGACGCTCGCGGAACGGTCATGCTGCGCATGCCTTTGCATCCGGTGGCGTTGGAGCTGTTGCGCGACGTCGGACCGCTCGCTGTCTCGAGTGCGAACATCTCCGGTAGGCCACCGGCCACGACGGTCGAGGAGGCTCGTGATCAACTCGGCGGCTTGGCCAGCGTCTATCTCGACGGCGGGCCCGCTGCGCACGCGGTCGCATCGACGATTGTCGATCTGACGGGCGACTCGCCCCGTATCCTGCGTGTGGGCGCCGTTTCCGTAGAAGATATTGCCGACGTTTTGGGCAATACCCCGGAAAGCCTTGTAGAAGGAGTTTCGTAACGATGGTCGGTGCCCGCCAGAACGGTGATCGGCCGCGGTGACGGCGACGTACCCGGCCACAGCGTTCCTCTCGCAGTCCAGTGGGGGAGCGGGTGTGCCCATCCGCGAACTCCTCCTGGTTCTGTGCACAGCGGCAGTTGTCACCTACCTCGCAACGGGTGCGGTTCGACTCGTGGCAATACGATTCGGTGCCGTGGCGATCCCACGTGACCGCGACGTCCACGTCGAACCCACGCCTCGCCTCGGTGGCGTCGGTATGTACATCGGTATGGCTGTCGGTCTGTTGTTCGCGCAGCAATTGCCTGCGCTGACAAGGGGTTTCGACTTCGGTAGCCCGGACGTCCCTGCTGCACTCGTGGCCGGGGCGGTCATCGTCCTGGTCGGCGTGATCGACGACAAATGGGGCCTCGACGCCCTCACGAAGTTTGTTGGTCAAGTGACTGCCGCAGGAATCCTCGTTGTCATGGGTGTCAGTTGGTTCATCATCTACAACCCGTTCGGTGAGGGCTCCACGATCATTCTCGATCAGATCCAGTCGGGTCTGTTCACCGTCGCCATCGCGGTCGCGACTATCAACGCCATGAATTTCGTCGACGGCCTCGACGGATTGGCTGCCGGACTCGGTCTCATCGCGGCAGTCGCGATTCTCATCTTCTCGATCGGTCTGTTGCACGATCAGGGTGGCGACGTCAGTGCTTATCCGCCGGCAATGATCGCTGCGGCGCTGGCCGGCGCGTGTCTCGGTTTCCTTCCGCACAACTTCAACCCTGCCCGGATCTTCATGGGTGATTCCGGGTCCATGCTTATCGGTCTGATGTTGGCCGCGATTTCGACTAGCGCGTCGGGTCGTATCCCACTGACCGCGTACGGCACGCGTGACCTGGTGGGACTTCTGGCGCCGTTGTTGCTGGTAAGTGCTGTGATGTTCATCCCGATGCTGGACATGCTGTTGGCCGTCATCCGGCGTACTCGCGCGGGTGTCAGCCCGTTCAGTCCGGACAAGATGCATCTGCACCATCGGCTACTGCAGATCGGGCATACCCATCGCCGAGTTGTGCTGGTCATCTACTCGTGGGTGGGTGTTCTGGCGTTCGGCGCGGTCGGGTCCGCGTTGCTTAATCGGCAGTTGGTCGTGGTACTCGTGGCAGCAGGATTGCTCGCGGCATTTCTCTTCACTGCTATTCCGTCACTGCGGGATCGTCAGCAGGAGCGACGGTAGTCGAGTTTTCCGATCCATTACCCTTGGGCATCGTGACGAACACCCCGCAATCCATGCCTGCATCGCAGCCCATCCCCGATTCCAGCGCAGCCATGAGGTCTGCCGTGAAGTGGGGCGTGATCGGACTAGCAGTGCTTACTGTGGTCGGCTCCCTGCTCGGATGGCTCATCGGTGGCAACCCGGGCCTCTACGGCGCTCTACTCGGTGCGGCGGTCGGTGGCGGCTTCATCCTCTTCACTGCCTTGGGCGTTCTTCTCACATCGAAGTTGCCGGCGCTGACAGCAGGCGCAGTTCTGCTCGGTACCTGGCTGCTCAAGATGATCCTGGCCATTGTGGTGCTGGCAGTCTTGAAGCCGCTCGACTTCTACGACAAGACGGCATTGGTGCTCGTCATGGTGATGGCGCTGGTTATCGTCCTCGGAGCGGAAACGTACGGCGTCCTGGCAACCAAGACGCCCTATGTGGACCCCACTCCGAGCACTCCAGTCAACGACGACGAGTAGTACTACAAAACGTCGCAAATTGCCCTTTCGGGTACCCCATCTACGCAATGTCGTAGATGGCTTGGTAGGGTCAGCGTCAAGCGAGAGTAATGGTAGGCGAGGTAACCCTCAGCCGACGATGCCATGTGCTCGCAGGTGGCCGATTTCCTGGGCCACCGAGTCGACGAGAGTCGCCGACACCGACAGACGCCAGGCCCCGCAAGGGTTCTCCAGCTGCTGACGAATGCGCGAGTCGAACTTGTCGACTTGTAGATCGTCAATGTCCGATCGAACCGCAGTCAATGATGGCTGCGGACCGACTACGGGAGAGAACGCTGAGCGTCACCACCCTGGCCGCGGATGAATTCCATGCGCCGTCACTAGACGATTTTTTCCCGCCCTCCGTGTTGATTCACGCGGGCCCCTTCGAGCTCGACCGATTGATGCTCATCCGCATCCTGATGTCGGTGTTGGTCGCAGCGTTCTTCGCAATTGCGATGCGTAGTCCGCGGTTGATTCCGCGCGGCGTGCAGAACGTGGCCGAGATCGCTCTGGACTTCGTTCGCATTCAGATTGCGGAAGATGTCCTGGGCAAGGAGCAGGGCAAGCGCTTCCTGCCGGTCATCACGACGATCTTCTTCCTCGTGATCGCCAGCAACGTATCCGCAATCATCCCCTTCTTGAACATCTCGCCGAACGCCCGTATCGGTATGCCGCTGGTACTCGCGGCGCTTGCCTACATCGTGTTCAACTACGTGGGCATCAAGAAGTACGGCTTCTTCAAGTACGTCAAGAGCACCATCGTCGTTCCCGGCGTCCCGCCGGCACTGCACGTCTTGTTGATTCCGATCGAGTTCATCTCGACCTTCGTGCTGCGCCCGTTCACGCTGATGGTTCGTCTCATGGCCAACATGTTGGCCGGCCACATCCTGCTGGTGCTGTTCTTCAGCGCGACGAACTACTTCTTCTTCGTGTCCGGCGGATTCCAGGCGATCTTCGGCGTTCCGTCGATCATTGCCGGCCTCGCATTCACGTTCTTCGAGCTGCTGGTCATCTTCCTGCAGGCTTACGTCTTTGCGTTGCTGGCCGCGGTCTACATCGACATCGCGCTGCACGCAGACGAGCACTGACCACACCACATATCAGCTACACCACGATCTGAGCCTTTCGTCGATACCGGCGGAGGTCAACTGAAAGGGAATGGAACACCATGAGCGTCGCTTACCTGGCACAGGAAGTTGCCGAGCAGACCATCACCAACAAGGGTTATGGCGCCATCGGCTACGGCCTCGCGGCAATCGGCCCCGGCATCGGCATCGGCATCGTCGTCGGTAAGGCAATTGAGGGCATGGTTCGCCAGCCCGAGATGGCCGGACAGGTTCGTACCACCATGTTCCTCGGTATTGCATTCACCGAGGCCCTCGCGCTGATCGGCCTCGTCGCCGGCTTCATCTTCTAAGAGACCGACATGGCAGCCACCATTACATTGCTCGCGGCATCCGAGGGTGAAGTACCTAATCCCCTCCTGCCCGCGACGTACGACATCGTATGGTCCATCGTCTGCCTCGTGATTGTCGGTTTTGTCTTCTGGAAGTTCGTTCTTCCGATGTTCCAGAAGGTCCTCGCCGATCGCACCGAGCAGATCGAGGGCGGCATCCAGCGTGCTGAAGATGCCCAGGCAGAAGCAAAGATTGCGCTCGATCAGTACCGTGCGCAGCTCGCCGAAGCTCGTACCGAGGCCGCGCAGATCCGTGAGGAAGCGCGTACCCAGGGTCAGCAGATCATTGCTGACATGAAGGTTCAGGCGCAGGACGAGAGCGACCGCATCGTGGCCGCAGGCCACAGCCAGCTCGTCGCCCAGCGTCAGCAGATTGTTGCTGAGCTCCGCTCGGATCTCGGCAAGACCGCTGTAGACCTGGCCGAGAAGGTCATCGGAGAGTCTCTCGCCGACGACGTGAAGCGCGCCGGAACGGTTGATCGATTCCTCAACGAGCTCGACGCCGTCAGCGCTGATTCAGCCAGGAAGTGAGCAACATGTACGCAGCGAGCCGTGAAGCCTTGGCGCAGACGCGTTCTGTGCTGAGCAGCGCCCTGGATTCAGCCTCTGCAGGAGCCGCAACTGCGGCCGCTGCGCAGGCTGGGTCCGAGCTCTTCTCGGTGGTCGAGGTACTTGACGGCCAGCGCGCTCTTCGTAGCGCGCTGGCTGATGCTTCGACACCGGCCGCTGGTCGCCAGGCTCTGGTAGAGCAGCTGTTCTCCGGAAAGGTCGGCGCCGAGGCGCTGGCAACCGTGAAGGCAGCTGCAGGCCAGGACTGGTCGGCGACCCGCGACTTGGTCAACTCGCTCGAACTGCTGGGACGCGAAGCTCTGCTCCGCGCCGCCGCCGATCAGGGCCAGTTGAACACCGTCGAGGACGAGCTGTTCCGTCTCGGCCGCATTGTGGCAGGGGATCCCAGCCTTGAGCAGGCGCTCTCGGATCTGTCGGTTCCCACCGCCCGCAAGCGTGAGTTTCTCTCGCGCCTGCTCTACGGCAAGGTCACCGCGGTCACCGAGGCAATTGCCGGACAGGCCGTCGGCCGGTTGAAGTCTGCACCCGCAGACGCTTTCGACCAGCTGTCGAATCTTGCCGCAGCGCAGCGCGATACCACTGTTGCTCATGTGCGCAGCGCCTCGGCGTTGAGTGCGGAGCAGTCGGATCGTTTGGCGAGCACACTTACCCGCACCTACGGGAAGCCGGTAACCGTGCACGTCGAGATCGATCCAGAACTTCTCAGCGGCTTGGTCGTCCGGGTGGGCGACGAGGTTATCGACGGTAGTGCAGCGGGGCGACTCGCAGTACTGCGGAAGAACCTCAAATAGTCCTTCAGCCGAACACACACTCCAGATCTTTTCGAAGACCAGATACCGAGAGCAGGAAAAACATGGCGGAGCTGACGATCTCCTCCGACGAGATCCGTAGCGCGATCGACAACTACACCGCGAGCTACTCCCCGGAGGCCTCCCGTGAGGAGGTCGGCACAGTGACCGACACCAGTGACGGCATTGCGCACGTCTCTGGCCTGCCTTCGGCTATGTCCAACGAACTGTTGGAGTTCCCCGGTGGAATCGTCGGCGTCGCGCTCAACCTGGATGCCACCGAAATCGGTGCAGTTATCCTTGGCGATTACCAGAACATCCAAGAAGGCCAGGAAGTTAAGCGCACGGGCGACGTTCTGTCGGTTCCCGTAGGCGACGCTTTCCTCGGCCGCGTTATCAACCCTCTGGGTGCCCCCATCGACGGCTTGGGCGAGATCGAGAGCACCGAAAACCGTGCCCTCGAACTGCAGGCCGCTTCGGTGCTCGAGCGCCAGCCGGTTGAAGAGCCGCTCCAGACCGGTATCAAGGCTATCGACGCCATGACCCCGATCGGCCGCGGCCAGCGCCAGCTCATCATCGGCGACCGCAAGACCGGCAAGACCGCGGTCTGCATCGACGCGATCCTGAACCAGAAGGCCAACTGGGATTCGGGCGACGTAAACAAGCAGGTTCGCTGCATCTACGTCGCAATCGGCCAGAAGGGCTCCACCATCGCGGGCGTCAAGGCTGCCCTCGAGGAGAAGGGCGCGATGGAGTACACCACCATCGTCGCTGCTCCGGCTTCTGATTCCGCTGGCTTCAAATGGCTCGCTCCGTACACCGGTTCGGCCATCGGCCAGCACTGGATGTACCAGGGCAAGCACGTTCTGGTTGTGTTCGACGACCTGACCAAGCAGGCAGAGGCGTACCGCGCCATCTCGCTGCTGCTGCGTCGTCCGCCGGGCCGCGAGGCTTACCCCGGTGACGTCTTCTACTTGCACTCCCGTCTGCTGGAGCGTTCGGCGAAGCTGTCCGACGCACTCGGCGGTGGATCGCTGACGGCTCTGCCGATCATCGAGACCAAGGCAAACGACGTCTCGGCGTACATCCCGACCAACGTCATCTCCATCACCGACGGTCAGGTATTCCTCGAGTCCGACCTGTTCAACAAGGGCGTTCGTCCCGCGATCAACGTCGGTATCTCGGTTTCCCGAGTCGGTGGCGCTGCTCAGACCAAGGGAATGAAGAAGGTTTCCGGTTCGCTGCGTCTGGAACTGGCTCAGTTCCGTGAGCTCGAAGCGTTCTCCGCCTTCGCATCCGACCTCGACGCTGCCTCCAAGGCTCAGCTCGAGCGCGGTGCCCGTCTGGTCGAGCTGCTCAAGCAGGATCAGTACAGCCCGATCCCCGTCGAGGATCAGATCGTTTCGATCTACCTCGCCGGTGAAGGCATCTTCGACAGCGTTCCGATTGGCGACGTCCGTCGCTTCGAGAAGGAACTGCTCGAAGACCTGAAGCGCTCGGCTGCCGGCGTCTACGCCAGCATCGACGGCGGCAAGGCACTCGATGCCGACAACGCTGCTGCGCTGATCGCTGCGACCAACAAGTTCAAGGAAGGCTTCATCGCATCCGACGGAAGCCGGGTCGTGAACGAAGCTGAGGCTGACGCATTGGGAGCCGACGAGGTCGCCAATGAGCAGATCAACGTCAAGCGCAAGACCGTCAGCAAGTGACGGGACTGCCCATGACACTGCGAATCTCGAAGGGAGAGTGATTGATCGATGGCAAGCATTCTCGAATTGCGGTCTCGTATCAAGTCGGTCAACTCGACCAAGAAGATCACCAAGGCACAGGAACTGATCGCGACTTCGCGCATCACGAAGGCTCAGGGGCGCGTTGCCGCGTCCAAGCCGTATGCCGAGGAGATCACGAAGGTACTCACCGAATTGGCGAGTGCGTCTGCTTCGCTCGATCACCCGCTGCTCAACGAGCGTCCGGAGCCCAAGCGGGCTGCGGTGCTCGTTGTCACCAGTGACCGCGGCATGTGCGGTGGCTACAACTCCAACGTCCTCAAGCAGGCAGAAGAGCTTATGGTTCTGCTGCGCAGCGAGGGCAAGGATCCGATCGTGTACGTGCTCGGTTCCAAGGGACTCGGCTACTTCTCGTTCCGTGGTCGCACTATCGGTGGTTCCTGGACGGGCTTCTCGCAGGATCCGGGTTACTCGGATGCTGCGAAGGCCAGCCGCCACCTGGTGGAACTGTTCATGGCGGGCTCGGGAAATCGGGTTGATGCTCCCAACGGCGAAGGCACCATCGAGGGCGTCGACGAACTCCATATCGTCTACACCCGCTTCGTGTCGATGCTGACCCAGACCCCCGAGGTGCGCCGTATGGCTCCTCTCGAGGTGTCCGTGTCCGAAGAGCACATCGAACTCGGTGACGACATGCTGACCAACGGTCACGACAACGATCATTCCAATGGTCCTGTCGCTGACTTCAGCTTCGAGCCGGAGCCGGAGAAGCTGCTCGGCGCACTTCTGCCGAAGTATGTGAGCACGCGTATCTTCTCGTCGCTTCTCGATGCTGCGGCATCGGAGTCGGCAGCCCGTCGTACGGCCATGAAGGCCGCGACGGACAATGCAAACGAACTGGTGAACACGTTGAGCCGTCAGGCCAACCAGGCTCGCCAGGCCCAGATCACCCAGGAAATCAGCGAGATCGTCGGCGGCGCCAACGCGCTCGCCTCGAGCGCAGGAAGTGACTAGCACATGACCGCAGCAGTAACCGAAAACAACGGGGCAGGTTCGGCTTCGGCCGTAGCCGGCCGCGTCGTGCGGGTCATCGGTCCCGTCGTGGACGTTGAATTCCCGCGTGGCGCTGTTCCTGAACTGTTCAACGCACTGAAGGCCGAGATCACGCTTCCCTCGGTCGCCAAGACGCTGACGCTCGAGGTTGCACAGCACCTCGGTGACAACCTGGTCCGCACCGTTTCCATGCAGCCCACCGACGGACTCGTCCGTGGCACTGCAGTAGTCGACTCGGGCAAGCCGATCTCGGTTCCCGTCGGTGACATTGTCAAGGGCCACGTGTTCAACGCACTGGGCGATTGCCTCGACACACCGGGCCTCGGCCGCGACGGCGAGCAGTGGGGAATCCACCGCAAGCCACCAGCCTTCGATCAGCTCGAAGGTAAGACTGAGATCCTCGAGACCGGCATCAAGGTCATCGACCTCCTCACCCCGTACGTCAAGGGCGGCAAGATTGGTCTGTTCGGTGGTGCCGGTGTCGGCAAGACCGTTCTGATCCAGGAAATGATCACCCGTATCGCCCGCGAATTCTCCGGTACCTCGGTGTTCGCAGGCGTCGGCGAGCGTACCCGTGAGGGCACCGACCTCCACCTGGAAATGGAAGAGATGGGCGTCCTCCAGGACACCGCCCTAGTCTTCGGCCAGATGGATGAGCCGCCGGGAACGCGTATGCGCGTCGCCCTGTCGGCACTGACGATGGCGGAGTACTTCCGCGACGTTCAGGGCCAGGACGTTCTGCTGTTCATCGACAACATCTTCCGCTTCACGCAGGCAGGTTCCGAGGTTTCCACTCTCCTCGGTCGTATGCCTTCGGCCGTGGGCTACCAGCCCACACTGGCGGACGAGATGGGTGAGCTCCAGGAGCGCATTACCTCGACCCGTGGTCGCTCGATCACCTCGTTGCAGGCTATTTACGTGCCCGCCGACGACTACACCGACCCCGCGCCGGCTACGACGTTCGCGCACCTCGATGCCACCACCGAGCTTTCGCGCCCGATCTCGCAGATGGGTATTTACCCCGCTGTGGATCCGCTGAGCTCGACCTCGCGCATCCTCGAGCCGAGCATCGTTGGTGCGGAGCACTTCCGCGTCGCCAACGAGGTCAAGCGCATCCTGCAGAAGTACAAGGAACTGCAGGACATCATCGCCATCCTCGGTATGGATGAGCTTCAGGAAGAGGACAAGGTTCTCGTCGGGCGCGCCCGTCGTATCCAGAAGTTCCTCGGCCAGAACTTCATCGTTGCCGAGAAGTTCACCGGCGAGAAGGGTTCGGTTGTCCCGCTGCGCGAGACAATCGAAGCTTTTGACCGCGTGTGCAAGGGCGAGTTCGATCACCTGCCCGAGCAGGCCTTCAACAGCTGTGGCGGGCTCGACGACGTCGAGGCTGCAGCCAAGAAGATGGCCGGGAAGTAGAGCACGATGGCTGAGATGACCGTAGAACTCGTTGCTGTCGAGCAGCGTTTGTGGTCGGGTTCGGCGACGTTGGTCAGCGCTCAGACGACCGAGGGTGAAATCGGAATCATGCCTGGGCATGAGCCGGTTCTCGGCCAGCTCATCGAGGGTGGCACCGTGTCGATCACGTCCGTTAACGGCGAGCGCGTGGTTGCTGCAGTCCATGGTGGTTTCCTGTCGGTGACGGCTACGACCGTCACGATCCTTGCCGAGTCCGCGGACATGGCGCAGGATATCGATGTGAACGCAGCCAAGGCCGTACTTGCTGATACCAGAGCGGACGACGAGGCGATTGCGGTCGCCAAGGGTCAGCTTCGGGCAGTAGAGCGCGCGTAAGTTAACTAGAGCAAAGCCGCGACGGGAGCCGACGAACAGTGACATTCGGAATGATTGTGTTGATCATTCTGGTTGCGCTGCTCGCGGTTCTTGTCGCGGCTTTTCTGTATCGAGTCGTGAAATTGCGGCACGGCGGCACGCCGGCGCTATTGCGTGGCTTACCTGCGGTAGGGGACAGCGGTTGGCGCCACGGGATCATTCGCTACGGCGAAAGTGCGTTCGTCTTCTTCAAACTTTCGAGTCTGCGGCCTGGCCCGGACTCACGTATCGACCGTCAAGGTATCGAGGTCGAGAGCCGTCGCTCTCCTTCAGGTACCGAATTCGACATCATGAGCGACGACATCGTTGTTTTGCGAGTGCGGGACGGTGCGTCCCGGTATGAGATCGCTCTCGACAGCGGTGCGCTGACAGCGTTCCTGTCGTGGGTTGAATCTCGGCCAGACGGGCGTGCGCGTCGGCGACGCACCGCCTGACCGGATCGTTGTGTCAGGCGCCGGCGCCTGGCTTCCAGAGAACATCGCCGTCCGGGTTTGCGACTCGTCCCATGATGAAGAGCAGATCGGACAATCTGTTGAGGTACTTCGCGGGCAGCGCGCTCGTTTCCTCCGGGTTCGAATCGATTGCCGACCAAGCCGCTCGCTCTGCTCGGCGAGATACCGTCCGGGCTACGTGGAGTAGTGCGCCGAGTGCGGTTCCGCCTGGCAAAATGAACGAATTCAGCGGCGCCAGTTGATCATTGAGCTCATCGCACCACAATTCCAGTCGATCGATGTATGTCTGGGTGACGCGTAGCGGCGCGTACTTGGGATTCTCGACGACGGGGGTCGAAAGATCCGCACCCGCGTCGAAGAGGTCATTCTGTATCTGACGCAGGATCGCAATCAGATTCTCCGGGGGATTACCCAGCGCCAGGGCCACTCCAATGGCGGCATTGGTCTCGTCGCAGTCTGCGTAGGCGATCAGTCGCGGGTCGTTCTTGGACACGCGCGAAAAGTCGCTCAACCCCGTCGTGCCGTCGTCGCCGGTGCGGGTATAGATCTTCGTCAGGTGAACAGCCATAGGGCCACGGTACCGGCGCGGAGTTTCGGCGCTGATGGCTCTAGGCTGTGAACCGTGAGTGAGCACTTTCTAGTGACCGGGGGTAATCGCCTCGAAGGTGAAGTTGTGGTTGGGGGAGCCAAGAACAGTGTGCTGAAGCTGATGGCCGCAGCACTGCTGGCTGAGGGAACCACCGTAGTAACGAACTGCCCGGACATCCTCGATGTTCCGCTGATGGCGGAGGTCTTGCGGGGCCTGGGCTGCGAGGTCGAACTCGAAGGCTCGGAAGTTCGGATCACGACTCCGGCCGAACCGAAATATCGCGCTGACTTTGATGCGGTGAAGCAGTTTCGCGCATCGGTCTGTGTTCTCGGGCCGCTTGTTGCACGCTGCCGACGGGCTGTTGTTGCACTTCCTGGTGGTGACGCGATCGGCTCGCGCCCACTCGACATGCATCAGTCCGGGCTGCGACTTCTCGGCGCTCGAAGCGAAATTGAGCACGGATGTGTAGTGGCTGAGGCCGACGATCTGCACGGCGCGAACATCCGACTCGTGTTCCCGTCGGTTGGCGCCACCGAAAATATCCTCATGGCGGCCGTTCTGGCACGTGGCGAGACAGTCATCGACAATGCAGCCCGTGAACCGGAGATCGTCGACCTGTGCAACATGCTCAACCAGATGGGCGCAAAGGTCAGCGGCGGGGGTTCCACGACGCTCACCATTCAGGGTGTTCGCAAACTGGAACCAACCACACACCGCGTGATCGGTGATCGCATCGTCGCAGCTACCTGGGGCGTCGCGGCTTCCATGACCAGGGGAGACGTGCGAGTGCGTGGAGTCAACCACAAGCATCTCGGACTTGTCCTCGACAAACTACGCCTTGCCGGCGCCGAAGTGACTCCCGAAGTTGACGGTTTCCGAGTCATCCAGCGCGAGCGTCCTAAGGCAATCAACTTTGCGACGCTTCCGTATCCGGGCTTTCCAACGGATTTGCAGCCGATGGCAATCGGATTGGCTGCGGTCGCGGACGGAACATCCATGATCACGGAGAACGTCTTCGAATCACGATTCCGCTTTGTCGAAGAGATGATCCGACTCGGCGCCGACGCTCGGACTGATGGACACCATGCAGTAATTCGTGGAGTGCCCGTGTTGTCGAGCGCCCCGGTGTGGTCGTCTGACATTCGCGCCGGAGCCGGCTTGGTTCTCGCTGGATTGGTTGCCGACGGTGTGACCGAAGTGCATGACATCTTCCATATCGATCGCGGCTACCCGCGTTTTGTCGAGAACCTGCGTGGACTCGGCGGCGTAATCGAACGTGTAAGTACCGAATAGGGCAGGTGCCCGGGGTCACATCGGGTAAGCGTGCGGGTTTTTTGGAATTCTCCGCCACACAAACGTGCGTGACCTCGGGAATGTGCTCAAGCGAGTGCCATGACCAGGCGATTTGGTATTTGGTTGAACACTCGCGTAACTTATTCCAAGTCAGA
>NZ_JASHKR010000157.1 GCF_030056815.1 Rhodococcus sp. IEGM 1379
TATTCTGGGGCTGATCAGTTATCGTCGGCGATGCGTTGACCTGTTGAGACCAAGAACGATTCCGAGACAAGCTCTACCTCGACCAATCCCCACGAGAGGCAACGCCGATTCGTGGATTTGTCTGACTTTCAGCGGTACGTGGCGCGGTTCTGATGGTTGAAAGTGGCAGGGTCTACTCATGACAACGTGGCACCTGAGCCGAACCGATCGTATGTGGCGCACCAGCTGCCCTGGAATCAACTACGACGGCGACGGCGTCACAACAAGTCCGACGCACAGACATCAAATCTCGGCGATGAACAACTCCATCATGGCCGCCGACCTGTCAGCCGGATCTTCCTCACTGAATATTCGATCAACGAGTGCTGCAACAGGAATCGGCTTGGGGATCTCTTCGAATCTCTCAAGAACTCGACCCAGCCGGAGTCGGTCGCTGACATCGACACAATCCAGAATGCGCCGTACGTCGTCTCTGCCGGCCACGAACGAAGTTGTTTCCAACACCTTGAGTACATCAGCGATGGAGACCCAATCATTGACGGCACGCATCTCATCGAGGATCAGATCCGTGATGTTCATGGCTGATAGCTCACGGTCGTCCCGTGCATTGGTGAGTGAACGGATCGGCTCCAGGCTTGGCCGACGGCTGTCCGCCTGCTCGTCGAAGTTTTTCAACGGAAGCAATTCGCCGAGTGATCCCCACCAGTGGACGCCAGCCGTGTCGGGTTTTAGCTTTTGCGCCACGGTTCCCAGTGGTTCGCCGATGTCGCCGGTGGCAACGTCTTTCCCGAACTGTGCAGGATCGATGTCGGCCGCCCCGCCTGGGTAGTGGTAGTCGTTCACTGATCGACGTATGCCCAATGTGTGTGGGTACTCGCGGTACCGGTAGAGCACGCAGAAGGCTGATTCGTCCTCGACCCAGGCATCGACCACTCCGACGCACCATGCCTCGGCCACCGTACTGCGGGCAAGGGCTTCAAGGCACGCATGAAGTGCGTGATGTGACCATGCCTCCGTGGGCTTGGCGAAGTGTTCGATCAATCTTCGATGTTGTTGCGTCGTCCGGCGTTGCGTCGGCGAGTAGACACGGTTTTCTACTTCGCGGTCGTCGAAGAAGTCCTCGTCGATCGTGATGTTCGGGCGCATGCAGTAACCCTAATTCGGGTATAGGGCTTGGGTTTCGAGTTGGGGTCGGATCCAGACCGTCTGCTATCTCTTCTATCGGTCTCGGGAGCGGTAGATTTTGCGCTGCACCTGCATCTCCGGGCCCACTGCTCACACTGGCCGACGAACACATGTCGGTTCCGACCGACAAAGGCGCCCACGCCGGCCGCAAGATTGGCTCGCTCGTGGCAGGGATGGTCGCCAGCGCAGACAGCATCGCCGACATGGCTTTGCTACGACACGGAGCGATGGGCACCCTCTTCGACCACCCCTACGCACCCTCGACCTTGGGTTCCTTCCCGCGTACGGATAATGTGCCGACTCATGACGACGCGCAACAAGGGCCGCAACAGTGGCCGCTCTTCAGGGCCACGCCCACCCATGAAGGACAACTACGACAAGCTAGCTCGCGAAATCTTTCCCGAGATGAACGCATCGCTCTACCAGTCTTCCCCGTCTACCTACTTCAGGATGCGACTCGCCTCAGCTGCGCTCCACCTGAAGCCAACAGCAGACATGCTTGCTAGCGATCAGTCCATGTCCTACGGCGTTGTCAGTGCCAAGTGGGAGCTTCCATCTGACGATCGTGTACGCGTTGAGTTCGTCTCGTTGGATGTGACCGTACTTTTTCACCATGCCGCGGAGACACTTATCCGATTGCTCTTCGCACACAGGGACACTCCAAACTGCCCGTGGCTCGAAGTCACAAGGCTCACCGACTTCAAGAAGTTCAAACAGTCCGTCGACCAACTGCGCAAGACCAAGAAGAGCGCGTGGGACCGAAAGAAGCTGGGTGTTGTGCTCCTGGGTGGAGCAACACCAGAGGATGCAGGACTCGATATCGACCAGGAAACTTGGGACGAACACATCGATGCATCCATCATCTTCTTCAGCGACGTCGCTGGCCGCCTGCTTGATGGTGCGAACATGTACAACACCGCCAAGCACGGATTGGCGGGGATCGTCGACAGCTCTACCCGGATGGAGATGGAGACAGATGGTGTGACCCATGTCCTCAACGACGGACCGAGCATCGCGTATCCCCATCGAGTTAAAGAGCGCGTCGATGGTGTCGACCAACTGAAGTGGCAGATTTCCCTGGACGCCGTGTTGATCGATAGCGACATGCTGATGATCGAGGCCATCTGCAAGTACATCGACTCGATCTTCGATGTGGCACGACGTCGGTACGTGGGCGAGGCCGGTGCGGTATGGATCTTGAACAGCAGCTTCATCTACACGACGATTCTGAAAGGCCGGGTTACTGCAGCGCAATTGGTGTCAGGTGTGGCCTTCGACGTGGCAACGGCGTCGACTGGACCGGATGGCGAGCGAAAGCTCAGCGGCATTGGGGTCAACCTGAAGTCACTGCGGATCAGCGATGAGGTGATAGAGGTCCTTGAGTCCTACGACGATGAAATGGATGCTCCACGTGTTGTGGACCTACCCGCACAAGAGCGGTATCGCCGGGTGACCGTAGACCCGAATAGTCACATCCTGCCGTTCTCACCTCCTGGCTCTCACTCGGTACTTGCGAATTCGTAAGCCTGGATCCGCCGATCTCAGATTGGCCTGCAACAATCTCACTCTAGATACCTTGCAGTGCAAGACTTTTCTGCTGCAGACGCTGACTGGCGGATGCACCTATATCCCGATCGCCTTGAACATCCGAGGTGACCTCTTGTTCGTCGATACCTGAGCCGGAAAATCCAGTGGATGCGTACGCGGATTCATGGGAGAAAACAAGACCAGGGACAGAGTTGGCATCCATCGACTCACTCCTGGAGGAAGTTGTTTCCTCACTCGAGCACGGACACCTTGTCGCGGCTGGGTTCCAGGTATCGACGAGGGTTGGCTGCACTGGGAATTCCCGTAGGCCTTCAACATGTCTCACCTGCCACTGTCTCGGCAACGGCCGATTCAGAGACATGGAAGAAACGGAGAGCTCCTCACCGTTATGGACGATCACGCTCAGGGAGGGGGACGGCTCGCTCTCGTAGAAGCTCACAAACCGTTGAGTAACCATCGATCCGTCATCCGCCCAACCCGACAAGGTCAGTGAGAACCGGACGCTTCCACACTCACCGGCCCAGCGCCCTGCCTCGCCAACCGTGTCCGACCGATGCTGAACACCTGCAACACAATCGCTAGCAACACCGCCAACAACGCAGCCGGGAAACTACCCAACACCGACAGCAACGACGGCGACGACGACGTGAACGCCGAAAAGAAACCCACCACCGACATCACCAGCAGCACCCCCGCAACAACCCACCCGGCCCAGGCCCGCGGAACCACAGCAGGAATCAAGCACAGCAGCACCGGCACCGCCAGAACAGGGAGCACCGACCACCCGAAATAGCCCCAAATCGACTGATCACACACCGCCTGGGGCAGAGAGAGCCCGATCTCGCAATCGGTGATCTCGAGTATCGACCACGACGCCACGAACACACCCAGGGCGGTAGCGATGATCGCCACCACGATCCACAACAATCGAATTACCGTCACCACGCGAGCATGCCATCCGCCGCCGCGCATGAAGGACGTCGTTCCTCACTCGAGCATGGACACCATTGTCGCGGTTGGGTTCCAGGTAGCGACGAGGGTTGGCTGCACTGGGAATTCCCCTAGGCCTTCAACATGTCTCACCTGACGCTGTCTCGGCAACGGCCGAATCTGGGACTGTCTCACCGATCAATGCACCAGAACCGAACGATTGACGGACACCAAGTTTCGATAGGCCGAATCGATAAATCGACGCTTCCTCAGACGCATTGTCCATGATTCGTGCATGATCATTTGATGCGTTTCTCCCGGTTGTTGCCCGTTTTCGTCGCATCATCCATCGTTCTTTCAGGTTGTGCGGATGAACCGCCGTCAACTCCGGCGCCGGTGATCATATCTTTTGACGACGGGTGGGGTCAGGTCTTCGTGGCGAACGTCGACGGCAGCGGTTTGCGACAGGTCTCCCCAACGGTCGGTGACGACAGCAGAGATAGCCGGTACGGCAATTACGCCGCGCTATCGCCCGACGGAACACAGCTGGCG
>NZ_JASHKR010000066.1 GCF_030056815.1 Rhodococcus sp. IEGM 1379
CTTGCCCTTCCTGGCCGATGTTGAATGCGCCCGCACGGTTACCCACACAGGCGCCGACGGCCACGATCAGCAGGGGTGCGGCAGCGAGCAGCGTTTGCGACCAGGACGCGGCGTCGGAGATGCTGCCTTCGACGAGGGCTGTGGCGACGGCGCCCGGCGAACCGCCCGTCGCAGCCACGAGGAGGGTGGACAACAAGAGAGCGACGGCGAGTGCGATCACCGTGAGCCCGGCCTGTGCGAGTGCGCCCGGCCCGGGCGCGATCTTCGCCACTAAGCGGCGGATCTGATCGGAGGCGGGTCGGGGAGTCGACGGTGGCGAGGGAGAGGGCTTCTCCAGTATCGATGATGTACTCATGCGGCTTCCTCACCACCCAAGAGCATTCCGAGGCGTTCTGCACTTGCCTCAGCGGTCTGTACGACTCCCGCAATCCGGCCATCCGAAATCACTGCTATCCGTGAACATAATGCGGTGACCTCCTCCAGTTCGGTGCTGATCAGCAAGATTGCGACGCCCTGCTCTGCGGCGCGCCGCAGATGCGCGTACATGTTCTCGATGGCGCCGATATCGAGCCCGTGGGTGGGTTGCGCCGCGATGAGGACCTTGGGGTTCGCCGAAAGCTCGCGCGCCAGTACGACTTTTTGCTGGTTGCCGCCCGACAGGTTTCGAAGCGGTGTGTCGATGGACGGAGTCGATATTTCGTGACGCTCGACCAGTGCCTGCGCGTGCCGACGAATTGCCTTGCGGCGTAACCATCCTCGAGTAGAAAGTGTGCCGATATCTTTGAGTGCAAGGTTATCCGCCACGCTCAGATCCAGGACGACTCCGCAGCGATGCCGATCCTCGGGAATGACGCCGATTCCCGCTTTGTGCAGTGCTCCCGGCCGCGACATCGACACGGTTTCGCCCAACACCTTGAGTTCACCGCCTGCCGACGGAACCAGGCCACACAACACGTCACCCAACTCGGCCTGGCCGTTTCCCTCAACCCCGTAAAGTCCGACGATCTCTCCGCGCCGCACACTGAGGGTCACTCCGTCGAGGAGTGCCCGCCCATCCGGATTGGTCATAGTCAGGTTCACCATCTCCAGGGCCGGTGGCTCGGTGACGGACGCCGATTCGCCCGCTGAAGACGAAGCGTCGGACGAGGCTGCGGCGCGATCGAGCACTATTCCGAGTGCCGGTGCCGAGTGATCGAGCGAAACCTCCCGGCCGACCATCTGCTTCGCCAGCATCTGTGGTGTGGTCTCCGCGGTGGGAGCACGAAAGACGACGCGTCCCTTACGGAGTACGGTCACGCGGTCCGTGGCCGCCGAAATTTCGGCCAGCTTGTGACTGATGAGCACTACTGCTCGGTTCTCGGTGGATACTACAGTTCGCAGCACGTCGAAAAGCTCACTCGACTCCGCGGCCGTCAGGACCGATGTCGGTTCGTCGAGAATCAGGATCTGAGGATCTCGGCGCAGACACTTCACGATCTCTACTCGCTGGCGCTGTCCGGCAGACAGTTCCCCGACTACCGCGTACGGATCGATGGGTAGTCCGTATCGACGGGAAACTTCTTCGACTTCGGTGCACGCGCGGTCCCTGTTAACGGCCCCACGCTCTCCGAGGACGGTGTTCTCCCACACTGTCAGGGCATCGATAAGGCTGAAATGTTGGTGCACCATGCCGATTCCGAGGGTCAGAGCGTCGTACGGTGACTTGATTTCCACTCTTTTGCCGTGCCGCAGGATTGTTCCGTCATCTGGCTGGACCAGCCCAAGCAGGATCTTCATCAAGGTGGACTTGCCCGCGCCGTTCTCGCCGAGGAGTCCGAGGATTTCACCTTCGCGAACGGTGAGGTCGATTGCATCGCTGGCCACAACCGATCCGTATGCCTTGGTGATCCCTCGTGCGACCAGAGCGGGCGGCGACGAACTGATCTCGGGAGCTTCGGACAGGGGTCCGTTCTCGAGGACTTCGGTCAGTGGTGGTCGGCCACCCGATACCGGGACATGTTGGCGAGTCATGGTTTACGCGCCGGATGCGGCAATGACGTCGTCCGGCACGATCTCGCCGGTACCGACCTTGGTGATGAAGCTGGTGAGTTCGGCGTTCTGTTGATCGGTTCCCTTGCACAACTTCACGGTCGGAACGGTGTCCTTACCGAGGTGCCATTCCCGGACCGTGCCCATTTGGAGGTTGGCGTCCTTGAATTCGGCGAGAGCAGCAGCGAAGTATGCGCCGGGATCGAAAATCACCGATACTCCCCAGTTGATGTCGGATTCGGCGCAGCGGTCGGTACCCGGTGTGGAAAGAAATACTCCGTTGGCGGTTCCGAGTTGGGCGACGCTGTCGGTTGCACCGCCGAGGTAGGGATACAGTGCCTGCACTCCCTGACTGATCTGGGCCTGTGCGGCCTCACGTGCTTTAGCCGAGTCGTTGAAGTCGCCGGTGTACGTGGTTGTCAGGGTCGCTTCGGGCACCAGCTGTCGAATCCCGACACCGAATGCCTTGGCTGCCATGACGGAGAAGTCGAGTTCCGGGCCGGTGATGTACCCGGCTTTGGTTTCCTTGTTGTCTCGCATGACGATTCCATTGGCGTATCCGGCAGCCAGCATGGCTTCGTTGACGTAGTCTTTCGAGACCGTCACGCGCGAAGTGGGCTTGATCCCGGCGCCGGATGGCGTGTACCAGTTGGTGTTCGAACAGACGGGCTCTTCGGCTGCCGGTAGTGCGTCCTTGAGTTCCTGCGCTGCGATTGCGACGAGATCGACATTCTGTCGACACAGGTTACGGGCCTGTTCGAGAGCGTTGGCCGGGTTCACCGAGCCGACCTTGATCAAGGTCCAGCCGTTGTCGTCGACGAACTCCTGGGCGCTCGAGACAAAGGCCTCGTAGTACCCGTTGTCGTTGAGGTCGCCGGGGCTGATCACACCGATGACAACTTTGCCGTCGCCGTTGACGTCTGGCTGTGATCCGGTAGTCGTCGATCCCGATGATGCGTCGGCAGAGGCAGCGTCGTTGCTTGCACGGTCAGAGCATGCTGTGAGTGCAGCGAGCGTGACACACGCTATAGCCGCTGTGTGGATGAATCGTGATCGTGACATGGGAGACCCTCCGGGGGCGTGGCTCGGTCAGGAATTATGAGCGGAAGTGATATCCGCGTATGAAATACGTTCTTGGTAGAAGAGCGCATCGGAGTCGGCTTGAACGAAATGTGGGAATCCCATTCGGCCGATCGGCGAGACGAGAGTCGGGTCTATGCGATCAGGTTCCGCCAGTATCGTTTCGGAGACTGTGATCGAAACAACCACTGCGAGAACGATATGCACACCGGAGAATCGAACCGTGGGATCGCCCCGATCGATGACTTCGAGAACTCGGCATTCGAGATTCGCGGGGCTGTCGACAAGCGATGGGACCGAAACAACCTGTGAGTCCGTGGTCGTCCACCCGGTGATGTCCAACTCCGACACGTCGTTCGGGTACTCACGTGCAGCTGCCTCGATGTGATCGGCCATTGCCGGCCCGGTCACATTGACGACGAACTCTCCGGTTCGTTCGATATTGACCCAGGTGTCCTTCGGTGCGTCCGTCGCCTCACGCAGACTTCCGATCGTGACGGCGATCGTAGGTGGCTCGCCACTGACCGGCATGTAGTAGCTGAACGGTGCGACGTTGATTCTTCCGTCTTCGTCAACGGTTGTGATCATCGCGATCGGTCGGGGGATGATCAGGTGTGAGAGCAGTCCCTGCTTTTGGGCTGAGGTCCGGGTCGCGAGATCGATCACGTGTCGAGCCGCGGTGTGAGTGCTCATGAGGGGCTGTGGCGTAGTCACCTTGTTCATCCTTTGCCTCAATACGGGATGGCATCCCGCTTTATGAGATGATTTCTGTTTGTCCTCAGAGTGTCAATCGCGGAGAGGCGTCTCGCGCGAAACGAAACACACTGTTAAGCGCCGTAATGCAGCTGTAATGAAAGATATTGCAGCAGAGATAGATAACATGTAATTGGTGTGGTTATTGCCAAAGGGGTTGCCCGGCGCTGATGCCGGACAACCCCTTCGATTTCACGCTCACCCGTCGTCTATCCCGAGACGGCGTACCCCCTATTTCTGTAGGCTCGACCCCAGAAGATTCGAGCGCAGTGTGGAACCGACATAGTCGTCAGAGCGCAGGCCCCTGGCCCGCAGTTCCGGGACGAGGTAGTCGACTACGTCGCCGACTGCGCCCGGCGTCCGCAAAGGATTCGAGATCATGAATCCGCCACGCGAGCCTGTCACCTCGAACTGTTCCGCCATTTCGTCGGCGACTTCCGACGCGGTGCCTGCGATGGTCTGGTCGTACCCGGTCGAGTATCGCCAGCCTTCGTCGAAGAATTCGTCTCTACTGAGCCGGCTTTCGGCGCCGCGGTCGGAGATGAGCCGGTCTACGAATCCCGACTGTGTACCTTGCGCGGCGACGATGGACGCCCGCAACTCACCGAGAACGAACGATCGAGGTAGCACGGAGAAATCGAATCCGGTGTTGTAGGACAGATATGCGCCGACCCCCTCCATTGGAAGCATCCCGAGCATCTCCTCGCGCCGCGCCACGGCTTCGGATCTGCTGGCGCCCAACACCACCTGGATCGCCCAGAGGATACCCACGGACGCGGGATCCCTGCCGGCGTTCTGTAAGGCTGTGTTCAGCTCGGACCGGTGGCGTTTCTGGGAGGCATGATGTCCACCGGAACCGAACACGATGTCCGCAAACGCCGCAGACGCACGGATTCCCCGTGGTGACGAACCAGCCTGTACCAGAACAGGTTTTCCCTGAGGGCTGGGAACACTCGGCAACGGGCCACGAACGTGGAAGTGCTTTCCGTGATGGTCCAGACGATGCACTTTGGCAGGGTCGGCAAAGATCCCCGTCGTGTGGTCGCGGACAATCGCATCGGGTTCGACCGAATCCCACAATCGTTGGCAGACATCGATGAACTCCTCCATACGTTCGTACCGCATGTCGTGATTCATCAATTGATCGAAACCGTAGTTCGCAGCGTCGGAGGTGCGGGCGGAAGCAACGACGTTGAACGCGATTCGTCCGTTCGTTACATGGTCCAGTGAATTGAGGAGACGAGCGATGTAGAACGGGTGCATGTAAGTCGAGGAGTAGGTCAGCCCGAAACCGATCTTCGATGTCGCCTGGCCAAGCGCGGCGATGATCGGTGACATGTCGTGTCGGGGCCACGAGATTCCCCATTTCACCGCAGCGTCAGCCGAGTTCTCCCACGTATCCGGTATTCCGACACCGTCACCGAAGAACAACATGTCGATGCCGCCACGTTCAGCCGTTCGAGCGAGTTCGGTGAACATGTGCAAATCGGGATAGTCAGCGCCCGTCCACGAACCCGGTACGTTCCACCGTCCCTCGGTATGGGTGAAGGAGAGATCAAAGGCCAGTGCCATGGGAGATTGTGCACCCGGGGTCATTGCGGAGTGCCGACGTCGGCGTGCACGGTCAACTCTCGAACGGCCGTTGCGGTGGTGATTTTACCGGCCGCGTGCATGGTCAACGCCGTGACCGCGCCATCGTGCACCGCCGATTCGTAAGCGGCAGCGGCATCCTCGACCAGGAGAACCTTATAGCCGAGCTGTACCGCATCGAAAATTGTTGTCTGGATACAGCATTCGGTGGTAAGGCCGGCGACAAGCAGCCATTCGACACCCAATTCCGTCAGTACAGAGTCGAGACTTGTTCCGAAGAATGCACTGTACCGCGACTTCGTCACAATCGTTTCTCCCGGATCGGGGTGCAGCGCATAGAAATCTGCACCTGACGTCCCGGCCACGCAGGGTTCGGCTGTGCTCGGCCATTGTTCCAGGTCGATACCACGTAACCAGAGTGACGCAGGCCAGGGGTGCTCCGGATCTTGAATCAATCTGACCCACATAACTTTCAGACCGGCGTTCCTAGTGGCGTCGACGAGCGAGCCCACATTCCGAACGGCAGCGGCGACGGCGGCGCGACCTTCCGGCGGCGCCCACTCGAGGTGGGCCGGGTCGGCAAAAGAGTTCTGAATGTCGATCAGGAGCAATGCTCCCGACGACACGTCGCCGGGAAGGTCGCTCATGCGCTCACCGCTGAGAGTGACGGAAGAACGGCTGCGGCGAATGCCGTCATGTCGGGAACGTAGTCCGGGAAGATGAGCATCAAACCGTCGAGTTTCGCGTACTCGACCATCTCTTCGATTTTGGAGGTGACGGTTTCTGCTGATCCTTTGATGACCTCGGTTTGAAAACCGCTCTGTTCCTGAGCTTTCGCGCCGGGGGCCGCATTCTTGTCGACCGGCATCCCGTACGCGATCGCCATGTTCTGCAGGGCTTCCTGATCGGCGCCGGCGCCGTAGAGTTCGTAGCGCCGGTCGGCATCGGCATCCGTGTCACCCAGGACGACGGTGGCCATCGCGTATGTCTTCAATGACCGGCCGTGTTCCGTCGCAGCGTCCTTGGCTTCCCGGCTCACTTGACGCAAGCCGGTCAAATCATGTGCCGACAGGAACGACGCATCGCAGTATTTTCCTTGGAACGCAAGCCCGGCGGGGGAGCGGCCAGCGGAGATCAACGTCGGCGTCACGGCGGGGTGGGGCCTCGACGAGCATTGATCCAGATCGAAGAACTCGCCGTGGTGGGTGACTTCGTCCTTACTCCACAGGTCCAGAAGAATCCGCGTCCATTCTTCCGAATAGCGGTATCGCGAAGCATGATCGAGTTCCTCGGGCCACATACCCATCTGAGCGAATTCCTGCGAGAACGATCCGACTACGATGTTCATGCCACACCGTCCGGCGCTGATTTGGTCAAGTGTGGTGAACATCTTTGCGATGATCGCCGGGTTGAACAGAATGGTGTGTACGGTGGACCAGATCTTCACTCGCTCGGTTGCCTCGGCCAGTCCGGCCATCATCGTCATCGACTCGAGGGTGCGACCCCAATGGTCCGTCCGGCCGCCGTATCCACGCCATTTAGCTTGCGACATAATAAAATCGAAGCCCAATTGATCTGCTGCAACAGCGACCTCACGGTTGTAGTCGTAGGTCGCCTCGATCTTCGGTGCCGTGTCGGAGACGATCCAGCCGCCGTTGCTGATAGGAAGAAAAATGCCGTAGTCGCGTTCGTTCATGCTCACGCCTTTGGGGTGCAGGAAGTCCCTACTCCTGTAGGCCCCGCCGAGTACCTTCCGGAACAGGTCTGGGGGCGTACAGAGCGGGCGGAAGCATGATGTCGACGGCCCGCAGGGATCGTTGACATTAGCGATTCTATCGTAAATTTGTTACGGCACAGGCATTGTCGTTACGATTGATTGAACATGTCATCACACATCGAGCACCAGTCCCGAGGCCTGTGCGCGTCCCACGCAGACGAACATAGATCGGTTCTGTGCGCGTTCCTGTTGCGTCAGAATCGAGTCCCGGTGCAACGGTTTGCCCGCCAGTACTCGTGTCTCGCAGGCTCCGCAGTACCCGTCCAGGCAGTCGCGGGAGATTCCCGGGACTTCTTCGGCAATCGCATCCAGAAGGGTTTGATCTGCGGCCACGTTGATCGTGACCCCGCTGCGTGCCAACGTGACCGAGAACGGATGGTCATCGGAATCGGACGATCGACCCGGTGTGGCGGCGAAGTGCTCTCGGCGGAACCGGCTCAGTGAACCCGCTGCAGCACAATACTGTTCGACACAATCCATCATTGTCGTCGGCCCACAGCAATAGACAAGAGTCGCTGCGCCCCGGCCGCTGACCCAGGTGGCCATGTCGACCCGTCCCGAAATTGTCGTGTCGACGACGGTTAACGAGTCGCCGAGCAGTTCCGTCAGCTCGTCGACGTATGCCATGAGCGCACGGCCTCGCCCGGAATAGACCATCGATACCGATGATCCTTGCGCTAGAGCAGCTTTCACCATGGGAATCATCGGTGTTACGCCGATGCCGCCGGCGATGAAAATGTAGTCGAGTGCCGGTTCCAGTTTGAAATTATTTCGGGGAAGGTCAACCTTCATGGTGCATCCCTCGACCACATGCTCGTGTACCTCCAGTGACCCTCCGCGCCCTCGAGGATCGAGTAGTACAGCGATTCGGTACTTCTGTGAGTCGCCGGGATCTCCGCACAGCGAATACTGCCGGCGAGTACCCGATGGCAAAGTGATCGGAAGATTGGCGCCCGGGGCCCACGACGGAAGTGGGAGCCCTGAAACATCTTCCAAAGTCAGTTCGACAACCTCATCAGCGATGCGGCGAACTGCCTCGACACGGACAGTGCGTCCGCGCGTCGACTCGGATGTGGTGCCTGGAGTGAAGGTGGCAGGAACACGATCCCAGCCCGCTTGGTTGCCCAGCGTCGGATAGGGAACGAGTGCTGATTCGTCGATTCGGTAATCGGGTAGGCGGGTCAGCACCTGGGTTGTCATCTCGGTGAACATGGCTCGGGCCAGATGAGCTCCGGGACAACGGTGGCTACCGATGCCGAACGACAGATGTCTGCGTGCATCACGATCGAGCTGAACGGTTTCCGGTTCCTCGAAGACTTCGGGATCGTGGTTTGCCGCTACCCAGGACATCAGAACTCGCTCGCCGGCCCGCACCGGGCAGCCGTCCACCTCGGTGTCTGCGGTAGCGGTGCGTGCCATCGATTGCGACGGCGCGAACACCCGGAGAAATTCTTCGGTTGCCTGCTCGAGAAGTTCTGGCTGATTGACGAGTTTCTCGCGTTCGTCGGGATTTCTGGCCATCCAGACGAGAGTTGATCCGGTGAGTGATGTTGTGGTGTCGACACCTCCGGCCACCAGGAGGTAGGTCACCGAAACCAGTTCGTCGTCGGTGAAGGGGCGACCCTCCGGATGTGTTGCTGTCACGAGATAGGTCAGGACGTCGCGTGCGGGGGCTTCTCGTCGTGCTGCGAGTAATTCGCGGATTCTCTGCTCGAGATAGCCCAAGCCTTCGACCCCACGCATCGAACGTTCACTGCCTGCCGGCGCAGCAAAGATATCGTGCACGGGACCGGCCAACCGGGGACCGTCTTCCTCGGGAAAACCGAGCCAGGCCAACGTCACGGCAGTCGGCAACGGATTTGTGAGATCGTCGACCAGGTCGCACGAACCCGATTCGATGAACTTGTCGATGATGCGAGTCGTCTGCTCCGCGATCATCGGCTTCAACAATTCCACGGCGTCTGGAGTCAACAGTGGATTGACCAGGTCTCGGTACGCCACTGACTTCGGGGGATCGAGTTCGATGGGGAACTGGGGAAGGCCTACCCCGCGTGGGATGACAAACGATATTCCGTCACCGGGGTTCTGGCGCTCCGACGAGAAGGTCTTGTCGTCACGCGCGATCTTCACGACGTCGGACCATCGCGATGTGTACCAGTAACCCTCGTGCGCGTCGGTCCAGCCGACGGGACAAGTGGATCGACGATCGCGGTAGTAGGCCACGGGGTCGGCGTTGCATTCGTCGGAATGGTGGTCGAAGGGGGAGTTGGCGAAATGAGTGGTCATGATGAGAGCCTTCGGGCATCGAATCTCGTGCGCAGTGTTTCCCGGCTGCGCCACAGGGCCAGGCGAACGAGCATCAGAGAAGGCGTATTGCCACCCCCTTTTCCTGGGTGTACTCGCGCATCGCGAGGTAGCCACCGCCACCGCTGAATCCGCTGTCCTTGGTCATGTTGAACGGGAATCCGATGACGCCGGAGTCCGCGAACTGGTTCACCGACACTTGGCCGGTTCGGACCTGTGCTGCCATACGTAGTGCGCGTGAGACGTCGTTGGTCCAGATCGAGGCCAACAATCCGAAGTCGGTGTCGTCGGCGATCGAGAGTGCTTCTGCGTCCGAGGAGAAGGTTTGAATGGCAAGGACGGGGCCGAATATTTCTTCCCGGATGATCCGAGACGACGCTTCGGCATTGTCGATCACAGTGGGCTCGACGAACCAACCGGTATTGCCGGTACCGGCCGGTCTGCCACCGCCCGTGAGGATGTTGCCGCCCTCGGCCGGTGCCCCGTCGAGAAATCCCAGGACACGCTCGTACTGAGCGAGATTGACCAGAGGGCCCATATCGACATCGGTGTCCCACGCGCCGACGCGCACTGCCCGCATCAAGTCCACGACCCGCTCCCGGACCTCACTCACGATTTCGGAGCTCACCATCAAACGTGAACCGGCATAACAATTCTGACCGGCATTCTCGGTGATCGACGCGACGATGGCTGGCAGTGCCACGTCGAGGTTTGCGTCGGCGAACACGATGTTGGGAGATTTGCCGCCGAGTTCGAGTTTTACGGGAACCAACGACTCGGCTGCTGCGCGCATCACTGCTCGACCCGTGACAGTGGATCCGACAAACGAAATGTGATTGACATCGGGGTGCGTGGTGAGTGCGGCACCGGCGTCGGCCAAGCCCGTGACTACGTTGAACACGCCTGGGGGTAGGCCGACTCTTGCCGCGAGCGCAGCCAGTGCGAGCACGACACGAGGCGCCTCTTCCGACGGTTTGAGTACAACGGTGTTGCCGGCCGCGAGGGCGGGTGCCACGTTGGCTGCGGTCAAGACCGCGGGAACGTTCCACGGTGTGATGACCGCGCACACCCCTAAGGGTTGCAGCAGTGTGTAGCCGTGGAAATCCGGTGTCCGGGTGGGGAGAGTGGCACCGGTGAGTTTGTCTGCGGCCCCGGCAAAGTAGTCGATGATCGAGGTGGCGATCGCGATGTTCATCGAACCGCCCCACATCGGCTTGCCCACATCGCGGGCCTCCAGGGCTGCCAGCGATTCGGCATTCTCTCGTAGTGCCCGGCCCCACTCGGCAAGGATCGCACCGCGTTCGGACGCCGACTTTGCGGCCCAACCCGATGCTGCACCGCGGGCCGATGCGACTGCTTGATCGACAACCGAAGCGTCGCCGCGAGCAACCGTGAAGAAGGCGTCTTCGGTGGAAGGGTCGGTCAGCGCAATTCCGTTGCCCTGTGCCAGGAGCCAGGTGCCGTCGATGAAATGAGCCCGCTCGGGAACTTCGATGTCCATGCTGTAAATACTTGCAGTTTCGTCGCGCAAGTCAAGACAGTATCTCTTATTCTAAGACAATGAAACCTGATGTTTACTCCGTGACAGCGGCCGTGGTTCGGAATCCGGGAGGGCCTTTCTGTCTCGAAGAACTCACCCTCGCCGGCCCGGGACCGAATGAAGTGCTTGTGCGAGTGTCGAGTTCGGGAATCTGCGGTACCGACCTCGAGTTCTCGACGATGATGGACCTGCCGGTAGTGCTCGGCCACGAGGGTGCTGGAACGGTGGAAGCGCTCGGCTCAGGCGTCACCGATCTTGCTGTGGGCGACAAGGTTACGATGACGTTTGCGCGGTGTGACAACTGTGGTCCATGCCGATCAGGCGCTCCCGCGTACTGCACGAATTTCTGGACGTACAACTTCATCGGTTCCCGCCCGGACGGGACTTCTGCTCTTTCCTGCTCGGGAAGTAACCATCCGGAATCGCTGGTTGGTGGGCACTTCCTCGGTCAGTCGTCGTTCGCGACGCGGGTAGTCGCCCGACGAACCAGTGTTGTTCGGGTGCCTGACGACACAGATCTTCATATTGTCGGTCCGTTTGGATGCGGCTTCCAGACCGGTGCTGGTGCTGTCATGAATGTGCTGAAACCTCAACCAGATTCGACGATCGCAGTGTTCGGAGTGGGGGGCGTGGGTGCCGCTGCCGTGATGGCCGCGGGTATCGAGCGATGCGGTGCGATTGTGGCGGTGGATGTCAGCGATGCAAAACTGGAACAGGCCAAGGGCTTTGGTGCCACGCATACGGTGCGAAGCGACAATCCGGATCTATTGTCGATCTTGAACGAGATCGCCCCGGGCGGTTTCGATTTCACTATCGATGCCACCGGTCGGGCAGACGTACTTCGCAACGCGGTGTCAGCCCTCGCTCCGCTCGGTCGTTGCGGGGTTGTCGGAGTGGGGCCGAGTCCCGAGATGTCCTTCGAGTGGCGCTCTATTCTCGCCGGCCGAACGGTGACAGGAATTACGGCCGGCAACAGTGTGCCGGAGACCTTCCTTCCGCAGTTACTCGAACTACGCCGCGACGGGCTCTTTCCTGTCGACAAGTTGTTGTCCAAGTTTGCATTTGCCGACATCGACAAGGCACTCGAGGCAGTTAGTCAAGGAACAGTGGGTAAGGCCGTGCTCGTCATGGAGTAGCAATGCCGTACATACGAATGGCGCCCACCCGAAAAGAATTCGGGTGGGCGCCATAATGGAAGGCCTGCTACGCGCCCCAGCTATCGTCCGGAACAACAGCACTGGAGATGTGCTTGATGCGCTCGGTGTTCACGGTGCCACGGTTTTCGTCACGTCCCTGCACCACCGCGTTCTTCCCGAAACCCTCGACGATCGGCCTGTCGACATCCCGCTTGAGCCACAAGCGGAGAAGATGACGGCGGCGCTCGGGCTCGGGATAGTCATCGTAAGACGTACGCGAATGCAGTGCAGCGTAATTCAGCAGCCACTGCACGTCGCCGGGCTGAAAGTCCATGTCGATGGCCATGCCCGGTTCCTGTGTAATCTCGTCGTACAGGTCGAGGAGTTCGATCTGCGCCTCCGTGAGACGGGGAACCTCGGGGTAATCCTGCGCGGACTTGATGATCGAGTGACCCGCGTACGTCGAGAAGGTGCCGTCCACGTAGCTGGCAATCGGACTCGCGTACACCTTGGCGGGTGCGTCGTGGTCCTGCCGGTACCAGTCGAAGTACCAGTCTTCGAACAGCATCGGCGCGAGATCGGGTCGACGCCGCAGAACCTCGTTGTAGATTGTCGTTCCGCTCACCAGGCTGCTGGCGCCGCCGGATTTGGCTCCGCGCAGGCACATCAGCGCTACGACGTCGGAGCTGTCGGAGTGGAACGGGAGTCGGTCTCGAACACGGGATGGCAGGGCGGTCGGATCGTCCATGGTCTTGTTCGACGAAGCGATGACGTGGTCGAGTAGATCCCCGACCTCGTTCTGTTTCATGGGAACTCCCAAGTGCAGCCCCATGACGAAGAAGATCGCACCGGCAACCTCGTCACCGTATTCCTCGGTTCGAAGACCGCGAACAAGGACGAACCCACGGCCGGAGTCCATAACCGACCCGAATTCGGCGATCGCATCAGAGCACGCGGATAGGGGATACTGCTCGGCTACGACCGTGCGCAGGTCCGGGTCGTCGGCGACGAATCTCCTTCCGACGGATTCGAGTTCATCCCTCTCGGCGTCGGACAGGTGGTAGATCCATTCATCGGTCTTAACGAGCTCGTCACCGCGCCAGGCGGTGGGACCGGTGATCGGCTCCAAAGTGCGGGTTGTCATGACTTTTCCTTAGGTGTCGATGTCACGATCCGAGACGCCCGTACGTCATTGCAATATGACATCTCGTACTACGAGATAATCGGGCGGTTCGCTGGTGCTGTCAATCGCTAGGAGGCTCAGTCGATGATCTGTTCCGAGGATTTAACAAAGCGCCGGGATTTCGATCGGATTGATCGACAGCCCCTCAGCGTTCTTCCACCCCTCATGTCCCTGCGTTCGGCGTCCGACAAGGATTGCGCCTGCTCCGCCAGGAGTCTTGAAGAGATGATCTTTGACGAATACAAGTTCCGCGCCATCGATCTTCAGAATACCGTCAATGCGCAGGGGTTCACGAGTGCTGCGGGTCCAGTTGTCGGCGGCACCGGCAATGCTACCGAGAGTTCGAGGATGGGGCACCGAGCGTCGCGAGTAACACCGCGATGGTTTCAAGATATTCCAGGCAGTCAGCTTCATGCGGCTCCGGTGTGTGGGGATTCGATGACTGATTGCCGGTGGGAAGGTGAATTTGAATTGTCTGAGTCCGTGCCATTGCTGCGTTCGGCTCCTGAGATTCGAAACTTTTTGTGCTGCAAAATTGGTCGCCCAAACTCTAGCCAAGGGAGCACGACTGATTTGCGAGTTATGTCGTCCCCGCCGGTACGTTTCGGCCGTCAATCGCCTGCCTTCAACGTCGCTCCCCATGACGCATCATTTGGCGCGTAGCACTAGTGCTGCTATCGGGTATGGAGCGTTTGGGATTGAAGGAACTCCGGCAGCATGCTAGCGACTACGTCAAACGTGCCGAGACGGGAGAGACCATGCTGATTACCGTCGCTGGCCGGCCGAGCGCTGTTCTCGGTCCAGCTGGAAAGAGGGCATGGTGCTCATGTGAAGAAGTTGCCGAAATTTTCGACATAAGAACCGACCCGGAATGGGCGAAAGATCGCACCCTGATGCACGACCCGATCGTTGATCCGTGGTCGCAGCAGTGAAGTCAGTGTTGGATACCAGTATTCTCATCGCGAACGACGTACCGCCGCTGGACGGCGAATTAGCGATCAGTGCAGTGAGTTTGGCTGAATTGCACTTCGGTCTTCTGGTTGCTTCGACGGCAGAACAACGCGCTCTGCGGTAAAGCGCACGGTCGTAAGCCCCAGCCGCGGGCGCTTGATTTAATGGTCGCCGCGACCGCACCCGCGCACAATGCTCGACTTATCACCCGCAACGCGGATGACCTGCGAGGAATCGAACACTTGCTCCACATCGAATCTGTGTGAGTCGGCGTCCCCGTGGGGACGTTTCAGCCCCGTGATTTCAGTGCCGCCCGAGCAGCGTTGTATCCGCCCATTCCGTGGACGCCGCCGCCCGGGGGCGTTGCCGACGAGCAGAGGAAGGCGCCCGGAACTCCGGTGGCATATGGATTGAGCCCGAATCTGGGTCTGGCGATGATCTGCCGCGGGGTATTCGCGCCGGCCGAGATGTCCCCGCCGACGTAGTTGGGGTTGTACGCCTGCATTTGCGGGACGTTACGAACGTGAGTACCGACGATCCGGTCCCGGAATCCCGGAGCGAAGCGTTCGATCTGCCGGGTTATCGACTCGGTGACATCGCCCGAATAACCGTGCGGCACATGCGCATAGGCCCAGACCGGATGGATGTCTCCGACCGAACGAGAGGGATCGGCGAGGAACTGCTGACCCAATAGGATAAAGGGCTTCCCAGGCATGGAACCTTGTACGGTCTGACGCTCCACGGCAGCCGTTTCCGATATCGTTCCGGCTAGATGCAGGGTTCCGGCTTTCCGTGCGTGGGGATTGGTCCACGGTACGACGCTTCCGTCGGAGTCACTGCGCACGGCGTAGTCAACCTTGTAGGCGGCGGGACCGTAGCGGTATTTGCGGTAGGCCCGTGCAATGCGATCAGGCTGCCGACCATCGAGGAGTCGGGCGGCGGCATCGGGCGCGAGGTCAAGCATCACGATGTCGTAGCCGACCAACGAAGAAAAGTCGGTGACCCAGTTTCCGGTCTCGATTGTACCGCCAAGGCTGCGCAGAATTGACGCCAGTGCCGCAGCAATTGCGCCCGAACCACCTTGTGCCACAGGCCAACCGTGAGCGTGGGCGCCGGCGCCGAGCATCAATCCGACCGCGCTGGACAGCGGTGCATTCAGTGACCCGAACATATGCGCAGCGACGCCACCGAACAGTGCACGTGCTTGCGGGGTCTGCCAGATACGAGCAAGGGCGGTAGCGGGAAGGAGTGCTCCGGCACCGAAACGTGCGAGCGTCAGCGGATGCTTCGGCACATGAATGACCGGTTGAAAGACGTCCTGCACCAATTCGTCGAAGTTCACGGAGAGGTATCCGAAGACGCTGCGCCACTTCTTACCGTCGACACCCAGTCCGTCTGCGGTTCGATTGATATCGCGCCACAGAACGCCGGCGGTGCCGTCGTCAAGCGGGTGAACGAGGTCGATTTCGGGCCAAAGCCATGTCAGTCCGTGATCGGCGAGGGTGAATTCCCGGTCGAGTTCCCTGAAAAACGGTGAGGCCAGAGCGGTGGGATGAAAAGCGGAGCAGTCGTCGTGGATGAGTCCGTCGACGATGTACTCACTACTACTGCGGGTGCCGCCCCCGATCTTGTCGGCGCCCTCGATGACATGAACTTCGATTCCGCTGCGTGCAAGTTCGATTGCCGCGGCCAGCCCGTTGGGGCCGCTGCCTACCACCACTGCGGTTGTCATTGTCTGACACCTCGTTTCCTTGCAGTGAGCGTACGCAAATCACATCAATGGCATTAGTCGCACAAAAAGTGAGGACGACCCCTTGGTTGATCGCTCAACTTTTGTTAGAATTCCAAGCACACTGGCCGCAGCTGATCTTTATCGCTGCGGCCAGTTGTTGCATTTATCGCCCTTTTGTCTCCCGCATAGCCTGCTTGCCTGGGGATTCGGTATCCTGTGAAGCGGAACTTTCTGCACGAAACGCAGCCCTGAATCTCTTCGAGGCGCTCTCGGGCGTCAGCATCGTCGCAGTTCAGGGCAAACATAGGGCTACCTTAGTTGCGCACATGCCGGGGTTCTGAATTATCGTTTTTGTTACACGGTTGTCTCGCAGACGTTTCAACCCGGTACCGACACATCGTCGTGTCGGTGCTCTTTACTGACTTGCATTGCAAGTTGATGGCCATCAGCGCTGCTGGTCGTCGGTGCATCTTTATGGCATACGAAGGCTAGGTATGAAGCAACTTCCAGGCCCCCAAGGCCTCTATCACCCGTCCAACGAGCACGACTCCTGTGGTGTCGCGTTTGTTGTCGACATGCATGGTCGCCGCAGTCGAGACATCGTCGAGAAGGCGATTACGGCTCTGGTGAACCTCGAGCACCGCGGTGCTGCCGGTTCCGAACCCAACACGGGTGACGGCGCGGGCATCCTGCTGCAGGTTCCCGACAAGTTCTTCCGAGCTGTCGTGGACTTCCCGCTGCCCGCCGAAGGCGCGTACGCAACGGGTATCGCATTCCTGCCGCAGGCCGACACGGATGCTCACGAGGCCGCTGCTGCGGTCGAGAAGATCGTCGTCGAAGAGGGCCTGACGGTTCTGGGCTGGCGTGAGGTCGGAACCGACGACTCTTCGCTTGGCGCATTGGCGCGCGACGCCATGCCGACGTTCCGTCAGATCTTCATCGGTTCCGAGGGCGACGAGTTCACGGGCATGGACCTCGAGCGTCGTGCTTACGTCGTGCGTAAGCGCACCGAGCACGAACTCGGCACCGAAGGCGCCGGCAAGGGCGGCCCCGGTAGCGAGACTGTGTACTTCCCCAGTCTCTCCGGTCAGACATTTGTCTACAAGGGCATGCTGACGACGCCACAGCTCAAGGGTTTCTACCTGGATCTGCAGGACGACCGTGTCGAGAGCGCCTTGGGTTTGGTCCACTCGCGCTTCTCCACCAACACGTTCCCGTCGTGGCCGCTGGCACACCCGTTCCGACGCGTTGCGCACAACGGTGAGATCAACACCGTCACCGGCAACGAGAACTGGATGCGCGCTCGCGAGTCCCTCATCGACAGCGATGTCTTCGGTGGCCGCGAAAACCTGGACAAGATCTTCCCGATCTGCACCAAGGGCGCCAGTGACACCGCTCGTTTCGACGAGGTGCTCGAGATGCTGCACCTCGCGGGCCGCAGCCTCCCGCACGCAATCTTGATGATGATCCCGGAAGCCTGGGAGAAGCACGAGAGCATGGACCCCGCTCGTCGGGCGTTCTACGAATACCACTCCGCGCTCATGGAGCCGTGGGACGGACCGGCGTCGGTGTGCTTCACCGACGGCACCGTCATCGGCGCTGTGCTGGACCGCAACGGTCTGCGTCCGTCGCGTCTGTGGATCACCGAAGACGGCCTTGTTGTCATGGCGTCGGAGGTCGGCGTTCTGCCGATCGACCCGTCCACCGTGGTCCAGAAGATCCGCCTCCAGCCCGGCCGCATGTTCCTTGTGGACACGGCGCAGGGCCGGATCATCAGCGACGACGAACTGAAGTCCGAACTCGCAGCCGAGCAGCCGTACCAGGAGTGGATCGACGAAGGTCTGATCCACATGGACGACCTGCCCGATCACCCGTACACGTACATGTCGCACGAGCGTGCGGTTCTGCGTCAGCAGCTCTTCGGATTCACCAACGAAGAGGTCAACCTCCTCGTCAAGCCGATGGCTCTCTCGGGTGCCGAGGCTTTGGGTTCGATGGGTACCGACACTCCGATCGCCGTGCTTTCCGCACGTCCGCGGATGCTGTTCGACTACTTCTCGCAGCTGTTCGCTCAGGTCACCAACCCACCGCTCGACGCGATTCGTGAAGAGGTTGTCACCAGCCTCGGCGCCACCATCGGCCCCGAAGGCGACCTGCTGCATCCGAATGCGGACTCCTGCAAGCAGATTGCACTTCCGCAGCCGATCCTGCACAACGACGATCTGTCGAAGCTCGTTCACGTCAACGACAACGGCCTGTTCCCGGGCTTCCGCAGCGTCGTGATCCGCGGCCTGTACCCCGCCAAGGAAGGCGGCGACGGTATCCGTCGTTCGCTCGAAGGCATCAAGTACCAGGTGTCGCAGGCAATCGAGGGTGGCGCACGCATCATCGTGCTCTCGGACCGCGAGTCCACCGAGGACTACGCGCCGATTCCGTCGCTGCTCCTCACCTCCGCCGTGCATCACCACCTGGTTCTCGAGAAGTCGCGGACCAAGGTCGGCCTCATCGTCGAGGCCGGCGACGCCCGCGAGGTGCACCACATGGCGCTTCTCCTCGGCTTCGGTGCCGCAGCGGTCAACCCCTACATGGCTTTCGAAACCGTCGACGAGTTGCTTCAGAACGGTGAGCTCGAGGGTCTGACCATCGAGAAGGGCATCGCCAACTACATCAAGGCTGCCGGCAAGGGTGTTCTCAAGGTGATGTCCAAGATGGGCATCTCGACACTCGCGTCGTACACCGGTGCTCAGCTGTTCCAGGTCATCGGCCTCTCGCAGGAGCTGACGGACGAGTACTTCACCGGTCTGCAGTCGCATCTCGGCGGTATCGGCCTCGATCAGATTGCCGACGACGTAGCCGCACGTCACCGCATTGCGTACCTGGACCGTCCCGAAGAGCGCGCTCACCGCGAGCTCGAAGTTGGCGGCGAGTACCAGTGGCGTCGTGAAGGCGAATACCACCTGTTCAACCCGGACACGGTATTCAAGCTCCAGCATGCCACTCGCACAGGGCAATACGAGGTCTTCAAGGAATACACGACCCTGGTCAACGACCAGTCGGAGCGTCTTGCAGCACTACGTGGCCTCTTCGAGTTCAACATCGGCAAGCGGCCCTCCATCTCCATCGACGAGGTCGAGCCGGCCAGCGAGATCGTCAAGCGTTTCTCGACGGGTGCGATGAGCTACGGCTCCATCTCCGCCGAGGCTCACGAGACCCTCGCTATCGCGATGAACCGTCTGGGCGCCCGCTCCAACTCCGGTGAGGGCGGCGAACATCCGTCACGCTTCATCCCGGATGCAAACGGCGACTCGCGTCGAAGTGCCATCAAGCAGGTCGCGTCGGGACGCTTCGGTGTCACGTCGCACTACCTGACCAACTGCACCGACATCCAGATCAAGATGGCGCAGGGAGCCAAGCCTGGTGAGGGCGGCCAGCTTCCGGCTCACAAGGTGTACCCGTGGGTGGCCGAGGTTCGGCACTCCACACCGGGCGTCGGTCTCATCTCGCCGCCGCCGCACCATGACATCTACTCGATCGAGGATCTCGCTCAGCTGATCCACGATCTGAAGAATGCCAACCCGCAGGCCCGCGTTCACGTGAAGCTGGTCTCCGAAGTTGGCGTCGGAACCGTCGCGGCCGGTGTCTCCAAGGCGCACGCCGACGTCGTTCTGATCTCCGGTCACGACGGTGGCACCGGTGCCACCCCGCTGACCTCCGTCAAGCACGCAGGCGCACCGTGGGAACTCGGCCTCGCCGAGACCCAGCAGACGTTGCTGCTCAACGGTCTTCGTGACCGTATCGTCGTGCAGGTCGACGGTCAGCTCAAGACGGGCCGCGACGTTGTTGTTGCTGCTCTGCTCGGCGGCGAGGAGTTCGGTTTCGCCACCGCGCCGCTGGTTGTCTCGGGTTGCATCATGATGCGCGTCTGCCACCTCGACACCTGCCCTGTGGGTGTCGCGACGCAGAACCCCGTGCTGCGACAGCGTTTCAGCGGCAAGCCGGAATTTGTCGAGAACTTCTTCATGTTCATCGCCGAAGAGGTTCGTGAGCTTCTCGCGGAACTCGGTTTCCGCACGCTGCTCGAAGCAGTCGGCCAGGTCGACATGCTGGACACCACGCGCGCTCTCGCACACTGGAAGGGAAGCAAGGCCGGCAATCTCGATCTGTCGCCGATCCTGCACCAGGTCGAGTCCGCGTTCATGGACCAGGACGTCCACTGCACCGGCACACAGGATCACGGCCTCGACAAGGCACTCGATCAGCAGTTGATCGTCGCGGCACGCAACGCACTCGACAAGGGTGAGCCGGTCGCATTCGAGTCCGCGATCACCAACGTCAACCGCACGGTCGGCACCATGCTCGGCCACGAGGTCACCAAGGCGTTCGGTGGAGAGGGCTTGCCCGACAACACCATCGACATCACGTTCACCGGCAGTGCCGGTAACAGCTTCGGTGCTTTCGTGCCCCGCGGTATGACCCTTCGCCTGAACGGCGACGCCAACGACTTCGTCGGCAAGGGGCTTTCGGGTGGACGCATCGTCGTACGGCCGCCGCTCAATGCAGCGGAAGGCTTTGTCGCCGAAGACAACATCATCGGTGGCAATGTGATCCTGTTCGGCGCCACCAGCGGTGAGGCTCTACTGCGTGGAATCGTCGGCGAACGTTTCGCAGTCCGTAACTCCGGCGCCACTGCTGTCGTCGAGGGTGTGGGCGATCACGGGTGCGAGTACATGACCGGCGGCAAGGTGGTCATTCTCGGAAAGACCGGCCGTAACTTCGGTGCCGGCATGTCCGGTGGCGTCGCGTTCGTCTACAACCCGGACCGCGATTTCGAAGCCAACCTCAACACCGAGTTGGTAGACCTCGAGGACCTCGAAGGCGACGAGTACGTCTGGCTCAAGAGTGCCATCGAAAGGCACCGCGACGAAACAGGTTCCGAGGTGGCTGCGCGAATCCTCGCAGATTGGTCCCAGCAGGTGACCCACTTCGCGAAGGTTATGCCGCGCGATTACAAGAAGGTACTGATGGCAATCAAGGACGCCGAAATTCGCGGCGCAAACGTCGACGAGGCAATCATGGAGGCAGCTCGTGGGTGATCCAAGCGGTTTCCTGAAGCACGGCTCGCGCGAATTGCCGGTCCGTCGTCCCGTTCCACTGCGCCTGCTCGACTGGAAAGAGGTGTACGAGGAGTTTCCGAAGGAGTCCCTCAAAACCCAAGCCAGCCGTTGCATGGACTGCGGAATTCCTTTCTGCCACAACGGTTGCCCCCTCGGAAATCTGATTCCCGAGTGGAACGACCTGGTGTACAAGGACCAATGGCACGACGCCGTCGAGCGTCTGCACGCGACCAACAACTTCCCGGAGTTCACCGGTCGCCTGTGCCCTGCACCGTGTGAAGCGTCGTGCGTCCTGGGCATCAACCAGGATCCCGTCACCATCAAGCAGGTCGAGGTCGAGATCATCGACAAGGCCTTCGACGAGGGATGGGTCAAGCCGGTTCGTGCTGCACGCGCCACCAACAAGCGCATCGCAGTTGTCGGCAGTGGTCCCGCTGGTCTGGCTGCAGCGCAGCAGCTGACCCGCGCCGGTCACGCAGTGACGGTCTTCGAGCGGGAAGACCGCATCGGCGGCCTTCTGCGCTACGGCATTCCCGAGTTCAAGATGGAGAAGCGCCACATCGATCGCCGTCTCGAGCAGATGGAAGCCGAAGGCACCGTCTTCAAGACCAACGTCAATGTGGGCGTGGATATCACGGCCGACGAGCTGCGCGAGCAGTTCGACGCCGTGGTTCTGGCCGGCGGCGCTACCTTGGCCCGCGATCTGCCGATCCCCGGCCGCGAACTCGACGGAATTCATCAGGCGATGGAGTTCCTGCCGATCGCCAACCGCGTGCAGTTGGGTGACCTCGACGCTCCCACCATCACCGCTGAAGGCAAGAAGGTCGTCATCATCGGCGGCGGCGACACCGGCGCCGACTGCCTCGGTACCTCGCACCGTCAGGGCGCAGCCAGCGTCCACCAGTTCGAGATCATGCCGCGTCCGCCGGAGACTCGCGCCGAGCAAACCCCATGGCCGACATACCCGTTGATGTACCGCGTGGCTTCGGCTCACGAGGAGGGCGGCGAGCGCCTGTTCTCCGTCAACACCGAGAACTTCGTCGGTGTCGACGGCAAGGTCACCGGCCTCAAGGCTCACGAGGTCGAGATGAAGTCGGGTCGCTTCGAGAAAGTAGAGGGCTCGGACTTCGAGCTCGAAGCGGATCTCGTACTCCTGGCCATGGGCTTTGTCGGACCTGAAAAGCCGGGTCTGCTCACCGATCTCGGTGTCGACCTGAACGAGCGCGGCAACGTCGCCCGCACGTCCAAGTGGAATACCAACATCGACGGCGTCTTTGTTGCCGGCGATATGGGCCGCGGTCAGTCCCTGATCGTCTGGGCCATCGCCGAGGGACGTTCCGCAGCAGC
>NZ_JASHKR010000067.1 GCF_030056815.1 Rhodococcus sp. IEGM 1379
TGCCGGCGAGCTCATCGCGGGTCACGGTTTGAAGGTCGGCTACTTCGCTCAGGAGCACGACACCCTCGACGACGACGCTTCGGTATGGGAGAACATCCGCCACGCTGCGCCGGATACGGGGGAGCAGGAACTGCGTTCACTCCTGGGCGCTTTCATGTTCACGGGCCCGCAGCTCGAGCAGCCCGCCGGCACCCTCTCCGGTGGTGAGAAGACACGTCTGGCTCTGGCCGGTCTTGTGTCTTCCGCCGCGAACATCCTACTGCTCGATGAGCCCACTAACAACCTCGACCCGATCTCTCGCGAGCAGGTCCTCGACGCACTTCGCAGCTACACCGGCGCCGTTGTTCTGGTGACTCACGATCCGGGTGCCGCTGAGGCTCTTAACCCCGAGCGTGTCATCCTTCTGCCCGACGGCAACGAGGATCACTGGTCGCAGGAATACCTGGAGCTCATTCAGCTCGCCTGATCACTCCGACGAAAAATGCCGGCCAACTCGATAAGAGTTGGCCGGCATTCGTCGTCGCAATCCAACAATGTTCAGTAGTAGCGGTCCGGGATAGTCTGGCAGGGCGACTAGCCCGGGAAGAATTGCGGATCCAACCTCGAGAGATTTCGCTACCGGATTGGCAGGTGATGACGAATGGTCGACCGAGTGGAAGGACTCATGATCAGAGTCTATCCAGACTATGGTCATCCCAGTTCTCTCTGGCCTTCGAGGGAACTTGTAACAGTCCAGTCGGAGCAGCCATACGTTCTTCCCCGTCAAATCGGGATTGACGATGCCTTGGGTGCCAAGATACTGGCGTGGACTGACCGGTTCCAAAGGTTTTTCGTGGAGGAGATCGACGGCTTCGCTTCGCGTCCACGTTGGCTTCCCGGGATAAAGGTCTTCGACTGGTACGACGATGGGTACGAAATTATTCACGAGCTTCGGGCTCAGTTCCCTGACGTACAGGTCAAGCCTCACTGTGCACAGTACGTTTTTTCGGTCAACGAATGCCGTGAGAGCATGGGGCTTTTGCCGATCAGCCTTCCAACGGAACCTAAGGCTGGGTACATAAGCATTTCTGATGTCCTGCACCCCAAGACCAGTCCTACTCGATGATTCTTCCGAAGATCCGGGACCCTCGCTTCGTGACGATTCGCCGTGGTGGGACCCTCACTGATTCGGATCACCAGCTCCTCGCTCTGTGGGCTGCAGCGTGTGCGGGGCATGTTCTGGACCTCTTCGAGTCGGCTCGCCCTGATGACACGCGGCCGCGTCAGGCTATCGAGCATGTCCGCGCCTGGGTGCGTGGCGAGGTCAAGGTGATGGAGGCTCGCGCGGCGGGCGGCCACGCAATGGGTGCGGCCAGAGATCTGCGTGGGGCACCGCGGCACGCTGCGTACGCCGCCGGCCAGGCAGGAGCCGTCGCGCATGTCGCTGCACATGAGCTCGGTGCGGCCGCCTATGCGATCAAGGCCGCGCGTGCTGCCGCGCCGGATGGCGAGCGTGAGACCGCTGGGCGACTCGAGTGTCAGTGGCAGCGTGACCAACTCCCAGAGGCGATTCGCGAGCTGGTACTCGATGATCAACTGTTGCGAAACGGCATCTGCTGGTCGGTGTTCAAGTGCTGAGGGACGGTGCCCCTGTGCGCCTTTTCGGTAGTCAGTACTACCAAAAGCACGCACAGGGGCGAAGCCCCTAATCCCGTCGACGCACGGATTCCTCGACCAGATCGAGCACGGCCGACAGATTGTCGCCGGCGTGGCCGGACGCGATACGCGCGACAAGACCGTCTAACACCAGATCGAGGTATCCGATCAGGACGTCGGTGGGGACGTCGTCACGCAGCCGGCCAGCTGATTTTTGGCGAGCGAGACGTGCGCTGGTGGCTTCGGTGAGTTCAGCCGACCGCTGAGACCACTTCGCGCGGAATTCCGCATCAGTTCGAAGTCGGCGAGCGATTTCGAGTCGTGTTCCCAGCCAATCGAATTGATCGGGCTGTGCGAGCATGTCGCGCATCACCTGAACAAGACCCTCTTCGGCGACGACGTCCGCCATGCGGCTCGCGTCCTCACTCGCAAGCGCGAGAAACAGGCCGTCCTTGTCCTTGAAGTGATGGAAGATCGCCCCACGGGACAATCCTGTCACTTCTTCGAGTCGGCGGACGGTGGCGCCGTCGTAGCCGTATTCCGCAAAGCAGCGGCGGGCGCCGTCAAGGATCTGACTGCGCCGTGCCGCGAGATGGTCTTCACTGACCTTGGGCACGTTCTTGTCCTCGTCTCGCGCTTCTCGGATCGATCGATTCGGCTCCCGCAGAATCGCTTTCACCCATGAACCGGTACCTAACGCACACGGCGGACTCAGCAGGTCGCTGAGTCCGCCGTGCGGTAGGGCAGTGGCGAACTAGCCGCGGATCATGTTGCGGAGCACGTACTGCAGGATGCCACCGTTGCGGTAGTAATCCGCTTCACCGGGCGTATCGATGCGCACGACTGCGTCGAACTCGACCTTGTCGCCGTTCTCGCGAGTGGCGATGACCTTCATGGTCTTCGGGGTAACGCCCTCGTTGAGCTTCTCGACGCCGACGATGTCGAACGTCTCGGTGCCGGTGAGTCCGAGCGAACCGGCAGACTCGCCGACCGGGAACTGCAGCGGGACAACGCCCATACCGATGAGGTTGGAGCGGTGAATACGCTCGAACGACTCGGTGATGACGGCCTTGACACCGAGGAGGCTGGTGCCCTTGGCTGCCCAGTCACGCGAGGATCCGGAGCCGTACTCCTTGCCGCCCAGGACGACCAGCGGGATGCCGGCTGCCTGGTAGTTCTGCGACGCGTCGTAAATGAAGGCCTGCGGGCCGCCGTCGACGGTGAAGTCGCGGGTGTAACCGCCGGAGACGCCGCCTTCGACAACTGCGTCGAGGAGCTGGTTGCGTAGACGGATGTTCGCGAACGTTCCGCGAATCATGACCTCGTGGTTGCCGCGACGCGAACCGAGCGAGTTGTAGTCCGCACGCTCGACGCCATGGGAATCGAGGTACTGCGCGGCGGGGGTGCCGGCCTTGATCGGACCTGCGGGGCTGATGTGGTCGGTGGTGACCGAGTCGCCGAGCAGTGCCAGGACGCGAGCGCCCTTGATGTCCTTGACCGGAGCCGGATCCATCGTCATGCCATCGAAGTACGGTGGCTTCCGCACGTAGGTGGAGTTCTCGTCCCACTCGAAGGTGTCACCCTTCGGCGTTTCGAGATTCTGCCAGCGGCTGTCGCCCGCGAAGATGGTCGCGTAGGACTTGCGGAACATGTCCTGATCGATCGACGACTTGATCGTCTCTTCGATTTCCTGGGTGGACGGCCAGATGTCCTTCAGGAACACCGGGTTGCCCTCGGTGTCGTTGCCGAGCGAGTCCGTCTCGAAGTCGAAGTCCATGGTTCCGGCGAGCCCGTAAGCAATCACGAGCGGCGGGGAAGCCAAGTAGTTCATCTTCACATCGGGGGAGATGCGACCCTCGAAGTTACGGTTACCGGAGAGCACGGCGGTGACCGAAAGGTCGTTGTCGTTGATCGCCTTGGAGACTGCCTCGGGCAGCGGTCCGGTGTTACCGATGCACGTGGTGCAGCCGTATCCACCGAGGTAGTAGCCGAGCTTCTCGAGGTACGGCCACAGGCCGGCCTTCTCGTAGTAGTCGGTGACAACCTGCGAGCCGGGAGCCATGTTCGTCTTGACCCAAGGCTTGGTCGAGAGACCCTTTTCGACGGCGTTGCGTGCGAGAAGTGCGGCTCCGAGCATGACCGACGGGTTGGACGTGTTGGTGCACGACGTGATGCCGGCAACGACTACTGCGCCGTGATCGAGGACGAACTCGCCGGCCTCGGATTTGACGACTACCGGCTTGCTCGGACGGCCCTGTGCGCCGTTTGCAGCCGAGAGAGCATTGACCGCTCCGTCATCGGCGAACGAGAGCGCAGCGGGATCGGAAGCGGGGAAGGACTCTTCGACGGCCTCGTCGAGCTGAGTGTGCTCGGCCGGGGCATCGTCGTCCACGTAGGTATGGATGTCCTTGCGGAATGCAGGCTTGGACTCCGACAACAGGATTCGGTCCTGCGGGCGCTTCGGGCCGGCGATCGAGGGAACAACTGTTCCCAGATCGAGCTCGATGTACTCGGAGAAGACGGGCTCCTGATCGGGGTTGTGCCACAGACCCTGTTCCTTCGCGTACGCCTCGACGAGAGCGAGCTGCTCGTCGCTGCGGCCGGTGAGGCGCAGGTAGTCGATGGTTTCGCTGTCGATCGGGAAAATCGCTGCGGTGGAACCGAATTCGGGGCTCATGTTGCCCAGGGTTGCGCGGTTCGCGAGGGGAACCTCGGCGACGCCCTTGCCGTAGAACTCGACGAACTTGCCGACGACGCCGTGCTTGCGGAGCATCTCGGTAGCGGTCAGAACGACGTCGGTTGCGGTGACGCCGGGCTTGATCTCACCGGAGAGCTTGAAGCCGACGACGCGCGGGATGAGCATGGAGACGGGCTGGCCGAGCATGGCTGCCTCGGCCTCGATGCCGCCGACGCCCCAGCCGAGCACGCCGAGGCCGTTGACCATCGTGGTGTGCGAGTCGGTGCCGACGCAGGTGTCGGGGTATGCCTGTCCGTTACGGGACATGACGGTGGGCGCCAGGTACTCGATGTTGACCTGGTGAACGATGCCCATTCCCGGGGGGACGACCTTGAAGTCGTCGAATGCGCCTTGGCCCCAACGGAGGAACTGGTAGCGCTCGCCGTTGCGCTGGTATTCGAGATCGACGTTGCGCTCGAGTGCGTCGGCCTGGCCGAAGACGTCGAGGATGACCGAGTGGTCGATGACCATGTCGGCGGGGGAGAGCGGGTTGACCTTGTTCGGGTCACCGCCGAGGGTGGTGACAGCCTCACGCATGGTGGCGAGGTCGACGATACAAGGAACGCCGGTGAAGTCCTGCATGATCACGCGGGCCGGCGTGAACTGGATTTCGATGCTCGGCTGGGCTGCGGGATCCCAGCTTGCGATTGCGCGGATGTGATCCGCGGTGATGTTGGCACCGTCTTCGGTGCGGAGAAGGTTCTCAGCGAGAACCTTCAAGGAATAAGGCAATTTCTCGGTACCGGGGACTGCCGAGAGGCGGAAGATCTCGTAAGAGTTCTCACCGACCTCGAGGTTTCCCTTGGCTCCGAACGAATCAATACTGGTGCTCACGTCTGCTCCACTCGTGTATGAGGGTCGCCACCGACGGGGCTGTGTCGGCAGCTGAAGCGAGGTACTTCTACTCGGCGTATCCATTGCCAGCTCACGCCAATCGCACAGTTCATCTTCGGAACTGTCTGAACATCGGAGCTGAATCGGACTCGGCCGAACCGAGGTACCTCTCGGTCTGAAGTCTAACAGTACGCTTGTCCTGTGAGACTTCGGGGCAACTTGACCGACACAATCTTCACGTAGTCTGCGAGGCTGCGCAACGCAGGGCGGACTGGGTGACCGGGCGCACAATCGATCAGAGCCGGGATGTGCCAGGCGTCGATGTGACGCGGAGTTGCAGTCAACCTCAAGTAGGGTGCATTCAGGCCCGCTGCGGCTGTGCCGCTGAAACCTCGGCGGCTGTGCCGCTGAAAACCTCGGTGGCTATGCCGCCGACCACGACCTCGGATGATTTTCACACAGCTACGTTCTGGGTGAATCCGAACAGCACCCGGATGAGAGATGTCTGCTCCTACACACTTGGTCTTCACGCCCCTGCAGTCGAGCCAGCCTCTGCATGTCGAGGTCCCGTCGAACGTCGATCTCGACGACGTTCTCGCGGACGTTGCGCAGAGCGGAGTTTCCGCACCGGCAGGCGATGTCGGCGCTCTGACGGCGGTAGTCGCTGATGCCCGTGAGCGTGGAATCGATTTGAGTGTGGTCGTGCTCGGCGAGAACCCGGGCCGGGATACCGATCTGCGTGATCTCGCCACCACGGTCGGTGAAACCGAGGGTGGCACTGTCCTGGTCCTGAGCCCGAATTGGATGGGCAGCTACAGCGATTCCATCAGCCGAGTCCAGCTCGAGACTGCGCAGGATATTGCGTTCGGTGACAGTGCCGCCAGCACCGCCGATCGTTTCTCTCACGAGATCGTTGAACCCGGGCCTCCGTGGGCGCTGTACACGGTGCTTTTGGTGGCAATCGTGGCGATCATTGCAGCTGTCACGTTTGTGGCGAAGTGGCGCCGGGAGCCCGAAACCGAACAAAGTGGGCACGTTGAGAGTTCGGTGCCACGGACCGTCGGACCCGCCGGACCGGCGTAAGCGTCGCCCGAGACGCAAACTTCCACATAATTCGTGAAAACAGGTACTCACCCGCATTTGGGGTGAGTACCTGCACTTTTTGGTAGATACGGCCATTCACCTGGCGAAATACTCTTTGTGTTATTTGTGGCTAAAGTTTCCAAAGTTCTCTCAAGTGTCGTACGGTGCAACTGGCACTTTTTGGGGAAGAAGTGTCGCAGAAAGACTGTTGTTGTTCGATGGACTTTGCGTGACGCCTCATATTTTCGGGCGCCGGGCACCGAAGTCGAACCTCATCAAGGAGAGCGGAACCGATTCGGTTCACGCTCACCGATGACGCCGACGCGGCGTCATAGCTTCCTGCGCATTCCCTCCCCGCACGGATCGGCGACCCAGCGGGCCCGTGGCGAACACGCGAGGGAGAGTTATTTGTGAGGCAAGTAACACGTGGCGGATTCAGCCGCCGTGGACCTTCCCGAGCGTCGGCCCGTCTGGCACAGCTTCTAGTCGGTATCGGCATTGTCAGCGCATTGGTCGTCGGAACACCCGGCGTCGGTGCCGCAGTACCCCCGCCACCGCGCAATCCCAGTGATTCCGAAATCGCTTCCGCGGATTCTCAGGTGTCGTCGAATGTCGGCACTGTCAGCGCACTTATCAATCAAGTTGCTGCAGCAAACGAACAGTTGACGTCGCTCGACAACGAAGTTGCAATCAAACGAGAAGACGTCAACAAGACCCTTGTCGACCTCCAGAACGCACGAAGTGCCGCTGATACCGCAGCCCAGGCCGTCGGAGTCACCAAGCAAGCACTCAAGGACGCCGGCGCGCAGATCGCCGTAGCGCAGACCGATTTCGACAAATACGCCCGATCGAGTTACGTCAAGGGCACCAACACGGCATCGATCTCCTCGTTCCTCGACGCCAAGGGCCCGGGCGACGTCCTGGACCGCGCCCAGGTCCTCAAATTGCTCTCCAGTTCTCAGCGTGCCGTGCTCGACGGCTTGCAGCGCGCACGGACCGAGCAGGCAAACAAGGATTCCGAGACCCGTCAGGCCAAGCAGCAAGCCGATGCTGCAGCCGAGGTTGCCGCAAATTTGAAGGCCTTGGCCGAGCAGGCAATCGAGATTGCCCGCAACGCACTTGACCAGCAGGTTGCGAAGAAGGCTTCCATCGAAGCGAACCGCAACTCTGCGCAAGCTCAGCTGGACGCCGCCCGCAATGCGGTTGCCGGCCTTCAAGGTCAGCGTCAGGCGTACGCAACCTGGGATGAACAGCGTCGCGCCGAAGAAGCCCATCAGGCTGCTCTCGAAGCGGCAGCGAAGGAAGCCGCCGCGCAAGCTGCTGCACGCGCTGCCGCCGATCAGGCAGCAAAGGATCGCGCTGCCGCCCTGGCCGCTGCTCAGCGTCCACACACCGCCGTCGAAGATCCGACGCCCACCGTCATCCCCGGCGACGATGACGAGGACACGTCAACTGGCACAGACACGTCAACGGACGAAGAAACGACAACCGACGAGGACACGACGACCGACGAGGACACTCCGGTCGCCACACCGAAGCCCACCACGCCGAAACCCACCACACCGAAGCCCACGCCGCCCACGACGACACCGAAGCCCACGCCGCCCACGACGACACCGAAGCCCAAGCCGACGCCGCCGGCTGTCGGTGGCAGTTCTGCAATCGAATCGGTCATCGACCGCGGAATGTCGCAGCTCGGCATTCAGTACGCGTGGGGCGGCGGCGACGAGAACGGGCCGACACGCGGAATCCGTGACGGCGGAGTAGCCGACAGTTACGGCGACTTCAACAAGATCGGGTTCGACTGCTCGGGTCTGATGATCTATGCCTTCGCGGGTGTCGGAATCTCCTTGCCGCACTACACCGGCTACCAGTACACCGCGGGTACCCAGGTTCCGGCGTCGGAGATGAAACGCGGCGACATGATCTTCTATGGCCCCAACGCAAGTCAGCACGTGGCGCTCTACCTCGGTAACGGGCAGATGCTCGAAGCTCCGCAGTCCGGTTCCAGCGTCATGGTCTCGCCTGTCCGCTGGGGCGGTATGACGCCGTATGCCGTGCGGTTGGTGTCTTGATCGCGACCAACAGCTGAGTCCTCGATGCCCCTGTTGTCTGGTTCGGTTGCCCGTGTCGACGTGGGGTTACGGCATCGCGGGCAACTACCTGGAATAGTTGGCGGGGAACGCGTTACTGTCGGAACTTTTCTAGGTGAAAGCGATGGATTCTTGGTGACCTCACGTGAAGATTCGATCGGATCGGTCGACGTAGACAAAGCGAGTGGAACAACTGGCGGGGTAGCGCCGTCTCTCGCTGCCGACGTGCAGACTTTGGAACGAGCGATCTACGAGGTCAAACGTGTCATCGTCGGTCAGGATCGTCTGGTCGAGCGGATACTCGTCGGACTGTTGGCCAAGGGGCATGTGCTTCTCGAAGGTGTACCCGGTGTGGCGAAGACGCTGGCCGTCGAAACCTTCGCGAAGGTGGTCGGTGGTTCCTTCTCCCGTGTGCAGTTCACTCCGGACCTCGTGCCCACCGACTTGATCGGTACTCGCATCTACCGTCAGGGACGTGAAGAGTTCGACACCGAACTCGGACCTGTCGTTGCGAACTTCGTCCTTGCCGACGAAATCAACCGTGCACCCGCCAAGGTGCAGTCGGCTTTGCTCGAGGTCATGGCTGAGCGCCACGTCTCCATCGGCGGCAAGCGCTACCACATGCCGGACCCGTTCCTGGTGATGGCAACACAGAACCCCATCGAGAACGAGGGCGTCTACCCGCTTCCCGAAGCGCAGCGTGACCGCTTCCTGTTCAAGATCCTCGTCGATTACCCGACCATCGAAGAAGAACGCGAAATCGTCTATCGCATGGGTGTCACAGCACCGGAACCGCACCAGATTCTCGGGCCCGAAGAATTGGTCCGACTCCAACGCGTCGCGAGTAGCGTTTTTGTCCATCACGCGTTGGTGGACTACGTGGTTCGTGTCATCGCCGCCACCCGTACTCCGCGCGAGTTCGGTTTGGACGACGTCGCCGGTTGGATCGCGTACGGAGCATCGCCGCGCGCGACGCTCGGCATCATCGCCGCCTCACGAGCCCTCGCATTTGTTCGGGGCCGCGATTACGTTGTGCCCCAGGACGTCGTCGAGGTCATCCCGGACGTCTTGCGTCACCGCCTCGTGTTGTCCTACGACGCTTTGGCTGACGAAGTCACTCCCGACGCCGTCATTGCGCGGGTATTGCAGACTGTCGGCCTGCCGCAGATCGCTGCACGACCGGTACCGACGGTGGCGGGACCCGGTGTTGCGGGACCGCAGCAACCCCAGCAGGGCGCGCCCGCACCACAATTCACTCCGCCAGGCAGCGTCAATGGTCAAGGGAACGGCGCGCCGGTCATGAGCCCTGATCCGATGAGTCGCCCGCAGTGACCGAAAGTCACCTTCCCGGACATGCGGGCGCACCGCCGTCGTTCGAGTCCGGTGAACTTCGTGATCCACGATTGACCGCCGCTTTGCGGACGCTCGAGCTGACAGTTCGCCGACGCCTCGACGGCGTATTGCACGGCGATCATCTCGGCCTCATCCCCGGGCCAGGTTCCGAACCTGGTGAAGCTCGCGAATATCAGCCCGGTGACGATGTGCGGCAAATGGATTGGTCCGTCACGGCTCGTACGACGCATCCGCATGTGCGGCAGTCGGTGGCGGACCGGGAACTCGAGACGTGGCTGGTGATCGACTTGTCCGCGAGCCTCGATTTCGGTACCGCAGGCTGTGAGAAGCGGGATCTGGTTGTTGCTGCCGCTGCCGCGGTGACGCATCTGACGAGTTCGGGTGGCAATCGCGTCGGCGCAATCATTTCCACGGGTGAGCAGATGACGCGGATTCCGGCTCGTGGTGGTCGTGTTCATGCTCAGGCGATGCTTCGCAAGATCGCCACGACGCCGCATGCTCCGGACGGGGTGCGCGGAGATCTGGTCGGCGCGATCGAGGCCTTGCGTCGCCCGCAGCGTCGTCGCGGGTTGGCGGTGGTGATCAGCGACTTCCTCGGACCCACCGATTGGGAACGACCGCTGCGCGCAATCTCCGGTCGCCACGACGTGCTCGGCGTCGAGGTTGTTGATCCGCGCGATCTCGAGTTGCCCGACGTCGGTGATGTGGTTCTGCATGATCCGGAGTCCGGTCGGACACGCGAGTTCTCGACCACTCCGCAGTTGCGTGCTGATTTTGCGCGCGTGGCGGCGGAGCATCGCGTGGAGGTTCAGCAGGCATTGCGCCGGTGTGGGGCACCGCTGATGTCGCTGCATACCGATCGTGACTGGATCGCTGACGTTGTTCGATTCATCTCGGCTCGCCGCCACACGTATGGTGCCGGCGCCGGATCTGGGGGAGTTCGTTCGTGAGTCTTTCGCAATTCACTGCGCCGTGGTGGCTGCTGTTTCTGGCTGTTGTCATCGCGTTGGTGGTCGGTTACGTCGTTGTGCAGAAACAACGGCAGAAGCACACAATGCGGTTCACGAATTTTGCGCTCCTGGAGAAGGTGGCGCCGTCGCGTCCCGGCAGATGGCGCCACGTTTCCGCCATCTTGATGGTGATCTCGTTGGTGTTCTTCACCGTGGCGTTGGCTGGTCCGACTGCAGACAAGAAGGTTCCGCGGAACCGCGCCACCGTGATCCTCGTGATCGACGTGTCTCTGTCGATGCAGGCCACCGACGTCGAACCGACTCGCCTTGCCGCGGCGCAGGAAGCCGCCAAGTCGTTTGCCGACGGTCTGACACCAGGCATCAATCTCGGGTTGGTCGCATTTGCCGGTACGGCATCAGTCCTGGTGTCTCCCACGACAAATCGAGACGCGACCAAGATTGCCATCGACAATCTCAAGCTCAGTGAGCGAACGGCGACAGGCGAAGCGATCTTCACGTCGTTGCAGTCGATCGAGACGTTGGCTGCCGTGCTCGGTGGTAGTGATCAGGCGCCGCCGGCCCGAATCGTGCTGCTGTCCGACGGCAAGCAGACCGTCCCTGAAGGTGAGGACGACCCGCGCGGCGGATTCACTGCGGCCCGCCAGGCCAAGGACAAGGGTGTTCCGATTTCCACCATCTCGTTCGGCACGACGTACGGCCGTGTCGAGATCGAAGGTGACCGCATCCCCGTTCCCGTCGACGACGCGTCGCTCAAGGAAATCGCGAATCTGTCCGGCGGAAGTTTTTTCACGGCGTCAAGCCTCGAAGAGTTGCGCGACGTCTACGACACGCTCGAAGAGCAGATCGGTTTCGAGACCACTCGCGGCGACGCCAGCAAACCGTGGCTGATCCTCGGAGTTTTGTTTGCCACTGCAGGTTTGATCGTCGCTCTGGTAACCCGCCAGCGACTGCCGTAGTCGCTAACTGTTCCTAACTGTCCGTCAATTGCCGGTACTCGGCCCTCGCAGAATTGATAGGTTGATCGCCATGTCTACCCCCTCCACCCCTGTGGTGTCCGAACGGACCGTCACGACTCCGCGCTCGGTACTCGTCACCGGCGGCAACCGCGGCATCGGCTTGGCTGTAGCTCAGCGCCTGGCCGCCGACGGGCACAAGGTAGCGGTCACGCACCGCGGATCCGGTGTACCCGAAGGCCTGTTCGGCGTCGTCTGCGACGTCACCGACACCGAGTCGATCGACCGTGCATTCAAAGAGGTCGAGGCGCATCAGGGACCCGTCGAGGTCATCGTCGCCAACGCCGGAGTCACCGATGACACCTTGATCATGCGGATGAGCGAGGAGCAGTTCACCAGCGTCCTGGACGCGAACCTCACCGGCACGTTCCGCCTCTCCAAGCGGGCGACGCGTTCGATGCTGCGTGCGCGTTTCGGCCGGTTCATCTTTCTGGGGTCGGTCGTGGGTCTGGCGGGTCAAGCCGGCCAGGTCAACTACGCCGCGTCCAAGGCCGGCATCATCGGGATCGCTCGTTCATTGACGCGTGAACTGGGCTCCCGATCGATCACCGCAAATGTTGTCGCTCCCGGTTTCATCGAGACGGACATGACGGCTGCTCTGGGCGATGACGTCAAGGACAAGGCCACCGAGTTTATCCCGTTGCAGCGCACCGGAAAGCCGGAAGACGTTGCGGCAGTTGTCAGTTTCCTCGCTTCCGATGATTCGGCTTACGTCTCGGGTGCGGTCATTCCTGTTGACGGCGGCCTTGGCATGGGTCACTAGCTCTGTCGTCTACACACTTTCCATTCTTCGTTTCGTCTCACTTCAGGAGGACAACTCATGGGCGGTTTGCTCGAGGGTAAGACCATTCTTGTCACCGGCATCATCACCGATGCGTCTATCGCGTTCCACGTGGCCAAGGTCGCGCAGGAGCAGGGTGCCAAGGTGCTGATCACGGGATTCGATCGTCTGCGCCTGATCGACCGCATCGCTCAGCGTCTGCCGCAGCCGGTGCCGCCCGCCATCTCTCTCGACGTCCAGAACCCCGAGGATCTCGCCACCCTGGCCGATCGCGTCCGTGAGTTGGCGCCCGAAGGTATCGACGGCGTCGTCCATTCCATCGGTTTTGCACCCCGTTCCTGCCTGGGCAGTCCGTTCATGGATGCGCCGTGGTCCGATGTGGCTGTTGCGCTGGAGGTTTCCGCCTACTCGTACAGTGCGTTGGCCAAGGCCCTGATGCCGGTGCTCAACGACAACGGGTCCATCGTCGGCATGGATTTCGATCCGGCGCGTGCGATGCCGTTCTACAACTGGATGGGTGTCTCCAAGGCCACCCTCGAGGCTGTCAACCGGTACGTGGCCAAGGAGGTCGGCGTGCGGGGCATCCGCTCGAACCTGGTGTCCTCCGGCCCGATCAAGACTCTCGCAGCCAAGGCTATTGCCGGCGACAGCACCGGCCCGGGAGCCGAGCTCGACAAGCTGAACACCGCGTGGGACGGCGCTGCTCCCATCGGTTGGGATGTCGACGACCGCGAGCCCGTCGCCAAGACCGTGTGCACCGTTCTCTCGGATTGGCTGCCCGGCACCACCGCGTCGATCATCTACGTCGACGGTGGCTTCCACGCGATGGTTGGCTGATACAAGCAGTTCTTATCGGTTCGTCTTTACCTGGAGGTTCTGCCTCCAGGTGAAGTCGAACCTGCCTCGTGATGTGTGGATCTTGGGATTACAGAGCGGGCAGTGTCTGATGCGTCGAGATTGCCAGCCTGTTCCAGACGTTGATTGCTGAGACTGCCATCAACAGGCGGACTACCTGACTGTCGGTGTATGACGCCTTCACGCGTGCCCAGACTTCGTCCGATACTCCGCCTCGCCCGAGGAGCGTCATTTGTTCCGTGAATTCCAGGACGGCTTGCTCAGGCTCACTGAACCACGCTTTTGCCTCCCGCCAGGCTGACACGACGTCCAGTCGACGCTGGTCTTCACCGTCTTTTCGCGCCTCGGTGGTGTGCATGTCCAAGCAGTAGGCGCAGCCGTTGAGTTGTGAGGCGCGGATCTTGAGCAGATGGATGGTTTTGGGCTCGAGGTCGCCCGAGTGGACGTATTTTTCGATGGCCAGCATGCCCTTGTACGCCTCGGGGTCTACCTCTTGGATGGATAGTCGCTGGGTGGGCAGTGACTGGTTTTCAGTGATGCTCATATGTTCCTCCTCGTGGCTGTTCAATCGCCATGGCTCGAGTACCCGGATTTCTCCCGGATAACGGCATCACGCAAGATTGAACGCATGACCGCCAGTGTGGACACCTCGTTCGATGCTCTTCTCGTGTTGTCGTTCGGAGGCCCCGAGAAACCCGAAGACGTCAGGCCCTTCCTCGAAAATGTCACGCGCGGAAGGGGAGTACCGCCGGAGCGTCTCGACGCTGTGGTGGAGCACTACATGCATTTCGGCGGCGTCTCTCCTATCAACGCGCTCAACCGAGATCTGATCGCACGCGTCGAATCGGAACTGGCCAGTGCAGGGCTGGAATTGCCGATTTACTTCGGTAATCGCAATTGGCATCCCATGGTCGAGGACACCGTCGCAAAAATGCGCGACGACGGCATCCGCAACGCAGTGGTGTTTGCGACGTCGGCGTGGGGCGGCTACTCGGGTTGCCGTCAATATCACGAGGACATTTCTCGCGCGCGGATTACTGTCGGCGAGGGCGCGCCCACGCTCACGAAACTTCGCCAGTATTACGACCATCCGCTGGTCATCAGCGCTTTCGCCGACGGAGTACGCGAAGCGCGGGCATCCTTGCCGGAAGCAACGCGCGATGCCGCTCGCTTGGTGTTCACCGCGCATTCGGTGCCGATTGCTGCCGACAAGAATGCCGGGCCGCCAGAACTAGGCGGCAATCTGTACAGCCGCCAGGTCGCGGAAGCTGCACGACTAGTTGCGCAAGCAACGGGCGTCGACGATTTTGATCTGGTGTGGCAGTCGCGATCAGGACCGCCGCAGGTTCCGTGGCTCGATCCTGACATCTGCGATCATCTGGAAGTGTTGTCCACCAAGGACGTCCGCGCCGTGATCGTCTGTCCGGTCGGATTTGTGTCCGATCACCTCGAAGTGCTGTGGGATCTCGACACCGAGGCCAAAGACAAAGCGGCAGAGCTCGGTATGGACTTCGTGCGCGCTGCGACACCCGGCCGAGATCAGCGTTTTGCTCAGTTGGTGCCGACGCTTATCGCGGAACTGGTGAACGGTGAAGGGCCCCTGCGACTGGGGAACGAGCCGTTGCTGGGCGGAACCGCCAACGGCGTTTCCTGCGCGATCAACTGCTGTGCCGCAGTGCAGAGGCCTTCTCGTTAAGCGTTGGGCTGCTTGAGCTTTCCGCACGGACCGGGCACCGTCGAGGTGCTGCGCGAAGTGAGGAGAGTCTTGACGATCTCCTGATCTTCGGCGCTCAGTGACTTGTCGATGTAGTTGAGGTGCGGCGCACCCAGTTCGCGGACACGTCCCGCGAGAGTAGCGACAAACGACACTCGCTCTTCGTCGGCACTGTTAGCTTCGTGGATCTGCAGGACGGAGACGGGGAACTTGCGCAGCGTGACGGGAAGGAAACGTGCGGTCAGAACGTGGTCGACGTTAAATCCGGCCCAGACGCCCTGGTTTGCTTCGACGCATTCGATGTCGGAGTGAGCTGCGCTCTCGCCGATGTACTTACGCGGCGGGACTAACTTCTTGGGTGCGTGTTCCGAAGCGCCCTGTTGTAGGACGGGGTAGTTGCCGTCGCTGTAGAGCCACGGTTGGCTCGCCATCGACAGGAGACGACGGGCGTCGAGGTCCGGGAGGTAGCGGGATTTGAGAAGGAAACCCACGCTGTCTACCGAGATGCCCAAGAATTCGGCAGCCTTCTGTCGGCTCATCGCGTATGTTGCCGGGACGGCTGGGTCGATCTGGATCAGGTTGACCATGCGAACTCCTGTAAGTGTTCAGTTATTGCGGTATGTTGGTACAGTTGACATGACTAGTCATTGATTATCAACCTCTAGCTAATTTTCGGCTTCTAGGTGAGTTTGATGTCACCCCGCACGTTCGCGTCGGTAGGTCGCCGGAGTGGGCGGCGCAGGCCACGGAACGAGCCGGACCGTAACCCCGTGCGCGTCCCGCCCTGGAACTGATCCCCACCGGCCGGCCGTCTCTCACGGCACGCGGGATAGCTGGACCTACCCCAGTCCGCACGTGAGCGGACCGATCGGGCGCGCGGCCACGGCATCGACGGCATCCTGAATCCCGCTGACAGGCTGCGGGACGTCATGCTCCCCCTGCCAAGGTGGTGGCCAGCAGGTAGCAGCCGACTCCCACGACCCCGTGCTTCGCGGCGGCAGAGCCGAGACTGCCGCTCGTTTACGCTCACGGCTCTGACGGAGCCGTGAGCTCTTAGAGTCAGTGACAACGCACCTGTACCCGGCTTGCAACCTGCCAACCAATGGCGAAACCCCCACTCTTGCAATCAGAGCGGGCGCCCTACGTCTACCACGTTGAGCACACAACGCGGAGACTCACTATCTGCGCGGAGTTGCCCGCTCACGACTAACCCCGTATGTCCGCGGTAGACAGAAACATGCAGGAGAAAAGAAGCCGCCCGTAGGAGGTTCCGGTGCGATACCGCCTGATATCTCAGGACGGTGAATACCGATCCGGGTGGTGTGTCGATATTGCGGGAGGTGACACTGATCGATGCCCTGGTTTCTCCATCACCGTCAGAGGTCCCCTGTCGCCTCCTACGGCATTCCAAGGACGGTCGATCTTCCCCATCACGAGTCCACTTCCAGTCGACATCGTTGCGTTCGGCCCCGGCGGGTGGTGTAGCTGGCTCAGCCCAACATCGACGAACGGCCGGTCGCCAGAGGACTCTTGCTCGTGAGGCCACCGTCGAGCACCAGAGTCTGCCCCGTCATATAGCGGGATTCGTCCGATGCGAGAAATACCATCGCATGTGCGATGTCCTCCGGTTCGCCGAGATACGGCAGCGCGTTCGCGTGCTTCATGCCTTCGATGACATCAGCGGGAATGTTGTCGACAAGTGCGGGCGTCATGATCGCGCCCGGCGCGACGGCATTGCATCGAATACTTTCCGATCCATACTGGACGGCGATGTACTGAGTGAGCCTGATTACTGCAGCCTTGGCGGATCCGTAAGCAGATTGCAAAGAGTCGCCGATCAATCCACCCACCGAGGCCGTGTTCACGATCGACCCACCGCCGGCGCTCTTCATGTGGGGTATTGCGAGTCGTGAAGCGACGACAGTGCTGCGGATGTTGAGTGACATCACCCGATCCCACTCATCGAGGTCCATCCGTAGTAGGTCGAGGTCTTTGCGCGGGTTGCTTCCTCCCACGTGATTGCACAGGACGTTGATGCCACCGAATTCGGTGACTGCTCGTTCGATCATCGCGGAAATCGAGTCCTCGTCCATGACGTCGACACCGAAACCTACTGCATTGCCACCTGTCTCGCGGATCGCCATTGCCGATTCCTCCGCGCGAGCAGGGTCGAGATCAGCAACCAGAACCTTGGCGCCTTCCGCAGTCATGAGTTGTGCAGCCGCGCGACCGATTCCGCTGGCGGCGCCTGTGATTACTACATTCTTACCTTCGAGCCTGTTCATCATGTTCCCTTTCGGGGTATCGCCCACGCCCGGATCTCACACGCCCTGCGACTACCCAATCACTACCAGTGAACGCAGAATCGAAGGTTCCGTCCAACTCTCTTGAATGAACTCACAAGTACGTGACGAGGGCCTCGATACCTGCTACACGACAGAGCAGGTGAGTGACACCGCTGCCAAGGCTGCGTTACCCAGGCACGGACGGCAATGCGTCCGTTTCGCGTCGTTCATCTCGCTGCGGAGAAGCTCACCGAGTCCGGGCAACGGATCCAGGCCACGGCTCGGTCACGGAGGCCGTGGCCGGCGACCCGTTGCGCGGCATCAAGCGGTCCTGCTGACCCGGCAGCAGCTGCGTACCGACCGTCAGAAGGCGCGGCTCGAAGCTGTGTTGGTAGACGAGGAGTATGTCGATGTCGAGGTCACCGAACACGTCTACCAGGATCTTGTTGCGGCGTACGTCGACCCATGACGAGTGGGCCGGGAAGTTGGCGATGTTCACGGTCCTCAAACGGATAAAATCAGGTGCCGGAGAAAGAATTTGCGGATTTGGCGTAACTCGGACGCGGTCCCTGGGCGCGGTGGAAAGAGATCCTGGCGCACTTCGGATACCGGTGCATCCAACGGTCCGGCGGAGGCGGTCAACGGTCGACTCGAACATTTGTAGGCTATCTCGTTGACCTTCCGCAATTTCGAGCAGTACATCTTGCGGTCGTTAATCCATTCCGGTCAGCTCCGGGAACCACCAATGCACACTGATTTCAGACGAGAGCCCTAGCGTTCGTCAAGGCCGACTGCGCGCCGCATCCAGGCATGGCAAGTGACTTGGGGGTCTGCGGCCTACGGCATCTCTCGTCGGATGCTCCGTGGTGGCGGAGTGTCGGGTCAGGCGACCAGACGTGCCCTCTTTCGGCCGGGGTGTGGCTGCGACGGCGTACCCGGATCGGGGATACCTCGTAGTGCCCCGTAGGCGATCGATCGCGCCTTGCGATGTCGATTATTGCGCCGTCGTCGCCGCGGTGAGCGGTCCGGTGCCTGGCGCAGACAGGAGCAGTTCATCCCCCCTTCGGCCCTAGAGGTCCGCCGAACTGGGAAAACCCAACACCAAAACGATATAGGCCCATGTACGCCCGTTTGGTGACGGTGTGACATGGGTATTTTGACGGTGCGACGTGGGTACTTCGAAAGGGTTGTTGGTCGAAGTCGTTTACGACGAATTCGTTCATGCAGCTCCGACAGACTCCAACCTCGGAAGGCGTTGGATAGGCGTCAGGGGCCACAACCGGATGGGATGGTGCTTGTGCATAAGGGCTTCACGGGTCAGCGGAACAGTTGGTGTTAGGTCGCGGATCAGTGGGTCGGGGCCGTCGCTGTCCTTGCCATCGCACTGAGTGGCGCCACCACATCGGCCGGTGTCGACAACGCCAGCTCAATCGTCGATTCCAAAGGTAACCGGATCGAAGTCCTGCAGAGTGACACATTCATCTATACGGTCCCTCCGCTCGACAGTTCGCCGCTCAGCATCGAGTTCTTCCACGGCGGCGTTGCCAGCGTGAAGATCGACGGTCCGGGTGCCGACGGTTTCACCGGTACCAAGCTGACGATCGGCTATCAGATCGGCTATTCGGTTGCGCTTACGGGAGCGACAGTGGCGTTGTATTCTCCCGGCCCACCTCCTACCGTCAGGTCGAAAGCGGCGGTGCGGTTGTCCGGTGTTCACGGATATGTGCAGAGCGCCACCGGCCCGGTGACTATCCGTCCATACGCAAAAGTGGTGACGTCCAACGGCGGCAAGGTGGTCATTTATGTTGCGCAGCAACAGCTTTAGTGTATTCTATTACGATCAGGCTTTCGGGTTCGTTGACTGCTTTGGTACGGCAATACGAGAACCGTCTCGTGAGTGGGGGGCAGGGCGCGGATCACTTCCCGGAGCCTGTGGGCTCCGGGGCTGCTTTGATGTTCGCGCGCCAGCGCGGTGTGCGCGGCACGGATTGCGTCCAGGCGATCCTTCTGCGCGCCGGGGGTTCGTGGCCGCGGGCTCGTGTGAGGCTGCCGTCTTCGCTGACCTGGGCCGATACGTCGGACAGTCTGGCAGCGAAGCTTTCGGTCCCTTTCAATGCCCAGAGCTGTTCTGATAGGAGGACGAGATGTCGTTGGTGTCGATGGTGACTGATGTGGCGAAGGGCTTTGGCTCGCTGGTAGGTCTTCGCAGCGGTACCGAAGAGCCTCGCTATGACGTCCAGGAGGAGACTCAGGGACTCGAGATCCGCCGGTACGGTCCGCGTATCGCAGCCGAGACCACGGTGCCGGGGGATGAGGAGAGCGCCCGTAGCGCAGGTTTTCGGCGTCTGGCCGGCTATATCTTCGGCGCCAACGTGGGTAAGTCGAAGATCGCGATGACCGCGCCGGTATCGCAGGCAAGCGGTCCGGGCGACTCGTGGGTCGTCCGGTTCTACATGCCGTCGCAACGGACGATGGACACGCTGCCCACTCCCGAGGAGCAGAACGTGGAACTTGTGGAGGTCCTTGGCGAGACGATGGCGGCACTGCGTTTCACCGGCGACCGCAGTCGGGGGACGGTCGCCGCGCGAACCGCCGAACTGCTGCGCGTGTTGGAGAAAACCGCGTGGGTTCCGAACGGCGAACCCGTCGCCTGGTTTTACGATCCGCCCTGGACCATCTCGTTCCTGCGGCGCAATGAGGTGGTGGTCCCGGTAAAAGCGCGTTGATCCTTCGTGCGCGTGCGCCAGATGGCCTACCCCCGGCGAGTACACAGCCGGTGGGCGGGCCATCTGTACGTGGCGGACCGAGGTAAGTCTTTCAATGCTCACCGCTGCGCAATTGACACGGTATTCCTCCCGGAACGCCTTGGCGAGGGATTGCCATATAGCAGGGCGGTATCAGCCTCTGTTCAGCTCCGGCGGGGAATGCTCCACCGTGGCAGAGGGCATGTTCTCTGAATCCGACACTCCCAAATTGGTGTCGCCGGAGTCGATGAGGATCTTCTCCGGTATTGCAGGAGCACTGGCCGCAACGATGTCAGGGTCGAGCGTGCACTCGCACATCTGATCGCGCGTACCCGGGCGGTGTATCGATCAGCTGAACCGGGGATCGACATGCTCGACCCCTTGTGTGACCAGCGATACGCACGGCATTCGAACTGTACGGCGAAATCTTGAGAGTGGTGGAAGACAACGGATATCGCGTACTCCACCACCGGGCACGCGTATCCCCGCTGCGGCGTTTCTCGGTGGCAGCGCCTTGACTAGCAGAAACCGGGTGGGTCACCCTCCGCACATGGCGGCGCCCCTGAGGTCGTCGCAGTACCACAATGGCTGAAAGCGCTAACCGAACCGATAGAACAGGAAATCACGTGGAATATGTCGACGACGCAGGCCGCGCCGCCGGAATTGAACCGGAGGCGGGAATCGGGTTTGCTCTGGCCATCGCTGCGAAGGCGGCTTCGTTCTTGACGCGCCCTGAGTAGAGCAGCCAAGCAGCAAATGGGAGACCGCACGAGGCCGGTAGCGATGGGTGTGCTCAATGAGTCGCCGACCTATCGTAGGCGAAGGAATTCTTCTGGTCCGCGGTGGTCGTGGCGTCTACTTCTCCGTCCGGGTTTCCTCGTTCATTGTGCGCATGTCGCAGCAACCGCGAGGTCAGGCGACGATGGGGACGCTGCCGAACTACTCGAAGAACCGGTCGTTGTCTTCGATCGAGTATTTCCGCTTCTCCGGTCTCTGATCGTCGGAATGTGCCGCGGTCGCTGCAACTCCCATGATGTAGAGGTGTTGCAACGACCGATAGAACTGAAGATCTCGGTGGGGCATATCTTTTTCAGTTCGTCGTCAGATAAGCGGAATGATGGCGAAGGGGTCGTCTGTCGGCGTCGTAGAGCCGCCAGCAGGTTCGACGGTGAACGCCAACCTCGTGTTGGTTCCGACGCCGTCGAGGACAACCTGAGTGGCGGGTTTGACGTCGCCAGGTGCCATGGTGCCCGCCGGCGTCATGGTGACGCCGTCCGGGGCGACGAGCCACATCTGGTAGACCTTGTCCGCGCTCGGGGGAGTGACGTTGTTCATCGTCAGCACGGCAGCATCCTCGGACGGCGAGAAGGCCGTCGTTGCGGTGCCCCCGCCCGGGATATCCAGGGTGGTGGTGCGCACGTCGGGTGCGGCCATGATCTCCGAAACCGTGTTCGGGGACGGGGTATTGTCGCTGGCCTGAACTCCGATGCCGATCCCACTCACCACGATGACCGCCGCGGCTGCGGCGGCGAGTGCCATGCCCCATGGACTGCGGCGCTTGCGACGTTCCGCCGCGAGCGACACCGGGGGAGCCAGCTCGGGAGTTTGTGGCGTCAGTGCGACGGCATCGAGAATTCGATTGCGTAGTGCGGGTGGTGGTTCGAGCGCATCGAGCGTGCTCAGGTCTGCCATCGTCTCGGCCGTGAGCCGAACCTGTGCTTCGAATTCAGCGCGAGTGGTGTCGTCGGTGCCTGCCAGGAGAACGTCGACGGTCCGACGCTCGTCGAGATCGAGGGCGTCGATGGCATAGGGGTACGCCCAGCCGATCAGTTCTTCGTCCATTTCAGTTCACCCCCAGACATCCGCGTAACCGGATGAGTCCGTCGCGAATTCGTGACTTTATCGTGGGTATCGCCACGCCGAGGTCTTCGGCCACCTCGCGGTACGTTCGCCCGCCGTAGTAGGCGAGGGTCACCGATTCCCGTTGTGTCGGCGTCAGCGTGTCCAAGCATGCGGTGATGGCACGATGTTCGTCTCTGCGGGTGACTTCTTCACTGACGACGTCGAACTCCGGTGTCGTGTTTGTTGTGTCGTACAGGGCTTGGCGGTCCGAACTCGACTGCTCGGACCGAACCCGGTCCACTGCTCGCCGGTGTGCGAGGGTGAGTAGCCACGACAGCGCCGACCCGCGAGTGGGGTCGAACGTGGCTG
>NZ_JASHKR010000007.1 GCF_030056815.1 Rhodococcus sp. IEGM 1379
GCAGCCCACTCATTCACCGGTATTCACCATTCTAGCCACTAACTGAACGGTATTGGGGTTAATGGCATAGCCCGCATTGGTCGCCCAAGCGAATCCGATTGCCACCACGATCAATCCGACTACGAACGGCGCGAGATTTGCGAGCGGCGGAGTGCCGCGAGAATCCGTCACGGCAACGATGAGGAACAGTAGGATCGCCGTGCCGATGATCTGATCGATGAGTGCCGAGCCGAGACTGACCGGGAGCGTCCCGTTTCCGGGCATCGTCGAGAAGATTGTCTGAGTGGCCGTGGTGTGTTCGGGATCGATGGCATTGAGCATGTCGTTGTAATTCCATCGAACGATCAACGCCGCGACGAAGGCACCCGCAGTCTGCGCCAGCGTGTACGGCAGCACTTTGCGCCAAGAGAAGTCCCGGAAAATCGCGAATGCGAACGTGACTGCCGGATTCAGATGAGCACCCGTCGCCCGGCCGGCGACATAGATACCGAACATCACACCAAGTCCCCAGGCCCACGCAATGCTGTCGTGTCCACCGAGACTTCCGGCGCTCCCGCCGGACACCACCTGCGCCACGACTCCGACGCCGAACAGGATCAAAATCATCGTTCCCGCGAACTCGGCCGCCAATTCTCCCGGAAGCCCCAATCGCTTGGCTTTCTCCATCCCCACCCCAGCCTTTTTGTGATTCATCTCATAGTTTGAATTGCCACACCCGTAGCGTAAGGATATTTGCACATTTACGCATAGCATCTGCACATATGTGCAGCTTCCAGATTTACGCACCGTAACGCGGGTAACAGACACACTCCCGGAGCTTTCCGTGATGAGCGACTCCGCCTGGGCCAAACCCGATAAGATTCGGTTCAGCGCTCTTGCACGTACGTGCAGACAGGACGAGACCATGGAAACTCCCACTTCCGACCCCCCAACCTCCGATCCGGCGGACCAACGTATCGCCGACGCCGTTCAAGCCGCACGTCTCTACTACTTCCAGGATCAGACGATGGCCGCAATCGGCCGCGACATGGGAGTGTCCCGATCTACCGTCTCCAGGCTGATCACCTATGCGCGCACTTCGGGACTCGTCGAGATCAAGATCAGCACCCCGCATGGCCAGGCGCCTCGCATCGAACGCGAATTCGCGGAACGGTACCGAGTGCGCGCACACGTGGTGACCGTGCCGGAACTGGTGGGAGATCTCGAACGTCTCGAGAAGGTCGCAACTTTTGCGGGCCGCCTGTTGGCATCGTTCTTCGACAGCGACATGGTGATGGGGATCGCCTGGGGAACCACTCTCAGCGAGGTCAGCAAGCACCTCGCCCCCAAACGCACGTACAACTCCTACGTCGTACAACTCAACGGTGCGGCAAATACTCGTACCACGGGAATCTCCTACGCCAGCGATATCATCAAGACCATCGCAGACGCGTACAGCGCTCTGCCACAAGGCTTTCCGGTACCCGCATTCTTCGACTACCCGGATACCCGGGAGCAGTTGTGGCGCGAACGCAGCATCAAGCGAGTACTGGACATGCAGAAGCGAATGGACCTGGCGGTCTTCAGTATCGGTGTCCCGGGTGGCAACGTACCGAGTCATGTCTACACCGCTGGGTACCTCGAACCCGATGAAGCCGAAGCACTTCGACGTGACGGAGTGGTCGGGGACATCGCAACCGTCTTCTTCCGTTCCGACGGGAGCTATCGCGGCATCGAACTCAACGAACGCGCGAGTGGTCCGCGACTGGACCTTTTCGAGAAGGTAGCCAGGCGCGTGTGCATCGTCGCCGGAACAGCAAAACTTCCCGCACTGGAGGGAGCACTACGGGGCGGACTGATCACCGACCTGATCATCGACGACGTCAGTGCCACCGCACTGGTGTCCTGACCGCTGCACCCGCTTCTCGATGTCACGATCTTCCTCACCCACCCAATACCTTGACAAGGAAGACGAATTGGCCGATACCGTCGACGCTGGGATTCGGGGGGGTCGAACTGGCTCTACCGACGAAAGACGACGCGCTGACGCAACAAGGAGAGCCCCACACCATTCGGTGCGGGGCTCTCATGCTGTGCGCCTTCAATCAATCGCGAGCGAGTAATAACGGCGCGCAGTAAATTACTTGGCGTCGAGCAGATCGATCACGAAGACCAAGGTCTTGCCGGAAAGCTGGTGTCCGGCACCGGCCGGGCCGTAGGCCAACTCCGGCGGGATGGTGAGCTGACGGCGTCCGCCGACCTTCATACCGGGGATGCCGTCCTGCCAGCCCTTGATCAGGCCGCGGAGCGGGAACTGGATGGACTCGCCACGGCTCCAGGAGGAGTCGAACTCTTCGCCGGATTCGAACTCGACACCGACGTAGTGAACGTCGACGGTTCCGCCGGGAACGGCTTCGGCGCCTTCTCCGACAACCAGATCCTTGATGACCAGATCGGTCGGCGCGGGGCCTTCCTGGAATTCGATTACGGGCTTGCTACTCATGATGTCCTCCTGAACTACGATCCGGACGGGTCCGGGTGTCGAGGCGAATTGTTTGGTGGGCGAAAACTAGCGGGAAGTCATATCCCGATAGTCGCGCTCGGTGTAGCCGGTGTAAATCTGACGGGGGCGGCCGATCTTGGTGGCCGGATCCTCGTGCATTTCACGCCAGTGTGCGATCCACCCGGGCAGACGGCCCATGGCGAAGAGCACGGTGAACATGCGCGGCGGGAAGCCCATCGCGCGGTAGATCAGACCTGTGTAGAAGTCCACGTTCGGGTACAGCTTGCGCTCGATGAAGTAGTCGTCGGTGAGAGCCGCTTCTTCGAGTTGCATTGCGATGTTGAGCAATTCGTCGTCGCCGCCGAGCTTGCCGAGGATGTTGTGCGCGGTCTCGCGGACCAGCGCGGCGCGCGGGTCGTAGTTGCGGTAGACGCGATGCCCGAAGCCCATGAGCTTCACGCCGTCTTCCTTGTTCTTGACCTTGCGGACGAACTCGGCTGCGGTGCTTCCGTTGGCCTTGATCTCGTCGAGCATCTCGAGCACGGCCTGGTTTGCGCCGCCGTGCAGCGGGCCCCAGAGTGCGTTGATACCGGCAGAGACCGACGTGAACATGTTGGCGTCGGAGGAACCGACCATGCGCACGGTGGAGGTGGAGCAGTTCTGCTCGTGGTCCGCGTGCAGGATCAGCAGCATGTCGAGTGCCTTGGCGACCTCGGGATCACCCTGGTACGGCTCGGCCGGGAAGCCGAACGTCATGCGCATGAAGTTCTCGACCAGGCTCAACGAGTTGTCCGGGTAGAGGAACGGCTGTCCGACGGACTTCTTGTATGCGTACGCCGCGATGGTCGGCAGCTTCGCGAGAAGACGGATGGTGGAAAGCTCCACCTGCTCCGGATCCTCGGGATCCAGAGAATCCTGGTAGTACGCCGAGAGCGCATTGACTGCAGAGGACAGAACCGGCATCGGGTGTGCGTTGCGCGGGAAGCCGTCGAAGAACCGCTTGAGGTCTTCGTGCAGGAGTGTGTGGCGACGGATGCGGTCCGTGAAGGACTCGAGCTGGACCTCGGTAGGAAGCTCACCGTAGATCAGCAGGTAGCTGACCTCCATGAACGTCGACTTACCGGCCAACTGCTCGATGGGGTATCCGCGGTAACGCAGGATGCCCTTCTCGCCGTCGATGTAGGTGATTGCGGAACTGGTGGATGCAGTGTTCACAAAGCCGGGGTCAAGGGTGGTGTACCCCGTATTGGCCAGCAGCTTTCCCAGTTCGATGCCGTCATTGCCCTCGGTTGCCCTGGCAATGGACATCGTGTGCTCACCACCGGGGTAAGTAAGCGTGGGCTTTGTGTCATTGTCAGCGGGCACGAAGGATCCCTCTCAAGCTCAAACCAACGAGTAACTTCATACGATTCAACTAGAAACTAGTCGCACCGAACAAAACATGCCGAGGGAGGGTAGCTCCTCGAAGGATTTCAGCCCGCTAGGAGTTAGACACATCTCCCGAAACTGAAACATGTTTCACTGCCTTGGCCGCGGACGTGCACGATCCGATGTTCACACCCCCGAACCTACCGTGAACTGCTTGTTTGCTGAAGGGTTGTCGTTTCACACCACATCGACCCGCCATAAAACCCGCCTCACAGCAGAACCAGGTTCAACAAGTGACCTCCATCGGGGCCGTCCACAGCTTCGTTACGCGCTCCCAGCATTTGGGATGGGGCTCACAACGCGTAGATCCCCCACATACCCGTCCACGTCTTCCCCGGCCCGAGAACCAACATGTCGATTCCCGAATTGAAGGCGTCGGGCGGGCACGTCATCGGCTCCAGGGCCAACGCTCGTCCGCGATCCGGATACCCCTTGTCGTTTGCGGGATCTGCGATGAAGGCCTGAATCCAGGGGAACTCACGCGTCGTCCACAGTGCCGTACCGGTGCCGTCGGGCGCGAGCAACTCGTGCTGCGTGCGTCCGCTGCCGTCGACGACGTCCAACGCGCTGTATGGCGTATCCAGCTGCACACCTTCGAGCGAACGCGGCGTCCGGAAATCGAAATCCGTGCCCGCAACAGGCTGCGAATACGCGCTGGGCAGCAACCGCTGCGGATCGATCGGCAGTCGTGTCCCCGCAGCCAGATGAAGAGAACATTCGTCGAGCGGAAAATCGCCGGCCCGGATGAAGGTGTGCATTCCGAGCCCGAACGGCGACGGCGTCGCACCTTTGTTGGTCGCAGTGTGCGTCACGGTCAAGCCGTTCTCGTCCACCGCGTAGACGATCGTCAACTGCAACGGGTACGGCCAACCCTTGTGTAATCCCACGTCGACGGACAATTCGACGCGACTGTACGTGTGGTTGACGAGACTCCAATTGCGTCGACGAACGAACCCGTGACTGGCATTCCCCAAAGCCGGTTCGGTGATCTCGAGCTGATGTTCGATGCCGTCGAACATGAAATGGCCGTCACGGATCCGATTGGGCCAGGGCGCCAGCACCAGTCCGGCGGACAACGGCGGTTTCGAACCCAGCTCCCAGGTTTCGGTGAGCGCACGACGCCCCGACGGACCCTCGTGATCGAGCAATCGCAATCCGGCTCCCGCCGCCGCGATCTCGGCCCGATAGCTGCCACCACGGATCTCGAACCCACCTCTACCCGTGCTGTGCGGTTGCGTCATGAACTTAAGTTTCCACCACGAACCGTCCGCAAACCAGGACGTCAGGCGGCGCGTCCCACCTTGTACCGAACGAACGTCGGGAAGGCGATTGCCGCCACGACGACCCCGACGACCACCAGAACACCACCGCCGGCCGCCGCCACCCCCGTTCCGAACAGGAACGCCGCGCCGCCGTGCAGGACGTCACCGATACGCGGGCCACCCGCCACGACGACGATGAAGACGCCCTGGAGCCGTCCGCGCATGTCGTCCGTCGCGACTTGTTGGAGCATCGTGCTTCGGAAGGCTGCCGACACCATGTCGACGGCACCGCCGAATGCCAGGAACCCCACCGCTGCCCACAGATAAATCACGCTGGAGCTCGGACTCGCGAAGTACACGGCCACGCCGAATCCGATCATCGACACTCCCCACAAGACGATGCAGATCAGAATTGCCTTGCCCTGGTATTGAACTCGCGGCAACCACCCGGAAAAGACGCCGCCGAGTACGGCACCCGCCGACATCGCCGCGAACAACAAGCCCAACGCAAAGCCGCCCTGGGGTGGACCACCGAAGGTCTCATGCGCAATCTCCGGGAACAGCGCCCGGGACATGCCGAACACCATCGCGATGATGTCGACGACAAAGGACGCGAGCAGTACCTTCTGCGTCGCGAGATAGGAAAACCCGCTGAGGACTTCGCCAATACCTGCACGTCTCGACGTTCCGGTCGGTGGTATCGCCGGGAGCTTCCACACGGCCCACAGGGTTGCCAGCAGAAAGATCGTGTCCAGCAAATACAGCAGCGACAATCCGACCAGATAAATCAGGACTCCGCCGAGCAGTGGCCCGACGATCGCACCGAACTGCACCACCGTCATGTTCAGTGAGTTCGCGGCCGGCAACTGCGCTCCCGGAATCAACCGCGGAATGATCGCGGCCCGGGTCGGCTGGTTGACCGCGAAGAATGCCTGTTGCACCGCGAACAGTGTGAGAACAAGCCAGGCGTTGTTCACGTTCATCGCTGCCTGGATCCAGAACAGCAAAGACGTGACACCAAGGCCGATCGAGCTGATCATCAACAGCCGTCGGCGATCCATCACGTCGGCGAGCGCGCCGCCCCACAACCCGAAAATGATCAGCGGCACAAGGCCGAAAATTCCCGTTAAACCCACATAGCCGGAACTGCCGGTGATGACGTACACCTGCTGCGGGACTGCGACCACACTGAGTTGGGCGCCGATTACCGTGACGATTCCGGCGGTCCACAACCGTCGGTAATCAGGATTCTCGAGCGGAGTCGTGTCCGCGAGAACACTCTTCACGGTTGGAGACGAACTGCGGACCACTGACCGTCGACGACGGCAGTTCGGACCCGATTGTGCATCCGGTTGGCGCGGCCCTGCCAGAATTCGACGATCTCGGGGCGGATCAGGATCCCGCCCCAGTACGGCGGCACCGGAATCTCGCCGTCGACGCCGAAGCGCGCAGCGACTTCACGGAGTTGTTCGTCCAACGCGGCCCGCGATTCGACGGGTTGTGATTGCGACGACGCCCAGGCCCCGAGCTGAGACCCCCGCGGCCGGGTACGCCAATACTCTTGTGTCACTTGCTCACTCACATGCTCGGCTGCGCCTCGCACGATGACCTGCCGGGCGAGCGTCAGCCAGGTGAAATTCACCGACGCGAAGGGATTGGCGTCCAGTTGACGCGCTTTGTCGGAGCGATAGTTGGTGAAGAACAGAACCCCGGCTTCGGACAAGCCCTTACAGAGGACCGTCCGGGACGTCGGGTGCCCGTGCTCGTCGAGAGTGGACAGTGTCATCGCGTTCGGTTCGGGTGCCTCGGCCTCGACGGCGTCCTGCAGCCACTGACGCATGAGCGGCAGCCAGCCGTTCTCGACCTGACTCACATCCAATTCGACGCTCATCCGGTCGTGCACAGCCCCTGATTCACTGCCAGGATGCGGATACCCCACCCGCATCGCAGCCAGTTCATTGTTCACTACCACCGGGTCCTGACGTTCCTTCGACACAGCCCAGAACGCTACTCCCGGGTACTCACCGGTCACCGGCCGTGCGGCACCCGCTAAAGTTTGCCGTGGCTAGACCCGATTCGAATCGCAGGCCGCATCAGCGACCGCAGCCGAATCGGGACGAGAAGATTGCGCAAGACAACTTGAAGTGCGTGCTCATCCCGCAAGCACTTGACGCGCAATCGCTGAAGGCTGAGGCAGTGCGACTCTGACCGGGCGCACTCGAACGAGGAGAGTCCACGAGAATGGCAGTGAGCGCAGGAATACCCGACGATTTCGTCAGCGGACTCGAAGGCGTAGTCGCCTTCACCAGTGACATCGCCGAGCCCGACAAAGACGGCGGCGCACTGCGCTACCGCGGCGTCGACATCGAAGATCTGGTCGGCCAGAAGGTTACCTTCGGCAATGTATGGGCACTGCTCGTGGACGGACGCTTCGGCGCAGGCTTGCCGCCCGCCGAGCCGTTCCCCCTCCCCATCCACACCGGTGACGTCCGTGTCGACGTCCAGGCCGGACTCGCGATGCTGGCTCCCATCTGGGGCTACGCACCGCTACTGGACATCGACGACGAGACTGCCCGCGACCAGCTCGCACGCGCATCCGTCATGGCACTGTCGTACGTCGCACAGTCGGCGCGCGGCATCTACCAGCCCGCAGTTCCGCAGAAGCGCATCGACGAAGCCAAGACCGTCACCGAGCGGTTCATGGTCCGCTGGCAGGGCGAGCCCAACCCGGCCCACGTCGAGGCAATCGACGCGTACTGGGTCTCCGCTGCCGAGCACGGCATGAACGCGTCCACCTTCACCGCCCGCGTCATCGCCTCCACCGGCGCTGACGTCGCGGCTTCCCTCTCCGGTGCCATCGGCGCCATGTCCGGCCCGCTGCACGGCGGCGCACCGGCACGCGTACTCCCGATGATCGAAGAGACCGAGCGCACCGGCGACGCCCGTGCCCTGGTCAAGGGCATCCTGGACCGCAAGGAAAAGCTCATGGGCTTCGGGCACCGGGTTTACCGCGCCGAAGATCCCCGTGCACGCGTGCTCCGCGCCACGGCGAAGCGTCTCAACGCCACCCGCTACGAAGCTGCTGCAGCTCTCGAGCAGGCCGCTCTCACCGAACTGCGTGAACGTCGTCCGGACCGTGCGATCGAGACCAACGTCGAGTTCTGGGCTGCTGTCATCCTGGACTTCGCCGAGGTTCCCGCGCACATGATGCCCGCCATGTTCACGTGTGGCCGCACCGCCGGTTGGTGTGCACACATCCTCGAACAGAAGCGTCTCGGTAAACTGGTTCGTCCGGCCGCCATCTACACCGGTCCGGCACCTCGATCCCCCGAGTCCGTCGAGGGCTGGGATCAGATCAGCCACGCGTAACACCTGCTCGAATCACCAATCACGGTAGTACAGAACATAAGTGAAGGAACAGAAAGAAGCGATGACCTCCACACCGATCATCCCCGCCGATCTCAAGCCCGCTGACGGACGCTTCGGCTGCGGTCCTTCCAAGGTTCGCCCCGAGCAGCTGCAGTCCCTGGTCGACGTGGGCGCTTCGGTGTTCGGCACCAGCCACCGCCAGAAGCCGGTCAAGAACGTTGTCGCCAGCATTCGTTCCGGCCTCGCCGATCTGTTCTCACTGCCCGAGGGTTACGAGGTCGTTCTCGGCAACGGTGGAACCACCGCGTTCTGGGATGCGGCAGCATTCGGCCTCATCCGCGAGAAGTCGCTGCACCTGACCAACGGTGAGTTCAGCTCCAAGTTCGCTTCGGTTGCCAAGGCAAACCCGTTCATCGGTGATCCGATCGTCGTTTCCGCTGATCCGGGCAGCGCACCGGTGCCGGTCTCCGACCCGTCCGTCGACCTCATCGGCTGGGCACACAACGAGACCTCCACCGGTGTCGCAATCCCCGTCTCCCGCCCTGCGGGTTCGGAGAATGCCCTCATCGCCATCGACGCCACCTCGGGCGCCGGCGGACTGCCGGTCAACGTTGCCGATTCGGACGTCTACTACTTCGCTCCGCAGAAGTGCTTCGCTGCAGACGGCGGTCTGTGGATCGCGCTGATGAGCCCGGCCGCTCTCGAGCGCGTCGCGGAGATCAAGACTTCGGGACGCTGGACCCCCGACTTCCTCTCGCTGCCCATCGCTGTGGACAACAGCTCCAAGGATCAGACGTACAACACCCCGGCTCTGGCAACTCTGTTGCTCTTCGCCAACCAGATCGAGTGGATGAACAGCAACGGCGGCCTCGACTGGGCCACCGGGCGCACCGCTGATTCTTCCTCGCGCCTGTACAACTGGGCCGAGGCCAGCGAGTTCGCCACCCCGTTCGTCGCTGATCCGGCACACCGCTCGCAGGTTGTCGGCACCATCGACTTCAACGACAATGTCGACGCTGCTGCTGTCGCAAAGATCCTGCGCGCCAACGGAATTGTCGACACCGAGCCGTACCGCAAGCTCGGCCGCAACCAGCTGCGCGTCGGCATGTTCCCGGCTATCGATCCCGAAGACGTATCCCAGCTCACCAAGAGCATCGACTGGGTCGTCTCGCAGCTCGGCTGAGCCAATTCTCGACTCGTTCCATCTGCTGGCCCCGATTCTTTCCGAGTCGGGGCCAGCAGTGTCTTCAGACCAATCCGGCGTATTCCGAACTGAACAGCTGCCACGCGCACTAACATCCCAATTCTGTACTGAACTGGGATTATTGCCGCCAATCAGACCGGGGGACCGCATGTCCGAATCAGAATTCGATGCTGCATCCGTCGATTCCTCCGTCTCGTACGGACAACCGGTCGCGAGTGGACTGGCAATGAAACGGCGAAACCCGTTTGCAGTGTGGATCGGCCTGCCCCTCATCACGCTCGGGATCTACGTATTCGTCTGGTACTACAAAATTCACAAAGAGATGGCCGAATTCGATCATCGCCGCAACATCCCCGTCGCCGGGCCGATGCTTGTCCTCCTTCTGCTCAGCTGGACGGTGATCGGACCGCTCATCAGTTTCCACAACGCCGGCGCACGTGTCCGCGACGCACAGATCGCGGCGGGACTGCCACCGACATGCTCTCCGACACTGTCGTGGATTCTGGTCTTTGCCTTCGGGCTGAACACGCTGTACCTGCAGATCGAATTGAACAAGATCGTCGATCGCTACCCCGGCGCACTTCCGGAGACGCCGGTTCCGCTGTACGTGTGACGTAGATCCGAGCGGCATACCCTTCGGGAGTGTCCTGCCGGACCGCTGATCACAAATGAATTACAGTAAATTGCGGCGCAAAGTCGCGAGCCGACGCGATAAGGGAGGTCAATGTGCGAGAGCTTCGAGTGATCGGACTTGAACCCGATGGATCGCATGTGGTGTGCGCGGACGCCCAAACCGGCGAGAAATTTCGCATCCCCGCCGATGACAAACTGCGTGCAGCATCTCGGGGCGATGTGGCTCGACTGGGCCAGATCGAGATCGAGACCGACAGCCAACTCCGCCCCCGGGAAATCCAGGCCCGTATCCGTTCCGGCGCTTCGGTCGAGCAGGTATCGAGAGAAGCCGGGATTCCCGTCAGCAAGGTCGAGCGATACGCCTACCCGGTCCTTCTGGAACGCTCCCGTGCAGCGGAAATGGCGCAGGGCGGCCACCCGATCCGCGATAACGGCCCAACTGTGCCGACGCTCGCAGAAATCGTGACTCACGCATTTCGCGCCCGCGGACACACCATCGACGACGCCACGTGGGACGCCTGGCGCGACGAAGACAATCACTGGGTTGCCCAGTTGCAGTGGCAGGCCGGCCGTAGCACCAATGCTGCGCATTGGCGCTACCAGCCGGACGCACACGGCGGGACGATCGTTGCACTCGACGACACCGCATTCGATCTGATCGATCCGGATTTCGGTCGCCCGCTACGTGGTCTGGCACCCGTCGTGGACGAGAAGCCTGAATTGTCACGGGTTGATAACGAAATCGTTCCGGTCGAAGAAGTCAAGACCGAAATCGACATCCAGGCCGAGGTGGCGGTTGTCACTGAAATCCCGACGGTCACCGAAATCGCAGCTCCGGCCGAGATCTCAGCACCAGTCGAAATCGAGCCCGAACCCGTAGTTTCCGAAGAAATTCCGGAACCGGCGGCAGAGACGACACCCAAGACAGCACCACAGCAACCATCCACCAAGGACAAGCGAGGAAAGCCTGCTCTCCCGTCGTGGGACGACGTTCTCCTCGGCGTACGTAGCAGCGGACGCTGACACTGCAACCCGTCGCCCCGACGGACAAGCCGACGGCCGATTCGTCGTATTCTTCTTAACAGCTAATTACAGGAGAAAGGGCGATCGGTGGCTGCACGGGTATCAACAATCTGGTTTGTCGACAGCAGTGACGCGCGCGCCGAACTGAGCACGTACCCACAGCCCGACCAGAACGCGGCGGTCGTGGTGGCAAAGCGGTTGTACCCCGGCAAGGACTTCGAATCCCTCGGGCCACATCCGCTCTCGACGGCCGCCACCGTGCAACCCGGCTATGTCTTCATCGGGGTGTACCAGAACATCAGCGTCGTCTGCAGCACCGAACTGAGCTCCTTCCTCCCTTCGGAATTGCCTGCAACATGGCTACTTTCACCCCACGCGCCGCGCACATTGCTGGTCAGCTCTGTGCCTGGCCGCGCTCAGGGTTCCTTCGCACTGTGGGAAGACGGCCAGTTGCGGCGTTCATTCAGTGCACTGCCGATCGACATCGTCGAGAACATCGGCATCCCGGAAACCTGGGAATTGCCGTACTGGGCCGGCGAGCACCCGTTGCGCTATCCCCCTGGTGTGTTGCCCGACCCGCAGTCTTTGCCGTTCCATCCCCAGCAGTTCGCTGAAGCAGCCAATGCAGAGTGGCTCGGCTTCCGGTACACGGGCACCCCTCACGACGACGACCTCGACAAGACACAAATCTTGTTGTGGGGCTTCAAGATTCACCAGAAGGCCGAAGCGCCGAAGGTTACGTTGGAGCTTGTGGCACCGAAGGTGAAGTTGGAGCTTGCCGCCCCGAAGGTAGAGCCTGAACCCAAGACGGTTTCCATTCCGGAACCCGCACCCGCACCCGCACCCGCACCCGCACCCGCACCGGAGCTGACGCCAGAGCCAGAATCGACCGAGGAACTTCATCCCCCGATCGAAGAACTCGAGACCGAGACTGTGGAACCGATTGCCGAAGCTGCGGAACCGATTGTCGACGCGGCAGCCCCAGAACCTTCGGCGCCAGAACCGAAGAAGCGTGGCCGCTTGGCACGGTACTTCGGTTTCCACTGACACGATCGGGCACAACCGGACCCGATCAGGCAGCTATCGCAGCGATCCAGCCCAACGGAATGCCCACTACCGCACCGTAAACCACCCACCGCCACACGGGAACAGCTCGCCACCGCCAGACCGTCGGCGCCAATCCGCCGACGGCAACGATGTTGACGACGATCGCCAGTACTGCGTTGACGTTGGCGAGCCCCTCGCTGAATGCGGCCACGGCAACTGTGGACAGCATCGCGGCGAAAATCGAAACCACGACACCGGTAGCCCAGGGAGTTCGGCTCGGCATTACTGCATTGTCCTGACGCGTTCATAGAAGGCCATCGCGGCAGCAGTGGCGACGTTGAGTGAGTCGGTTCCCGGCGCCATGGGAATCTTGGCGCGAATGTCTGTGGCGCGCATGGCATGTTCGGTCAAACCCGGACCCTCGGCACCGAGCAGCAACGCGACTTTCTCTCCGGTCATCGCCTGAGCCAGGGTCACGGCCTCAGGATTGGGGGTCAGAGAGATGAGCTGAAAATCGTTGCTGCGCAATTCTTCCAGATCGTAGGGCCACTTTTCGACGTGCGCGAACGGCACTCGAAGAACATGGCCCATGGAGACGCGAACAGAACGGCGGTACAGCGGATCTGCACATCCTTTGCCGAACAGGATCGCGTCGACACCGAGACCGGCGGCGTTGCGGAACATGGATCCGAGGTTTTCATGGTCGTTGACGCCCTCGAGAACGGCTACCGTTTTTGCGTCCTGCAAAATGTCCGAGACTGCCAAAGGCGACGGCCGACCGGCTGCGGCAAGCACCCCACGATTGAGATGGAAGCCCACCACTTCGGCCATGACTTCAGCGGTCGTCCGATAGAAGGGCACGTCGACGCCGTCGAGATCGTCGGCCAACTCGAGGAGTCGCCGCTCGACGCCGAGCAGGCTGAGAGTCTCGAAGCGGGATGTGAGGAGTCTCTGCGTGACAAAAACTCCTTCGGCGATGACCAGTCCCTTGCCTTCCGGCAGGTCCGGGCGGCGATCGGAAGAGTTGAGATCGCGAAAGTCATCCAGCCGAGGATCGGCGGGATCTGAAATATCGATAACGTGAACCACTGCTCTATCGTGCCGTATCGCGCACGGCAGTCAGTCACTGCTCCCATTCGCCCTGAACATCGAAGCAAAATGGGCGTCGAGAACTTGCGCAATGGCGGCAGGATTCACTCTCTGTGAATCGTTGACGCCCTGCACAGCGAGACCGTCGACCACGGCATGCAAACGCATCGCCTCGACGTCCACAACGGCGTCGGACCGAAGGAATCCATCGTTCTGCAGTGCCGCGACAAACTGACGGAAGTGATCGAACAAGACTTGATCGGTCCGATCACGTACTGCGGTCAACGCAGAATCGGTCTGGGCGGCGGCCGCAAAGGCAATGGACACCTGCATCTCCTCGCGGCGATCGTCGTCGAGGGGCACGAACTGATCCGCGAACTGACGGATGGCGCACCGCATATCTGGGTCGAATTCGATAGCAGCGATCCGCTTTTCGACGCGTAGGACCACCAACTCCATGGCGAAAACCAACAGCTCGGACTGGGTCGCGAAAAAATGCCGAAGCGAACCGGTAGACATTCCCGCCTCGTCGGCGACGGTCCGAACGCTGGTGGCCGCGATCCCGTCGCGTCTGATGACTCGCCAGACGGCTTCGGCTATCTGCTCGCGCCGCATCTCAGCGCTCATTCGTTTCACCACTTCACAAAACTAACACGACTGTGCTAGTTTTCCGTAACTAACACAGTCGTACTAGAAATGAGGTCTCATGATCATCCACCTGATCGTTGCCTGCGAGATAATGTTCTGGGTCTTCATCGCTGCCGGACTAGCCGCCCGCTATCTACTCCGAAAGCCGACGCTCGGTGCTGCGCTGTTGATCTGCGCGCCACTGGTCGATGTTGTACTCCTGGTCGCGACAGCTCTCGATCTGCGCGGCGGTGGCCAGGCGAACTTCAGCCACGGACTCGCTGCCGCGTACATCGGCGTCTCCGTCGCGTTCGGGCACAGCCTCGTCTCGTGGGCCGACGCCCAGTTCTCCTACCGATTTGCCGGCGGTCCCCGGCCCGGTGCGCCGCCGAAGTACGGCACCCCGCGGGCACTGCGAGAGTGGCGAGAATTCGGAAAAGCCACTCTGGCCTGGGCCATCTCGTGCGGCCTACTGACCGTCGCAATCTTCCTCGTCGACGACTCCGGTCGCACCGAAGCGCTCGAAGGTTGGATCAGCAACTTGACGCTGGTCCTCGGAATCTGGGGCGTCATCGCGCTGAGTTACACGCTGTTTCCCAAACGAGAAAAGCTCACGGCACGCGGTTAGCTTCCACCGCTTGCTCTGCCGCATCACAGACAACAGCGGGTCGCACGTCGAAGACTGGCAACCTACCGCCGCCGTCGGGCATCTTCAGTCGTAATTTCAGGCGCTCGCTGCGCAACAGATACACGCCGGCCAAGGCGCCCGCCAACAGTGAGATGACTCCGCCCACGATCAGCGGTGCACGAGGATCAACAGTGTCAGCCACCCAACCCAGTACGGGACTTCCGAGCGGTGTTCCCCCGAGGAAACTGAGCATGTAGATGCCCATGACCCGTCCTCGCATCTCCGAAGGCACCGACATTTGCAGGATGTTCATCGCCGACGTACTGAAGGTCAATGTGAGTGCGCCGGCGGGTATCAGCATCAATGCCACCAACGGATAGGTCGGCATCAGACCGACGGCTATTTCGAAGCCGCCGAAGCCCGTCGCGGCAAAGAGGAACGTGCGCAAGCGTGGTGGGTCCTTGCGCCGCGCGGCGTACACCGCTCCCGCCAACGTGCCGACCGCCAGCGTGGTGGAGAGCAGTCCGTAGGCGTCGGCGCCTCGATCGAATGTGGTTCGAGCCATCACCGCGAGGCTGATCGGAAAGTTCAGTCCGAACGTCGAGACCATGAAGACGGTCAGCATGATCACGCGCAAATCCTTGCGACCCCACACGTACCGGAATCCGTCGCGTACCTGTCCCTTGGCCCGGGGAGCAGGTTCCGACGGCGTCAACTCCTTGGTGTTCATGAGCGAGAGCGCGATGAGAACGCCGGCAAACGTCGCAACATTGAGCAGGAACACCCACCCGGTGCCGATGACGTTGATCAGCACACCGGCAATTGCCGGGCCGATAATGCGGGCGGTATTGAAAGTCATGGAGTTCAACGCAATTGCGTTGGACAGGTTTTCCTTGCCCACCATTTCGATGGTGAACGACTGCCGCACGGGAGCGTCGACCGCAGAGGCACATCCGAGGGCGAACGCAATCACGAAGACGTGCCACATTTCGACGATTCCGCCCACATCGAGCAGTCCCATCACCAGCGCGCACAACGCACTCGCCCACTGGGTGAAGATGAGGATTCGACGCTTGTCGTACCGATCGGCGAGGACGCCGCCCCACACCGAAAGGAACAGGGTGGGCCCGAACTGCAACGCCATCACGATGCCCACGGCCAACGCATTGCCGTCGGACAGCGTCAGTACCAGCCAGTCCTGGGCGATGCGTTGCATCCACGTTCCGACAAGCGAAACGATCTGCCCGGACGCCCAGAGCCGATAGTTTCGGTTGCGGAGTGCGGCAAACATGCCGGAGTCGGGATCACGGGACACGACCCCATCTTGCCCCTACGATCGTTCGTTCCGGTAATTATCTCGAACCGAAATGATGCAGCGAGGTTACTCGGACGCGTTCACCATAGCGGTGATTATTCCGACAGCTCCGCGAAGCGTCGCGAGTTCGTCAGCGCTCAAGCCGGAAAGCTGCTCGTTCATCCAGGCCTCACGGGCATGAGTCTCGTCGGCCAGCAAAGCCTGGCCGGCGCCGGACAACGTCACGATGATCTGACGCCCGTCGGTGGGGTGGGACGAACGCTCCACCAACCCCAATTCGGCGAGGGATGCAACAACTCTGGTCATCGAAGGTGGTTGAACCTTCTCGCGAGCCGCAAGTGCCCCGGGCGTCATCGGCCCGTCTTGGCTCAGAGTGGCCAGAGCAGAAAGCTGCGTCAGAGATACCTGCGCATCGGCCCTTCGACCTCGCAGGTGCCGACTGAGACGCACTACAGCCAACGACAGATCACTGGCCAGCACACGGGTTTCGGGGGTCACGCGAGAACAATACGTCAACAACTAGCCGGTAACCGGGTTATCGGATACCGACTAGTTGCGCGTTCACGTAAGTGCGTCGGTAATCGGTCCGACCGTGAAGTAAGCCATGAACAGAACTGACACAACCCACAGCAACGGATGAATCTTCTTGGCCCCACCGCTGGCCGCGTTCAGTACCACCCAAGAGATGAATCCGACGCCGATGCCGTTGGCAATCGAGTACGTGAACGGCATCACGATCATGGTGAGGAAAGCGGGAAGTGCAACCGAGAACTTCGTGAAATCGATGTCACGAACCTGCCCGATCATCAGTGCACCGACGATCACGAGTGCCGGCGCTGCTGCCTCGATCGGCACCACCGAATACAGCGGCGTCAGGAACATAGCGACCAGGAACAGCAAACCTGTCACGACATTCGCCAGACCCGTGCGGGCACCCTCGGCAATACCCGAAGCCGATTCCACGAACACGGTGTTCGACGACGCGGACGCGCCACCACCAACGATGGCACCGGCGCCTTCGACGACAAGCGCCTTACCGATGTTGGGAAGGTTGCCGTCCTTGTCGGTCAGGCCGGCTTCTTTACCGAGGCCCGTCATCGTGCCCATAGCGTCGAAGAAATTGGCGAGAACCAGGGTGAACACCAGCAGGCTGGCGGCCAGAACACCGATTCGGGTGAACGCGCCGAACAGACTGAACTCACCGACCAGACTCAGATCGGGCATACCGCCGAACATGTCGGGGATCGCGGGAACACTCAGGTTCCAGCCCTTGGGGTTGGTTCCGAGTGACGGTCCGACGTCGGCAAGAGCCTCGATGATCGCGGCCAGGATGGTCGTCACGATGATGCCGATGAGCAGACCACCGCGGACCTTACGTACGACCAGAACGCCCATCAACAGAACACCGAAGATGAAGACCACAGTCGGCCATGACGCAATGGAACCGTTGATGCCGAGGCCGACCGGAACCGAGGTGCCGGCAGCGTCGGGGATACGACGGACGAATCCGGCGTCGACCAGGCCGATGAAGGCGATGAACATACCGATACCGGCTGCGATCGCCGATTTGAGCGCGTTCGGAATCGCATTGAACACTGCGGTTCGGAAACCGGTGAGCGCCAGCACCACGATAATGATGCCGTCGAGGACCACGAGGCCCATCGCCTCAGGCCACGTGACCTGCGGGGCGATCGTCACGGCGAGCAGGCTGTTGATACCCAGACCGGCCGCGATGGCAAACGGATAGTTGGCGATGACACCGAATGCGATGCTCATCAGTCCAGCGACCAGCGCGGTGACAGCAGCCACCTGGTTGACCGGCAGGATGTTTCCCAACACGTCGACCTTCGCGACGGCGTCATCCGCCGAGAAACTACCGAGGATCAGTGGGTTGAGCACCACGATGTATGCCATCGCGAAGAACGAGACCACACCGCCGCGAACCTCGGTGGAGATCGTGGACCCACGTTCACTGATCTTGAAATACGTGTCGAGAATTATCCCGGGTGCCGCCATGTTTTCTTTCCCCATCGCTTCAGAGGTCGCCTGTGCCGGCGCACGTGAAGGCCGGTCGCACTAGGGAGAGTAAGGCACGAGGGCCCAGGTAGCGTTAATTCTGTGAACGAGACTCGCAACACAACACATCTGATCGAGCGGTTGTCAGCGCCGGCACCAGCTCTCGTCATCGGCACTGCGGTGTGGGTGGTCGCCACCGTCGTGGTCCTTCTGAGTGGTGACCGCTGGTCCAGCGCCCTGCCCGTCTGTTACGCCGGGATAGGCGTCGGGTTCATCGGGTACGGCTTGTTCTGGATTCAGCGCCGAGCAGCGCTGCGAGGTAGCAAAGGCGCCCAACAAGGTGCGGGTCTGACCGACTAGCTCAGGCAGGCTGTAGTTGCCGTCGCCGCAATCGGCTCGTGCCCCAAATCCACAGCCCCGCCCAGATGACGCCGAAAGCCCAACCGGCCAGGACGTCCGTCATCCAGTGTGCGGCCAGGTAGACACGAGAAAACCCGACGGCGACGGTATAGACCGCGAGCACCGCGAGCATGGTTACTTTTGTGAGCCTCGGCAATGTCAGCCGAATGATCACGGCGGCCACTACCGTCGCGAGAATCGCCGTCATCATCGCGTGCCCCGACGGGAACGAATACGAATCGATGTCGACGAGCCGCTCGGGAATAGGCGGACGGGTACGCGTGAAGATGTGTTTGAGTTGCGTCATCACCAGCAACCCGGTGAGCATGGAACCCGCGACCAGTAGAGCGTCGACGCGTCGGGCGCGCATCTGCACAGCGTCGACGCGTCGGGCGCGCATCAGAAGTGTGATCGTCAGAACGCTCGCGATCGACCACGCGGCCAGGGTTCCGCCGCTGTCGGTGATGACGTCCACCACGTCGACCAGCCACGGTGTGCGCGCACTTACGGCGCTGTCGAGTACCCAACTATCGAACGACACTGTTTCCTCACGTCTCTTGCGGTTGTGCCCACGTGCGCATGACGTGATGGACACCGTCGCCGTCAACCCACCAGGGCACGGTCACGGTTCCCTCGGCCGCGCCGCTCAACCGGATCGTGAGCTCGTGGTGAATCATCACCTCGCCCTCGGGCACCTCGCGCCCGAGCGCGGCAAATGCCAGGACGGCCCGCGGTTCCTCGGCCCACAACCGGGTAACTCCACTACTCGTGACCTGACCGTCGACGGCCGACGACGCAGTCGCGATGTCCAGCAGATCAGCCAACGCTTCCGCGGTCTCGAAGCTGCCCAGGACTACTCGCTGCGCGGGCAACGCCGGACCGAACCACGGCCGATCGAGCACCAGGGCGTCGCCGGGTTCGACGAGGTCACCGGACAGTCCGCGAACGAAGCTCGGCAGACTCAACTCGTCCAGATCGAGAACGCGACGCCGGGCGGCATCGGCCAGTAGACGATGGGCGCGTGCAACGACGGCCGGTGTGGGCATCCGCAAGGGATCCGCGAGTCGGTCGAGGAGGAGTTGAGCCAGTTCCGGGTCGTCGACGGTATCCGCCGCCAACACTCCGCGCAGATCGTCAGCTTCCGAGTGGTCTGCTGCGTCGAGCAATCCCTCGAACGTGCGGTCGTGGGGTGCTCGCAGCAAGCCCAGTGTCTCGCCGCCCAGTTCGGCATTCGAACGCAGCCACCACGCAGTGTACCCGCGGCGGTCACCCAGCAACGGGCGCGTCGCGGGAGACTCCATGAGAAGCGACAATGCTGCCGCCCAACGGTTTTCGTCGACCAGATCGAGGTCACGCACAGCCTCGATATGCTCGGGGGCCTCGTCCAGAGTGTCCCACCACTGATCTTCGGAATCGAGATCGTGATCCGGTCCGGACGGCAACTCTTCCCGGAAGACGGTGAAGCCCCAACCGACGCCGACTACTCGAAGTGCCTGCTCCCCCACCTGTTCCACAAAACTCGGGTCCACGGTGCCGAACGGTGAATCGTCAACCAGCACGGTCGCCAACGGCGCTCCCGGCAGCAACAACTGATCGGCGGAGCGCAGTTCTCCGTCAGAGTCGGGAAGCAACACTTCACCGATCCACGACGGCAACGCACCCGGCGCGACATGCGCGGCCAAAGCCAACACCGTCGCCGCCAATTCCGTTGCGACGGAATCATCCTGATCGGCGGCGTCTTCGATGAGTGCGTGCAGTGCGGGGTCGGACAGCAAATCCGTTGCAGTCGCGCCCACAGCACCCAACCGCGAGAGCAACGGGTGCGATGCCTGCGGGTGAACCAGCCGTGTCCACGGCACCGGCGGCACGGAATCACCGAGTTCGGTACCCAGAACTACTGTTCGCGGACCGGTGACAATTCGCCCGTCCGACAACGGGACCGGCAGCGTACCAAGCTCTTCCACCGCCAGGGCGTCGACGACCAGCGGTTCCAGAGCGCCGTAGAGACGCCACCACCACGACGGTTCCCGCTCGAGTCCGCTGAGCAGTTCCGCGATTCGCGCCAGCCCGATTCGGTGTGTCGACACTGCGGCTAGAGCACGTTCGTGGCGCGGACCCGAAAGCTCCGACACGACCAAGCCGCCGATGATATCGGTGAGCAACTCCGCCAACTCGTCACTGAGCCCCGGAACCACGGACGCACGCTGCGGCGCCCGGTCCGGCTCACCCACGACGGGAAGCCAGGAATTTTCCTGCAGCTCCTTCAGAAGTGCCTCGCGCAGAAGCGAATCCGTCTCACTTCGCGCAAAGGCCGGCACCGGGACGAGCGCGGTTCGTTGATCGACCGGCAACGCTGCAACAAACTCTGCATATCCCTCTGCGAGCGGCGCGATGGGCGCACCGGGCAGGATTCGTCGCCGATCCGGCTGCATCGCGATGTCTGCGACAACCAGCGTCGGAATGGACAGTTCTTCATCGGATCGCGTCGGTGCCCGGAGAACGTCGTCACCAACCGGCGCGACCACTCCGTGCTTGACGGGAACAATCCAGCGAGCACGGGCCGTTCGGTACTGCCACCACACCTGGGAATTGATCGAGACTTCGATCAGTCCGGATTCCAGGACTCGCTCGGTTCGTTCAAAAGTTTTGTCGCCCAGACGAATCGAAGACAATCCGGGAAGTTCGAGCAGCAGATCAACTGCCTCGGCAGCCATCCGGGACACCAAGGCGGCACCGTCGACATCATCGCGAAGTGTCAGCACCACCTCGGAATCGGCGCCGGCACCGGGCCTCTCGGCCGACGGCCACACGAGCCGCAGCACGGGCACTCCCGAGTCCGGAACTCGCAGGCCGGCTTTCTCGATCTCTTCACGAGTCCTCTTGGCGGAGAACCGAATCGAACCGGTCGTCGACCGCAACTCGAGCTCGTCACTGACTGACAACACCGCCGAGAATCCGACACCGTATCGACCCACGACGCCATCGTCGGCGTCGACCTTGCCGGAAGCCCGGAGCGCGGTGAGTGCGTGAACACCGTCCTCGTCGAGCGGCCGGCCGGTATTGGCGACGGTCAGAACCTCACCGTCCAACACAACACTCAAGGATCCCGGCATGCCTGCTCTCGACGCCGCATCGGCAGCATTCTGAGCCAACTCCGTCAGCAACCGGTCGCGGTAACCCGCTGCGGCCAAATCGGATTCGGTGGCCGCGTCTTCACGTAATCGGGTAGGCGAATCCGCCCACGCCCGTAGCGTGGCCTCGCGGAGCGCCGCCGCCGCGAACGGGTCGTCTACTCGGTGGATACCGAATCCGAATCTTCGGCGACTGCATCGTCTGCGGCCTGTGCCGGCATGACAGTCATCTCGATAGCCCCGTCGTCATAGGCGTCGAACGCCGGTGAACCGGCACCAAGCGGGAGGGTGGTGTCGGAATGCGCGCCGCAGCCGTAATTGGCGTGCACTACACGGCCATCAGCGGAAAGTTCGTTGCCGCACACACCGAATGCAGCGTGCAACGATCCCGCCAGCGGAAGGAAGAAGCCGCACAGCCCACACGTGGACGGAGCTGCCTTCGCCATTTCCGATTCAGGCCCGAAGTCTCCCTCGAACCAGCGCTGAGCCGCCTCCAGTCGACCCTCGCGGCTCATGACCTTCTTGCGTCCGAAACCGAGTTCCAGTGCAACGTCGTCGACCTCGGGATCACCAGTGGCGACATATCCGGGGGCAAGACGCGGATCCTGCGCCGGCGGAGCCAACAGATCGCCGACCGACAAGTCTCCGGGACGAATCCGCTGATCCCAGGGCAGCCACGCGGGCGCCACCAATGCATCGGGGCCGGGCAACAAAGCGAGTTCACTGATGGTGGCCCGGTGATCGTTCGGACCGGCCGCTACGACAACGGCCCATTGCCACCCGTTGTAACCGGGAATGTCTGCGGCGAATCGATGGGTAGCGGCAAATTCATCCTCCGCCGTGACGCCGAGGTATGCGCCGACGCCACCCTCGTGCAGCTCTACAACAGCTGCTCGGGCAAGCTCGACGGCATCGGCCAGTACGGGGCGCGGCACTGCACGCTCTGGAGAAGTAGCAACACTCACTCCTCCAGTTTGCCGCACCACTAGAAGTCCGCAACGCACTGGGCTGCAATGCTGGACAGATGAGTAGGTCACGCGCCGGTTCCGCAGCTGTCGTCTCAGCACTCGCAGTGATCACTTCGGTCGTGACGGGCTGCTCGCCGACGGGTCCCGGAACCCCTGCTGTAGGCGACAACGGGCCGGTACCGACCTTGTCCGTCGAGGTCGTCGACGTCTATCCGCATGACGCCGACGCCTTCACCCAAGGCTTGGAGATCGACGGCGACAGACTTTACGAAAGCACCGGGCGCGTCGGCGAGTCGTGGGTGCGTTCGACGGAGATCGGTAGTGTCCCGGGTTCCGGCCCCGAAATCGCCCGAGCGGATCTGGCGCCACCGTTGTTCGGTGAAGGCATCACCGTCTCCGGAAACTCACTGTGGCAATTGACGTGGAAGAACGGCGTCGCAATCGTCCGTGACAAGGACACTCTCGTCGAACGTGGCAGATTTCCGCTCACCACCCAAGGTTGGGGCATCTGCTCGCTCGAGGATCGGTTGGTAACCAGCGACGGATCGTCCACCCTGACGTTCCACGATCCGGATACTTTCGACGCAATCGGTTCCGTCGAGGTGACTCGCGACGGTAAACCGCTCGCGAATCTGAATGAACTGGAATGCACCGACGACGGAACCGTCTACGCAAACGTCTGGCAGACGGACACGATCGTGTCGATAGATCCGGAAGATGGTCAGGTGACCAGCGTGATCGACGCGTCGGCCCTGCGCACCCGACTGAACACCGATGGGTCTACTCGCCCCGTCGATGTTCTCAACGGAATCGCGCAGATACCCGGAACCGACCGCTTTCTTCTCACCGGTAAGTACTGGCCACAGATATTCGACGTGCGATTTGTGGCCTGAATCGACTTTGCCGCACAACTCGTCAGGGGTGTGCGTGGTCGCCTCCGCAGTACTAGGACAGAATTGAGTGGTGACCGGACCGCGCGAACCCTACGACCCCGATACTCGGCGAATTCCGAACGAGTCCACGAGGCAGACCGACTCCTCTGGTCAGGCTGTCCACCCGGGTTACGACAACTACCCACCGGCTGCACGTCCGTCCGGCCGACGTGCTCCGTTGCCTCCGCTGCACCCCATTTCCGAATCCCGTGACAAAGCTTCTGACACGTCCGATTCGAAGGGTTCCGGCTCGAAAGGCGATCCTGCCGACGCTCCCAAGGCCCCGCCGATGCCGCGCAAGCTCACGGTCACCCGAGTCGCGGCGATGCGCAGTCGAGAACTGACCAACAAAGGTATTGCGACGTTCCAGCGTGCGGCCAAGGCCGACGGCGCCGACAAGTCCGGCCTGACTGCTTTGACGTACGCGGTGATGACCAACAACGCGACCGACGCCGCTCTCGCTGTGGCCCTGGCAAATACGTTGTTCTTTTCCGCTGCCACCGGCGAGGACAAAACGAAGGTCGCTCTCTACCTCCTGATCACCATCGCTCCGTTCGCAGTGATCGCACCGCTCATCGGACCAATGCTGGACCGGTTGCAGCGCGGGCGCAGAATCGCGCTGGCATCGTCGTTCGGCATTCGAACGTTGTTGGCACTGATCCTGGTGTTCAACTTCGACAGCTGGATCCTGTATCCGGCCGCGCTGGGCATGATGGTTCTGAGTAAATCGTTCTCGGTACTCAAGAGCGCAGTCACTCCACGTGTGCTCCCGCCCGAGATAGACCTGGTCAGAGTCAATTCTCGGCTCACGGTTTTCGGATTGATCGGTGGGACTATCTGCGCCGGCGGCGTCGCGGGCGCACTGGCTCTGGCGTTCAAATCCCCCGGAGCACTGTGGTTCGCCGTGGTGGTCACCATTTTCGGCGCGTATCTGAGTATGCGAATTCCGTCGTGGGTCGAAGTCACCGAAGGCGAAGTTCCCGCCACCATCACCTACCACCCGGACGAGACACATCACGCCGGCAGTGGACGTGTCCCTGGCATCAAGAACGCCAAGGTGCGCCAGCCACTCGGACGCGCCGTCATCATCGGTTTGTGGGGCAACGGAACAATTCGTGTTCTGACCGGTTTCCTCACGCTGTACATCGCGTTTGTCGCCAAATCTCGAACCGACCACGAACCTCTGCAGCAGGCCATGATGCTCGGCTTGGTCGGCGCCGCTGCAGGCTTGGGCAACTTCGGCGGCAACGCGGCCGGCGCACGACTCAAACTGGGCAGACCGGCCGTCGTCGTTCTTCGATGCACTGCATCCGTCTGGATCATTGCGGTCATCGCAGCGCTGACCGACAACCTGATGACAGCCGCTCTGGCCACTCTGATCGCGTCGGCTGCCAGCGCTTTGGCAAAGGTTTCACTCGACGCGTCACTGCAGCACGATCTGCCCGAAGAATCGATCGCTTCCGGATTCGGTAGATCCGAAACCGTCCTTCAGCTGAGTTGGGTACTGGGTGGCGCGCTGGGCGTTCTGCTGCCTACTGAATACTGGATCGGGTTCACTGTCGTTTCCGTGTTCTTGACGATCGGTCTTCTGCAGACGTTCCTGTGTTACCGAGGCAGCTCACTTCTGCCCGGACTGGGCGGCAAGCGACCCGACTTGGCCGAGCAAGAAGTGACAGAAGTGATCTACACCGGCAAATCCGATCGAGGACAAGGAAGTACTCCGCAGTGATCATGCGTACAAGAACAAAGAAGATCGTGGCTGCGATCAGTGTCCTGATGGTGGTGGCACTAGTTGCTTACGTCTCGGTTCTGTTCGTGATCATCAAGAACATCAACGACGAGCCCGACAAGCTCCCGCAGATCACTGCCTACGCTCACGGTCGGACCATCGAAACCCAGCCGGCGGGCTTCTGCACGATCGACCTGTCGCAGTGCGCACAGATCGGCGATATCTACGAGCTCGACGTGCCGCAGGGATCCGCGTTGCAGTTGTCGTTGTCGAAGGACGTCTCGTCTGCGGAATGGGCGATGCTCGCCGTCTACGAAGACGCGGACGGCAATCAGTCCGGCGAACCTCGCTTCTTCAAGGCTGACGAGGCGATGGCAGTCACCGTCGAAGCGCAGCCACAGAAGCAACTTGTGGGAGTGGAGATTCACCTTGCTGTCGGTGAAGGCAGCGAACAGGGACTCCTGATCTGGTCGATCAAGACCAGCTGACCCACCCAGTACAAAAAATGCCCTGCACACCGAATCGGCGTGCAGGGCATTTTTCTTGCTTCGCTGGTTGATCAGCTGTCGAGCTCGCGGGCCACCGCACGGACAACCTCGGAAATCCGCTGAGCAGTCTTGCGGTCCGGATACTTTCCGTTGCGCAGGTCAGGCTGAACCTTGGCTTCGAGCAGCGTGATCATGTCCTCGACCATGCCGTGCAGTTCGTCCGGCGTGTGTTTGCGGACAACAGGCTCACGACGCTGCGTCGACGCACCGCGCAGAGTCGGGGCAGGCTCGAGAACCTTCAGGCTCAGTGCCTGCGGACCGCGTCGGCCGGCCGCCATGCCGAATTCGACCTTCTGGCCCGCTTTCAGACCCTCCACACCTTCAGGAAGGGCAGAGGCCCGTACGTAGACGTCCTCCCCTTCTTCCTGCGACAAAAAGCCGAAACCCTTTTCGACGTCGTACCACTTCACCTTGCCGGTCGGCACCGCGTTCACCCGCTCATCACTCGACTGGGGCTTGTCGCCCCAATATTCTCGGGAGGCTCGAGTACGAGCCCCATGGTCCTGCTCAGCTTCGATCGAGAGGTTCGACCGAAGAATGCAAAAGAACGCGCCCCGAACTTGCTTGACGGGACGCGCAGTCACTCCACAGTCTACCTGTGAGCAACCGGTATCGGCACTCGCGTTTACGGGCACTACCCTTGTAGCTGTGGACTCTCAACCGAACCCGAGCACTTCCGGCACCGGAAACGGCCTCTTTCGAATCGCGATGGGCCTGTTTCTTGTCGGGTTACTCGCCATCGTGGCCATCTTCGCGGTCAAAATCTTCAGCGACACTCCTCCGGGATTGGTGCTGTACCTGTTCGCGTTGGCTTGCCCGGTCGGTTTCCTCCTGGCCATCGTCTACACGTTGACGTCCGGTCGACGCGCACGCTGAATTCCCTCACATACCTACCGAAAGGTCACTGACCATGAGATTTATTCTGAATGTCATCTGGTTGGTCCTCGGCGGTCTGTGGCTGGCGCTGGGATATTTGATCGCCGGCATCATCTGCTGCATTCTCATCATCACGATTCCCTTCGGCATCGCGGCCTTCCGTATCGGTATCTATGCCCTCTGGCCGTTCGGCAAGACCGTCGTCGACAAGCCGACGGCCGGTGTCGGGTCGATGATCGGCAATGTCATCTGGTTCATCGTCGCCGGTATCTGGTTAGCCATCGGGCACATCGTCACTGCTGTCGCGATGGCAATCACGATCATCGGAATCCCCCTGGCCATCGCGAATCTGAAGATGATTCCGATCTGCTTGATGCCCCTGGGCAAGGAGATCGTCGACGTAGACCGCGTCAGCTACGCATAAGCCCCGCAGCTGTTCCAGATAACAGTGTGACCTTAATCACATTACGGATCGATAACGGAATAGCCACAGGAGAGCTGTCACTGCAGAACCCCCCACTACCTGGGCAGAGTCTCCTGCGCATTTGCCCCATGCTCTGTATCCCGTTCGACGCGCCGCGTTATCAAATGGTGACACGGGCGGGCCGAGCCGTTACCGTGAATTTCGGCCGGGAAACTCGGCCACCTCCGGCCCGCCGCGCCAAGCCTTGTCCCGCGGGTACCGGAATTTCCTAAACAGACATTCCAGGGACGAGGACGGGGGACCCAAAGTCCTCTCGGACACCGGTTCGGTTGTTTTCGCAGTCGAATCTTGGGGTGAAGCCAGACCCTTTCCAGCCAGGAAAGGCGAGGCCGGGCAACCTCTCAGCCCGAACCCGACAGCTGACCTCGCAGGCGCGTGTGGAGAGGAATTCACGATCATGAGCGGACGCCATCGCAAACCCACCACTGCAGGCCGCACTGTCGCCAAGGTCGCCGTCACCGGCGCCATCATGGGCGTAGCAGGACTCGCAGCCGCGGGTACCGCCAGCGCAGCGCCTGATTCCGACTGGGATCGCCTCGCACAGTGCGAAGCCGGCGGCAACTGGGGAATCAACACCGGCAACGGCTACCAGGGTGGACTGCAGTTCTCCCCTAGCACCTGGAACGCACACGGCGGCGGAGAATATGCCGCCACCGCCAACAACGCCTCTCGCGAGCAGCAGATCGTTGTTGCCGAGCGCGTTCTCGCCAACCAGGGATGGGGCGCCTGGCCGTCCTGCTCCTCGAGCCTCGGCCTGAACAGCGGCGCAACGCAGCGCTCCGCTCCGGCCACCGTGACCACACCGGCCACCCAGGCCCCCGCACCGGCGCAGGCCGCTCAGGCCGTCGCACACCCGGTTTCTCAGGCCATTGATCAGGCCATCGCGTTCGCCAAGGACAACGGCATCGCCATCGATCCTCAGATCCTCGCAGCTGCAGATACCGCGAAGTCCTTCCTCAAGTAGGACCGCGATCTCGCGTTCCGCTCGAACGCACAGCAGCAACGAAGACACAGCAACGAAGAAGGCCCGCACCGATTGGTGCGGGCCTTCTTCGTGGTTGGTCGTTAGCGGTTGATGACGGTGTACGGGTGCACGTAAGGAAGTGACTCCACCGGCACGGGGAAGGTGGTGTCGTCGCCGAACGGTGAAAGTCCACCTGAGCGGGTCGATGACAATTCGGTCACTGCGTGATCTCCGTCTGCAGTTTCCGGCCATCCTGGATCTACATAGTGCTGCTTCGAATTGTTGGCCACGAAGCCATTTTGACAGGACGCCGTTACGCAGTACATACCAGGTCTCTAATCTGATAGGCGATGACCGAAATACGTGGCACCTCGACGAGCAATTCCCGAGCTGACAGCCTGACCGAATGGCTGTCGGCCCGCACTGACGCCGAGTTGACGGAACTGCTACGTCTGCGGCCCGACCTCGCGGTACCTCCGCCCAGCACAATGGTGGTTCTCGGCGGGCGTGCGCAGCAGCGTGCGTCGGTCAGTCGGGCAGCTGACGAGCTGGACACGCTCGATTTCGGGATCCTCGAACTGATGGCTCTGGCCGGGGCCGAGGAAACGCCGATGTCGCGCAAGGAGTTGAACGACGCTCTCGCCGAACGCGCCCTCACCGGCAAGGGCAAGGTCACCAAGAAGGCCGTCGACGCTTCTCTCGCGAAGATGCGCGCGGCTGCGCTGATCTGGGGCACGGATCCGATCAGCATGGTCCCGGCTGTCATCGACAGCATTCCGTGGAGGGTCGGCCGAGCTCTCGAACCCGTCGAGTCCATGTCGGAAGCCGAGATCACCGCGGCACTGAACGCGCTCGAGAAGCGTGAGCGCGACCTGCTCGAGACTCTGGCCAATTCCAGCCCCATCGGCAGAACCCGCGACGCCGCTCCGGAGACCCCCGCAGACCGCCCGGTACAGAAGTTACTTGCAGCCGGCTTGCTCCGCTGGCTGGACGAGCAGACGGTGGAACTACCGGCAACTGTGCGTCAAGCGATCCGCGGTGAACCTGTCTTCGATCCGACCACCCTCACTGCGCCGGTCATCACGGGCGACAAGCTCAAGCCGGCCGACGTCAATGCTGCGGCAGCCGGCGAGGCCCTCGAACTGGTTCGCCAGAGCGAAAAGGTTGTTGCCGTGCTCGGCGCGGCACCCGCTCCCGCATTGCGGGCCGGTGGTCTGGGCGTACGCGAACTCCGTCGCATCGCGAAGGCTGCCGAACTCGACGAGAGCCGCGTCAACTTGGTAGTCGAGCTTCTCTCGGCAGCCGGGCTAATCGCCAGCGGGACACCCGACCCGACTCCGAGCGTCGACACCTCGGACGACTACTGGACGCCGACGGTGGCTGTGGACGGCTGGCTCAACGCCACTACGGCGCGCCGGTGGGAGGTCCTGGCGTCTGCCTGGATCGACGTTGCCCGGGTTCCCTGGATGATCGGGATGCGTGATCCGTCAGACAAGCCGATAGCGGCGCTGGCCGAAGAAGGCCGCGCGCCTTCCGCACCTCGCGACCGTGCGTCGGTTCTGGGGTTGTTGGCCGAACTCGACAGCGGCCAGAGCGCGTCGCCCGCCGAGGTCAGTCGTCTGCTGGCGTGGCGGCATCCGCGGCGGAGCGGACGCCTTCGGACGTTGGCCGTCGAGAACACACTGGCCGAGGCGTCGGCGCTCGGATTGGTCGCTCGGGGTGCCCTGAGTTCGCCGGGTCGCGCAATGCTCCATGGCGGCGACGCCGAAGCCGAGATGGCGGCAGTGTTGCCCAAGCCCATCGATTACTTCCTCGTCCAAGCGGACTTGACCTTGGTGGCCCCCGGCCCGCTGGTGGCGGACCTGCTCGAGCAGGTGACGTTGGTAGCGGATATCGAATCGGCTGGCTCGGCATCGATGTATCGCATCACCGAGGGCAGCATCCGGCGGGCACTCGATGCCGGGTTGACTGCGACAGAACTACAGACGATGTTCAGCACCAAATCCAAAACACCTGTCCCTCAATCACTTTCATATCTCATCGACGACGTCGCGCGTCGGCACGGCCGATTGCGCGCCGGAGTCGCGGCGTCGTTCATCCGATGCGAGGACGCCTCCCTCCTGGCGGAAGTACTGGCGTCCGCTGTCGCGGAATCGTTGGCCCTGCGGGCACTCGCCCCCACTGTCGCCGTATCCCAGGCTCCACTTCGGGAAGTACTCGCAGAGTTGCGAGCCGCCGGGTTTGCGCCGGCCGGTGAGGATTCGTCCGGAGCCCTGGTCGATCTGCGACCACGCGGTGCCCGGATACAGAATCGCCGTTTGCGGCAAACGACGCGAACGCAGTCGAGTCCATCGCCGGAACAACTCGAATCGCTGATACGAACGTTGCGCGCCGGCGACCGGGCGTCCAGCCCCGGCCGTGGCGGTGTTCGAGCGGACGGATCGAGGGAAAGCAGCGCCGCCGCCATCGCGCTGTTGTCCTCGGCCGCGAGAGCGGGCAAGAGCGTCAACATCGGCTACGTCGACGCCCAAGGAGTGGCTACGCATCGGATCGTCGATCCCGTCAGCGTGGGCGGTGGACAGTTGGATGCCTTCGATCCGGCGAGTGGCGCAGTGCGCCGGTTCACACTTCACCGAATTACTTCGGTGACCCCGATCGACGAAAAAAAGTCGTGACTGGCTTTTTTCTGTAAATGAAGTATGGTCGTGGTCAGTTTGTGATTGCCACACTTCAAAAAACTGAGGAGCGACAATGGCTGACAAGGCGCCGGGTAAGAACATGAAGAAACCCGCCCAGTCGATCAAGGAACGCCGCGCAGAAAAGCGCGAAAAAGCTGCGGATTCTTCGGAATTAATTCGCAAGAGAAAGCGGAGCTAAAAAAAGCCCTTCCTTTTTTACTGACGACAGATTCCATCATGCATTCCGAAACTGACACGCTCAACCACCTACACGAAACGTTCGACCAGTTCAGGTCCAGTAGCCGCGGCGCAGATCCCCGGTCACGTGGATACGCTGCCGGGATGACACTGGCTGCGGTCTGCGTCCTCGACGAGAACGCTCGACGGCCCGGAATCCTGTTATCGGGCCGTTCGTAGCACAAAGGATTTCTGCTGTGAAAAGAACTATCCATGCCCTCGATCGAATTCAAACTCGACTCGAATCGGAACTTGATTCGACGCCAGGCGACAGCGAAAAGAATATCGGTTATCGATCCGGAATTTCGGAGGCGATAACTCACGTCATGGAAATGCGAAAGACAGCAGTGGCCCAGAAATAAATAATCTCCTCCGCGAGGAATAGTCGTCAACTGTGCCACGTTGACGTAGGGGTGTCCGGAAACGGGCACCCCTATTTCGCGCGGTGTCTTGCCTGTCACTTGGCGTATGCACCGCGTTACCAGGACAATGGCAGGGTTGCTGCGCGCAGTACGTGCTGCGCGCAGCAATCGCGACACCGCCACATCCGCTACACCAGGAGGATTTCGTGACCGACGGACCGTTGATCGTCCAATCCGACAAGACTCTGCTCTTGGAGGTCGATCACGAGCGCGCGGGCGAGGCCCGGCAGGCTATCGCGCCCTTCGCTGAGCTCGAGCGAGCCCCCGAGCACGTCCACACTTATCGGATCACCCCCCTGGCGCTGTGGAATGCGCGCGCTGCCGGACATGATGCCGAGCAGGTTGTCGATGCGCTCGTGTCGTTCTCCCGCTTCGCGGTTCCCCAGCCGCTGCTGGTCGACATCGTCGACACGATGGCCCGGTACGGCCGTCTGCAGTTGGTGAAGAGCCCGGTCCACGGCCTGATCTTGATCAGCCTCGACCGCGCAGTTCTCACCGAGATCATGCGGCACAAGAAGATCGCGCCGATGCTCGGCGAGAAGGTCGACGACGACACCGTCATCGTCCATCCGAGTGAACGTGGCCGCCTCAAGCAGATGTTGCTCAAGGTGGGCTGGCCCGCCGAGGACCTCGCCGGTTACGTCGACGGCGAGGCTCATCCCATCGAGCTTGCCTTCGAGGAAGGCCATTGGGAGCTGCGCGACTACCAGCAGATGGCTGCGGATTCGTTCTGGGCCGGCGGTTCGGGCGTCGTCGTACTCCCTTGTGGCGCAGGCAAGACCATGGTGGGCGCGGCTGCCATGGCAAAGGCCAAGGCAACCACTCTCATCCTGGTCACCAATACCGTCGCCGGGCGTCAGTGGAAGCGTGAGCTCATCGCACGGACGTCACTCACCGAAGAAGAAATCGGCGAGTACTCGGGTGAGCGCAAGGAAATTCGACCCGTCACGATCGCGACGTACCAGGTCATCACGCGTCGAACGAAGGGTGAGTACAAGCACCTCGAACTGTTCGACTCCCGAGACTGGGGCTTGGTAATCTACGACGAGGTGCACCTCCTCCCCGCCCCCGTGTTCCGCATGACGGCGGATCTACAGTCGCGTCGACGCCTCGGCCTGACCGCGACGTTGGTGCGTGAGGACGGCCGCGAGGGCGACGTCTTCTCACTGATCGGCCCCAAGCGGTACGACGCTCCGTGGAAGGACATCGAGGCACAGGGGTGGATTGCTCCGGCTGACTGTGTCGAGGTGCGTGTGACGATGACCGATGCCGAGCGTATGGCGTATGCGGTCGCCGAGCCCGAGGAACGGTACAAGCTGTGCTCGACAGCGCACACCAAAGTTGCTGTCGTGAAGTCGATTCTGGCCAAGCATCCCAACGCGCCGACGTTGGTGATCGGTGCGTACCTCGATCAGCTCGATGAACTCGGCGAGGAATTGAACGCTCCGGTAATCAAGGGTTCGACCAAGAACAAGGAACGCGAGATCCTCTTCGATCAGTTCCGCAACGGGGAGATTCAGACCCTGGTGGTGAGCAAGGTCGCCAACTTCTCGATCGACCTTCCGGAAGCATCTGTTGCCGTTCAGGTTTCGGGAACCTTCGGCTCACGCCAGGAAGAGGCACAGCGCCTCGGCCGACTGTTGCGCCCCAAGCACGACGGCGGACAGGCTCACTTCTATTCGGTGATCTCACGCGACACTCTCGACGCCGAGTACGCGGCGCACCGTCAGCGTTTCCTCGCGGAGCAGGGCTACGCCTACCGAATTACCGACGCCGACGACCTGCTGGGTCCGGCCATTGGATAAACACGGTTTTGTAACGAGTTTCAGCAATTAGCTGGACGTACGTCCATTTGTCGGTATGGTGCCCCGTGTCACAGTTGTGTTCAACGGCCGGGAGTCATGCATGCGCTCAATTACACGTCTACGTGGTCGACCGGGCGGAGTCGTTGCACTTCTGACGGCTTCGCTGCTCACCACGACGTTGCTCGTCGCGGTCACCGGCGTCGGCACCGCAGCCCCGAGCGCCCCGGACAACACGGTGTATCAGCTGGCCAACGGCTGCTACGCCGTGCAGAGCGCGTCCGGCGACTTCGTAGGACGCGACGCCGCCGGGTACCGGGCGGATCGAGCGTCCGCCGACGAGGCTGAACCGTTCCGACTCCACGCGGCGCAACTCGGCCGGTTCATGTTCTACGGCACAGACGGATCGATGCTGGCCCACGACGGAGCCGACACTGTGGTCGCCACTGCGGCCGCAACTCCGATGACGGACTGGACGGTGATGTCCAGCGACGAAAACTTTGTCCTCACCGCCACCACCAACGGCCGACAGCTGGTCAGCCGTGACAATGCCTTGGCGATGACCGAACCCGGCAGCCAACCGGATACCGGTTCGTTCACCCTGGTTCCTCGTACCGGCTGTGCCGATTTCCCGGAATCCGAAGTCAATGCCACCGGCAATCCTTCCGAGATCGGCCCCAACGGCGAAGTACGCGGATTCATCGACACACACGTACACATGAATGCTTCCGAGTTCATGGGCGGAAACCTGCACTGCGGAAGGCCTTTCGATCCTCAGGGTGTTACCGCGGCACTGGTCGACTGCCCGGACCACCAGCCCAACGGCTTGCCCGCTCTCCTGGAAAACGTTCTCTCCTACGGCAACCCGTTCGAAACCCACGACACCACCGGTTGGCCTACGTTCGCGGATTGGCCGGCCCAGGACTCGCTGACCCACGAGCAGACGTACTACAAGTGGGTCGAGCGGGCGTGGCGCGGCGGACTGCGTATCTTCACCAATCTCTTTGTAGCCAACCGTGTTCTGTGCGAGCTGTATCCCAGTAAGCGCAATCCGTGTAACGAGATGGAAACGGTACGCATTCAGGCCGAGCAGACCCGTGAACTCCAGGACTACATCGACGCGCAGTACGGCGGGCCAGGACGCGGCTGGTTCCGTATCGTGAGCTCCCCTGCCGAGGCCAGGCAGGTTGCCGCCGACGGAAAGCTTGCCGTCACATTGGGCGTCGAGATTTCGGAGCCGTTCGGTTGTTCCCTCCGCAACGGTGTAGCGCAGTGCGACGAAAACGACATCGACCAAGGTTTGGACGAACTCTACGATCTGGGTGTCCGGCAGATGATCGTGACGCACAAATTCGACAATGCGCTCGGTGGTACTCGCTTCGACGGAGGCATTACCGGAGTTGCCGTCAATATCGGTAACTACCTGGGCACCGGAGAGTTCTGGCAGTCCGAGCCGTGCCAAGGTGTCGCCGAGGACAACGAGCTGCCCACCAAGGTGGACGGCGCCCAAAATCTGATCGGGATGCTTCCGCCCGGCGTGACCCTCCCGGTGTACCCGGCCGGCCCGCAATGTAATTCACGCGGACTGACCTCGTTGGGCGAGCACATGATCCAGGGTTTGATGGACCGCGGAATGATCGTCGACATCGACCATTTGAGTGTCAAGGCTGCTGACGACGCCCTCACCATGCTCGAAGCTGCCCACTACTCGGGTGTCGTGTCGAGCCACAGTTGGAGTGACTCCAGCTACTACAAGAGGATCTACGCGCTCGGCGGATTCGTAGCGCTCTATGCCGGTCAACTCGATTCGTCCGATCCAGAATCCAAGGAAAAGGGCTTCATCGAGCAGTGGCGAGAAGCTCGGGCAATGCGTAGTGACGACTACTACTTCGGTTTCGGATACGGCGCCGACACCAACGGGTTCGGGCCCCAGGCCGCGCCACGAGGCGATGCGGACGTCAATCCCCTTCAGTACCCGTACACCGCATTCGACGGCACCGTCATGGACAAGCAGCGTGCCGGAACCCGCGTCTTCGACGTCAATACCGACGGTGTCGCGCAGTACGGACTGATTCCCGACTGGATTGCCGACATGCGTATCGCGGGTGGGCCTGACGGTGACACGATCATCGACGATATGAGCCGCGGCGCCGAGGCCTACCTGCAGATGTGGGAGCGAGCGCGGAACTAGCTACGCTGGTGGTGGTCCCTGAAAATCTCGGGGACCACCACCGCAGTTCCACCTTCGAAGGAATACATCAGTGGCTGATTTCGAGTTCACCGTCGACAAAGCTCACGCGAGGTCCGTCAACGACACGTTGGCCGATGTTCGTCGTCTGCAGATTTCTGCGGTGATCTTCGCCGTGTTGCTGGCTGCCGGAGGAACCTGGCTGATCCTCATCGGCGACGTCTGGTCCATCATCGTCGGCGCTGTATTGGTCATCGGCGCCCTCAGTTCGTTGGGCGTTGCGTTGTGGGCTCCTCGCAAGGTCGGTAACGCCGAAAAGCTGTATCGCGAAAATCCGCTTGTTCCCGCGATCGTCAGCGAAATCCACCCCCGAGCTGCGACGTTGACCGCGCTGATCGACATCGCGAAGCCGTCTGCGAAAGCCCCCCAGTACGCACTGGTCAGCCGCAATGTCCGGCTCAACCCGAAGTGGAAAGTCGGCAATCGCATTCCGTCGGTAGCCCTGCGCTCCGATCGTTCCACTCGGAGCAAGGACGCCGTCTGGGAGATGGTCAGCCCGATGCCGATCGAATGGGGAACCAAAGACTCCGCAGTACTCGCCCGAGCGGTGGCAGCGATCAGCGACAGCGAGTGGAACTTCCTCCAGAGCCGAATCTCTGATTCCGAGGAAGTTCGCACCCACCCCGAACGCCGCGTCCTGGTCGATCCGGCCGACCTCCCGGACAACCTGCGCTAACGCTGTTTTTATCTAGCGGAGGGCCGGCAGTACTTCGCGTTCGAACAATTCGATGCCCGATGTGTCGTAGGCAGCCTCGGGGAAGTAGAAGATTCCGTATTCGAGCCCTTGCGCTTTGAGTACCGACAGATTCTCGATGATTTGTTCGGGAGTTCCCACTGCCGGCATACCGCGGAAGGCGTCCAGCGACGCGTCGGCCGCGGCCTCACCGACCAGCGGCGTCAGACGAGACTTCAGCGTTTCCAGTCGCTGCGTTACTTCGGCCTCCGTTGCACCGATGGCGACGTTGTAGTTCGCCGAGCGCACGATGGCGTCGAAATCGGTACCCACTGTGTCGCAGTGCTTCTTCAGGATCTCCGACTTGCGGGCAAAAACTTCAGGTGTGCCGTCGAAGTTAGTGTACTGCGCGTACTTTGCCGCGATCTTCAGCGTGACCTTCTCGCCACCACCGGCGATCCACAAGGGAATTCCTCCCTCCTGCAACGGAAGTGGACGGCAGATGGCGCCGTCAACCTGGTAGTACTTGCCGTCCAGCGTCGCAGTGCCCGCAGACCACGCCTGACGGAAAATCTGAATGCCTTCGTCAAGCCGACCGAGACGTTCACCGGCGGAAGGGAACCCGTAGCCGTAGGCATTCCACTCGTGCTCGTACCAGCCGCCACCGATTCCCATCTCGACGCGACCACCGCTGATCAAGTCGGTAGTGGCGGCAACCTTGGCCAGGTAGGCCGGGTTGCGGTAACCCATGGCCGTACACATCTGGCCGAGCCGGATGCTCGACGTCGATGCGGCAAGCGCAGCCATCAGAGTCCACGCCTCATGCGTGGCTTCTTCCGTCGGAGCCGGGACTGTATGGAAGTGGTCGTACACCCAGACCGATTCCCACGGGCCCGCTTCGGCACGCAGCGTGAAATCACGCATAACCTCCCATTGCTGAGCGGGGTCGATGCCGACCAGGTCGAGACGCCAGCCTTGAGGTACGAACAGTCCGAATCGCATGTGGCGAGACTACCTATCTCCGGGCAGGTTGTGCGCGTGGAATCTCACTAGACTCGAAGAATGTGCATGCCGACTACTACGCAGGCCTTCGAATCCCACCGCGGCCATCTGATGGCCGTCGCGTACCGCCTGACCGGTAGTTTCAGCGATGCCCAGGACGCCGTGCAGGAGTCGTGGATACGGCTACAGAATGCAGAATCCGAGAAGACTGCCGGGCACGAGATTCGTGAACTACGCGCGTGGCTCACCACCGTGGTCGGACGAATCTGCCTCGACCGCCTGAAATCCGCGGCCGTTCGTCGAGAAAGTTATGTGGGACAGTGGCTTCCAGAACCGATCGTCACGTCGATCTCGGCATCCTCGCCTCCCGATCCACTCGACTACGTCGTGCAGCAGGAAGAGAACCGGCTAGCCGCACTGATCGTTCTCGACACCCTCACGCCCACGCAACGAGTTGCGTTTGTCCTGCACGACGGCTTCGACGTGCCGTTCGGCGATATCGCCCGAATCCTGGGAATCGAAGTCGCTGCCGCTCGTCAACTGGCGTCACGCGCACGCAAGTCCGCGTCCGCGGCTCCCGAACCGGTAGGGAGCGAGGAACATTCGGCAGCGGTGGAACGATTGGTCGCAGCCATCGCCGGCGGAAACTTGGATGATGTCATCGCTGCACTCGACCCGGATGCCGTATTGATCGGCGACGCCGACGGAAAGACCCGAACCGCAGTCAATATCGTGCGGGGCAGCGATCGGGTCGCACGGTTCTACTTGGGACTGGTACGCAAGTACGGACTGAACGCGTTGATGGCGATCTCGCCGGCCCTGGTCAACGGTCAACTCGGCTGCGTCATCGCCGACTCCCCCGGCGACGACGCCCACCCGCCGTTCCCGATGCGCGTTGCAGGATTCACGGTTCGAGGCGGTGTCGTGTGCGCGGCCTACGATCTGGCCAATCCGGACAAACTCAGCGGCTTGCGGGTTATCGATCAGACGGACTCCGAACGTAAGTAACGCGATTCCCATTCCTCGAGGTGAAGTTTGGAAACCTGCGTTCCGAACCAGAGTCTGTGCAGCACATCGGATCCGAGATGATGGAGATCGGTGTGCTCCGCCCACCGCTGCGTAGCCCACTCCGGCTCGTTGTGCGCAGCATCGATCGCGATCCCTGAGCTGTAGGACTCTTTCGAATTCTGCTGCCACCACAGCCGTCCGGTCTCGCGGTTTACGACGACAGCACCTTTATCAGCAGTGCGCGGTAATCGACCGATGCGTCCAATTGCACGGCGGATACGGCTACATCCTCGAATACCGTTCACGATGAATGTTGACTAATACACTCGCCATGAGTGCCCGGATTGCCCCGGCCACGTTCACCACCATGTGGAGTTCCCGCAGCAATACCGTCAGCCCGCACAGAGGCAGGTCTTACGTTTGGTTTCTGTCGGGCATCTTTATTACCGTCTCGTCCGCAACTCGCCGAAGACGCGCCACCCTCAACACTCGCAGCAAGCGCAGCAAGGTTGAGGCCAGCATTGTGATCACGATCCGCACGGAAACCACACGCACCGCACACGAAAACCCGAACCTTCAACGGCAGCTTGGCTTTCACTACCGAACAGTTCGAGCAGGTCTTACTCGACGGAAAACGACACCTGCCACCGACCACGCCGAAACGAGACCGTCGCCGACCTGATCCGGGCTGTTCCCGCCGCCGTTTTGCGGGCCAGTTTACGAGTCGATTCGGCAGTCCTGACGACCCCGATCCGCGGCAGTTGCACATGGCGACGATCCCCACCACCGGTGACCAACCCGAAAGCGCCGGTGGTGAAGCGGCACGAGAGCACGGCATGCATTCTCTTGAACCTCGGGAAGCCCATCGCACCTTGACGTTTCCCGCTCCGCGCATCGGACCAGTTCGACAACGCAGTCGCGCAGTTCGCGATGCCGCTGCTGTAGGACTCCTTCGAATTCTCCGGCCACCACGGCACACCCGTCTCCCGGTTGACCGCAACCGTGTCTTTGACGGTGTTCCACTGTTTGCGCAAGCTGTACGCCGACCACGACACAGGCGGAGTCAACTCCGAATCCGGGATGTCGTATGACTTTTCGGCAGTCCGCTGAGCGAGGTTCGCTTTCACCTGATCCAGTGCCCAGTTGTAGGCGTAACGCTGCGCCCCGCAGTGCGAACGCAACATCTCGGCCTGAGCCGGGGTGGGATCGAGGACGTACACAAACGCCCGGATCACCAACCTGGCTGGATTCACCACCGCAATATCGGAGGCGAACGTCGCATCCATAGTCATGTCCTTCACCAGCACAACAGCTCCCCCCGGAATCCGCCTGTTGTCGGCCATCGCCCGACAACAGAAAACATACAACGACACACCGACAGGAACGCGTCATCGCTGTCGCAACCGACCCGGCTACTGTCCGGGGCGCTCTACACACAGATCACGAAGTGCGGTGCCTATGTCTCTACGGCCGAAAACCGGATCTGGGACGGACTCGGACCAAATCTGCCGAAGTGTCACGTTCGATCCCGCTGCTGTTCCAGGTCAGCTCTTTTGGCCTGGCCATCACGGGATAAAACTGCATCAAACGACACAAAACGGTCTTCATTGACCAACAGTTCGCAACCCCATCGCGCAGATGTACGCCGACGCACGCATCTCCCGGATTTATGTCGGATCGAACGAGACGATGAAGGATCTCATCGCAAGATCGCTGTAGTGACGGTCATGTTTCTGTTGCCAGAGTGGGGATTACGTCTCGGACGATGGCGAGCAGGCTGACCACTAACAACGTGTGCACTTGTTTGCGTTCCAACGCCCCGGTGACCAGCCACTGCTTACTGGCAGCCTTCGCCAATCCGCCGTACGCGACGATGGCAGCGCGAACTGCGGAAGCATCTTCGTCGCTCGGACGAAGATCGAGGGCATCCATCATGCGCTGCGCGGCAACAGAATCCGCGTCCTGCAGAATCTGGTCCATTTCCGGGTCACGCCGGAGATCCTCGGACATCACTGTGGACATCCACATGCCGCGGTGCCGCCCGGCAACGTCGAGCCAGCGATCGATCACGGCATCGATCCGCTTCTCGGCACTTGCGGAGCGAGGAAGGCGTTCGACCGCCAATTCGGGGATGAAGACAAACCGTCGTACGACGTCCAGGTAGAGGTCGCGTTTGGAGCCGAAGTAGTGATTGAGCAGGGACGTCCGACGCCGGCAGCCTTGGCCAACTCCGTCATCGACACGTCGGCGTATGACTTGCTCTCGAAAACCTTTGCGGCGCTGACAATGATCTGTTCGCGCCGGTCTTGCGGGCCCAGCCGTTTTCCGGTCACGCCTTGCCCGCCGGAGTGCTGTTCACCCTCGCCTGCGCCTCGATCATCAGCGAGATGTGCTCCACCAGACGCTTACGCGAGATCTTGGAGGACTGAGTGTGCGCCTGATAGATGAATGCGAGTGCCCCGAACAGTCCGACCGAGTTGAGTTCGGAGTTGACGGCATCGCGCTTCTCGCCGCCGTACATCGCTTCGAGCGCGAAGGAAATCGGGTTGGTGAACTCTGCCATCAACTCCCGGCCTCGGTCCCACAGGGCAGGTTCGGACTGGGATTCCACGAACATGATGCGGCCGCGCCGCGGGTCCTTGGTGACGTAGGCGGTAAAGGCTTTCACGACATGGCGAATCAGCAACGGAGCATCGGTCGGTGCGGTTTCGAGGGCGGCAAGAATTGTGTCTCGCGCGGCGAGAACAACCTCGTCGAGTACCGCGACCAGCAGTTCGTCTCGGCTACCGAAGCTCTCGTAGAAGTACCGCTCGGTCAGCGCAGCTTCGCGGCACGTCGCGCGCATGGTGGCCGCAGCGGCGCCTTCGGTGCCCATGATCTGCATTCCGGCTTCGACAAGCTGAGACCGCCGGGCAGCACGTCGATCTTCCGGTTCCAGACCACGCCACCGTCGCGGGCCACTGCGTGCAGTCTCGGTGTCCGTCATGTCTCCATGCTCTCACTCGGGCGCGATAGCCAGGACCTCAGGTTATCCATTTCGCAACTGACATCACCGTATGTCAACAATTCCAATTCTGACATCAACCGCTGTTGACATCATCTGATGTCAGACTTACTCTTCGTTCAGTTGTTCGCGCACCAATCAGGAGGCGTCACACATGGTTGAGATCGACACAACCTCGAAGCAAGCTGCTCCTCGAGACGACTCGAGAACTCGCCGCACCCGAGTCGTCGTTATCGGAGCCGGCTTCGGCGGGATCGGCACGGCTGTTCGCCTCACACAGTCGGGGATCGACGATTTTGTCATCCTCGAACGTGCACAGGAGCCCGGCGGAACATGGCAGGTCAACACCTACCCGGGCGCACAGTGCGATATTCCGTCCATTCTTTACTCCTTCTCGTTTGCCCCCAACCCCAACTGGACCCGCCTGTACCCGCTGCAACCGGAGATCTACGACTATCTCCGCGATTGCGTGCGGAAGTTCGGTCTCGCAGACCGACTGCATTGCGGTCAAGAGGTCACCGACGCATCGTGGGACGAAGGTAAGCAACTCTGGCGAGTACAAACTCAGGACTGCATCTGGGAAGCACAGTTCCTGGTTGGTGCCACCGGCCCTTTCAGCGCCCCGGCTGTGCCGAACCTGCCGGGTCTCGATTCGTTCGAAGGCGAGGTATTCCACACAGCAGACTGGAACCACGACCATGATTTGAACGGTCAACGCATCGCCGTAGTAGGCACCGGCGCTTCTGCAGTTCAGATCATTCCGCGGCTACAACCGATCGCCCAGACGTTAACCGTCTTCCAGCGAACACCCACGTGGATCCTGCCGCATCCCGATCAGCCGATGACCGGTTGGCCCAGCACCCTGTTCGAGCGAGTGCCGGCTGCCCAGCGCATCGCCCGTAAGAGCCTCGACCTGTTGCAAGAAGCCATGGTTCCGGGGTTTGTGTACAAACCTGCATTGCTGAAGGGTTTGGGCGCCCTGGGCCGCGCACATCTGCGTCGTCAAGTCCGAGATCCCCAACTACGCGCAAAGCTCCTCCCGCAGTTCGCATTCGGTTGCAAACGCCCGACCTTCTCCAATGCCTACTATCCCGCTCTGGCTTCAAGTAATGTCGAGGTCGTGACCGACGGCATCGCCGAGGTTCGTTCGAACGGCATAGTCACCACCGACGGAGGACTGCACGAAGTCGATACCATCATCATGGGCACCGGCTTCAAGATGGGCGACAACCCATCGTTCGGCATCATCAAGGGCCGCAACGGACGCAGCATCGCGGAGGCGTGGAACGGGAGCGGCGAGGCGTTCCTCGGCACGACGATCAACGGATTTCCCAATTTCTTCATGATCCTCGGCCCCAACTCCGTGGTGTACACCTCTCAGGTCGTCACCATCGAGGCTCAGGTCGAGTACATCTCGAGTTGCGTACAACAGATGGACGAGCAGGGAATTCTCACTATCGAGGTACGTGCCGACGTCCAGCAGGAGTTCGTGGACGAGACGGATCAGCGGCTCGCGACCAGTGTGTGGAACACCGGCGGATGCAGCAGCTACTACCTGGTAGAGGGCGGCCGCAACTTCACGTTCTACGGCGGATTCAACCGTTCATTCCGCGCCCGAACCCGACGAGCCGATCTGACGCATTACGAGCGCCGATGGCCGGTCGTCGAATCATCGATTCGTGCCGAGGACGGGGCGAGCGAAGCGACGGGGAATGTCGACCGGGCGAGCGAAGCGACGGGGAATGTCGACCGGGCGAGCGAAGCGACGGGGAATTCCAGAGAATCCGTGAGGAGCCAGTAATGCTCGGAATCAAAACTTTTCGAGGCAAGCCCGTCGTAGCCGCGACCGGGGCCCGCCGCTATACCGACGAGGCTCACGCAATCGCCGCGCGCGATGTCGAATTCGACTGGGACGGTGTACCGCTGCACTACGTTCCGAACGAACCGATGGTCACCCACGTCATCAACTTCATGCATCTGGTCCTCCCCGAGGGCGAGCGCGCCATGTCCGCCACTCTCGCCGAAGCCCTACCGCTCATCGAAGACCCTCGGCTACACGAGGAAGTAGTGGGTTTCGTCGGCCAGGAAGCAACCCACGCGACGTCGCACAAGGGCGCACGGGAGCACCTTGCCGAACTCGGCATGAACATGGAACCGATGTCGAGCCGCATGGATTGGCTCGTCGACAAGATCCTGGGCGACAAGGGTTTAAGCGGAAAAGCCAAGCACGCGTGGCTATGTGAGCGCTTAGGCCTGTTCGCTGCGATGGAGCACTTCACCGCGGTCTTCGGCGAATGGCTGCTCACCGATCCCGCATTGGAAAACGCCGGCATGCACCCGATGATGCTGGACATGGTCAAATGGCACGGCGCCGAAGAAGTGGAACATCGCAACGTCGCTTTCGACGCATACATGTACGTCGACGGCAGCTACGCGCGACGTGTCCGAACGGCACTGCTCGCCAGTTTCACCCTGATCGTGCTGTTCGGTGCATCGATGAACTATCTCTTCCGCCAGGATCCGTCAAAAGCCAAGGGCCGCTTCTGGCCTCTGCAATTGATCAGCGCGACGCGTCGCGGCCTGGTGCCCAATCTCAAGTTCTTGATCACCGAAATGCCTCCGTACTTGCGACCGAGTTTTCACCCGTCACAGATCGGCGACATGGACGTCGCTCTGCGCTATCTCGCACGTTCGCCTGCCGCGAATCACTCCTCCTGAAAAGGGTCTACGGATGAACAAGACCAAGGCTGACCATGCCGCGTCCTTCGACCCGCCCCGGTCGCTTCGACTGGCCGCTCAGGCGACCGACGCCTACCGACGCATCTTTGCCGCCAGTGCTGCGGCGCCGCTGCTTTCCCGCCCGAAACCCGTTCGCTACAGCGGATTCGACATGTTGCTCGACGTGTCGTCGGTGCAGTTGGAATGCGAGGACGTTGTCAGCATTACCCTTACTGCTCCCGACGGAGAGGCCCTTCCGGCGTGGATTCCCGGAGCACACCTCGACGTCTTTCTGCCCTCCGGCAAGCAGCGGCAGTATTCACTGTGCGGAGATCCCGGCGATCTGTCTTCTTATCGGATTGCGGTGCGGCGCATCGCGGACGGCAACGGCGGGTCACGCGAGATTCACCACGACGCTGCGTCCGGTATTCAATTGAATGTGCGCGGACCGCGAAACGCCTTCCCCCTCGTCGAGGCACCGTCGTATCTCTTCATTGCCGGCGGAATCGGCATCACACCAATTCTCCCCATGATTCGGCGCTGCCACGAGCGTGGAATACCGTGGAGTTTGGACTATCTCGGCCGAACTCGGGCCACGATGCCGTTCCTGGACGAGATCGTGGGCTTCACCAGCGGACAGGTCACGATTCGACCCGACGACAAGTTCGGACTACCCGATATCGCATCGATAGTCTCCGCTTCCACGCCGGGCGCTGCGGTGTACATCTGCGGTCCGACGCCGCTGATGTCCTCGGCACGTGAGGTCATGGTGGCCGTCAACCCCACCGGTTCCCTACACAGCGAACGTTTCTCCCCGCTGCCGGTGGCGGACGGAAATGAGTTCACGGTGCACCTGGCCAAAACTGGTGTCACCGTCGACGTGGGCGCCAAGGAGAGCACCTTGGCGGCCGTCAGACGCGCACTCCCGGGTGTTGCCTACTCCTGCCAGCAGGGATTCTGCGGGACATGCAAAGTGCACGTTCTCTCCGGAAACATCGACCACCGCGACACATTGCTCACCGACAGCGAACGGAGCGATTTCATGCTGACCTGCCGATCACGCTCTACCGGTGGAAGTCTGGTGTTGGACCTGTGAAGCGCTCCTACGCTCTCGAACAGGCCGATGCCACATTCTTCCCATCGGCACCGATCAAGATCGTTCACGCGATCGAGAGTGACGTGGATCCCGAAAGCCTCTGGCGCACATTGACTGCCGATGACGCACTGGTGTCCTGGGCCCGTGGACTCACACGTGCTGACTGGACCTCCACCAGGCCGTTCGGGGTGGGCTCGACTCGCGTCGTCGAAGCCGCCGGCGGCGTTGCCTCCTTGCAGGAAAGGTTCTTTCGCTGGGACGACGGAACGCAGATGTCATTCTATGTCGAGGCTGCCTCGCTTCCCGGACTGCGCAGGTTCGCCGAAGATATCCTGGTGCAACGGATTCCGGGCGGAAGTCGCCTCACCTGGACCTTTGCCGTAGAACCACAGCGATGGTTCGCTCCGGCGCTCGCACTCTCACGGCCGGTCCTCCAACGCGTCACCAAGGGATGGGCGCAAGGCGCCATTGACGACACACGCCAAGGAGTCCGGAGATGAAGACAACAATCGAGCGCGGTGCCGAAGTGGCCGACGCCGTCCGCACTGCTCGTGTCGCTGCTACTTGGTGGGCCGGGCTGGCTTTTGACGAGCGTGCTCACCGTCTGGACCGGTGGCGCGGAATCATCGCACGCCGGGCACCGGAACTCGCGGAGGTCATTCATCTCGAGATGGGTAAGCCGCACCCCGACGCGATGCTCGAAATTGCGATGGCTATCGAGCACCTCGCCTGGGCGTCGAAGAATGCGGGCAAGGTACTCGGTCGACGGTCGGTCCGATCCAGCGTGCTCACGATCAATCAGGCTGCGAGCCTGGAGTACCGGCCACTCGGTGTGGTCGGAGTGATCGGCCCGTGGAACTATCCGATCTTCACTCCGCTGGGATCAATTTCGTTTGCTCTGGCTGCCGGCAATGCCGTGGTCTACAAGCCGAGCGAGTTCGCACCGGGCGTCGGCGAGTGGTTGGGACGCGCCTTCGCAGAGGTCGTGCCCGAGCATTCGGTACTGCAGGTGATTACCGGTGACGGATCTGTCGGAGCCGAGTTATGTCGGTCCGGCGTGGACAAGATCGGTTTCACCGGATCTACGGCGACCGGCAAAAAGGTTATGGCAGCCTGCGCCGAGACTCTCACTCCCGTGCTCATGGAGTGCGGCGGGAAAGACGCATTGATTCTCGACTCGACCGGCAACGTCGATGCTGCGGCAGACGCCGCAGTCTGGGGCGCACTGTCCAACTCGGGTCAGACGTGTCTCGGCGTCGAGCGCGTATACGTGCACGAAGACGTCTACGACGAGTTCCTCGACAAGACAATCGCATTGGCGTCGAAGATCCGCGCGGGCTCGGGTGCGCAGGACAAGATCGGCCCCATAACGATGCCCTCGCAGGTAGACATCATCCGCCGTCATATGACAGACGTGGTTGCCAAGGGCGGACGAGTAGTCCTCGGCGGACCGGATGCCATCTCAGGGCAATACGTACAGCCGACAATTCTGGTCGACGTACCCGAAGACAGCCTCGCGGTCACCGAAGAAACCTTCGGCCCGACGATGACCATCACCAAAGTCCGCACTATGGACGAGGCGATCATGCACACCAACGCGTCGCGATATGCGTTAGGGCTCAGCGTATTCAGTAAGAACGGCGTTGCCATCGCAGACCGGATTCGTTCCGGAGGGGCTTCGGTGAATTCATACGTCATGTATGCCGCAATTCCCAACCTTCCGCTCGGTGGTGTCGGCGAGTCCGGATTCGGACGTGTCCACGGCGCCGACGGACTCAAGGAATTCACCTACGCGCGGGCCCTGAGTCGCCAGCGATTCCCCTCGTTGCTGCCGCTGACGACATTCCGTCGTACCGCCCGAATCGATTCGCTGGTCAGGGTTCTCATACGCGCACTACACGGAAGGCACTGAAAAGATGACAGGACGTTGGTCAGCAGTGACGGGCACGGTCCGGGATCTCGGCATTCCGTTGCCGGGTCGACGAGTCGACTACGACGTCTCCGGAAAGGTTGTCCTGATCACCGGGGGCGGGGACGGCATCGGATTGGCCCTGGCTCGCACAGTGCACTCGCGCGGCGCAACTGTGGCGCTCGTCGACGTAAATGGATCGTCGCTCGCTGCAGCCAAGACCGCGTTGGGCTCGGAGCGCGTGGTGACGGCGACGGCTGACGTTCGCGATCGGGAAGCCATGAGGGCAGCCGCGAATTCAGTAGTGAACCACCTCGGACGAGTCGATGTGGTGGTGGCCAATGCCGGAATCACCCCTCCCCCGGCAACATTGAGGCAGATCGACCCAGCTGAATTCGACCGGGTCATCGACGTCAATCTGATCGGCGTGTTCAACACCGTGCATCCACTGATCGACGAGGTCATTCGCAATCGCGGGCACATTGTTGTCGTGTCGTCGGCGGCATCGTTTGCGCCGGGGGTTGGCGGCGCGTCGTACATGATCAGCAAGGCCGGTGTCGAAGCTCTCGGCCGCGCACTGCGTTTGGAAGTGGCCGGTCGCGGCGCCACTGCTGGGGTTGCCTACTTCGGAATGGTCGACACACAACTGGCGCGGGCAACGCTCGACGACGACGAGATCGGACGCAAGCTCGACGCGATGCTTCCCGGTCCACTGCGTCACCGGATCTCCCCGGAGCGCGCGGCAACAGTGATCGCCGACGCCATTGCACGCCGGGCAGGCAGAACGCTGGCGCCCGCTGCGTGGGAGCCGTGGGCGTGGGGGCGCGGCTTCATCAACATTCTCGCCGACAGCTATCTGGCGCGGGATACGCAGACACAGAAGCTCATTCGCGAACTCGAGACAAGAACCGACAACACCACCACCAGATCCAGGAGCGCCTCATGACCACACTGTGTTCAGCCTTCCAACGAGTCTCCGCCGTGGCGCCCGACGCCGTCGCAGTGAGAACCATCGGTGGCACCCAAACTTTGACGTGGCGCGACTACGCCGATCAGGTCCGTGACGTTGCAGCAGGATTGACCGGGATCGGAGTCAAACGGGGCGACACCGTTGCCCTGCTGATGGGCAATCGGATCGAGTTCTATCCGATCGACGTGGGTGCCCAGCACGTCGGAGCCACCGCTTTCTCCATCTACAACACATCTTCGCCCGAAGCCATCAGCTACATTCTCACCAACTCGGGTGCGCGGGTTCTTGTCTGCGAAGCGAAATACTTGGAGAAGGTCGGGCAATCAGGGGCACCGGTTGAAACTATTGTCGTCATCGATGCCGATCCCGCCGATCTTCCGGACGGAATCCTGACGCTTGATCAGCTGAAGTCCGAGGCTCCGGAGACATTCGACTTCGAATCAACCTGGAACACAGTACAACCCAGTGACGTCGCGACCTTGATCTACACGTCCGGAACCACCGGAAATCCCAAGGGCGTCGAGTCGACGCATACCGCCATGCTGTTCGAAACCAACGCGGTCAGCAAAGTCCTTCCCGTCGAATTCGGTGACCGCATCACGTCGTACATGCCATCCGCACACATCGCGGATCGGATGACGTGTCTGTATATGCAGATGGTGTTCGGAACGGAAATCACTGTGGTACCCGACCCCTCGATGGTCGCGGCCGCGCTTCCGGACTGCCGACCCACCATCTGGGGCAGTGTTCCCCGGGTGTGGGAGAAGCTCAAGGTTGCAGTCGAATTGGCGGTCGCCAACGAACCCGACGACGCACGTCGCGGAGCGCTCCAGTGGGCACTGGCCGTGGGAGGTAAGCGTCTCGCGCTCTTGCGGACCGGCGACGCCGTTCCCCCGGAACTGGAAGCGGAGTACGCCAAGGCAGATTCAATGGTCCTGTCCGCGTTGCGCGCAAGGCTCGGCTTTACCGAATTGAAATGGGCCATTTCCGGTGCCGCCCCGATTCCACCGGACACGCTGGCGTTCTTTGCCGCGCTGGGTATTCAGATTTCCGAGATCTGGGGTATGTCCGAGCTGACCTGCATCGCCAGCACCGCGCCGGCTGATCCGACCAAGCTCGGGACGGTCGGAAAACTTCTCCCCGGCATGGAAATGCGTATCGAGTCCGACGGTGAATTGCTCGTACGCGGCCCGCTGGTGATGAAGGGCTATCGCGGCGAGCCGGAAAAGACTGCTGAGGCCCTGAGTTCCGACGGTTGGCTCTCGACCGGTGACATCGTTACCACGGATTCCGACGGATACCTGACGGTGATCGATCGGAAGAAGGAATTGATCATCAACGCGTCGGGTAAGAACATGTCTCCGGCCGCGATCGAAACTGCCGTCAAGACATCATCATCGCTCATCGGCGAGGTAGTCACAATCGGTGACGGCCGACCGTTCAACACTGCACTGATCACACTCAACGCGGAAGCTGCCCTGCATATCGCGCGCACGCTGGGGCTTGCGGCAGATGCTGCCGTGCTCGCCAAGGACTCCCGGATCGTCGACACCATTGCTACTGCTGTCGGAGAGGGGAATTCACGACTGTCGAGGGCGGAGCAGATCAAACGATTCTGCATACTTCCGACGTTCTGGGAGCCGGGAAGCGACGAACTGACTCCGACGATGAAGCTGCGCCGCAAGCCCATCGCGGAGAAGTACTCTATCGAAATCGCCGTTCTCTACACGGATTCCATGACGGGCGACTTCTATGAACCGGCGCCCTGCGCGTAGATCAATGTTTCGGTAGCTTTCACGACAAACGTAGCGGCTGAGCCCGGAATCAAATCGAGCTCGGCCGCTGCGGTTGCGGTGATATCGGCCGACAGACCGGGCTGCCCTTCTTCGTCCTCGGCTCGTACCCGAACGATGGCTCCGCGGTTCTCGATTTCCGCGACCGTCACGGTGAAGGCGTTTCGTGGGCTTCCGTGTGGGGGTTCGAGATAGACGGATACCGCACGAGGCTCGAATACGGCGACGGCAGAGCTGCCTCGTGGCTCATCGATCTCGGCGATCCCGTAGATATCGATTCCGGACGGAGTGCGAATCATTCCGTCCCCCTGCATATCTCCGGTCCGGAGATTGACTCCGGCAATCCTCGCAGCAAAGGCGCTCCGTGGACGCGTCAGAACCGTTCGGACGTCGCCGCGTTCCACCACTCTCCCACCATCGAGAACTACGACGGTATCCGCGAGAGCGAGAGCGTCGAGAGCATCATGAGTGACCAGAACGGCTGTGCGCTCGCCCGTTCGCAATACCCGGCGCAGCAACGACCGTAGGGCGGGTGCCGAGGCAACGTCCAGTGCAGCCATCGGCTCGTCGAGGAGCAGCAACTCCGGTTCCGCCGCCAGCGCCCGCGCGACGGCAACCCGTTGTGCCTGTCCCCCGGACAACTGCGACGGCTTCCGTTCTGCGAGTTCACCGGCATCGACGGCGTCGAGCCAGCGGCGGGCAATCTCCGCCGATTCGCGCCGCGCTCGACCGGCACTGCGAGGCGCAAACGCAACGTTGTCCGCCACAGTGAGATGAGGAAAGAGCAATGCGTCCTGGGCCAGAAGCGCGGTACCGCGCTTGTGCGGCGGCAGAGCGATTCCGGCAGCAGTATCCGTCAGCACTCGCGAGTTGAGTTCGATCATCCCGCGATGCGGATGATGTAGTCCTGCAACAGCAGCCAGCACTGTGGATTTACCGGCACCGTTGGGTCCGAGGATCGCCGTCACTTCTCCGGCCACGACGTCGAACGTGGCGATAACGTCGCGTTCCGGTATCTCGATGTCGATGTGTAGTCCGCTCACAGTGATCCCGCCGTTCCACGGCCGCGAACTGCAACGACGATCACCACTGCGACAACAACGAGCACCAGCGAAAGTGCCACGGCTGCATCCGGATCTGTCTCGCGCTGCAGATAAATTTCCAGCGGCAGGGTGCGGGTCACACCTTGGAGGCTGCCGGCAAACGTCAGCGTCGCACCGAATTCTCCGAGTGCTCGGGCAAACGCCAGGACCGCACCGGAAACGAGGCCGGGCAGCACCAGCGGAAGAGTCACTCTGCGAAGCACTGTCGTCGGTCTGGCACCGAGCGTCGCGGCTACTGCTTCGTAGCGAACCCCTGCCGTACGCAGCGCACCTTCGAGGCTCACCACCAAAAAGGGCAGAGCGACAAAGGTTTGTGCCAACACGACAGCTGTCGTCGAGAATGCGATCTGAATTCCGAGCACCTCCAACTGCTCACCGATCAGTCCTTTACGGCCGAAGGTGTACAGCAATGCGATGCCGCCCACTACCGGTGGCAAAACAAGAGGAAGGAGTATCAGCGACCGTAGAACCGACAGACCCCGAAAACTGCTGCGCGCCAGAACCACAGCCATCGGGACGCCGAAGAGAATGCAGAGAATCGTGCTCAGGGCAGCCGTCTTCACACTCAGCGTCAATGCGGCAATCGACGACTCCGAGGTCACGAGTTGCCAGAACTCCGACCAGTGAACGGTCGACATCATCGCTATCAGTGGGACTATGACAAAGGCCCCGCCGATCAGTGCGGGGAAATAAATCCAGATCGGCAACCCGAGCGGAGCGCGGGTTGCCGGTTTGATTCGCATCACGGAGCGGCAAATCCTGCGTCACTCAGGACGGCAAGACCCTTAGACCCCTTCACCAGATCAACAAACTTTGTTGCGGTTGACGCATTCTTCGAATCCTTCAGCACCGCAATCTGGTACAGGTTGACCACCGTGGCGGCTTCGGGAAATGCGATGGTCTCGACCTTGTCGCCGGCCGATTTCGCGTCCGTGACGTAGACGATTCCGGCATCAGCCTGACCTGAGGTGACCTTGTTCAGCACGTCGGTCACCGACGATTCCTCGCTGACCGGCTTCAGTGTTTGACCGGTAGCGTCTTCGACCTTCTTCGTGGCTGCGCCACACGGAACCTGCGGGGCACAGATCACCACTTGTGTTCCCCCTTGTGCCAAATCATTGAACGTGTTGATGCCCTTCGGGTTTCCCGGCGGAACGACAATCGCGAGGGTATTGCTCGCGAAGTCCGAAGGCGTTCCTTCTACGACGCCGGCGTCGGTAGCCTTCTTCATGTTCGCGGCGTCCGCTGAGGCAAATACATCGGCCGGAGCGCCCGCGATGATCTGCGCAACAAGGTCGGAGGAGCCGGCAAAACTGAAAGTTACTTTTGTGCCGGGATTTTCGGACTCGAACTCCTTACCGAGTTCGGTGAAAGTTCCCTTCAACGACGCTGCCGCAAAGACTGTGATGTTGCCGGTTGCTCTCGTCGACGTCGATTTCGTTGAACTGTCCGGACTGCTGCATCCCGTCACCAGAGCAAGCGAAAGTACACCGGCGGCAACGATTCCGAGAATTCTTTTCACTGTTTCCCCTACGGCGTTTCTACGATGACGGTCGTGGCTTTCACGACGGCAACGGCGATGCTGCCGACTTCGAGACCGAGTTCACGGACTGCGTCGGTACTCATGAGCGAGACCACGGTGAACGGACCACATTGCATCTCGACCTGCGCCATCACTTTGTCGGTGACAACTTTGGTGACGAGGCCCGCAAATCTGTTGCGCGCCGAACTCCCACCGCTCAGTGGATCAGTAGGAGCGGGCGCGGAGTTGGCGCGAGCAAACGCAGCCAACTCGGCGCCGTCGATGACCTTGCGGCCCACGTCGTCCGTCGAGGCGCTCAGTTGACCTCCGTCGACCCAGCGCCTGACGGTGTCGTCACTGACACCGAGCAGGCCGGCGGCTTCCCGGATTCGAATGTTGGGCACCACGTGATCGTAGGGTGCGGCGCTGCGCGAAACAAGACAAAGCATCCGCAAATGCGTCACAGATAGGTAAATTGAAACGCACCTGCGGATATATCAGTGTCAGTCCTCCGCCCACGGGACGCGACAGGAATCGGTGCTGAAGCCTTGCTCGGTAATCCCGAGCGCGGAGTACATCCGGGAACGCATGTTCTCCAGGCCGATCTGGTAGTTGGCATCCTCCCCGCCCTCACAGACGAGGATTCCCCGACAGCTCACGCCACCGAGACGGTTGATGCGGCACGTTTCCGTGACTGACACACCCGATCCCCCAGAATGCCCCCGGGTTGATATTCGAGATTGAACCCACGATCACGAATATTGATCGCAGCATTGATATCCGCATGATGCTCGAAACCGCAGCCCTGACACCGGAAAACCGCTTGACTCTCGCGATTCTCCGGACAGATATGACCGCAGTTCGAGCACTCCTGCGACGTGTACGCGGCCGACACTGTCACGACCGACATCTTGTGGTCGAGACGCTGCGCGAACTTCCCCCAACAGGAAGCGAGGATCGCCCGGTTCAAACCGGACTTCGCCCGCCCACCATTGGGGAGGAAAGCTCCCGGGTTGTCGGGGTCCGGTTTCGGTTTCGCACGGCGGGTCATGTTTCGGATCGGCAGATTCTCGATCGTCGCCGCCGCGTAGGTGCTGGCAATGTCGGTGGTGGTCTGCTCGATCCAGTCGCTGCGTCGATCGGCCAGACGCAGTCGCATCCGCCCCAACTTCGCTTTCGTCCGTTCCCGGTTCGCCGAACCCTTCTGCTGACGGGACAAGCGGCGTTGCAAGGCCACGAACCGACCCTGCTCTCCGGCAGAGAATCCGGGAGCATGGAACATGCGGCCGTCACTCGTGGCGATCGAATTCGCCACGCCCCGATCGATCCCCACCACCACCGCTGTGGTGGACGTTTCCCGGCGAGGTGCGGGCGGCGTTGTCAGGCTCACCGTCCACCGACCGTTCGCCAGTGCGATCCGAGCCGACGTCGCCGCACGGATATCCGCCCAGGCGCGGGAAATGCGGAACCGCACCCACCCGGCCTTCGGGACAAGAATCTCGCCCCACTTCCGGTTGATGCGCCGCACCGCCAGATCACGCACCACGAATCCCTGCCGGGCACCGGACCGTTTCTTGAACGTCGGGTACCCGCTCCGGCGGGCGAAGAAGTTGGTGAACGCCCGATCGAGATCACGCAGGGTGCCTTGTTGCACGACGGTGGAACCGGCGCGGAGCCAGTCGAATTCAGCTCTGGCTTCGGTCAGGTCCCGCATCTGCGAGGCGACGGTGATCTTCTGCCGGAAATGGCGGCGCGAGGGGGTCCACCACGAACGCTGCTCCAACCCCAGGTTGTAGACGTAGCGGGCGTGATCGCAGTGCATGGTCAGCGCATCGAGCTGCGCACCCTCGGCGGGGTAGACGCGCTGCACGATGCTCATACCCGAGAGACTCCCACACCCCTACGACACACTCGGCGCACTCCGACAACAGGCTCTCGCTAACCCCGCCCTCACAGACGAGGCTTGCGCTCGGCACTCAGGTCATCACAAACCTCGATGTGTCCTCGGCCGCCGTAATTCGACGCCGTCTACAGAGTTGGACGAGGAAGCGGCTCTAAACGTGACAGAGCAGCCCCCGGCGGCGATGTGTAGATGCAACTCTGGCCGACTAAGCTGCAGGGATGCCTTCGACGCCCCGCAACCGCACTGTCTCGCGTCTGCAACCGTTCGCGTCCACGATCTTCGCTGAGATGACGGCGCTGGCGACTCTTCACGACGCCGTCAACCTGGGTCAAGGATTTCCCGATACCGATGGCCCCGCTGCGATGCTCGAGGTAGCCAGGCGGGCAATCGCCGAAGGCGTCAATCAGTATCCACCCGGCCCGGGTATGCCGGTCCTGCGCCAGGCAATCGCTGCCGACAGACTTGCTCGTTGCGGCCAGGGCTTCGACCCCGATTCCGAAGTGCTGGTCACGGTGGGTGCCACCGAAGCAATCAGTGCGGCAATCCTGGGGCTGGTCGAACCGGGAGAAGAAGTAGTTCTCATCGAGCCGTACTACGACTCGTATGCCGCATCGGTGGCACTGGCCGGCGCGGTTCGGCGCACTGTTCCGCTGGTCGCGTCGGGTGACAAGTTTGTGGTCGACCTCGATGCGGTCAAGGCAGCGATCACCCCGAACACGAAGATGCTGGTAGTCAACAGCCCACACAACCCCACGGGAACTGTATTCACCGAGGCAGAACTGCGGGCAATCGCTGAGATTGCGTGCGAACGCGATCTGATCGTGTTGAGCGACGAGGTATACGAGCATCTGGTGTTCGACGATCTCACGCATACCCCGATGGCGTCGTTGCCCGGAATGCGGGAACGCACGGTCACAGTGTCCAGCGCTGCAAAGACTTTCAACGTCACCGGCTGGAAGACGGGATGGGCGATGGGCCCACGCGAGCTCATCGACGGAGTGCGCGCGGCCAAGCAGTTCATGTCGTTTGTTGCGGGCGCTCCGTTCCAGCCTGCGGTGGCCTACGCATTGACCAACGAACAACAGTGGGTCGCAGACCTCCGAACAAGCCTGCAATCCAAGCGTGACGTGCTCGGCGACGCCCTTTCCGACGCGGGATTCACCGTGCATTCCGGCGGCGGCACCTACTTCCTCCTCGCGGACATTCGCCCCCTGGGTGAAACCGATGCCGGAGAATTCTGCCGTGCTCTTCCGGAACGCATCGGAGTCGCTGCCGTCCCGGTCGACGTGTTTGCCGACAACCGTGATAACTGGAAACACCTGGTGCGGTTCGCGTTCTGCAAGCAAGACCACATTCTCTCCGAAGCTGCACGCCGCCTCCATCTGCTGCAGGGAGCCGCTCACCCATGAGCGCCCGGACCATCCCCACAGCATTTGTCCAGCGCTACCTCATGTTCTCGCCCGACAACAACATCGATCTGTCAAATGCGTTGCGGGCGGCCGGGATTGACCTCGCTACACTGTCCGATCCGCGGGCACGCCTGACCCCCGCCCAGGTGACAATCTTCGTTCAAACCACCTGGCAGCTCACCGACGACGAATTGTTCGGCCTCGGCGGCGCTCCGGTTCCGCGAGGAACATTTCGGCTGATCTGCCTGACATTGATTCACTGCCGTGATCTCGGTACCGCCTTCGCCCGGATGGCTGACGTGATCCGGGCATTGCCCGGCCTGGCACCATTGTCGATCGAGACAGGCGAGGACAGCACCCGCATCAGTTTTTCCGTCCAACCAAGGGCTGAAATTTCCGAACCTGATGTGGCAGAACGTGTTACAACCGATTTTGTCCTCATCCTGCTTCACCGTTTTGCGGCCTGGCTGATCGGCAAACGCGTCCGACTTCGTGCCGTCGAATTTCCTTACTCAGCCCCGGACGCCCGGTTGGCTCAGGACTACGACTACATCTTCGGTGCGCCCGTCACGTTCGGTGCATCGTGCGCCGCTTTGGAATTCGACAACTCCGCTATGCGGGCACCGATAATCCAGACTGAGGAATCCCTCGAAGAGTACCTACGCGAATCTCCGATTCAGCTGATGTCTGAGCGCGACTACGACAGCACAGCATCAGCACAAGTGCGTCGAGTCATCGAACTCGGCGTGAAGGGTCGCACCTCGACGGCAGACGAGATTGCCGAGATGCTCTCGATCAGCGTGCCTCACCTGCGACGGTTGCTTCGCCGCGAAGGTACGTCACTGAATCAACTACGCGAAGAAGTGCTCCGAGATGTTGCTATCGCCGGACTGGGACGCGGTGAGTCAGTCGAATTACTGTCCTCCCGCCTCGGATTTTCCGAACCCAGTGCCTTCCGCCGCGCTTTCAAGCGGTGGACCGGCAATACTCCCAGCTCCTACCGCTAGCTGACGCAGAACTCGTTGCCTTCCGGGTCTGACATGGTGATCCACACACTGGGGCCTTGACGTCCACGGTGCAGAACCTTCGCGCCGACTGTTTCCAACTGGGCGGCCACCTCCTCGCGGTTGTCCCCCACCCGGATGTCGAAATGAAGGCGGTTCTTCACGGTCTTTGATTCCGGCACGAGTTGGAAGAGAACCCGCGGCCGTTCCGGATGCTCAGGATCGCTGATGGCCGCGCCTTCTCTCCAGACGAGCACGCCCTCGAACATCGTAGTGTCGGATTCCTGAGCGTGACCCGCTGCAACGAGGCCTCTGATGAAGCCCTCATCGCTCGGCTCAACTGCCCATCCGAGTGCACTGGCCCACCATTTAGCCTGCTCATGCGGGTGTGCAGAATCTACTGTGACTTGAAATTCGTATCCCATGTTCTGACGTTAACGCTGCCCACCGACAATCGTGTCCCTGCCAGAGCGAACGCCACGTTCAGTCGATCTGAGACGACGAAAGTGCCGTTCGCACCGAAAAGGGGCTTGAGCGTCAGTCCACACTCTTGATCGTCTTCATCGTGATGAGCGAGGTCACCCTCGACACCGCAGGCAGGCCGCTGAGTTTGGTGGCCAGGAATTGTTCGTACGTCGCAAGATCCTTGACTGCGACGCGGATGAAGTAGTCGGGGATCCCGAAGAGTCGTCGACATTCGATCACCTCGTCGAATGCTGCAACACGCGATTCGAAGTCCTCGATGGTGGCCTGGTCGTTGACGCTGATCTCCGCGGTCACGATCACTTGGAACCCTCGGTCGAGGGCTTCCGGGCTCACCACGGCCCGGTAGCCGGTGATGATTCCGTCCGCCTCGAGTTTCTTGACCCGACGCAGGCACGGCGAAGGCGTCAGCCCCACCAGATCTGCCAATTCGGTGTTGGTCAGACTGGAGTCCTGACGGAGGTGGAATAAAATTGCGTCATCCATGGCATCCATGCAGATATTATTGCGCAGAATTCGAAATATGCGCATTCTGTGCAATCGTAAACCTCGCATTTTGTACTACATTTTCATGGTGATCGAATCATCAACATCGGCGGACACAACTGCCGTCGATGCCCACACTCAGAGCCCGGCGTGGCGACGCGCCTTTCAGCTGTCACTGCCAGTCGGCATCGGCCTGTTGCCGCTCGGCATTGCCCTCGGCATACTTGTCGTGCAGCAAGGCCTGAACCCTTGGTGGGCAATGGTTTTCACCTCGTTAATCTACGCTGGATCACTCGAGTTCATTGCGGTCGGCATGGTTGCCGCGATGACCCCACTGCCGTACATCGCGCTGACGGCATTGCTGGTCAACTTTCGACATATCTTCTACGCGTTGAGCTTTCCGCTGAACAAGGTGCAGAATCCCCTCGCGCGCTTCTATAGCATGTTCGCCCTCACCGATGAGGCCTACGCAATGTCGGTCACCACCGACCCGAAAGCGCTGTCGGGCCGCGTCATCGTCTTCTCACAACTCTTCCTGCACAGCTACTGGGTTGGTGGCGCAATCCTCGGAGCTACGGCCGGGCAGTGGATTCCCGATTCCCTTGTCGGCCTGGACTTTGCGCTCACAGCGCTGTTCGTTGTCTTGTCGATCGAGGCAATGCGCGCCCAGAGTGGATTCGTAATTCCCACGGCAGCAGTAACCTGTGCCCTGTTGGCTCGTCTGATCGCACCCGAACACGTCCTGCCGATCGCAATGGGCGGGTTTGTTGCGTTCCTGATCGTCCGTTACGTCGTCAACCAGCGAACAATCCAGCAAAAGGCGCGCACCGATGCCTGACACCACGTACATCTTCGGCGCTGTCGCCACGATGGCGATCGTCACATTCGCTTTGCGCGCCATACCATTTGCAGTGTTGAAGCCCCTCCGTTCGTCGGCGCTCGTTGCCTACCTCGGCATCTACATGCCAGCAGGAATCATGCTGATTCTGGTGATGTACTCGCTGAAAAATGTCTCGGTCACCGGCCCGTCGCACGGGATACCGGAGCTGGTTGCCGTCGCGGTCACCGCCGGAATCCACTTGTGGCGCAAGAATGCGGTCCTGAGCATCGTCGTCGGCACCGCCCTGTACGTGGGCATGGTCAATACCGTTTTTGCGTGACTCATTGCCCATCCGGAAGCGCAGCGCCTTTACCTCCGGATGGGCAATTTGTAACCTAGATACCCTTATCTGAACAGCTGAACACTTATACGATTTTAGTGGTGCAAGCCGACTCACAATACGAAATCGGTGGTGCTCGATGACGACGAACACGACAGGATCAAGAATCATCGGCGCGTGGCGGAGCTTGGACCGCCCCCAGCGTCGCAGCATCATCGGAATGACTGTCACAGTAGTGGCGCTCAACGCCCTCGGTTGGGGCGTCCTCCTCGGACTGGTGGTTCCGGGTCACCACACAATCGAAGGCAGCGTTTTCGGCATCGGACTCGGTGTCACTGCCTACACACTCGGAATGCGGCATGCATTCGACGCCGACCATATTGCGGCCATAGACAACACCACACGCAAACTTGTGGCCGACGGCAAAAAACCTATGTCCGTAGGGTTTTGGTTCTCACTCGGGCATTCAACGATCGTCTTCGTTCTCGTAGCCCTGCTTGCGCTGGGCGTCCGCCAGTTGGCGTCGAGCCTCTCAGACGACAACTCCGACCTCGCAAAGTGGACCGGCCTCTTCGGAACGACTATTTCCGGGACTTTCCTCATCCTGATCGGCGTCCTGAATCTTGTGTCTCTCATCGGGATTCACCGCGTCTACACCAAATACACGGCGGGAAATTTCGACGAGGAACAACTCGAGAAGGAGTTGGACAACCGCGGAGCCCTGAACAAGATTCTGGGACCGGTCATGAAAATGGTGCGCAAACCCTGGCACATGTACCCCGTCGGGTTACTCTTCGGCTTGGGCTTCGACACCGTCACCGAAGTCGGCCTCCTGGTGATAGCCGGCGGCGCCGCCGTGACAGGGTTGCCCTGGTACTCGATCATGGTCCTGCCAATTCTCTTCTGCGCAGGCATGGCTCTGTTCGACTCGATCGACGGATCGTTCATGAACTTCGCCTACGGCTGGGCCTTTGCGCAGCCGGTCCGAAAGATCTACTACAACATGGTGATCACCGGCTTGTCCGTCGCAGTCGCTCTGCTCATCGGAACACAGGAGATCATCTCGATCTTCACCGAGAAACTCGATATCGATACCGGGATTCTGGGTGCCATCGGGAACCTCGATTTGGGTGCGATGGGTTTCGTCATCGTCGGGTTGTTCGTCGTCACCTGGCTCGTAGCCGTCGCGGTGTGGAAGTTTGGCCGTATCGAGGAGCGTTGGCAAGCGCAATCTGCGGCGGCAGCTGAATCTGCGTAGGTTTCGCCGCCGAACTTCGTGGGTACAGTCCGAGAGCGGCCGCAATTTCGGAGCGAGGGGTCTGCCGCAGAAGGTCTGCCGCCCGGCTGTCACTCGCCGGGAGGTGGACCGGCCTCCAAGTCGCCGATCGAAACTTTGACCGCCGTCCGCATTGTCGGAAAAGCGCGTATGGTCCGGTCATGGGCCGACTTACCGAACTACTCAAGTCCGTGAAAGCACTCGGATCACGCAAAGACACCGCCGCCAAGCAGGAAAAACGCGCACTTGATCGCTGGGAAAACGAAGGCGGCCCCGTCGCGGAGAATCCACGACAACGCTGATTCCGGGCGAGTGCCAGCGCGCCTGAACCGAGCAACCAAACCAGAATGGACCGTAGCGAACCGGAGGAGAACATCATGACGGTCCACCGGATGGATCACGCCGGCATTGTGGTCGAGGATCTCGCGGCTGCTATCGCGTTCTTTGTCGAACTGGGCCTGGAACTGGAGGGCGAAGCAACAGTCGGTGGCCAATGGGCCGACGACCTCCTCGGACTGGACGGCGTCCGAGCAGACATCGCCGTCGTACGGACTCCGGACGGCCAGGGCCGGGTAGAACTCTCGACGTTCCACTCGCCGACGGCCACCAACACCGCACCGAAGGCACCGGTGAACACCCCAGGCATCCCACGACTGACGTTTGTCGTCGACGATGTTGACGACGTCCTCAACCGCCTGCGCGCCCATGGCGCCGAACTCGTGGGCACGGTAGCTCAATACAAAGACGCCTGTCGGTACTGCTATGTCCGCGGCCCCGACGGCGTCATCATCGGACTGGTCGAGGAACTCCACTAAACGACACCTCGAGACTCTCCCCTGGCAGACCTGGACACCAAATTCATCGAATATGTGTTCGATAACGGGCGTACGGTGGACCCATGACCGCCATGATGCAACCGTCACTCTTCGACAACGGTGACCTCGGCGTCTCGCTAGCCGATCTGGACCACACCATGCAGCGACGCCGCCTCACGGCAGGCGCCTGGGTCGACCACCGGCCGGCCTGGCTGACCGGGTCGGCGACAGTGTTCGACAACCTCGAGAAATCTGTACCCTGGCGTGCCGAACGACGCCAGATGTACGACCGCGTCGTCGATGTCCCTCGTCTGGTGTGTTTCTACAACAAGAACGAACCTCTGCCGGATCCCCTACTCACCGAGGCGAAAAGCGCATTGAGCCGGCATTACCGAGACGAACTCGGCGAACCGTTCACGACCTCAGGATTGTGTTTCTACCGCGACGGCTCCGACAGCGTCGCCTGGCACGGCGATGACACCGGACGCAGTCGCACAGAGGACACGATGGTGGCCATCCTGTCGCTCGGCGCTGCCCGCCCGCTCCTGCTTCGTCCACGCGGCGGTGGAGAATCGATCCGATTCAACCTCGGACATGGCGATCTTCTGGTCATGGGCGGTTCATGCCAACGAACTTGGGAGCACTGCGTACCCAAGAGCGCCCGCGCACTCGGCCCCAGAATCAGCGTTCAGTTCCGCACGCGCGGAGTTAGATAACGGCACTGTCCAGATAGACGCGGTCAGTCACAGGAGGCCGCCCGCCAGACGCGGGCGGCGGCCACGTATGCACTTTGCACCTCCAGCCCCCTTAAGAAACTGACCGGTTTCCCTGCATATGGGCGGTTTGACATTCGTATGTGAGCCACCCAACAATCATGCAAGAACATAATGAACACGTGTCCGTCATGCGAACACTCGCTCTTCCGTCTACATCCTGGAGAAAGCAATGAGCACCATCGAACGACCCGCGACACGCGTTCGCGCCGCGATGTGGGTCGCCCCACTGTGTTGGATCGCCGTCCTCCTCGACGGATTCGATCTCGTGGTCCTGGGTGCTGTCATCCCCTCACTGCGCGAGTACGGCGACTGGAATCTGAGCACAAGCGCGATCACGATCATCTCGACGTTCGGCCTCGTCGGTATGACGATCGGTGCACTGGCCATCGGCACCCTCACCGACATCATCGGTCGACGCAAGGCACTGATCTATTCGGTCGCGGCCTTCTCGCTGCTCACTCTGCTGTGTGCCGTTGCCCCCAACCCGTTCATCTTCGGAGTGCTCCGCTTCCTCGCCGGCGTCGGCCTAGGTGGCGCACTGCCCACCGCGCTGGTACTGGTGAACGAGTTCTCGAAGAAGCAGGGCGGCGGCTCCGCCTCCACGATGCTGATGACCGGTTACCACGTCGGCGCCGTCGCCACCGCAGCCCTGGCTCTCGTGCTGATCGACCCGTTCGGCTGGCACTCGATGTTCGTCGTCGGCGCAGCACCCGCACTGATTCTGATTCCGCTCATGATCAAGTACCTGCCGGAGTCGCCGGCTTACCTGCTCGCCCACGGCCGTCGTGACGAGGCCGAGAGCATTGCCACGCAGTACGGGCTAGTGCTCGAGGCTGCACCGTCCGCCGATGCACCCGCAGCCACTGCGACGAATCCGGTGAAGATGCTCTTCTCACCGAAGTTCCTGCGGAACAGCATCGCTATCTGGGTCACTTCGTTCATGGGTCTGCTGCTCGTCTACGGCCTCAACACCTGGCTACCGACGATCATGCGTGAGGCCGGTTACGAACTCGGCGCAGCTCTGACGTTCCTGCTGATCCTCAATGCCGGCGCCGTCGTCGGACTGCTCGTCGCGGGCCGCATCGCTGACAAGGTCGGCCCCCGCACAGCCGCCATCGTGTGGTTCACCGGTGCAGCCATCTTCCTCGCATTGCTCAGCGTCAAGGCAGGGGGCGCCATCTACGTCATGGTGTTCCTGGCAGGCTGCTTCGTCTTCAGCGCCCAGGTGCTCGTGTACGCCTTCACCAGCGCCAACCACCCCGCGAACATTCGCGCGACGGCCCTGGGCTGGTCGGCCGGCGTCGGACGTCTCGGCGCAATCTGCGGCCCGATCCTCGGCGGCGCACTGCTCGGCGCCGGATACGCAGTGCCGTGGGGCTTCTACGCCTTTGCACTGGTCGGCCTGATCGGTCTGGTTGCAATCTCCTCGACCCGCAACATCGGTACTGACAGCCCCTGACGTTCATCGGTAGGCAAGTGTCGGTAGACGAGACATTCTCGTCTACCGACTTTTCTTGTATCCGAACGAGATTTAACCTCGAGTGCGAGTTTCACCTCGGGTAAGCACTGCATAGTTCGAAACGCCGGGGACGATTTCGCGGGTGCGAAAAAGCAAACTTTCACTCAGTGAAATTAGTACTAGCTAGGCGATGAGGTGAGAGGCGAAGGTAGTGGCATCGTCTCACCAATCCTCAGCACAACCAGGAGTTTTCACATGGCCACCACGCGCACCCAGGTCGGAATCATCGGAGGTGGCCCGGCCGGCCTCATGCTCTCGCACCTATTGCATCTGCAGGGCATTGATTCCGTGGTACTCGAATCCCGCACCCGCGCGGAGGTGGAAGGCACTATCCGTGCCGGCGTACTCGAGCAGAACACGGTCGATCTCATGGTGGACACCGGTCTCGGGGACCGACTGAAGCGAGAAGGGTTGGAGCATCACGGAATCGAATTGCGTTTCGGTGGTCGTGGACATCGCATCGCGTTCGACGAGTTGACAGATGGTCGCGCGGTCACGGTCTACCCCCAGCATGAGGTGCTCAAGGATCTGATCGAACGTCGCCTCGCGGATGGCGGCGACATTCGCTTCGGTGTCTCCGGAGCCCTCGTCCATGACCACGAATCAGATACCCCGAGTATCACTTTCGTCGATTCCGACGGAAACGAGCAGAAACTCGATTGCGCTCTTGTCGCCGGTTGCGACGGTTCCCGCACCGAAACACGCAAACTCATCCCCGAATCCACGGTACGGACCGATCATTTCCGCCAGTACCCATTCGCCTGGTTCGGGATCCTCGCGGAAGCACCGCCCTCATCGGACGAACTGATCTATGCCAATCATGAGCGCGGTTTCGCACTGATCAGCACTCGCACTCCCGACGTTCAGCGCCACTACCTTCAGGTCGACCCCAACGATTCCGTCGACAACTGGTCCGACGATCGAATCTGGGACGAACTGCATCAGCGTGTCGACGGTGAAGGCGCAGAGATCAAGGACGGCGAGATCTTTCAGAAGTCGATCCTTCAGTTCCGCAGTTTCGTCTGCGAGCCGATGCAGCACGGCAATCTGTTCCTCGCGGGCGACGCCGCACACACCGTGCCGCCGACCGGCGCGAAGGGCATGAACCTTGCCATCGCAGACGTCTTCGTGCTCTCGAAGGCAATGAAGCACTTCTTCGCGAACTCGGACCGAAAGCTGTTGGAGGCCTACACCTCGACGGTCCTTCCTCGAATCTGGCGAACGCAGCACTTCTCCTGGTGGATGTCGTCGATGCTTCATCGCCTGCCGGAAGAATCAGGTTTCGGCCACCGCCGCCAGTTGGCTGAACTCGACATGGTGACCCGTTCTGTCGCGGGCCGCACACTGATTGCCGAGAACTACGTCGGCACCCCGTTGATCTTCTAGAACTGATTGGGGCGGTCGTCGACTGTCAGTCACAATGAATGGGTGACAGCCGACGACCGTTCTCTCATCGGCCGTGCATTTACTGTGCTCGGCGCATTCGACGCGACCTCGCACCGGTTGAGTCAATCCGAGATCAGCCGGCGTACCGGCCTGCCGCTACCGACTGTTCACCGGTTGTGTGGGCAACTGATCGCCCATCGCGCACTCGAGCGAATGGATGACGGTAAGTACGAAATCGGTGTGCGTCTATGGGAACTCGGAGCACTGGCGCCGGGCGCTCACGGTTTGCGGCAAGTGGCGTTGCCCTTCCTCGAAGACCTCTACGAAGCCACTCACGAGAATGTGCAATTGGTAGTTCGCGAGGGCGTCGAGGCCTTGTATCTCGAGCGTTTGTCGGCACACTCTGCCGTCTCGGTGATCGGCAGAGCAGGCGGGAGATTGCCCCTCCACGCGTCCAGCGGAGGATTAATTCTCCTTGCCCACGGCGGTACCGAACTACTCGAGCAGATACTCGCGCGCGGGTTGGACTCGTTTACACCCCACACCATTACCTCCGAACGCATCCTGCGCGCCAAACTCGACGACATCCGCCGCACCGGCTTTGTCACGTGCCGTGAGTATTTGAACGCCGGAACACTCGCCTTGGCCGCACCGATCCGAAAAGGTCGAGGGTCCGTCGTCGCGGCCGTGTCGATTGTGGTTCCGGTAGAGCATGATCCGGCTCCACTGGTCCCGGCATTGATTGCTGCGGCACGCGGAATCTCACGAAGAATCGATCTGGCATCCCTCGACTGATCGGCGCGGGAAACTAGCCGAACCCGCGCCGGATCAACCTCTGTCAGAGAATCAGTTTCGCACCGGTCGCAGCAACTACGTCGTCGACGCTCACACCCGGCGCCGTTTCGACCAGAGCCAGACCGTCGGCAGTCACGTCGATGACGGCCATATCGGTGATGATCCGCTGCACACACCCTTTGCCGGTCAACGGCAGTGAGCACTCTTCGACAATCTTGTGCTCACCCTTCTTGGATACGTGTTCCATCATGACAATGACGCGTTTTGCACCGTGGACAAGATCCATCGCGCCGCCCATCCCCTTGACCATGTGGCCGGGAATCATCCAGTTCGCGAGGTCACCAGTTGCGCTGACCTGCATGGCGCCGAGCACAGCAACGTCCACCTGACCGCCGCGGATCATGCCGAACGAGGCCGAGGAGTCAAAGAACGATGCACCGGGGAGAACCGTGATGGTTTCCTTGCCCGCGTTGATCAGTTCCGGATCGAGTTCGTCCTCGGTCGGGTATGGGCCGACACCCAAAACGCCGTTTTCCGAATGCAATACGACGGTGATGTCAGTCGGAAGATAGTTCGGAACCAGTGTCGGCATGCCGATACCCAGGTTCACGTACTGACCGTCACCGAGTTCGCGCGCTACTCGCGCAGCCATCTCTTCGCGGGTGAGTTTGGTGGGTGTCCCTGCGGTCATGTTCGTACCGTCCGATTCTCGATGCCGACGCTCACGGGGCCGACGTGGACCACTCGCTGAACATGGATGCCGGGGGTGTGGATTTCGGCGGGGTCGAGTTCGCCCGGCTCCACGAGGTGCTCTACCTGAGCGATGGTGATCCGACCGGAAGTTGCCGCCGCCGGATTGAAGTTCTGAGTACTTGCGCGATAGACGAGGTTGCCGTGCCGGTCACCTTTCCAGGCGTGAACGAGCGCGTAGTCGGCGACAATGCCGCGTTCCATCACGTAGGTGACGCCGTCGAACTCACGAGTCTCCTTGGGCGGGCTGGCAACTGCGATGCCTCCGCTACCGTCGTAGCGCAAGGGCAAGCCGCCGTCGGCAACCTGAGTACCGACACCAGCCGGGGTGAAGAACGCGGGGATACCGGCACCGCCGGCGCGCATGCGCTCGGCCAGTGTGCCCTGCGGCGTCAGTTCGACTTCCAGTTCACCGCCGAGGTACTGGCGGGCGAACTCCTTGTTGGAGCCGACGTACGAGCTGACTGTCCGGCGAATTCGCCCGTGCTCGAGAAGCACACCAAGCCCGAAGCCGTCGGTGCCGCAGTTGTTGCTCACCGTTTCCAGTGAGGTTGCGCCCTGCGCGAGAAGCGCATTGATGAGGATTTCCGGTACTCCGACGAGCCCGAATCCTCCGACAGCAATAGTGACGCCGTCCGGCACGTCCGCGACGGCCTCGGCTGCAGTGGGAATGACTTTGTCCATCATGTTGATGACAGTAGCGCGAAGTGTGCGTATTGTGAACCCTAGTACGTATTGCGAACACATACCGAACGACGAGGTTCCCTATGCTGCATCTACCGCCGAGGTACCAGCGGCCGACTGGCGTCAATGCCCCGGCCGATTTCGCGGACTACAAGACCACCTCCCTGCGTCACCCCAAGCAGCCGCTGAAGCTGCTCCCCCAGCGCCTCACCGAATTGACCGGGCCGGTATTCGGCGAGGACCGCGTCGGTGCGGGAGAAAACGACCTGACCATCGCCAACGGCGGCGAAGCACAGGGCCAGCGCATCGTGGTTCACGGCCGTGTTCTCGACGGTGACGGCAAGCCCGTCCCCCACACACTGCTCGAGGTGTGGCAGGCCAACGCCGGTGGACGCTACCGCCACACCGGCGACAACTGGCCCGCTCCGCTCGACCCGTTCTTCAACGGTCTCGGTCGCTGCGTGACTGATGCCAACGGGCACTACTCGTTCACGACCGTCAAGCCCGGCGCCTACCCGTGGATGAACCACGACAACGCCTGGCGTCCAGCACACATCCACTTCTCGTTGTTCGGCACCGCCTTTACCCAGCGCCTCGTGACGCAGATGTACTTCCCGGACGACCCGATGTTCTTCCAGGACCCGATCTACAACGCGGTTCCCGAAGAGGCACGCCACCGCATGGTCAGCGTCTTCGACTACGACGCCACCGTCCCCAACTGGGCTCTGGGCTTCCGCTTCGACATCGTCCTACGCGGCCGCAATGCATCCGTATTCGAGAACGAGGAAGACCACGATGACTGAGAAGGCCGCGATGACCGAGAAGGCCGCGATGACCGAGAAGCCGGCACCCATCTACCCCGTTATACCCGGTGATTTCACCACGGTTCCCTTCGGCTTGACCCCCTCGCAAACCGTCGGGCCGTACTGGCATATCGGCCTTCCCTGGACGGATGGTCCCGACGCGACTCCTGACGATGCTCCCGACAGAATCACATTGGCCATCACCGTGATCGACGGCAACCGCTCGCCGGTAGCCGACGCGATGATCGAAACGTGGCAGGCAGATGCTCTCGGCCGCTTCAACCATCCCGATGACCCGCGTGGCGCAGTCGAGCTCACTCCGCCAGGCTTCCGTGGATTTGCCCGTAGCGCAGCCGATTCCACCGGAACGGCCTTGGTCTACACCGTCAAGCCCGGCCCACTACCCACCGAATCCGAGGTGGACGAAGCTCCGCACGTCAACGTCTCGGTATTCGCCCGCGGCATGCTCGACCGCCTTGTCACTCGGCTGTATTTCCCCGAGGACACCGACGCGCATGCGATTGATCCTGTGTTGAATTCACTGACCGAAGCCGAACGCGCAAAGTTGGTTGCCACCAAGGTCGACGGTGGGTACTCCTGGACGGTCTATGTTCAGGATGCCAACGCAGACGGTGTCGAAACGCCGTTCTTCGAACTGTAAGAGGAGTACACATGCCCACCCGCGGCGACTTGTTCGATCCGGTGTTCGGAGCCATCCAGGTGGCCGAGCACCTGTCCGACCAGGCATGGGTCACCGCCTTGCTCGACGTGGAGGCTGCACTGAGTTGCGCAGCCGCCACGCTCGGGTTGGCCGACGGTGAGCACTGTGCTGCCGTAGCTTCGGCTGCTGCGGAGTTGTCACAGCCAGGCGGCCTCGACATCGCGGCGTTGGGGCGTGCCTCTGCTGCCGGCGGAAATCCCGTTATTCCGCTGGTGAAGATTCTGCGGGAGAGAGCTGCGCAAGCCGGGGTCCCCGGCAAGGTTGTGCATCCAGGCGCTACCAGCCAGGACATCATGGACAGCGCGCTGATGTTGTTGGCACGACGGGCCGGTTCTGTCGTGCTCGCAGATCTGACCCGGGCCGCCGACGCCGCAGCACATCTCGCCCAGGCTTACCGATCCACGCCGATGGTGGCGAGAACCCTGGGACAACAGGCACTTCCGACTACCTTCGGCTTGCTCGCAACAAGTTGGTTCACTGCACTCGACTCTGCGGCTGTCCGACTAGACGCCGTATTGTCGGCACTTCCCGTTCAATTCGGTGGCGCGGCAGGCACACTCGCCGCGTCGTATCCGGACGGTCTCACCCTGGCCGACGCGTTTGCCGACGAACTCGGGCTGGCCCGGCAGGTTGTGCCGTGGCATACCGATCGCGTGACCATCGCCGAGTTGGCAACTGCCCTGGGTATTGTGGCCGGCGCAGTATCCAAGCCCGCTATCGACATCACCACGATGGCCTCCACCGAGTTGTCCGAAGTAGCCGAAAATGCTCCCGGCGGCTCGTCTGCCATGCCGCACAAGCAGAATCCCGTTGCCGCCATCACCGCGCGCGCCGCAGCGAGACGCGTTCCCGCATTGGTCGCCACCGCCCTGTCCAATATGGACCATGAGTTCGCGCGGGCCGCTGGTCCCTGGCATGCCGAGTGGGAGACAGTCACCGATCTCCTCCGACTGGCCGGCGGTGCAGCGCACCAACTGTCAGTCAGTCTCACCGGCCTGCAAGTGCATCCCGATGCAATGGCACGCAACCTCGACATCACCGACGGTTTGATCCTGGCGGAGCGTGTCACCAAAGCACTCTCGGCGCACACCGATCGCGCACGTGACATCGTCACGGCTGCAGCCGCTTCCGGCACTCGTCTGGATCAGTATCCGGCAATCACCGAACATCTGAACGTCGCAGAGCTTTCCGAACTTCTTGATCCAGCACACTATCTAGGCCACGCCACCGATCTGGTCGACAGAGCGCTGGCGGGGCGTCCCACAGGAGAATCACGATGAGCGTCGCCCTCAACTTTCAGCAGTACGGCAATCCGGCAACTCCCGCAGTGGTCTTCCTCGGATCGCTCGGTTCCGATCTCTCCATGTGGCAGTCGCAGATTCATGCACTGTCGAATCGGTTCCGGGTCATTGCGGTCGACCATCGTGGCCACGGCCAGTCGCCGGTGCCGGCCGGTCCGTACACCGTCGCGGATCTCGGTGGAGACGTCATCACGCTGCTCAATTACCTCGAACTCGAGTCGGCACATCTGGTGGGACTCTCCCTCGGCGGCGCCGTCAGCCAATGGGTTGCCGCGCACCACCCCACTCGCGTCGACACCCTGACCTTGCTCTGCACCTCGTCGCAGTTCGCCCCCGCCCAGCCGTGGATCGATCGCGCCGAGGCCGTGCGTACCGACGGGATTGCGTCAATCGCGGAGGCCGTGGTGGGACGCTGGTTCACCGCCGGGCTTGCCGAGCATGATCCCGAGTTGGTCGCCCGCCATATTGCGATGGTCAAGGCAACCCCCGACGAGGGTTACGCCGCCTGCTGCGAAGCACTCTCGGTCTGGGACGGTCGCGCCGACCTCGCCCGCATCGTAGCTCCGACGCTCCTCATCGCCGGAGAGCAGGACGTGCCCACTCCCCCGGCCACTGTGGCGGCAATTGCCGACGGTATAGCCGATTCCGTCATGCACGTCGTCAACCCCGGCGCACACCTCGCCAATGTCGAGCAGGCCGGACGCGTCACCAAACTCATTGCTGCACATATTGCTTCGAATACACCGGCTGTAGCTCAGCGCAACGCAGCCATCGAGGCCGGAATGAGCGTCCGTCGTCAGGTCCTCGGTGATGCCCACGTCGAACGGTCCATCGCCGGGTCCACCGAGTTCACCACACCGTTCCAGGACTTCATCACCCGCACAGCGTGGGGTGACATCTGGTCGCGCCCCGGCCTCGATCACCACACCCGCCGACTGCTGACATTGGCGATCCTCACCGCTGTCGGCAACGAGCACGAACTCGACATGCACATCCGTGCCGCGCTGCGCGCCGGAACGGATCCCGACGAACTCGTGGAAGTATTTCTCCATACCGCGGTCTACGCGGGCGTGCCGAACAGCAATCAGGCTTTTGCGCTGGGAAAGCAGGCCCTCGCCGATCTCACGCCGAAGCCCGAGGAGAACACCACATCATGAGCGAGAACGAGCAGTCACCGGGACCGTCACCCGACTACGTCCAGTCGCTGGCCCGCGGACTGTCCGTCATCAAGGCGTTCGACGCCGAGCATCCGCGTCAAACGCTCAGTGATGTTGCCCGGCACACCGATCTCACACGTGCGACTGCGCGTCGGTTCCTGCTCACTCTCGTCGAACTCGAGTACGTGCGTACGGATGGTTCGGTGTTCTGGCTGACACCGCGCGTTCTCGAACTCGGCTACAGCTACCTGTCGAGTTTGTCCCTGCCCGAAATCGCGGGCCCACATCTGGAAGCGTTGTCTGCCAAGGTCCGTGAATCGACCTCCGTGTCCATCCTCGACGGCGACGACGTCGTGTACGTGGCTCGTGTTCCGGTCAGTCGCATCATGACAGTCTCGATCACCATCGGCACTCGCTTCCCGGCCTACGCAACATCCATGGGCCGGGTACTGCTCGCCGGGCTATCCGACGCCGCACTCGATGCGTACCTGACTCGGGTTTCCTTTACACAGCTCACCGGCAAGACAGTCTCTACTGCTGTAGACCTACGCGCCGAACTCCAGAAGATTCGTGCCGACGGCTTCGCCGTAGTCGACCAGGAACTCGAAGAAGGCTTGCGTTCGCTCGCCGCTCCCATTCGAGACACAACCGGCGATGTGGTTGCGGCAGTGAATATCTCGACCCAGGCCGCCCGATACTCCGCCGAGGCCGTTCTCACCGAATTGGTTCCGGCAGCCATCGCGACGGCGGATGCCATTTCCATCGACCTCGGCCGCACCCAGACCTCGAACAATCACTCGACCGCGACTCGCTGATCGAGACATACCGCAAGGAACAATCGTGCCTGACGTTGTTATCTGTGAACCCCTCCGCACACCGGTAGGCCGTTTCGGCGGTGTCTTCCGTGATATCGCCCCGGAAGACCTCGCCTCCACCCTGATCGCCGAACTCGTCTCGCGCACCGGAATTTCCGGCGCAGACGTCGACGACGTCATCCTCGGACAAGCCTCCCCCGGAGGCGAGGCCCCCGCGATCGGACGCATCGCCGCACTCAACTCCGGACTCGGAATCGACGTTCCGGGGATGCAGGTGGATCGGCGCTGCGGCTCCGGTCTGCAGGCAATTATCCAGGCCGTCATGCAGGTTCAGTCCGGCGGCAGCGATCTCGTTCTCGCCGGCGGCGCCGAATCGATGAGCCAGGCCGAGTTCTACGCCACCGGAATGCGTTGGGGCGTCAAGGGAGAAGCCGTTGCGCTCAGCGACCGGTTGGCCCGCGCCCGCGTCACTGCCGGCGGCCGCGACTTCCCTATTCCCGGTGGCATGATCGAAACGGCCGAGAACCTGCGCGCCAAGTTCGCCATCAGCCGTGAGGATCAGGATGCACTGGCAGTGCAGTCTCATCAGCGCGCCGTCGCCGCACAGAAGAACGGCATCTTTGCCGAAGAAATCGTTCCGGTCTCCGTTCCACAGCGCAAGGGCGACGCCCTCCTCGTCGACACCGATGAGCACCCGCGTGCTGATACGTCGATGGAATCGCTTGCCCGCCTTCGTCCCATGCGCGGCAAGATCGATCCCGATGCCACTGTCACGGCCGGAAATGCCAGTGGCCAGAACGACGGCGCGGCATTGGCCATCGTCACCACCGTGGAGAAGGCACGTGCACTCGGCCTGCGCCCCCTTGCCCGCCTGGCCAGTTGGAGCGTCGCCGGTGTTCCTCCCCGCACCATGGGAATCGGCCCGGTCCCAGCCTCGGAGAAAGCACTAGGTCGTCTCGGACTGACATTGGCCGATATGGACGTCATCGAACTCAACGAAGCCTTTGCTGCACAGGCACTTGCAGTTCTCCGCACCTGGAAACTCGAAGCCAACGATCCCCGGATCAACCCCAACGGTTCCGGCATCTCGCTCGGGCATCCCGTCGGCGCAACCGGTGGACGAATCCTGGCGACCTTGCTACGCGAAATGGATCGGCGCGAAGCGCGGTACGGCCTCGAGACCATGTGCATCGGCGGCGGCCAGGGACTGGCTGCAGTGTTCGAACGCCTCACCTGACAAACCGAGGAGAGCCGCCACCGAACCTGCAACGGCTCTCCACAGGTCATGAGTCGCGGAGACTGTCCCGCAGCGCTTTTCGGTTCAGCTTGCCCACTGCTGTTTTCGGAACCGAGGCGGCAAAAACTACCCGTCGCGGCTTCTTGTACGACGCCAGACGCTCCCCGACATGAGCTACCAATTCCGCATGCAGTGCGTCATCCCCAGTCACCCCTTCCTTCAGGACCACCACAGCCGTCACTGCTTCCACCCATTTCGCATCTGCGGTACCGACCACCACTACCTCGCGCACCGCCGGATGCGTCAGCAACGCGTCTTCGACCTCACGCGGGTAAACGTTGTAACCACCACTGATGATCATGTCCGAAGCTCGGTCCTTGAGAAACAGGAAACCTTCGGCGTCGAATTCTCCGATGTCGCGGGTGTGCACCCAGCCGTCTTCGGTGAACGTCTCGGCATTGAGCTCGGGAGCATTGAAATAACCGGAAATCGCTGACGTCGAACGGATGACGATTTCACCCGGTTCCCCTTGCGGCACTTCGTTACCCTCGGAATCAAGCAGCCTGATCTCGACGTCGACGGCTGGTTGTCCGCAGGAGAGCAACCGTTCCGGGGTGTGATCTTCGGGTCGCAGAACAGCAATACACAGCGGCGCTTCGGTCTGCCCGTAGTACTGCAGGAACCGATGTTGCCCCCAAACTTCCATCGCACGTTCAATGGTGGCGAGCGGCATCGGGGAAGCCCCGTAAATTACCGACTTCAGACTGGAGATATCCGCCGTCGCGAAGTCCGGCCGTTCGACGAGCATCTGGATCATTGTGGGTACCAGATTGATTGCGGTCGCGCGATGCTCGACAATCGAAGTCAGGAACGTCGACGGATCGAATCCCGGAAGGATCACAGTCTTACCGCCGCGCAGCCAGAACGGAAGAACGAAGACGCCACTGGCGTGAATCAGTGACGCTGCATGCAGCATCGTGTCGTCCTGTGCTGCAGGCAGAAGATTGAGCAACACGTTTCGGCAGATTCCGGCGTAACTACTCTGCGTGTGCTGCGCGGCCTTGAGCGTTCCCGTGGTCCCGGAGGTGAAGAGAGTAAGAATCACATCATCGGCAGCCACTTCGATATCCGGAATGGTCGAGGGCAGACGTCGAGCCTGATCTAGTAGAGAATCCATTCCCCCACTCGATGTTTCGAGTCCGATGAACATCCGGCCGGGGAAACGGTCCGCGAGTTCTGATGCCCGGTCTGCGAGGTCGGGGCCGAACACGATATGGGAACTGTCGGTGTCGTCGAGCATCCTCGCGTGCTCGTCGAACGAGAGCCTCGAGTTCAAGGGAACGCGATTGATTCCGGCCTTCACACACGCAAAATCCGTAGGCACGCTGGAAAGAGAGTTGTTGACCAACAGTGCAACTCGCGAACCACGTCCAACGCCCAGCCCAATCAGCGCGTGCGCCAACCGACTACTGAGTTCATCCACTTCGGTGAAGGTCATCGACTGATCGCCGAACACGACTGCCGTGCGTGGTCCGTGCTGACGGGCGCCTCGGACGATCAAATCTCGGGTGATGGGCATCATGTGGCGTTCTCCTCGTTCGGATCGTTGTTGTCGAAGCGGCCGTGGCGTCCGGCACCGGCAGCAAATTCAGCGGCGCCGCGTGCGCCTTCGGCAGTGACGATCGGATTGCCGGCAACACCTTCAGCCCGAAGTGCTTCCACCAGGGGAAGATCGAAGGATCGATAGGCCGACTCGCGGTCAGCCAGCATGCAGAGCTGAGGAAATGCCGTCAACTGACGCGCGAGTTCCTGTGCCGCAGCCAAGGACTCACCAACCGGAACAACACGATTCACGAGTCCGAAGGACTGCGCTTCCCGCGCATCAACCGGGCGGCCGGTCAAGATCATGTCGAGTGCGCGGCCTTGCCCGACGATCCGGGGCAGTCGCACCGTCCCACCATCGATCAGTGGTACTCCCCAACGTCGGCAGAAAACTCCGAAAACCGAGTCTTCCTCGCACACTCGTAGATCTGCGAGCAATGACAGTTCCAATCCCCCGGCCACCGCATACCCACTTACAGCCGCGATCAACGGCTTGGACAGCGCCAATCTGGTAGGGCCCATCGGCCCGGTGCCGCCGCCCTCGGGGTGCAGTTCATGCACGCGTGCCGGATCTGAGACAGAAGTCAAATCTGCTCCGGCGCAAAATGTTCCACCCGATCCCCAGAGTATCGCGACTCGCTGGGCGTCATCGACCTCGAACTCGAGGAATGCATCTCGCAGTTGCGCTGCCATCGGCCCGTCCACCGCATTCTTGCGATCCGGACGGTTCATGACGATGGTGGTGACGCCGTTGTCTCGCTCGACGTAGACATCTCTGCCCGGCTGATCGGAGTCAGTCACGATACTTCCTCACTTCTCACGGTTAAGGTTTCCCAGTACCCACCATGCCACTTGTAACAAGATATGTCAGGAGTTGTCGAAAAGTTGTTACAAATTGATCGAGTGCTGTCCGCCGGCCGAATTGTCCTGGATCTGGCGACGGCAAGCCCGGAGACCGAATTCAGCACGACAATGTTGACCCGAGCGGGCGAATTGATCGGCGTCACCGCGTCGAGCGTCCGAGTCGCGGCGGGACGCCTGTGCAAAGAAGGAAAGCTACGTCGTACAGCCCGCGGAACCTACACCCTCAACCCTGAGGGATTTCCGACCTACGGCGAGGTAGAAGGCTGGCGTACGCGCATGGATCGACTCCGGACCTGGGATGGGTCATGGATCGCTGTCGAACAATCAGCATTGAAGCGAAGCGACCGTACCGCTACTCGTCGACACGACCAAGCACTCCGCCTGGCGGGCTACGCAGAATGGACACCGACGCTGTCGGTACGTCCGAACAATCTCGACGGCGGCGTCGACAACGCTCGATCGGCACTGCACCGACTCGGCGCGGCACCGGAGTCCATGGTCATACGCGTCGACTCCTTGACACCCGAAGACGATTCAATCGTGCGCGGGTTGTGGGATTCCGACACCTTGCTCGCCGAGATCGCCGATGCCCGCGAAGCACTCACCCGCGCGGAAGTACGCAGATCTTCGGTCAGCCGCGAGGAAGCTGCTCGCGAATCACTGGTCCTCGGTAGCGCCGTGATCGCGGTGATCATCCGAAATCCGCTGCTACCTGAAGAACTCGAACCCCAGCAACCACTGAGGATCCTGATCGCTCACATGCTGGAGTATCAGGTCGCCTCACGCGATTTATGGCGGTCATTGCTTCAATTTTGATCGACAGAAGGATCCATCCGATCATTCAAGGTCACCCACTAGTACGTTGCACGACCTCCACTGGCGTCGTAGACCGCACCGGTCGAGTAGCTCACGGCATTCGAGGACAGCCATCCGATCAGTTCGGCGATTTCATCCGACTTTCCCATCCGTGCCATCGGGGTAAGACTCTGCGAGCGGGCAAGAATTGCCGGGTCCGTGCCGGCATTCATCGGACTTTCGACCGCGGCTGGAGCAACGGCGTTCACGAGGACACCGCTGGTGGCGATTTCCTTGCCCAACGACTTCGTCAGGGCAATGACAGCAGCTTTCGATGCCGAATACGCGCTCTGATTCGGGTTTCCGTCCTTGGCCGCAATGCTCGCGAGGTTCACCACACGACCCCAACCGGACTTGACCATGCCTGGCACAAATGCGCGGCACATGAGGAACGTCCCGTCGACGTTGATCCGGAAGGTCCGCTGCCAATCTGCGAGCGAGACGTCCGTCAGTGGCGCCGACGGACCCACGATGCCGGCGCTGTTGATCAAGATATCGATCTTGCCGATTCGCGCGCACAAGTCTTCGACTGCGGCAGCGTCGGTCACGTCGACTCGCTCATCGGCACCCCCGGAAATATCTGCAGTTATTGTTCGAACACCCCTCTGCATCAATAACTTTGAACATGCCTCACCAATTCCACTTGCCCCACCGGTAATCAGTGCCGTGGCACCTTCTGGATAGCCCTGCATCAACATCACTCCTGGAGTTCATGTGCATCTCAGACTTAATTTAAGTTGAGAATGAATATAATTCGCGCCATACTGTGTACGATTTCTGAATATATGACGTGTCGTACGACCGTCAAATTCCCCGGAGGAAAACACTGATGGAAACTCGCTGGTTGCATGCATTCGTCGCAGTCGCAGAAGAGCTTCATTTCGGCCGAGCAGCGTCACGACTCCAAATGGCACAGTCTCCACTCAGTCAGATGATCCGCAAGCTCGAAAAGAACATAGGCGTGCCACTGTTCGAGCGCAGCACCCGGAGCGTTGCACTCACCTCCGGCGGACATGCTTTTCTTCCCCACGCGTACCGCGTACTCGAAAGCATGGAGACCGCGCGGCACGCGACTCGCGCGTCGGCCGGAGGCATATACGGCCGAGTGACGATCGGGTTCACCGGCGTCCTGAATCATCAGGCACTTCCACCGTTGACCCGAGCATTGCGTCAGCGCTATCCGGAGATCGAACTGACGCTCCTGGGCCGCATCATGACCCGCGACGCCGTCACACAACTCGAAAGCGGCGCGCTCGACCTGGCGTTCGTGGGTTTACCCGTCGGAGCGGCACCCCTCTCCACTCGGTTGATCCGCCGTGAACCATTCGGAGCCGTGCTGCCGATCGACCATCGCCTTGCCACGGAAACCGAGATCGATCTACGCGACCTGTCCGACGACGGATTTGTCACCACTCCGCTGTCCGCCGGGTCGGCCCTGCAGGAGACGGCAATGCGGGCATGCATGAACGCCAGCTTTCGTCCGCGGGTCGTTCAGGAGATTACGGATCCGTACATGATCCTGATGCTCGTAGCCGCCGGTGTCGGCGTCGCACTGATGCCTTCGGGGATGGCCAGCATTACCCCTCCGGGGAGCACGTTCATTCCGCTCACCGGAGACCCGACCTACATGAATCACGGAATTGCCTGGTCACCGCGACGCATGACCGACGCCCTTGCCGTCGCCCTCGATATCTCGGAAGAAATACTTCCAACCCCTGCCATTGAGACAAATACCGTCATTATCTGAGACGTATTTAGTGTTGGACGTGCCATAGTTACTCATGGCATGGTCGTCCCTGCCGCCGAAAGGTGAGAGACGTCACCGATGCTTGGCGCATCACGAAGCGTGTCACCGAACTCGGCGAATCGGGACGAAAGGAATACTCATGGCGCCTCCGCCTCCATCCGCTGCCTCTGCCGCCGTGGCCGCCGAACATCCGAACGCGAATGCCCGTCGAGCCGCTGTATCCGGCTTCCTCGGCAGCACGCTCGAGTACTACGACTTCTTCATCTACGGCTCTGCCGCAGCGCTCGTGTTTCCCAAGATCTTCTTCCCCGGCGGGGGATCCACCGCGACGCTGCTCTCCATCAGCACGCTCGGTGTCGCTTACATCGCCCGCCCGCTCGGTGCGGTTCTGTGGGGCCACCTCGGTGACCGATACGGACGCAAGAACGCCCTGCTTGCCTGCTTGCTCCTCATGGGCGTCTCCACGGTCATCGTCGGCTGCCTGCCGACCTACGATCAGATCGGCATCGCCGCTCCGATCATCCTGGTACTGCTGCGGCTGCTTCAGGGACTTTCGGCAGGTGGTGAATCTCCCGGTTCGTCGGCCCTGACGCTCGAACATGCACCGGATCATCGCCGTTCGTTCTTCACCGCATTCACCATGAGCGGCATCATGTTCGGCATCGTCATCTCGAGCCTGGTGTTCATCCCGGTAGCGAAGCTGCCGGACGAGGACCTCTACTCGTGGGGCTGGCGAGTGCCCTTCCTGCTCAGCATCGTCGTGACCGTCGTCGCGCTGTGGCTGCGTCGTCAACTCGACGAACCCGAGGTCTTCGAAGAGCTCAAGGAGAACGACGACACCGCCGGGATTCCCGTTGTCGAGATGTTCCGTTCGCACTGGCGCACCGTGCTCCGCATCAGCATGTGTTCCACATTCGCGATGATCAACACCATCGTCAACGTCTTTGCACTGGCATACGCCGTACAGGTTGTCGGCATGGAGCGCTCGACCATGCTGTGGGCAATCGCAACCGCCAACTTCGTGGCAGTGCTGACCCAGCCGTTGTTCGGAATCCTTGCCGACAGAGTCGGCCGAAAGCCCGTCTTCGTAGTCGGTGCCATCGGCGCCGGCGGCATGGTATTCGCATTCTTCCATGCAATCGGAACCGGCAGCACGCCATTGATATTCGCATCAGGCATCGTGATGATCGGAATCTTCTATGCTATGCCGAACGGCGTCTACCCGGCATACTTCCCCGAACAATTCCCGGCCAAAGTCCGCTATACGGGCATGGCTGTGAGCCTCATGCTCGGGCTCCTGGTAGCCGGCTTCACCCCGGCAATCGCTCAGGCGATCTCCGCCGGAAACAAGGCCAACTGGACGCCTGTCGCCTGGATGTGTCTCGGTTTCGCACTCCTGTCCGCCATTGCCGCGATGACCGGACCGGAGACGTACCGCACACCCACGTCAGAACTCGGCGAACCGAAATCGTCTCTCACAAAGCAGAGCCCAGAGCTCATCCGTAACAACGCTTGACCGGACCGGCCCCTCGCTGTTGTGCCGCGAGGGGCCGTACCCACTTATGCAGGAGAAACTTTCATGCCTTCCGAAACCACCCACCACCGAATCGGCCTTGTCGGAGCGGGAATCACAACCTCACTCTCGCCGGCGTTGCACTCTCGCGAGGCAGCAGCCCTTTCACTCACCGACTACAGCTACGAGTTGATCGACCTCGAAGCGCGGAACGTCTCAGTCGAAAAGACCGGAGAGTTGGTGCAGGCAGCCGTCGCTGGTGGTTTCACCGGGCTGAACATCACCCACCCGTGCAAGCAGGTTGTCATCGATGCTCTCCACGAACTCTCCGACAACGCACGCCTTCTCGGTGCGGTCAACACCGTCGTCGTCGACAACGGCCGTCTGATCGGGCACAACACCGATCACAGCGGATTCCTCACCGCGCTCCGACGCGGACTGCCCGACGCCACCTTGGGCCGCGTTACGCTTGCCGGCGCCGGCGGAGCAGGCTCAGCCGTCGCCTATGCACTGGCCGCAGCCGGTACTACGGACTTGCGAATCGCCGACGTAGATCCCGAACGCGCTGCGGACGTGTGTGCTCGCGTCTCGTCGGCTTTCCCGTCTACGCACACCACGGTCCTGGCGATCGATGACATCACCGGTAACTTGGCTACGTGCGACGGCGTCGTCAACGCCTCTCCCATCGGTATGGTCGGGCATCCCGGGACCCCCTTCGACCCCGCTGCACTCCATTCCGCTCTGTGGGTAGCAGACATCGTGTATCGGCCAATGCAGACCGAATTGCTCGATGCTGCAATTGCTCTCGGGTGCCGAGTGCTCGACGGAGGCCAGATGCTCGTAGCTCAGGCCTCCGATACCTTCACTCTCCTGACCGGAACTACAGCCGATACAGATCGCATGCGTAGTCACCTGAGCGAGATGCTCGCCGAAACGGCACACGCATGAGCACCGTCGAACACACACTTTCTCGAGATGTACCAGTCCTACCAGTCCTACCAGGAGCACTGATGAACACGGCCGCGCCGTTTGCGCAACCTCTCGACATGGGCAGCGTCCGTCTGCGGAACCGATTCGTGTCCGCCCCGATGGAACGCAACTACTGCGAAGTCGACGGCACGATGACCGACGAGTACATCGCATACCTCGCCCGACGCGCCGAAGGTGGTGCGGCACTGATCTTCACCGAGGCGAGCTACGTGCGTGCCGACGGCAAGGGGCGAATCCGGCAGATGGGCGTCGACGACGACGACCGGATTCCCGGTATCAAAAAGATGGCCGATGCAATCCACGCGCACGGTGCCCTTGTCGGTGTCGAACTCAACCACGGCGGTCGGACCGCTCAGGGTTCGGTCAGTGGCTTCGTTCCCGTTGCGCCGACGCCGATTCCGTGCATGGTTGTCGGCGGCGAAATGCCCGAGCAACTCGACGGCGACGACATCGAGCACATCATCGAATGCTTCGGTGAGGCGGCCGCTCGTTGCCAACAGGCCGGCATCGACGTCATCTCCCTACACGGCGGACATGGATACCTGATCCACCAGTTCCTCTCCCCGGCTTACAATCACCGCGACGACGAATGGGCGGACCCCACCCTGTTCGTCAACAAGGTCATCGCAGCCGTCCACGAGCATGCTCCGGGAATTACCCTGGGCCTTCGCTTCTCGGCTTTCGAGGGTGTCGACGGCGGACTCGACGCCGAGATGACTCGCGCCCGCATCGACGCCATCGACACCGACCGACTGGATTTCCTCGACGTCTCGGCCGGCAACTACGAAGCGGGACAGTGGATCATCCAGCCCGGCGAATGGGCTCGCGGACTCCTGGCGCCGTACTCCGAGCAGTACCAGCGCGACTTCGACATCCCCGTCGGCGTGGCCGGACGCATCACGTCACCCGAGATCGCCGCGCAGATCATCGAATCCGGGCAGGCGAACTTCGTCAGCATGGCACGCACCCTGCACGCTGATCCGGATTTCCCGAATCGCGCGATCGACGGAGGACGCTACCGCCCGTGCATCGCCTGCAATTACTGCATCGACAGCCTCGCCGCCGGACCCATCCCGTGCTCCGTGAACCCGTGGGTCGGACGCGAATCGGACCAGCCTGCAAAGCCGGCTGACGCCACCGTGCGCATCGCCGTCATCGGCGCCGGCCCATCCGGAATGGCCACTGCCCGCGACCTCGCTCTTGCCGGCCACGCCGTCGATCTCTACGACGAACGTCCCAGCCTCGGCGGCGATTTCGCGTTGGCATCCAAGCTGCACGAATACCCCGAGTACGGACGGATCGTGGAGTGGTACCTCGCCGAGATCGCCGAACTCGGAGTGCAGTGCCATACCTCGACCCGGGCGGATGCCGCCCTGCTCGCGGACGGCAACTTCGATGCGATAGTCCTCGCTGCCGGCGGCGTCGGCCCCGCGGTGGATCTCCCCGGAGCAGCAACGCGAACCGTTCGCGACATCCGCGAGTTCCTGGTTTCCGGCGAACCGGCACCCGCTGCCATCACGATCTTCGGCGCCGACCGCGAAGCCGCTGCTGTTGCCGACGAACTGCTCCTTCAGGGCACGCAGGTTGTCTTGATCGGCCCGCAGGAAACCATTGCGCATGACGTCGGCCGACGCGGCAAGATCGTCCTGCTGCCGCGCCTGGCCGCGAGTGAGAACCTCACGACGCACCTGAGTTCGATCGTCACCAAGGTCGACGCCGACCGGGTCACGATCTCGACGGCTGGTGTCCTGACCGAGGTTGATGCTCCCGGCGAACTGCTGATCTCACAAGGCGTCGAGCCTCGTTCGGAACTCCTTGCCGAACTACGTTCGCTGGCACCACGACTCGGTGTTCACACCGTCGGTGACGCGAGCGGTGACGGCGGGTCCATTCACGCAGCACTCGTCACTGCCGCCGATGTCGCCGTCGCGATCACCGCAGCCGCAGCCGCAGTCGCTCGACTGGAGGTACACGCATGACCACATCGGCAACCGCACCGGTGGCAACTGCATTGCCGCCCATCGGTCTCGGAACCTGGCCTCTGGTCGGTGCCGAAGCCACGAAGTCAGTACTGAGCGGCATCGAGGCCGGATACCGCCTTATCGACACCGCGGCGATCTACGGCAACGAGGACGCTGTCGGAGTCGCGCTGGCGCAGTCTGGCGTGCCGCGTGAAGATCTGTTCGTCACGACCAAACTTCGTGGAAACGACCAGGTTTCCGGCGACATCCGCGGAGCACTCGAGCAGAGCCTGCAGCGGTTGGGACTCGAGCAACTCGACATGTTCATGATCCACTGGCCCCTGCCGCGAATCGATCGCTACGTCGCTACGTTCGAAGCGATGCGGGCGTGCCGCGATGCCGGACTGGTTCGGTACGTGGGCGTGTCCAACTTTCTGGGGCACCACCTGCGCCGTCTCGTCGACGAAACCGGCGAGGCCCCGGCCGTCAACCAGATTCAGATGGACCCGTCCATCGCCCGTATTCCGGTGCGGAGCGCGAACGACGAACTCGGCGTCTTCACCCAGTCGTGGAGTCCCCTCGGCCGTGGTGACGTGCTCGACGACGCAGTTGTGGGTGCCATCTCCCACCGAATCGGTTGTACGGCAGCGCAGGTCGTTCTGGCGTGGCATATCGAGCAGGGTGTGGTCCCGGTCGCTCGGTCCGCGAATCCGGCTCGCCAGGCCGAGAACCTGGCGTCCCTCGACGTGAGGCTGACGGCCGAAGATATCGAAGCACTGAACAGTCTCGACCGCGGTGAGTCCGCGGCACGGGACGTCGAAGCAGAGGAACATTTCTGATGACGTTGAAAGTTGGAATCGTCGGCTGCGGCAAGATCGCCGGCAACCACGCCCGCGCCCTGCAACAGGTACCCGGCGTCGAGGTGATCGGCTGCTGCGACCCCGATCTCGCACGTGCCCAGGAATTCGCGAGCGCCCACGGCATCCCCGCAGCCGTGAGTTCAGTGGACGAACTACTTGCCCTCGGACTCGACGCCTGCACCGTCTGCACGCCACACCCGGTACACGAAGAGGTAGTCGTCGCCGCTGCCGAAGCCGGTGTGCATGTGTTGTGCGAGAAGCCCATCGCGGTGGATGTTGCCGCTGCCGATCGCATGATCGAAGCTGCGGACCGTGCCGGTATTACCTTCGGCGTGCTGTTCCAACGCCGTTTCTGGCCGGCCGCCCGCCGCATTCGCGACGCGATCGACGACGGCCGGATCGGACTGCCCACCCTCGGTGAGGCGTCGGTGATCCTTCACCGTCCTTCGAGCTACTATTCCGCCGACGCATGGCGCGGACGCTGGGACACCGACGGCGGCGGTGTACTCATGACGCAGGCCGTACACCAGATCGACATGCTGGCCTGGTTCATGGGCGAAGCCGTCTCTGTCAGCGGTTTCATCCGCACCCACACGCACGGTGAGCACATCGAGACCGAGGACAGCGCGTCGGCGGTCGTCTCCTTCGCTTCGGGCGGCACCGCAACCATTACCGCGACCACGGGTGCCAATCACTATCTGGGCAACCGCGTCACCGTGATCGGCCGCAGCGGCACCGTCGCCAGCGTCCTCGAATTCCCGGAAGGGCACGAAGGCGTCAACGAAATCTGTACCGTGCCAGGTGAAGTGGAATTCCAATCGCCGTACTCCGCCGATATCGACGCCAATCTCGATGTGGGAGCAGTCAACGCGGCACTCACCGACTTCCACACGCTGCAGGTGCAGGACTTCGCCGACGCCGTACTGACCAGACGCGAACCTGCCGTCACCGGACGGGACGCGCGCGCATCGCTCGCGATCATCGCCGCAATCTACGAGTCGTCACGAACTGGGAAGGTTGTCGAACTGACCTCGACGCCGACTCTCGCAACAACTGCCAAGGAGCAGAAATGAGCAGCAGTACCCCCCTCACCTACGACATTGTCGTCGTAGGCTCCGGCGCAGGCGGACTCTCCACGGCAATCGCCGCGGCACATGGCGGCGCCTCCGTTCTGGTTGTCGAGAAAGCCGATACCTGCGGCGGCGCAACGGCCTGGTCTGGTGGCTGGATGTGGACCCCGCGCAACATGTTTGCGCATGCCGACGGAGTTTTCGAAGACCGCTCGGCTCCCCGCACCTATCTCGAGAACCGCCTGGGCGAGAACTTCGACGCAGCCAAGGTGGACGCACTCCTCGACGGAGCACCGGAAATGGTCGAGTTCTTCGAGCGGAAGACCGCACTGAAGTTCGTTCCCGGCGCCAAGATCGCCGACATCCACGGTGACACCCCGGGTGCCGGAACCGGCCACCGTTCCGTCGGACCGAAGCCGGTGAGCTTGCGTAAGCTCGGCCCGGACGTTGCGGCACTGCTCCGCCGTCAGTTGTACGAGACGTCGTTCCTGGGTATGGGCATCATGGCCGGCCCAGATCTGCAGGCATTCCTGCACTCGACGCGATCACCGAAAGCATTTGTACACTGCGGCGTTCGCGTCACCAAGCACATGATCGACCTCGTGACGAAGAGGCGAGGGCAGCAACTCGTCAACGGTACTGCTCTGGTGGGCATGCTCCTTCGCTCCGCACTGGACCTGGGGGTCGACTTCCGGGTCAAGACCTCGGCAACGGCGTTGCAGACCGACGCCGACGGCCGTGTTGTCGGCGTCCGCCTCGAAGGCTCGGACGGCGCATACTCGGTCTCCGCACGGCGCGGCGTCGTTCTGGCCACCGGAGGCTTCGCGCAGGATATCGACCGACGACGTGAACTGTTCCCGCGCACACCGACCGGCAACGAGCACTGGTCGCTCACCCCGAAGACGACAACGGGCGACGGCATCACTCTCGGCGAATCCGTGGGCGGCCGTCTCGACCGCACGCTCGCGTCCCCCGTCGCGTACTGCCCCGTCTCCATTGTTCGCTACCGCAACGGCAAGGAAGGCGTATTCCCGCATATTCTCGATCGCGGAAAGCCCGGCGTCATCGGGGTTCTCGCGAACGGCAAGCGGTTTGTCAACGAAGCGCTCGGCTACCACGACTACACCCTGGCCATGATGGAGCAGGTTCCGGAAGGCGACGAGGTGTGCTCGTGGCTGATCGCCGATCAGCAGTACGTGCGCTATCTCCCCCTCGGCATGGCCAAGCCACTGCCGATCCCGATCCAACCGTACCTGCGCTCGGGTTACCTCACCCGTGGACGTACCCTTCGGGAATTGGCCGAGAAGATCGGCGTTAATCCCGCGCAGCTGGAGAACACGGTCTCGGCATTCAATGCCGGCGCCCGCAACGGCGAGGACCCCGAATTCAGCCGAGGCACAACACCGTTCAACAAGGGATCGGGTGATACCTCCAACCCCTGGCCCAACCCGTCACTCGCACCGCTGCAGAAGGGCCCGTACTACGCAGTGAAAGTTGTCCCGGGCAGCTTCGGCACCTTCGCCGGACTTGTCACCGACTCGTCGTCGCACGTGCTCGACGAGAACGACCGTCCTATCGAGGGCTTGCACGCGGTGGGCGTCGACCAGGCCAGCGTGATGGGTGGTCATTACCCGTCCGGCGGCATCAACCTCGGCCCGGCCATGACCTTCGGTTACCTGGCAGGCCGGGAACTGGCTGCCGCCAAGACAGTTGGAGCGCACGCATGACGCTCTCACTCGGGCTTGCAGCCCTCACAGTGCTGGACACGGCTCCGATGCAGCACGTCGATCTGGCCGAGAAGCACGGCTTCGACACCATCGGCATTCGGCTCATGCCGGCCGCGCCCGGAACAACGGCGTACCCACTGCACGAAGACAAAGCAGGCTTGGACGAGTTGGTTCGCAGACTCGACGATTCTTCGGTAGAGGTCTTCGACCTCGAAATCATCCGTCTTGCCGCCGACTTCGATCCCGCGAACTATGTTCCCCTTCTCGAAGCGGGGGCGCAGTTGGGCGCCAAGGCTGTTCTTGTCGGTGGCGACGACCGCGATCGCGCTCGCCTCACGGACTCCTATGCTCGCCTCGCAGAACTGTGTGCAAACTACGGAATCGTCGCTTCACTCGAGTTCATGCCGTGGACCGCGGTTCCCGATGCCCGTGCAGCCATCGAGATCGTCTCTGCCGCAGACGGTCCGGCCCGCAGCGTCCTCGTCGATGCCCTGCATACGGACCGCTCGACGACGACGTTGGAAGACCTTGCGTCCATTCCGCGCGAGTGGCTGCACTACGCCCAGATGTGCGACGGTTCCACTCCCGCTCCCACAGACGACGCGGAGTTGATCCGTCACGCCCGCGAGGAGCGTCTGGTGCCCGGCACCGGAGGCATTGCGCTGGCCGATATCTGGTCAACCCTGCCTGCCGGACTACCGGTCAGCATCGAGCTGCCCAACGAACCGCTGCGCCAGGCAGTCGGCACGGACGCCTGGCTGGAACGCCTGGTCACGGCCACGCGGGAAGTTCTGGCGTAGTACCTGCTGTGCGCCTTTTCGGTAGCGCCCATTACCGAAAAGGCGCACAGGGGGCTTTAGCCCCTACGAGTCGCAACAGCCTGCGCCAGACGATCCAATTGCGCTGCCGTGGTGGACCAGTCGATGCACGCGTCGGTGATGGACTGTCCGTACGTGAGCTCGTCTGCCTTGCCCAACGTCAGGTCCTGACGGCCGGCTTCGATGAAGCTCTCCAACATGACGCCGGCAATCCCCTGCTCACCTTCGGCGAGACGAGCAGCGATGTCGTCGAGCACGATGACCTGACGCTCGTGATCCTTGCTGCTGTTTCCGTGGCTCGCATCGATGACCACACGCTCGGGCAGATTCGACTTACGCAGTCGCGCAAGGGTATCGGCGACGGTCTCGGCGTCGTAGTTCGGTCCGTCGCTGCCACCGCGAAGGATGACGTGGCAATCCGGGTTTCCGGCGGTGCGGATCAGCGCGGCTTGGCCATCGAGATCGGTGCCGGGGAAGACGTGACTTGCTGCCGCAGCGCGGGTTCCGTCGACGGCAACCTGCACGTCACCTTCGGTGGAGTTCTTGATACCGACGGGCATGGACAGTGCACTGCACAACTGGCGATGCACCTGGCTGGCCGCAGTGCGGGCGCCGATGGCGCCGTAGCTCACGAGGTCTGCGATGTACTGCGGCATGATCGGGTCGAGGAATTCGCAGCCGACCGGCAATCCGAGACTGGACACGTCGAGAAGCAGCTTGCGGCCGATACCGAGACCGGTATTGACGTCGTACGTGCCGTCGAGGTGCGGATCGTTGAGCAGACCCTTCCAGCCCAGCGTCGTACGCGGCTTTTCGAAGTAGACGCGCATGACGATGTGCAGGTCATCGCGCAATTCTTCGGCTTTGGCGGCGAGCCGACGGGCGTAATCCATGGCAGCTTCGGGATCATGCACCGAGCACGGGCCCACTACGACGATGAGTCGGTCGTCATCGCCGTTGAGGATGTTGATGGTGTCGGCGCGACCGGTACGCACAGTTGCGGCCGCGACCTCGTCGGGAGCGTGCTGAGCACGGATAGTCGCCGGTGAGACGAGCGGACTGATACTGACAGTGCGCTGATCATCGAGGCTGTCCGATGTGGCTGTGGTGTTGATGGTGACAGTCATGGGGTTTCGGTTTCCTGTTCTCAGGCCGACCCCAGAGGTGAAATGAACTCCAGCGAGCCGGTCTGTAATCCGGCTCTTGGGTGGAGGTTGTCAGCGCATGGTTACGCTGGCAGGCCCACCCGGGGCCGGCCTGCTAAACCAGAAATACACGCGCTGCATGTCGGCCACCATACCTCGAGTTCTGCGCGAATGAATTCAGCCCCCTGAAGTTGCCGGCTGGATCACGTAGTTTCAGTTCGACTCGATGAGACCGAGCGTTGCGCATGGTCTCGGGCTGGCTGTCACAAGCGGCGTCCGTGTCATTCAAACGAAGGATATTGCTCCGCCAGGCGTTGCCATAAGTTATCCCATGCTGATACTCGCGACATTTACAGATCCTTAGGTGACACATGACCCAGAATCCCTATTACGGCCAGCAACAGCAGCCTGCCGGTCCGCCGCCGGACAACAACCTGGTCTGGGCGATCCTGGTAACCGTGTTCTGCTGTCTGCCGCTGGGCATCGTCGCAATCGTGAAATCCAGCCAGGTCAACTCGTTGTGGGCACAAGGCCAGTTCGATGCGGCACGTAAATCTGCCGACGATGCCAAGAAGTTTGCACTGTGGTCGGTCGGCGCCGGTGTCGCCGTCGCCGTTCTGTACTTCGTGTTCGTCGTGGCTCTCGCCGGTTCCAGTAACTTTTGAGTTCTGACACAACAACTCTCGCATCGGCCAAAGCGCCGCTCGGAGTAGCAATAGCCGCAATCGCGGTGTGCGCCTTCATCTCTTGGAGTGACCCCACCACACCTGGTGGGGTCATTCCTGTGTGCCCGACCAAAGCTCTGTTCAACGTCAACTGCCCCGGCTGCGGTAGTACACGAATGTTGTACAGCCTCATACACGGCGACGTAGTCGGTGCTGCGCACTTCAATGCCTTCGGCCTGGCAATGCTCGTTGCACTCGGCTTCACCTACGTATCGTGGACCAGCGCACGGATACGACGAAAACCGGCAGTGATGTGGCATCAGATGCGCTGGTCGCCCGTCATTATTCTTACCCTCGTGTTGATCTGGTCAGCGGTACGCATCATCCCGATCCCCTCACTGGCGGAGCTTCGCGTCTAACCCACGTCTAACCCAAATCCACGGCAAGCGCCCGAACATCCTGTCCACGACTCAGAACTTGGATTCAGCACAACAAAGTCGCGAAGGTGCGGATCTCTGTCACCTCCGCAACCCAAGGTGCCCTCCCCGACTACGCCTCCAACCGAAACGCGCTGCGTACTTGCCGTACGCCGTTTATCTGCACCTCGACGGCGTGTTCACCTACGTAGTACTTACGGGTGCTGATCGGCCTAAATGAATGTCTCTTGGCGATGAGCGTGGGGACTCCGGGCGGAAGCGTTCGCGTAGTCAGCTTGAAGACTTTGGGCGTGGTCTGCCCGTTGGCCTTGACGTGATGAACGATGTAGTCGATCACCACGGTCACCGACTCACTGCCGTTATTCGTGACGGCGAAGTCGAAGTTAAGTTCACCACCTGCATCGACGACGTCACGATCGATCACGAATTCCGAAACCACTACGTTGGCCGGCGGCGCGAACCCCAAGAGCGACAGTGCATCTGGGTCACCGGACTTCACCAATGTCCGTAGGGCGTGCCGAACGAGCTTGGGGATATCGGAGTTGGGTTCCTGCAGCCAACGCTTCGCCGTCGCAACTGCCAGTGCCGGATCTGCACGGCTCAGATCATTGAGATGGTTCGCGACCGATCGCCTCACGTACTCGGACTCGTCGCGGTACAACGCGTCGAGAATCGGAATCGTGGACTCGGGCCGCGCTGTCAGTGCCTTCACTCGCCGAGCCCACGGCAGCCGTGTCCGCGTTCCCTCGCTGGCAAGGCGTCGAACATGCTCGTCCTCGTGATCAGTCCATCCGAGCACTATCTCCAACGCTCGCTCGAGATCCACGTCGAGGAACGTTCGAATCGCGAATTCACCGGTCAGACGAGAAGTCAGCTCGGCGAGCAACGCCATTCCGTCGTCGAATCCCTCAGGATCTTGTGTTGCCGACACTGCGACGGCTTCTGTGACCGGCCAGATCATCCACCCGGTGAACGCGTCCTCGACCAAGGCTGCGCGAATGACCTGCGCGAACGCCGAATAGTCGTCGGGAAGCTCGTTCAGCATCGCATCCCGGACAACTCGCGTGCGCTCGCTCAGGCTCAATCCTTCGAAAACCGCGGCCGAGCCTCGCACGCCGTCCAGACGTCTGCGACCCGTCGCGCGTTCGAGACAACGTGCCAAGTCCGCGACGACAGCCGTTCCGAGTAGTTCATCTGCGGTGGGCATCAGCACCACGCCGTGAGTTGGTCGGTCATGCGGGCAGAGTACTTCCCAGGTCCGACAACCTTCGCCGTAAACCCATGACAGTTGTCATGGGTAAAAGGTGACGGACAGCCGAGGAACAACTCTCCCCGAGGCGGCAGATTGAATCTATGACCTCAGCACACGCACTACAGACACAGTCGAGAGTCTCGGCGGGTGACGCAGTCCGGTTGACCGGAGTCCGCAAGGAGTTCGGTTCCGTTGTCGCCGTCGACGGTATCGACCTGAGCATCGAACCCGGCGAGATCGTTGCGTTCCTCGGTCCCAACGGCGCCGGGAAGACCACCACGGTCGATATGATTCTGGGGCTGTCTCGGCCCACATCGGGCGAGGTTGACGTTTTCGGGATGCCACCTCGTGCCGCCATCGCGCGGGGACTCGTCTCCGCTGTCATGCAGAGCGGCGGATTGCTCCCCGAGTTGACCGTTGCCGAAACCGTCGCCCTGACCGCGAGCCTGTACGCCCACGCGCGTCCGGTCGACGACGTCCTCGACCGGGCCGGAATTCTCGATATCTCCGGACGACTCGTGAAGAAGTGCTCCGGCGGTCAGCAGCAGCGTCTCCGGTTTGCGATGGCACTTCTGTCGGATCCGCGGTTGTTGATTCTCGACGAACCGACGACCGGAATGGACGTGGAAGGTCGACGAGACTTCTGGTCGGCAATCCGGGCAGACGCCGACCAAGGTCGCACCGTGCTGTTTGCAACGCACTACCTCGAAGAGGCCGACGCGTATGCCGACCGAATCATTCTTGTTCGGCACGGCCGGATCGTTGCGGACGGAACAACATCCGAGATCAAGTCGATGGTCGCAGGGAGGACGCTGCGAGCGCACATCCCGAACATGGACAAGCAAGCCCTGCAATCGATTCCGAACTGCGATTCTATCGAGCTGAACGGAGACACTCTCGTAGTCCATTCCCACGACACCGATTCCGTCGCACGCTACCTGCTCGCACACACGCAAGCCCACGACCTCGAAATCATCTCCCGCGGACTCGAAGACGCGTTCATCGCGCTTACCTCCGACACCACCGAAGGACAATTGTGATGACCCGAGTTACCGAAACCCCCACTTACCGAGAAGATCGCGCCGTTGCACCGCTCGGCGGTTTCAATACCACCTTGCTGCGCATCGAGTTTCGGCGCTTGACCCGCAACCGACGGACGATGATCTTCACCCTGATCATGCCGGTCGTGTTCTACCTCGTTTTCGGTGTCGGTCAGGGAAACGACGACCACGGTATCGAACACGGAAATGTAGCTGCGTACATCATGATCAGCATGGCGCTGTACGGTGCGATGCTGGCCACGACCAGCGGGGGCGCAATGGTGTCTATCGAGCGCGCGTCGGGTTGGAGTCGCCAACTCAGGCTGACCCCACTGACACCGGTGGCTTATATCGTCGTCAAACTGATCATGGCGATGACACTAGGGCTGATCTCCATTCTCGTCGTGTATCTCGCGGGTTCGTTCACCGGCGCGCAGATGGACGGATCGCTCTGGTTCACAACAGCATTGATCGCGTGGCTAGGTTCTGCCATCTTTGCTGCATTCGGCTTGTTCATGGGCTATCTATTGCCCAGTGAAAACGTCATGCAGCTTCTCGGCCCCGGTTTGGCGCTGCTGGCCTTCGGCGGCGGACTCTTCGTGCCCTTGCAAGACGGTTCGGTCTGGGCAACCGTCGCTCAATTCACTCCGATGTTCGGCATCAACGCTCTGGCACACGCACCACTGACCGGCAATTCCCTTCATTGGACCTGGATCGCCAATATCCTGGTCTGGTTCGCGATCTTCGCGCTCGGCGCGATCTGGCGATTCCAACGAGATACGGAGCGTGTGTAGTTGACGGACAACCAGAGCCGAAACGATTCTGCCGCCAGGCCTCGACCGAATCGTTTAGGTCTTCTCTTTGCCGTCGTGTGGTTGGTGTTCCTGGGCGGACCACTGATAGCCGGCTGGAACATGCGCGATCAAGCGAGTGGTGTGGTCGGCATGATCGCTACGGTCGCATTCGGGGCGCTTTACGTGCTCATCTTCGACGGGATACAGCGACACCACCGGAATCCGTCGGCAATTCCGAATATTCGGGATGCCTCACTGCGGCTAGGCGCGCTGATAGCCCTGGCCTCCGTGATGATCGTGTGCCTCGGCCCGACAGGCCTGACCGCAGCCCCATTTCTCGCGGTCACGTCGGTGATGCTGCTGCCCGCTGCCGCCGGTGGCATCCTCACGCTGATACTTGCGGGCTCGGTGGAGGTCATCAGCATTTCATCCGGTTGGGGCAATTACTCCGGGCTCTCGCTCGCTGTCTGCGCCGCTGCGTTTGCCATGTGGGGCGTTCAGTCACTGATCGGGAGGAACAATCAGATCCTTCGAGAACGGGAAGCACGCGAACAACGAGCGATCGCCGACGAGCGCACCCGCATGGCGCGCGATCTTCACGACATCCTCGGGCACTCACTCACCGTCATCACCGTGAAAGCCGAGCTGACCAACCGATTGCTCGACATCGACATAAACCGGGCCCGAAGCGAACTCGACGATCTCGAGCGCCTTTCCCGCGATGCGTTGGCCGATGTGAGATCGGCAGTCGACGGTTTTCGCACTATCTCGCTTCCGATGGAGATAGCCCGTGCTCGCGAGGCCTTACGGGCCGCCGGCATCGAGGATCACACTCCGAACAGCACGGAAATGGTTCCCGGTCACCTGAGAGAGTTGTTCGCCTGGACAATTCGTGAAGGTATCACCAACGTCGTACGCCACAGCGCCGCAACACAATGCACAATCACAGTGGATGCAAACAGCGTTGAAATTACCGACAACGGTGTCGCTTCGGGCCGTGCGACGATCGGCAATGGATTGACCGGCCTGCGTGAACGCGCAGCGGCCGCCGGAGCACGCGTCATCGTCACGAGCCTTCCGCCACACGGTTTTTCGCTACAGGTTCGGAAACAGGAGACAACGTGACCATCCGCCTACTGCTCGCAGACGACCAAGCTCTGGTGAGAGGAGCGCTTGCCGCTCTTCTCGATCTCGAATCCGATCTGACGGTAGTTGCCGAAGTCGGCCGCGGCGACGAGGTGGTAGCAGCAGCGCTCGAGCACCAACCGGATGTGGCGTTGCTGGACGTGGAAATGCCGGGGTTGGATGGCATTGGAGCCGCTGCGGCACTGCGCGACGCGGTACCGACGACCCGCGTCCTGATCGTCACCACCTTCGGGCGCCCGGGGTACCTGCGGAAGGCGCTACAAGCCGGGGCCGCCGGGTTCGTCGTCAAGGACACTCCCGCGCGACAACTCGCAGACGCTGTACGACGTGTGCACGCAGGATTACGCGTCGTCGATCCGACGCTGGCGGCAGACAGCCTGGTCAGTGGAGAGTCTCCCTTAACCGATCGCGAGACCGAGGTCCTTCGCGCCGCACAGACCGGCGCGCCCGTAGCCGCCATCGCTGCGGAACTCTTTCTCACTGCCGGCACCGTTCGCAATCACCTGTCGTCGGCGATGGGCAAAACCGGTGGCACCACGCGCGGGGAGTCCGTTCGGATTGCGAACTCGAACGGATGGCTTTGATCAGACCCGCTCAAATGATCGAGCAATTCCGTCGCAATTGACTGGTGGGCGATCCCCCCGTCCAACGACAGCCAGAAATTCACGTATCCTCAAGCTGGTTCTGCGAACTAACAAGACATTGCCGTTCAAGGAAGGGCTGACTCAAAGTCTGGTTATTTTACAGTTACCATCAGGTCCGGGGCGGGCGATACGGGAGGGACGGGGCAATGGCGCACAGGTTCAGCCAACGATTGAATTCGTTGTTCGAATCCGCTCCCAGCCACGTCACCAATGCACTGGTGGTGCGAAGCATGACCGAACACGGCTGCCGTATTTCGACGCCCTACCTGTCACAACTCCGAACAGGCGTCCGTACCAATCCGTCACCTGAAGTCGTTGCCGCCCTCGCCGAATTCTTCGACGTAAACCCGGACTATTTTTTCAGCCCATCACAGCAATTTCCGTTCATCTCCAGCGGCGATGCCGATCACTCATTGCTGGAACAGCTTCACAACGATCGTCTGCGTAACCTTGCGTCGCGCGTCATCGACTTGTCTCCCGCGTCGCAGGCTCTGCTCGTCGAGATGGCAGAAAACCTCCGATCATCCGAAAATCTGCCGCGCGTACCACCGGACTCCAGCGCATACACCTGGCGAACGTAGTCGCTTTCACTCGCACGACGTGCGAACACTCCCTTCCCGCTACGGTGTCCTATGCTGGGCGATGCAGCTGGTTCGCCTGGCACGGTAATGAGGAGCCCCGAAGACCGTTCCCGGCGTCGAAGCTTCATCAGCTCACGCTGACGGAGTGAGAGGGAACCCGGTGAAAATCCGGGACTGTCCCGCAGCGGTAAGCAGGAACGACCGCCGTCTACATGCACTGGGCATCTGCCTGGGAAGCGACGGCCAGTAGGTTCGATCATTGTCGATCGAGAGCCCGCGAGTCCGAAGACCTGCCGGCTGCGTCGGGCACGCCGTGCCCGACGGTCCACCGCCTCGAGGAATGGGCGAGTAGATCTCAGAGAGGCCGCACGTTTAATGCGGCCCGGTGAGGTGTACCCGTCTGCCGGCAGTGGCCATCAGTGCATTGGCAATCTGGAGAAATTCCGTGACAACCACATTCACCGCGACCGTGCTGGGCTCACCGCGCATTGGTCCTCATCGCGAACTCAAGCGGGCAACCGAAAGCTACTGGACAGGGCGTATCGACGCCGATGCTCTGCAGCGTGTGGCCCGTGACCTCCGACGCCAGGGCCTGGCTGATCTACATAGCCAGGGGCTCGATTCGATCCCGGTCAACACTTTCTCCTTCTACGATCAGATGCTCGACACTGCAGTGCTTCTCGGAGCGCTCCCCGATCGAGTGGCGTCCGTTCCCGACCCACTGGATCGTTACTTCGCCGCCGCCCGCGGCACTGACACGATCGCGCCCCTCGAGATGACCAAGTGGTTCGACACCAACTATCACTACCTGGTTCCCGAGATCTCGCCGTCGACAACCTTCTCGCTCGACGCCTCGAAGGTGCTCGCCGAACTGGCAGAAGCACACTCCGACGGCATCCCGGCACGCCCGGTCCTCATCGGACCCGTCACCTTCCTCCTGCTCTCGAAGGCCATCGGAACGGACGAACCGCTTCTCACACGTCTCGACGAACTCCTACCGCTCTACGGCGATCTGCTCGGCAAGCTTGCCGACGCCGACGCATCGTGGGTCCAGATCGACGAACCCGCACTCGTCTGTGATCGCACCGACGAGGAGATCGAAGCTGCACGGACTGCGTACGAACATCTTTCGTCACTCGGCCACCGCCCGGCGATCCTCTTGACCTCGTACTTCGGTTCTCTGGGCGACGCATTGCCAGCACTCGCGTCCACCGATGTCGAAGGTTTTGCGATCGACCTTGTCGCAGGACAGGATTCAATCGGTTCGGTGCCGGACCTGGCTCGCAAGTTCGTGGTCGCCGGTGTCGTAGACGGACGGAACGTCTGGCGAACCGATCTCGATTCCGCATTGTCGACGTTGGGATCGCTACTCGGCAGCGTCGACACGCTCGCAGTCTCCTCGTCATGCTCACTCCTACACGTTCCTTACACCTTGGCTGCCGAGTCCGGCCTCGACAAGGCCCTGCGTTCTTGGCTTGCCTTCGGCACCGAGAAGGTTCGGGAGGTAGTCACACTGGCGACTGCTCTGACTCAGGGTCGCGAATCCGTCGAGGACGATTTCGGGCTCGCGCGTGCCGCTGCATCGACCCGCGGGAACGACAAACGACTCAACGACGCAGCACTCCGCGGGCGCCTCGATGCGGTTCTCCGTTCAGCCACCGGTCGCGCTCCGGCAGCGCAGCGACGCAAGATCCAAGCCGAATTGCTCTCCCTCCCTCCGCTTCCCACGACCACGATCGGTTCATACCCGCAGACGTCGAAGATTCGAGTGGCCAGGGCAGCGCTACGAAAGGGGGAGATCGGCGAGACCGAGTATGTTGCCCGTATGCGCGCCGAGATCGCGGACGTTGTTGCTCTGCAGGAGAAGCTGGACCTCGATGTACTGGTCCATGGTGAACCTGAACGCAATGACATGGTTCAGTACTTCGCCGAACAACTCGAAGGATTCTTCGCAACCGCCAGTGGCTGGGTTCAGTCGTACGGGACGCGCTGCGTGCGACCGCCGATCCTCTACGGCGACGTTTCTCGTCCGAAGCCGATGACCGTCGACTGGATCACTTATGCGCAGTCTCTGACCGACAAGCCCGTCAAGGGAATGCTCACAGGACCCGTCACCATTCTGGCATGGTCGTTCGTTCGTGACGACCAGCCACTCTCGGACTCGGCAAACCAAGTAGCACTGTCGATTCGAGACGAGACAATCGATCTGCAGGCTGCCGGAATCAGAATCATCCAGGTCGACGAACCCGCCCTGCGCGAACTTCTTCCGCTGCGTGCCGCCGACCGGCCCGCATACCTCGACTGGTCGGTGGGATCATTCCGATTGGCCACCTCGGGCGTAGCGGATTCAACCGCTATCCATACGCACCTGTGCTATTCGGAATTCGGCGCAGTGATCAGCGCGATCGCCAGCCTCGATGCCGATGTCACCTCGATCGAGGCCGCCCGCTCACATATGGAGGTACTCGACGACCTCAGTGCCGTCGGATTCGATCTGGGTGTGGGTCCGGGTGTCTATGACATTCATTCGCCGCGCGTCCCGAGCGTCGACGAAATTGCAGGTTCCCTGCGCGAAGCACTCAACGCCGTTCCGGTAGAGCGACTGTGGGTCAATCCGGACTGCGGACTGAAAACGCGCGGACCTCTCGAAGTGGAAGCGTCTCTTCGTAACCTCGTCGAGGCAGCAAAGCTGGTCCGAGCAGAACTGTAGGGGGGCTACGCCACGGTGCGCCCTTGTGGTGGTTCGCACTACCACAAGGGCGCATGGTGGTCAGTTCAACCAAGTATTACCGAAGAGCATGATGCCGTCCACGCTCGGTGTCACACCATGGACGTTCTGTCCCCACGCAATGAACACCTTGCTGGAGTTGACTACTGCCATCGGAGCCGTGTCGTTGACCAATTTCTGGATGTCGTCGAGGACAGCCGTACGTTGCTCGACACCCGCTGCTGCCTGCAACTTGCCCAACAACTCGTCCATCTGAGCGTTCTTGTACCCCAGGATGTTTGACGGTGATTCACTGAACAGGTTGCCGTACATCCGCGTGTAGGGCGACTGCTCCAAGACGTTGAACCCTGTGTACGAGATGTCGAAATCGTGTTTTGCGAACTGTCGCGAGATCAAATCGTTGATGCTGGTGGCATAGGAGATGTCGACGGTGAAACCGACTGCCTGCAACATCGACTGGAAAGCCAGCGCACTTCGTTGCGTCCCTGGATCATTCATCCCGACGTAGGTGAGCTTGCCGTCGTAACCGTCAGCTTTCGCCTCGGCCAGATACTTCTTTGCGGCCTCGGGATCGTAGCCGTTGCCCGGTACGGATCCGTGCCACTTGGACCACGGCGCAAACATGTCGGTTCCCGGAGCCCCGAATCCGCCTTGAACTCGCTCGTTGAACGAATTCGGATCCACTGCAGCAACAATCGCCTGACGGACACGCACGTCCTTCGCCGCGCGGTCCTCGCGCTGGTTGATGGCCAACGCACCGGCCATGCTCGCCGACGTCACAAATCCTGGATCGCCGGCCTCGAGAGCTTCGTGCATGTAGTCCGGTGATCGCAGATACGCGACCTGAAGTCCGTCCGTATGCAGGCCTTCAAGTTTGGCCTGCTCGTTCACGATTGCCGGGAAGCGAAGCTTCTCGAGATACGGTGCGCCGTCCCAATACGTCGGCCGCGCATCAAGAACGAGTTCGTCCTGAGACGCAAACTTCTCGACAGTGAACGGACCGGCTCCGATCGGAACAAAGGTACCGGTAGCCATCGACGACGGCGCAACGATCATGCCGGGACCGGTGGTGAACATGATCGGGAACTCGTCCCACGGCTGCACGAGCGTGAACACGATCGTGCTCGAATCGGGTGCATTCGTCTCTCGGACAGTCGTTTTCCAGACCTGCGAGTGAGTGCCCTTCTTCTGCAGGTAGTGGTCGATGCTCCAGAGAACAGCTGCACTGTCCACCGGGGTACCGTCACTGAACGTGGCGCCGTCTCGAAGCTTCAGCGTCCACACGGTGTTGTCGGTGTTCGCGGACAAAGACTGCGCCAACTGCGGAACATATTGTCCAGCTTCAGTATCGAAGCGCATCAAGAGGTCGTAGATTGCAGCCATTTCACTGCCGCCGGAGGCCCCACCGTCCTGCCTGTCTGCAGGATCGAGGCTACTGATTCCGTTGTAGGTCGCAAAGGACACCACGCCACCGGACTTCGGATCCCCGCCGTCACCTTGATTGCCGACGACACCGATCGTGACGTCAGACGCATCTGTCGTCTCTCCGTCACTGTTGCCGGCGCAAGACGTCACGACGAGTGTCGCCGACGCGAGTACGACCATCCAGATTCGAGCACGAACCCCGTACGAGCTTCTCATTCGACCTACTTTCACTTCCCGGATTTCGGCTCGTCACTGCCGTCCACCCCAATTGGTCATCAGTCCATTGATAGACGACCAACGCAGTTTTTGTATACGAATTCTAAAAGCTGGCCAAATCGTGCAGATCCAGCCCGACGGCCAACACGCCAGGAAACACTGTGCCAAGATCCTGCTAGCAGCCAATATCGGTCGACTCGGCAACGATCGTCATCAAGGAGCGTTTCGAAAAAATGAAATCAAATTCTAAAAGTTTTGGCAGTCGCGAAGAACCAGCGAGATGACGTCTTCGACATTGCGCTGCGCCTCGGCGAATCCGATTCGCCCACTGCTCCACAGCGCCAGCGCAGTCAACATCGTGCCGCCCACCGCCAGAGACGTAACCCGCGCAACTTCAGCTGGAATACCATCCATCAGTTCGAACAGCACGGTTCGATGTGCTGCCGCACGTTGATCCAACGTCTCGATCACAAAATCGTCTGCTGACGAATGAAGCTCGATCTCCAGCCGCGCAAAGTTCGGCCGACGTTGAAATGCCTTCATTTCACGGCGATGCAAGAGAAGTACACGCTCGCGGACGCCGACCTGGCGCATCCGGGGGTCCTCCTGCACCACAAGACGTTCCACGTGAAGACCACTCCACTCGACCATTGCCGCCGCGAGCAGTTGTTGCTTCTTCGGAAAGTAGCGGTACAGAGTTCCGAGAGCCACGCCTGACCGCTCGGATACGTCCTTCATCTGAATACGATCCGAAGGAATTTGCGTCAGCATCTCGATTACGTTGCACGTCAAGCGATGACGCCGCTCTAGTTGACCGGCGTTCATGAGTTCCACACCCATCGGAAGTTCATCGCTATGTGAAATCACGGAGTCACGATAATTCACAAAATTGCTGATCGGTGGCGAACCAGCGATATTCGTCGCAGCGATCCGGAGATCCGACGCTCTGTCGATTCGTGAGGCCAAATCCTATTTCGGGTCGACACCGGCGCGACGACGCGTCGCCTCGGCCACCGATGCCCAGTCGAGCGCACCGTGACCATGAGCCAAAGCGTCGACAAATATATTCTCCAACTGGGAACCGAACGCCATTGGTACCTGCTGATCTCGCGCCTCCGCGAGCGCGAGTCTTACGTCCTTGAGACCCAACTCCACACTGAATCCGACCGGCTCGTAGTCACGTTTGGCAATCATCGATCCGTATCCGCCGTAGACCGCGCCGGGAAACAGGCTGTCGTTCATGATCTCCATTAACATCTCCGGTGAACCCCCGAGCTTCTCGGCCAACGTAGTTGCTTCGGATATCGCTTGAATCGCGTTGGCAATCAGATAGTTTCCGAGAATCTTGAATACGTTGGCCTGCGCTGGTTCATCACCCACATTCCACATCCGGCGTCCGATAACTGCGGGCAGCGAGTCGACCTTGGCGATCGCACCTACATCTCCCGCCACCAGCACCGTGAGGGCAGCAGCGTCCGCTGCGTCGGCCCGCCCGAAAACCGGCGCGGACAGATACTGCACCCCGTGTACCGCAAGAGTTGCTGCCGCCGTGCGAGCTAGAGCCGGGCTCACAGTAGCGAGATTGACGTAGACAGCGCCTGCCGGCAGCGTGCCCAACGCCTGCTCGTTCAAGACGTTGTCTTCGAAGGCATGATCGTTGGCCAGCATGCTCATCACGATGTCATTCGCCAATGCTTCCGATGCGTCGAATACCTCTGTGCCACCGCATTCGACGATGCTCGTAGCCCGGCCGCAATCGGCTCATGCTGCATTCGTTCACACCTCTTCCACCGTAGCGACTGAGCTGCCACACACAAGGGGGGCCACTTCGAGGTACCGGGCGTTCGCAAACCCACAAACTAGTACACAAGTTAATTAACTGATGTACAAAGATCGCCTTCCGGTCGAGATAGAGTGACGGGATGAAAGCCCAGGAGAGCACCGGCGAACTCAACTTTTGGTCGTTCATCGAGTTGGCGAACAAACGACTCGCTGACGAACACGGCTTTCGCCATCACATGGCCACCGAGGTCTTGTTGACGCTCAATCGCGCATCCAACGTGGTCACCTACGATCTCGAGTCGTCGATCCATCGGCCGCGGGGATGGTCGTGGTCGTCGTTCCGCCTACTGTTCGTGACTTGGCTGGCCGGGCCGATCGAACCGAAAGCCGCTGCTGAGCTCACCGGAATGAGCCGGGCCGCGGTCTCCAATCTGTCCAAGTCACTGGTCACCGACGGCATGATCGACCGACGCCCCACCGAGAACGACGGCCGATCCGTCCAGCTCTACCTGACCGACAAGGGCCGAGAAGCCATGGTCGAGGCGTTTCGCGAGCAGAACGAACGTGAACACGCCTGGGTCAGCGTGCTCAGCGAGGCTGAGCAGCGCATCCTTGTCATGCTCCTGGACAAACTGATCACCAATCGCAGCCAGTTCGACGTCCGCGGACGCAACTGACATAGATCCGATCGCCTTCAACGGTTGCGCCTGTCACATCATTTTAGTTAATGTATTTACTATCTAGTTGATGTGAGTCAGACGGAAACACCACAGAAGGAGCCCAGTCATGGCGTTCTACCGACAACTCGGCAACATCCCACCGAAGCGTCACACCCAACACCGTGACGAGATGGGCAACCTCTACTTCGAGGAACTGATGGGCGAAGAGGGATTCTCCTCCGACTCGTCGCTGCTCTACCACCGCGAGATTCCGTCGTCGATCGTCGATGCCACAGTCTGGGAACTGCGCGACCAGAGCACCACTCCCAACCACCCGCTCAAGCCGCGACACCTGAAACTGCACACCCTGTTTCCCGAAAGCGCCTGGGAACACACCGATGTCGTGACCGGCCGTCGACTGATCCTTGGTAACGCCGATGTTCGACTGTCCTACGTCGTCGCAGCCGCCGCATCTCCCCTGTACCGCAATGCAATCGGCGACGAGATGGTCTACATCGAATCAGGTGAGGCGACCGTCGAAACCGTCTTCGGCGCACTCGAAGCACGCGAAGGCGACTACGTCCTCATTCCGATGTCCACCACCCATCGTTGGATCCCCAAGGGCGACAAGCCGCTGCGGGCATACGCGATCGAAGCCAACAGTCACATCGTTCCGCCCAAGCGGTACCTCTCACGGTTCGGCCAACTGCTCGAGAATGCGCCGTTCTGCGAACGAGACCTTCACGGACCCACTGCGCCGATGATTGCCGAAGGCACAGACGTCGAGGTCCTGGTGAAGCACCGCACCTCACAGGGCATAGTCGGGACTCGAATGGTCTATCCCACCCATCCTTTCGACGTCGTCGGCTGGGACGGATGTCTGTACCCGTACACGTTCAACATCTCTGACTACGAGCCCATCACGGGTCGGGTTCACCAACCGCCGCCGGCACATCAGGCGTTCGAGGGCAACAACTTCGTGATCTGCAACTTCGTCCCCCGCAAGGTCGACTACCACCCACTGTCGATCCCGGTTCCGTACTACCACTCGAATGTCGATTCCGACGAGATCATGTTCTACTGCGGTGGAGACTACGAGGCGCGCAAGGGATCCGGGATCGGCCAGGGTTCCATCTCGGTTCACCCCGGTGGCCACGCGCACGGCCCGCAGCCGGGTGCATACGAACGCAGCATCGGCGCCGAGTTCTTCGACGAGCTGGCCGTGATGGTCGATACGTTCAGACCGCTCGAGCTCGGCGAAGGCGCACTCGCGTGCGAGGACGACTCGTACGCGTGGAGTTGGGCTGGAAGGGGGCCGCAGAAATGACGGTGATTTCCCCACTCCTACAAGGCCTCTGCGACGATGCCGCCCTGTTCCCGCCAGGTAATGCGCCTCTGGCCGACGCGGTTCCGGCTCACGCGGCCTACCGCCGAGCCGACTACGCCGAGCTTGTCGGTCCGTTCATCTTTCCGGCACCGCGATTGGGCGAACTGGCTGATCACCTGTCCGGAGACAGTTCCTTATCTTTGAGTCTCACGGTTCCGACGGGTCCGGCCGACACAGCGGCCGCGCTGGCGAGCGCAGTCGAACTCCCCGGTGTTCGTGTTGTCGCCGTCGAGGTGGGAACACCTCCCGGTGTCGACGCCGCCGAGGCCTTCGCGGAACTCGCACGCATTCGTTCCACATATCCCGACATCGAGATTTTTGTGGAAGTTCCACGTGACGATCGGCGCGGTGACTATCTTGCCGCGCTGACGGCGGCCGGATACTCCGCAAAGTTTCGGACCGGAGGCATCGTCGCCGAGGCGTATCCGGATGAGGACGAGCTTGCCGACGCCATTATTTTTGTTGTCCGCGCGGGCATTCCGTTCAAGGCAACTGCCGGACTACACCATGCCGTACGCAATACGGATCCCGAAACAGGATTCGAGCAACACGGCTTCCTCAACATCCTGACAGCTGTCACCGTCGCAGCCGCCGGCGGTGAGCGGTCGGATGTCGTTGCAGCACTTGCCGAGCGGAACGAATCAAAGATCGCCAGCGCGTTGAGCGATGTGACCAACGACGCCGCCGTGGACGTCCGTCGACGCTTCCTCTCGTTCGGCACCTGCAGCATCACGGACCCCCTGACCGAACTCGAAAGCCTCGGACTGATCTCCGTCGGCCCGAAGACAGAAGGAACACTCGTATGACCACCACAACTATCGACATTCCCGCCGACTCCTTGTTCGGTATCAACAACCTTCCTTACGGAGTGTTCTCGCCTGCCGGCGGAGCGCCGCGCGTCGGCGTGCGGGTAGGCGAGGTGGTCATCGATCTGGCTGTAGCGCTGGGTGATTCCGTCTTCGCGGAGCCGACCTTGAACGCCTTCATGGCTCAGGGCCGGGAACGTTGGGTGTCCGTACGCCAGCAGATCACGGAACTCGTATCCGGTGAAATCCCCACGGAAGCAGTATTTTCCGTCGATACCGTGACGCTGCATCTCCCCATCTCCGTTGCCGACTACGTCGATTTCTACGCGTCGGAGAACCACGCCACCAATCTCGGACGGTTGTTCCGCCCGGACGCCGCTCCCCTGATGCCCAACTGGAAGCACCTCCCCGTCGGATACCACGGTCGTTCGAGCACCATCGTCGTCTCCGGCACCGACATCATCCGTCCGTGCGGTCAGCGCAAGGCGCCCGATCAGGAAAACCCTGACTTCGGACCGTCCCGTCGACTGGACATCGAAGCCGAGATGGGTTTCATCGTCGGAACTCCGTCGAAAATGGGGGATCGCATCACTCCGGACGAGTTCTCCGAGCACGTCTTCGGCGCAGTTGTCGTCAACGACTGGTCTGCCCGCGACATTCAGGCGTGGGAATACGTCCCACTCGGCCCCAACCTCGGCAAAAGTTTCGCGACGTCAATCTCCCCGTGGGTCGTGCCGCTTCTCGCCCTCGAGGCGGCACGGATCGATACCCCCATCCAGGATCCGGAACCTCTGCCCTACCTGCGCGGTAACGAGAAGTGGGGCCTGGACATCAATTTGGCCGTCGAGTGGAATGGCCACGTAGTCTCACGGCCGCCATATGCACAGATGTACTGGTCGCCGGCACAGATGCTTGCCCACACCACCGTCAACGGAGCCACCGCCAGCACCGGTGATCTCTTCGCTTCCGGAACGATCTCCGGTCCCGAGAAGAATCAGCGCGGCGCCTTCATCGAATTAACCTGGGGTGGAAAGGAACCCGTCGCAGTGGGCAGCGAGACGCGCACCTTCCTCGAGGACGGCGACACCATTTCCATCTCGGCGACCGCACCGGGCATCGGTGGATCGCGTATCGGGTTCGGCGAGGTTACGGCCGGCATCCTGCCCGCGAGGTTCTCAGCGACTCACTGAGACGCCCGAAAGGCCTACGCACGACAATGCGGACCAACGCGATGAGGGCGTTGGTCCGTATTGTCGTGCCCAGAGCCGAAGAACTGAAAATTATTGACACACAACGATATCAGCGCAACATGCTGCCGAGGTTGCGCGCCGCCGCGACGACCTCTGCACCCAAAGCCTCGCGGTCATCCGTGTCGAATACCGAGATTCCGAGGCTGGCGAGAGCGTCACCGCGCCGGCCGGGAATAACGGCCGAAATGCCAAGCACAGAAGGAATGACCTCCCCGTCGGTCATCGCGTAGCCGCGAGCACGCGCCGCAGTGATCTCTTGACGCTCCCCGTCGACGGGTGGCAGCGAGGCAAGGATCGACAGGCCTGCCGACCCCCGATTGATCGGGTCGACCTGACCTGGGTGGAACGCCACATGAACCTTGGCGCGGCGCGGTTCGACAACCATCAGTGCGCGCACCACCCCCTCGCTCTCACGGACCACGAGGTGAGCAGTGGCCTCGGTGGCGTCGGCGAGCGCTTCAAGGACGGGGCGAGCCAGGGTCCGCAGATCCTGCTCGACAGGTTCCGCCAGAGTGACCAGCCCGGCGCCCAGCGTGACGCGCTTGAAGGAGTCCTTGCGGCACAGGTGATGAGCCTCGAGCGTGCGAATCAGCCTGTGCGCCACGGTGCGGTGAACACCGATGCCGTCCGCGATGTCGGTGACCGAGAGACCATGCGGATACGACGTCAAGAGCTCCAGAACCGCAAGTCCGTGATGCAGCGTTTTCGACATGCTCGAGTCCACCTGAACTGCGCTTTTGCGCGGTCGATGCTCCTCGTTGAGTTCCGACATGGAATCCCCTTCTTGACGTATGTGAGGTGTGCCACCTACGCTTTGTTTATATCGCACACCACGTGCGATTATCGCACACCAACGAACGAGTTGCACATGTTTCGGCAAATGCAGCGAATCGTGTCCGGAAAGAAGTTTGTCTGATGAGTGATCACTGCTCCTTGGCACCAGAGGTCGTTACCTCGATTCACCAGCTCTACGGAATGCAGAGCCACCTCATCGATACCGGTCAGTCCGATTCCTGGGCAAAGACTTTCACAATCGACGGCGAGTTCCATTCACCCAGCTATCCCGAACCGGTCGTCGGATTCGCGGAGCTGACAGCCTTTGCCGACCGCTTCTTCTCGGGAGCATCAGCAGCGGGTGAAGTTCACCGGCACGTATTGACCAACCTGGCGATCGAGTCGCACGAACCCGGCGTCGTCACTGTGCGGGGCTACTTGCAGATCGTGGCAACCGCCATCGGCGGCGAATCGCGATTGGTGCGGATGACAACGATCACCGATCGGGTGGTCCGAGTGAACGAAGGGTGGCGGATTGACCGGCGCGTCGTCTCCCGCGACGACACTGTTGCGCAGCACAGCATCACTGCACACGCACCGCGCTCTTCGACCCATTCCTGAGCAACCAAAACTTTTAGTACATGACCATTTTCAGTAGGAGAATCAATCATGACCGCAGTTGCTGACCAGTCCAATCCCGGCCGTACCGTCGCCACCCCACTGTTGGTGCTGTATCCCGAGTTGGCCGGCAAGGTCGCCGTCGTGACCGGTGCGGCGCAAGGTATGGGCGCGACGTTCGCCGAAGGCTTGGCAACGCGCGGCATCAACGTAGTCGGCGCCGACATCAACGAAGAGCAGATGCTCGCCACCGCTGAAACCATCAATGCGGCCCTGGCCTCGACATCCTTGGCAGACAAGCCCGGCCGTGTAGTCGGCGCTCGCGTCGACGTCACCAAGCCCGACGAGCACGAACTGCTCGCCCAGCTGGCCCTGAAGGAATTCGGCCAGGTGGACTTCTGGATCAACAACGCGGGCATCTTCCCGTTTGCACTCGCCGAGGAGATCACTCCCGAACAGATCGGCGCAACGCTGAGCGTCAACGTCGAAGGCGTGCTGTACGGCGCTCAGGCTGCGGCCCGCCACATCAAGCCCGGCGGCGCCATCGTGAACATGTCTTCCGTGTCCGCTCTGCGTGTGCGTAAGGGTCGCGGTGCGTACTGCACCTCCAAGGCGGCGGTCGCGCACCTCTCCGAATCGCTGGCAGTAGAGTTCGGCGACAAGGGAATTCGTGTCAACTCCATCGCTCCCGGCTACATCGACACCGCCATGACGAAGTGGGTACAGGAAGACCCGATCGCACTCGCCAACGCTCTCGACGCAGTGCCGCTGCACCGCCTGGGCTCGCCCGAGGAAGTCTTCGGCCCGCTGCTGTTCCTGCTCTCGGACAGCTCGCGCTACGTCACCGGCCACAGCATCGCAGTCGACGGCGGTTCACGGCATGTCTGATCAAACGTCTTACCCCGGAGTTGTTCTCGTCACCGGTGGCGCTGCCGGCATGGGTGCGCATCATGCGCGCACCCTCGCAGCGCGTGGGTCGCACGTCTGTGTTGCAGACGTTGCCGATTCTTCGGAACTGATCGAAGAGATCACCGCCGCAGGCGGATCAGCTTCGGGACATGCCCTCGACGTCACCGACGCCGCAGCGTGGACGAGTCTGGTCGACGACATCCGTACCACCCATGGCGAACTCGGCGGCTTGGTCAATAATGCCGGCATCTCCCGTCGACTCGACTTCATGGACACCCCGGACGACATCTGGGAACTGACCATGAAGATCAACCTGTTCGGGCCGTTCTACGGAATGAAGGCCGTGGCGCCGTTGATGCGCGAGAGCGGTGGCGGTTCCATCGTCAACATCTCGTCCATCGCCGGTCAGATCGGTTACTTCTCACCCGCGTACTCCTCGAGCAAGTGGGGCCTCACCGGCCTGTCGAAATCGGCTGCCGGCAACTTCGCCCAGTGGGGCATCCGCGTCAACTCGGTACACCCGGGAATGGTCGGAACCGCACTGCTCGGTACCACGAGCGACTTCATCGACGCGTCGCTGAAGTCAGTTCCCCTCGCGCGCATGGGAACCCTGGATGAAATTACCGAAGCCGTGCTCTTTCTGCTGTCGGACAAGTCGACGTACACCACCGGAACGGGAATGACGGTGGACGGCGGACTGGTCTCGAATGGCTTGTACCACCGCGTCATTGCGGAGACTGGAGAACTTTCATGAGTGACGACTGGGACGTCATTGTCATCGGTGGCGGCGGGGCCGGACTGGCGGCTGCCGTATCGGCCGCCGAAGAAGGCGCGTCGGTGCTCCTGTTCGAGTCCGAAACCGAACTCGGCGGCTCCACACAACTTTCTGCCGGAATCTTCACCGCAGCAGGCACCAGCGTGCAGGCCGGCCTCGGCATCGAGGACTCCGCGGAGAAGTTTTTCCAGCACTACATGGACCTCAACCAATGGCTCCTCGCGCCTGGACTGATCCGCGCCTTCTGCGAAAATGCCGGTCCGACACTGGAATGGCTCATCGAACTGGGCGTCGAGATCCCCACCTCGATCTCCGGCAATGCTCACCAACCTGGGCTTGCGCAAGCCGGCGTCGAAGATGTCTGGCGTGGCCACGTCCCGAAAGACCAGGGCTATGGCCTTGTTCAGACACTGGACCGGGCGCGTCGTAAGCACGGTATCGAAGCCATCCTCGGCACGCGGGTGCAGAAGCTGATCAAGGAAGACGGTCGAGTTGTCGGTGTCGTTGCCGACGACATCGAGGTTCACGCCGGAGCCGTCGTGGTTGCCACGGGCGGATTCGCGCAGAACCCAGAACTGGTTGATCGGTACTTCCCCGTCGCTAACAAAGCGGGCGACGCCTTGTTCGTCGTCGCGGCGGAAGGTAGTCGCGGAGACCATATTCGGTTCGCGCGTGAACTGGATGCGCCCGTCATCGGCGACGACTGGGGCCTGATCATGCCCACCGTGTACTTCCAGCGGTTCCATCACTGGCAGTCCGGTTTCCCACCGAAGTCGCGCATCTACGTCAACCAGAACGGTCGCCGGTTCATGGACGAAGACGCATCGTATGCGGTCTCCACCGGAATCATCGACCAACAGGGTGGTTACGGCTGGATGATCTTCGACGAGACTGCTCGCGTCGGTCTTGCTCCCGGATACGCGGATTGGAACCCCGAACGCGTCGAGCAGGAAGTTGCCGCCGGTAACACCTATCGTGCCGACACCATCGAAGAACTTGCTGCACTGATCGACGTCCCAGTCGAGACGCTGGCGTCGACACTGAACAAGTGGAACCAACAACTCCCGAATGGCCGTGACGACGACTACCTTCGTCATCGGACGCTGCGCAACAAGGGTGCGATCGGTAATCCCGACAGCATCTCGGCAGCGCCGTTCTATGCGGCGAAAATCCTTCCCGCAGAGCTGGTCTGCACTCACGCGGGTATGGAAATCGACTCTAATGCGGCTGTACTCGGCAGGGAGGGAAACCCCGTCGAGGGTCTCTATGCAGCCGGTGAGGCCGGCGCCGGAATCCTCGGATTGCGATATGTAGGCGGGGGCAACGCAGTTGCCAACGCTCTGACCATGGGCCGCATCGCGGGACGTAATGCGGCGAAATTCACCCGGACCAGCGTTTCCGACGCAGCAGTCCATTCCTTTGCTCACGCCTGACGGTCATCGTCTGCGCAGCACCGAACCCAAGTCAGTAGGGACCAAAATGTTAGAGAATGAGACCATGGCGCGAGCCGAGGACAGCGAGATCAGCGAAGCGGCACCTCTGGGTCAGTCGACCACGAAGGTCATTCGCGCGGCTGTGGTCGGTACCGTCGTCGAGTATTACGACTTCGGCATCTACGGATACATGGCGACAACCATTGCGGCACTGTTCTTCGTATCGCATGACCCGAACGCTGCGCTCCTCGGCACGTTCGCGGCGTTTGCCGTCGCATTCTTCCTACGCGTTCCCGGTGGCATCTTCTTCGGCCACATCGGTGACAAGTACGGGCGAAAGAACGCCCTATCGTGGACCATTCTGCTGATGGTGCTGGCCACCGCAGGCATGGGTCTACTGCCGACGTACGCCACGTTGGGCGTCTGGGCGACTTCGATTTTGGTGCTCGCTCGCTGTCTCCAGGGTTTTGCAGCCGGCGGAGAACTCGGTGGCGCCAACGCTTTCGTCTCCGAATCTGCACCCGCCCGCTGGCGCGCCACGCAAACCTCGATGGTCAACACCGGAACCTACCTGGGTTCGTTGGCAGCATCGCTGATGGCACTTGGCCTGACGTCCGTCTTCACCCACGAGCAGATCCTGGAATGGGCCTGGCGCATTCCGTTCCTGCTCAGCCTCCTGATCGGTGGCATCGGCATCTGGATCCGTAGCCAGATGGAAGACACCCCGCAGTTCACAGAGCTCCAGGACAAGGGTGAGACGAAGAAGCTCCCCATCCGGGAACTGCTCAGCACCTCCGGCGGCAGCGTCGTCAAGATCATTCTGCTCGGCGCACTCATCACCGGCGGCTACTACATCGCATCCGTCTACGCGGCTACTTACCTCCAGACCACCGGCGGTCACTCCTCGCGAGTCGCATTCCTTTCGACTTCTCTCGCACTGGTACTCGGTGTCATCACGCTGCCCACCTCCGGATACCTGGCCGACAAGTACGGACGCCGTCCGGTGCTGTTCGCCGGTAGCGCCGCAGCAGTACTGCTCGGAATCCCGATGTTCATGATGATGGCCGGCGGAAGCGTCTGGCAGGCCGTGGTCGGGCAATCCGTTCTGTTCATCTGCGTCTCTGTCGTCAACGGAGCCTCGTACGTGACCTACGTGGAAATGCTGAAAGCCTCTGTGCGATACAGCGGTCTGGCACTCGGCAACAATGTCACCAACATGTTCCTCGGCGGCACTGCACCTTTCATTGCGACGTACCTCATCAGCCTGACCGGAAACTCGCTCGCCCCGGCCGGATACTTCGTATTCTGTGCCGTGATCACCTTCGTCACCGTGTTCTTCATCAAGGAAACCAAGGGCATTGCCCTGCAGGTCGACTGATCACACCGATTCCAGGACAGGAGATTTCACTGTGACCTTCGCTGACAAGCAAGCAATCACCGAAGTTCTGTACCGGTATGCCCGAGCGGTCGATCGAAAGGACTTCGACAGCGTCGCCCTCTGTTACTTCGACGACGCGATCGACAATCACGGTGGTTACATCGGAACCGTCGACGGCCTGATCGAAGACATGAAGATCCGCCACAAGACCATCGACTCGTCGATGCATGTCATTTCCAACATCTTGATCGACGTCAACGGCGATGTCGCGCAAGCGGAGTCGTACTGTCTGTGCTACCTGCGTCAAGAACGCTCGAGCACGAACACCGCGCAGACACTTGCCACGATCAAGTGCCGTTACGTCGACCGGTTCGAAAGACGACAAGGCGAATGGCGAATTGCCGATCGCATCGTGGTTTTCGACGAGTCACGTGAAGATGTGATCGAGAACATCCTCCCCCTGGGTTGGGTCACGTCACGCCGATCCTCCGAGGACCCGGTGTACACAAGGGTCCCCTGAGCCTCGACGCGAATGGGTTTTCACCACCCCCATCCGAGCGAACGTACCTTCCGTCGCATCTAAGGCGTCGAAAGGTACGTTCGTTCGGATTCTGTGTGCCTAACTAGCTGAACACCAACTCACCCTCGTCGACGCCAACAGTAATGCTGCCGCCTTCTTCGAGGAGATCGTCGAGCAGCATGTCGGCGATCTTGTCGTCGACTACCCGCTGGATCGAACGACGCAACGGACGCGCCCCGAACTCTGGCTGGTGACCATGTTCGGCAATCCAATCCACAGCATCAGCCGTGAACTCGATCTCGATACCCTTGGACTGCAAGCGCTTACGGCTGTCGTCGAGCAGTAAGTCCGTGATCCGGTGCAACTGCTCGGCATCGAGTTTGCGGAAGATCACGATCTCGTCGATCCGGTTCAGGAACTCCGGACGCATCGACTCACGCAGGCGCGCCATCACACGATCACGCAAAGGCTTTTCAGCCGATTCCGCGTCGCCGGTAATGAAGCCGAGCCCACCGGACTTGCTCGAGATGATGTCCGAGCCGAGATTACTGGTCATGATCACAACGGCATTCTTGAAGTCCACCGTGCGACCCTGACCGTCGGTCAGACGTCCGTCGTCGAGCACCTGAAGCAAGGTGTTGAACACGTCCGGGTGCGCCTTCTCGATCTCGTCGAGCAGGATCACCGAGTACGGGTTACGACGCACTTGTTCCGTGAGCTGTCCGGCCTCGCCGTATCCGACGTATCCGGGAGGTGCACCGACCAACCTGCTGACCGTGTGCCTTTCGCCGAATTCACTCATGTCGAACCGCAGCATCTTGTTCTCGTCGCCGAAGAGTGTAGCGGCCAAAGCTTTTGCAAGCTCTGTCTTACCCACACCGGTCGGACCCAGGAACAAGAAGCTACCCACCGGACGATTCGGGTCACTCATGCCGGTGCGGCTACGACGCACTGCCCGCGCAATCGCGCGAACAGCATCGTCCTGTCCGACGACACGACTGTGCAGTTCCTCTTCCAGACGACGCAAGCGATCCTTCTCTGCCTGAGTCATCTGGCTGGCCGGGATACCCGTTGCGCGGGCGACAACTTCGGCGATCTGCTCGGCAGTCACGTCAGGTGCCTCCTCGGCCGGAGCCGCGGATCCTGCCTTCTCGAGGCGCTGCGTCACGACGTTGATTTCGTCACGCAAAGTGGAAGCCTTCTCGTACAACTCGTCGGCGACGGCTTTCTCCTTGTCGGCTTCGAGTTGCTCGAGACGCTGCTGCAGCGCTGCGGTATCGACGGTCGCGGTCTTCAGCCGCAATCGTGCGCCCGCCTGGTCGATGAGGTCAATTGCCTTGTCCGGCAAGAACCGATCGCCGATGTAGCGTGCAGACAGTTCTACCGCAGCGGTGATCGCCTCGTCGGTGTAATGAACCTTGTGGTGATCCTCGTAGCGACTGCGCAAACCACTCAAGATCGCGATCGCGTCCTCGATCGACGGCTCCCCCACCTGAACAGGCTGGAAGCGCCGCTCGAGCGCGGGATCCTTCTCGATGTGCTTGCGGTATTCGTCGAGCGTGGTGGCACCGACAATGTGCAGTTCACCGCGAGCGAGCTTGGGCTTGAGGATGTTTCCGGCATCCATCGCACCTTCAGCGCCGCCGCCGGCACCAGCGATGGTGTGCATCTCGTCGATGAAGACGATCAGTTCGCCGGAGTGCGCCGTGATCTCGTCGAGGACCTTGGTGAGTCGCTCCTCGAAATCACCGCGGTAGCGAGTACCCGAGACCATACTGGAGAGCTCGAGTTGGACAATTCTCTTGCCCACCAAGGAATCCGGCACTTCACCGTCGACGATGCGCTGAGCCAAGCCTTCGACGATGGCGGTCTTACCGACGCCCGCCTCGCCAACCAGAACAGGGTTGTTCTTGGTACGACGCGAGAGGATCTCGATAGTCTGCTCGATCTCGTCGGCGCGGCCGATCACCGGATCGACACCACCGTTGCGTGCGCGGTCGGTGAGGTCGACGCCGAACTTGTCGAGCATCGGCGTAGTGGACTCCCCTTCTTCTGCAGGCACATCCGGATTACGAACGGCATTCTGCAGCTTCTCCGGCGTAACGCCGGCAGACGCGAGCAGACGACCGGGCGCGTGATCGAGATCGCCGGCGAGTGCAATGAACAGGTGTTCGGGATCGATGTACGTCGATCCGAGGGCTCGGGCCAGTTGATGCGCCTCGAGTAAAGCAGTTTTGACGGCACTACTGAGCGCGGGTGCGGTGAATCCGACCTGCTCACGGCCTTGTGGGAGCCGCAGGTCGACGGCGTCGACTACGGCTTTCGGGTCAGCCCCGGCGCGCTGCATGAGCGTGCGGACCGGATCCTGCTCCGCCATGACGCGGAGAACGTGCAGTGCATCGAGATCCGAATCACCGCGAGCAGATGCTGCGCGTGCAGCTTCAGCCATAAGTTGCTGAGTGGCCCTGCTCATGAGCCGGGAAATATCGATACGACCGGGACCCTCGGGCCCGAAGAATGCTGGCATTCCGAAGCCTCCTTGCAGAAAGTTGAGCGTTACTCACTCAAGTAACATGCCTGAGTCGGAATCAATTCCCGCGTGCTCGGATTACTTTCAGCGCTAGACGTCGACCTGCTATTCCCGGCGCGTCATTTCCAGCGGCGTGAGCCGGACTGACGACACCCGTCAGCTGCCGCTGCTACCGAAAGCCGGAGGATGTGGACGGACGGGATAAGCAGCAACATCCATGGTCACCGTGCCTTGGCACGGTCCTTCCTCCGTGATCCAGGTGGTCCACGAGCCGATCAGGGTGCCGTCGGGTTGTGGCGTGTAGTACGCCTCCGAATGAGCGTCCTGCCACACCTTCTCCACGCCCGCGCCCATGTAGCAGTCCCATCGCCAGTCGTAAAGATGAACCCAACTGGTCCCGTCCCACGTGTATGTCGCTGGCTGGGGAAGAGTTGGATTGTCGGGCGGCGGACCACCGATCACGGTCGCCACGCAGGGACCGCCAGAACAATCCGTAGCGAAGGTGTACGTGTCAGCGAAGTCAGGCTCCGACTGACTCGCCGCCAGACTCGTACCGTGCTTCGACGCGGCGAAGCGTTTGAGTGAGTAATCGCCCGACCAGGACGGCTGCGCCGCTCCCGCCACTCCCACCGGCACGATCCCGGCAACCAAACCGACAGCCATCAGTGCAACAGGCAGTGCTTTTCTCGCAATCAGCAGTGCTTTTCTCATAAAGCAGTGAATCACGTGGACCGCCCGGCATTCGAAAAATCGCTCAAATCGCCCCAGGCGGCCCACACGAACGGTCTCGCTCAGGCTCCGACGTACGCCGCGAGATGCTTGCCGGTGAGGGTGGAACCGTCGGCGACGAGATCGGCAGGCGTTCCCTCGAAAACGATCTGGCCACCGTCATGGCCGGCGCCGGGGCCTAGGTCGATGATCCAGTCGGCGTGCGCCATGACTGCCTGATGATGCTCGATCACGATGACCGACTTACCGGAGTCGACAAGTTTGTCGAGCAGGCCGAGAAGCTGTTCGACGTCAGCGAGGTGAAGTCCCGTCGTGGGCTCGTCGAGGACGTAGACGCCGCCCTTCTCGCCGAGGTGGGTGGCCAGCTTGATTCGCTGCCGCTCGCCGCCGGACAGTGTCGTGAGCGGCTGGCCGATGCGGAGGTACCCGAGCCCGACGTCGACGAGTCGAACGAGAATTTTGTGAGCCGGCAATAGCTTTGCGTCGCCGTCACCGAAAAACGCCTCGGCCTCGGCCACCGACATCGCGAGCACCTCGCTGATGTCCTTCCCACCGAACTTGTACTCCAGAACATCTGCTTGGAATCGCTTGCCTTCGCACTCCTCGCAGATGGTCGCGACCCCGGCCATCATCGCGAGGTCGCTGTAGATAACGCCATTTCCGTTGCACGTCGGGCAGGCGCCCTCGGAGTTGGCACTGAACAGCGCGGGCTTCACCGCATTGGCCTTCGCGAATGCCTTACGAATCGGGTCCAGCAATCCGGTGTACGTCGCCGGGTTGCTGCGCCGCGAGCCCCTGATAGCTCCCTGATCGATGGCAACCACACCATCGCGTTTCGACAGCGAACCGTGGATCAGTGAACTCTTGCCAGACCCCGCCACACCGGTCACCACAACCAAAACACCAAATGGCACATCGACATCGACGTTCTGCAAGTTGTGCGACGTGGCGCCGCGAATCTCCATCGCGCCGTTGGATTCACGCACGCTTTCCTTGATCGCGGCCCGGTCGTCGAAATGTCGACCAGTGATGGTGTCACTGGCCCGCAGCCCTTCGACACTCCCCTCGAAACAGACTGTGCCACCGCCACTACCGGCGCCGGGGCCAAGATCGACAATGTGATCGGCAATCACAATCGTCTCCGGCTTGTGCTCGACAACGAGCACCGTGTTGCCCTTGTCACGTAGACGCAGCAGGAGGTCATTCATCCGTTGGATGTCGTGGGGATGAAGGCCGGTAGTGGGCTCGTCGAAGACATAGGTGATGTCCGTGAGCGAGGATCCAAGATGTCGAATCATCTTGGTGCGCTGCGCTTCACCGCCCGACAGCGTCCCGGAAGGCCGGTCCAGGCTCAGGTATCCCAACCCGATTTCCACGAAGGAATTGAGAGTATCCGAGAGTGTATCCAGCAGCGGTGCCACCGACGGTTCCTTCACCCCGCCGACCCACACGGCGAGGTCGCTGATCTGCATCGCACAGGCGTCGGCAATGCTGATGCCCTTGATTTTCGACGACCTGGCGGCCTCGCTGAGACGTGTACCGTCGCACTCCGGACAGGTGGCGAAGGTGATCGCCCGCTCCACAAACGCGCGGATATGCGGCTGCATAGCGTCAACGTCCTTGGACAGGAACGACTTCTGGATCTGCGGGATCAAGCCGGCGTACGTCAGGTTGATGCCTTCGACCTTGATCTTGGTCGGCTCCTTGTAGAGGAGATCGTTCAGTTCTTTCTTGGTGTACTTGCGGATCGGCTTGTCGGGATCGAAGTAACCGCAGCCGCGGTAGATACGGCCGTACCATCCGTCCATGCTGTAGCCGGGGATAGTGAGGGCGCCCTCGTTGAGCGACTTGCTGTCGTCGTACAACGCCGTCAGGTCGAAATCGCTGACCGAGCCGCGGCCCTCACATCGCGGACACATGCCGCCGGTGATGCTGAAGCTCCGACGCTCCTTGGTCTCACGGCCGGCACGCTCGATGGTGATCGCACCGGCGCCGGAGGCCGACGCGACATTGAACGAGAACGCCTGGGACGAGCCGATGTGCGGCTTTCCGAACCGACTGAAGAGGATGCGGAGCATCGCGTTGGCGTCGGTAGCGGTTCCAACCGTCGAACGGGGGTCGACGCCCATCCGCTGCTGGTCGACGATGATCGCCGTCGTCAGCCCGTCGAGGACATCGACGTCGGGCCGAGCCAAAGTCGGCATGAAGCCCTGGACAAACGCGCTGTACGTCTCGTTGATCATCCGCTGCGACTCCGCGGCGATCGTACTGAAGACCAGTGAACTCTTTCCCGAACCCGAAACGCCGGTGAACACTGTCAACCGACGCTTCGGGATTTCGACACTGATTTCCTGGAGGTTGTTCACTCGCGCGCCCTGCACGCGGATGAGGTCGTGGCTGTCGGCAAGATGCTGCGTGGTCGACGCGTCCACCTTTCCTCGCTTGGCCGTGTTCGTGGCCGTCCTCGCGGCAGTGCTCACTCTTGTCTCCATCTGTCAGTCGTGTCGGTCTATGCAGATTTTTAGCCGTGACGGCTGGATAGCTCAGCGTAATTCTCGGATGCAGTCACGATAGTTGCGATTCGGGCGTCGGCGCTTCTCGATTCCTGATCGGTCTTGTCACCTGTTTCGAGACGCACGACGGCAATCCCACAGTCGCTTGCGCAGCATCCCGTCGATAGACGCTGGGAGGAACTCCGACCAACTCGGTGAAGCGACTGCTGAAGGTACCGAGCGAGCTGCATCCGACCTCGAAACAGACCTCGGTAACGCTGAGGTCGCCGCGACGCAGCAGCGCCATCGCACGCTCGATGCGCCGCGTCATCAGATAGGCGTATGGCGGCTCCCCGTAGGCGAGCCGGAATTGGCGACTGAGGTGACCGGCCGACATATTCACCCCGCGAGCGAGCGCCTCGACATCCAGCGGCTTCGAGTACTCCCGGTCGATCCGGTCGCGAACGCGGCGCAGGAGCGCGAGATCGAGCAGTCGTTGCGCTTCGGCGGTTGTGCTGGTCACCTGATCGATCGTGCCACGTCTCAATCGCGTTGTGCACCCGAAGCCAATCGTTTCCAGAGCCTCTCGAGTGGCGTCGAAACCAGGAGCAACAGCAGCGGGTAGCCATAACTGCGAGACATCCCGCACTGACCGCCATCGTCCCGATATACAGCGCCCTCGTTGTCGTCTACGGACGCGGTGGCCACCAAGGCTGTGGGGAACGGCAGGAAAACGATTGTCAACGCCCACAGCGCCAAGCCCCGACCGCGTCGCCGTCGATCACGAAGCGAAGTAACCGATGCTGCGACCACCAGAACCGAAAGATGACCACAAAGCTGAGCCCGAAGGCATAGAACTGAGCCGTATGGTCCCGAAGTAGTTCGGCCGTCGTACCGTCGTGATCGTTGGTTAATTCGACCAGCGGGAGCACCAGCAGGGTGATCGCGATTGCTGCAATTGCGTCGATGAAGGTGACATACCGATCGAAGTAGCGTGTCCGTTCTGCAGTCCCTGCCATCGCGGAAGCATAAGCGCCACAAACGAAACCCGCAGGTGTGTGACTACTTCTCGGTATTCACGACGTTCGACAACGCTGTCACCAGATCCGCGGGTTCGTCGACGTACAAGCTGAGCCTGTCGACGGATCCACTGCGGCGATAGCGCGGAATCATCGACGGCAATCGAGCGGGAATCGGTTGCTTCAGAACAACATCGATGTTGGTACCGTCCAGATTCGGCAGCACCAGTCGACCACCTTCCAAAGCTGGCGCCGTATCGCCGTATCGGCGACTACAGCGGGCCGACGAAATGAGTGTGCGATCGATCGAGACGACAACCTTGCCCGATTGCCGCACCACAAAACGAGAATCGGTCACAAAATGCGGGTGCACACGATGAACAGCGAGGTAACCCAACAATGCCAGTAGCGACCACACCGATAGCACTGCGAGAATCGCGCTGAGCCACATCCACGGAATCAGGAGATGCAGAACTGCAATTTCGACAACAGTGGCAATACCGAAAGCTACTGGGAGAACCAGCGATCCACCGCTGGCCCGAATGGGGATACCACCGGACTCGACACCTTTGTCTCGCCCACACACCCAGAACCACAACGACTGGTAGGCAAGGAGTTCCGACCGGACCGGACGCCACAACGGGAACTTCTTCATTATTCTCCCTGCCCTGACATTCGTGCAATGAGACGCCGCTGGACCCGCATCACAACTTCACGTTGCGCCGGGTCCGGAATGACATCTTCCAGCAAGACCGGCATCTGTGATCCGAAGTCGGCAGTATCAGCCTCCAGGTCTGAAATCGCCTGTTCATCGAATTGGTCGAGAAGCCTTCGCGAAAGTCCTTCGATTTCTTTCTCGGCCGAATCCAATTCGCGCCCTTCCAGATTCGACCAATCGGAAAGGAACGCGAGATACAATAGTCGCGCCTTGTCGTCCGCAATTACCGACGCGTAGGACAACAGAAACTGTTCGGGAAGGGTGCCGGTCATTGCCAGCACTTCGAGGAGGTCTCGTTCACGTTCGAGCGCAACGCGAACTGCGGTTGACTGGGCAGTGTCGATTGCATGCGTGAGAGCACGCGCGACCTCTGCGGGCAACCTGGAAATGGGTCGGCCGTTCTCCGCATCGGCGAGCATCGCAGTGAGTCCGCCGTGACGGCGCGCCAACTTCGCCTGTTCAGCTTCCACCGACCCGATCAATGCACGAAGGTCGGCAACGGTGTCGCTCATACCTTCGTCCAACTCATCGGCGGAAAACAGTGCCGCTATCGAGCCCAGCGGCACTCCGCGCTCAGCCAGCCACCGGATTCGGACCAGGCGTACGACGTCGTCCATTGTGTACTCGCGGTACCCGTTCGCACGTCGATCCGCTTCTCGCAGTAGCCCAAGGCGATGGTAGTGCCGCACGGTTCTCGGTGTGGTCTGTGCAGCATCGGCAAGCTGACCTATACGCATGCCGACAGTCTGAACCATGACGCTGCGTCAAGGTCAAGAATGACTTCGAACAGAGCTGTGCCCCAGCGAAGACAGTCGCTGGGGCACAGTCGTTCCTTACATCGAACTAGGCGGTGATACCGAGTTCACGCAGACGTTCCTTGTACAGCTCGATGTTTCCGAGCTTGACGTCCTCGTAGCCGCGAACCATGTCGGGCAGCCCAGCGATTTCCACTGCACGGTCGTACCCGTCGACAGCGAGTGTCCGCGAGAGTTCACCGATCAGGCCCTCGTACTGAGCCAGCAGTTCGCGCTCGATCTTACGAACATGCATGTAGCCGAAGGGATCGAGCTTGGTACCGCGAAGCTTCTTACCCTTCGCCAGAACCTTCAGTGCCACATGCGACTTGGGCCCAAGACCGATCTTCTTTTTGCGTCCCAGCACCTTGAGAATCGGCGGGTGGAGCTTGTAGGTCAGGTTCTCCCCCGCCGGCACCTGCGACTTGACGTCCTCGATAAAGGCAGGGTCGACAAGCATGCGAGCAACTTCGTACTCGTCCTTGTATGCCGTGAACTTGAACAGACTGCGGGCGACGGCTTCGCTGAAGTCGGTTCGCTCGGTTGCAGAGCGCTCAGAGGTCCAGACGGCTTGAACTTGGTCGATGTAACGCTTCGCAACCTTGACGGACTGGAACTCGACCAACTGCGCTGCACGCAGTTCCGCCAATCGAAGTGTTTCGCCGGTGAGGTTCGTTCCGGCGAATACATGTGCCGGTACGACAACCGGTGCCCGAACGGACTTGGCCGGCGTGATGACGGCTTCGAATGCAGCGGGGTCGGCGATTGCGACGCGGCCCCAGCGGAACGCTGCGATATTCGACTCGACCGCAACACCATTGATTCCGATTGCTTCTTCGATCGACTCGGCCGGCAGACGTAGTCCACCGCTCTGGTAGGCCGCGCCGATCAACAGGAAGTTGGCAGCAGCGGTGTTACCGAACAACTCTTGCGCCGCGGCCAATGCGTCGAAGGACCGCAGGGTCCGCGATACCTTGTCCAGACGAGCCAGAAGGGATGTCTCGTCGGGGTAGCGAACACCCTTGTCGTACACCATGTCGCCCGTGGGAGTCTGCGACGTCGACGCGATGGAGATGGTCGATTCGTGGTTTCCGTATTCGAGGTTCTTGTTGTCCGTCGCGGTCAGTAGATCGAACGCAACGATGCAGTTGGCACTGCCCGGCGTGAGGCGGTTGGACGGCTCGAGTGCTCCCTCGCTGAAACGTAGATGGGAGACAACGGGTCCGGCCTTCTGACTCAGTCCGATCTGGTCCAAACTTTCGACCTCGAGCCCGGCGCGCAGTGCCGCCGTTGCCAATACCTGGTTGACGGTCACGATGCCCGTGCCGCCGATACCCGCGAGAAATACGTTCTGCGTGGCTGTGAGCGGACCGAACTCCGGGTCGAGAACAACGGGCGGCTGCGGGCGAACTGCCTTGGGCTCCTTCTTGCCGGGGACCAACTCCACGGTCACGAAGGACGGGCAATCGCCGTCGAGGCACGTGTAGTCGGTGTTGCAGGACGTCTGATCGATCTTCGTCTTGCGGCCGAATTCCGTGTCCACCGGCTGAACCGACAGGCAGTTGGACTTGACGCCGCAGTCGCCACAGCCTTCACACACCGCTTCGTTGATGACAACTCGAGTGTTGCGCGTAGGCAGAGTGCCGCGCTTACGCTGACGACGCGCGTCGGCTGCACAGTGCTGGTCGTAGATCAGGACCGTGACGCCTTTGATCTCGCGGAGTTCCTTCTGCGCCTCGTCGAGACGATCACGATGCCAGAGCTTAGTCCCCTTGGCCAAAGCCCGTTTGCTGTGCCGCGCAGGATCGTCGGCGCAGATGATGATCGCTTTGACACCTTCGGTGGTCAGCTTGTGACTGAGCTGGGCAACGGAGAGCGCACCTTCCGCGTCCTGCGCGCCGGTCATTGCCACTACCTCGTTGTAGAGCAACTTGTACGTGATGTTCACACCGGCAGCGATGCACGCCTGCACCGCCAATTGGCCCGAGTGGAAGAAGGTTCCGTCGCCGACGTTCTGAAACAGGTGCGGCACATCGGTGAACGGGGCCTGACCGATCCACTGACTACCCTCGCCGCCCATCTGGGTCAGTCCGGTGACTGCACTGTCCTCACGTCCGGACATGGTGACCAGGGTATGGCAACCGATTCCGCCGCCGCCGATGGAGCCCTCGGGGATCGCAGTGGATCGGTTGTGGGGGCACCCACTGCAGAAGTACGGGGTCCGCTTGGCGGAGAGAACATTCAATGACAACGGAGCGGGAAGGGTGCGCTTGAGTTCGACGTGCGGCTTCAGCACTCGGCGCAGCGGGGCCAGCAGCCGGCCGGCGGTAAGTTCGCCGCTCGCAGGCATGAGAAGGCGACCTTGACCATCGCGCTTGCCGATAATCCGGGGAGCGTCGTCGACGCCGTACAGGATTTCGCGGATCTGCGCCTCGATGAACGCAGTTTTGTCTTCGACCACGATGATCTGTTCGAGTCCGGCGGCGAACTCGCGCACTGTGTCTCCGACGACCGGGTACGGCATGCCGATACGGAACAAACGAATTCCGGCGCGGTGCAAAGCTTCATCGTCGACGCCCAGGTCGGCGAGAGCCTGACGCACGGAGTCGAAAGTTGTTCCAGTGGCCGCGATACCGATCTTTGCACCGGAGGGATCAACCTCGATGACATCGAGGTTGTTGGCGGCGCCGTACGCATGAACCAGATCCCAACGCGGGCCGTACAAATCGGCTTCGGCGATCACACTGTCCGGCGGAGCGGCCATCTGACGCTGCTTGTACACAAACGGCTTGCCCTCGAACTGAACCTCCGGGACCACGATGTCGAAGTCCGCGATGCTGCCGTCCACAGTCCAGGCTCCGTCTGCGACGTCCGCGACAATCTTCAGTGCCACAACACAACCCGAAACACGGGAGAGCGCAACTGCATGCATGCCCATCGTGATGATCTCTTCGGCATTGCGGGGAAACAGAACCGGCACTCCCATCGCGGCAAGAGAGCGTTCACTCACTGCGGGAACCGTCGACGACTTGGATGCCGGGTCGTCACCGACCAGCAGCACCACTCCGCCTTTGGGGTTGACGCCGTACATGTTTGCGTGGCGGATGGCGTCGGTCGCGCGGTCGACACCGGGCCCCTTGCCGTACCAAATTCCAGTGACACCGTCGTGTGTTGCTGTGCCCACCGGTAGGTCGGTCTGACTTCCCCACACCGCGGTCGCAGCGAGTTCCTCGTTGAATCCGGGAACAAACGTGATGTCGTGTTCGGCCAGCACCTTGGGCATCCCGTGGAGCATCTTGTCGACGCCACCCAACGGGCTGCCCTGATATCCGGAGACGAAGGTAGCGATGCGCTTACCCGCACGGATGTCGCGGACGTGCTGCTCGACAAACCCGCGTGCAATTGCCTGAACACCGGTGAGCAACACCGGGCCCGATCCCGACCGGTACCGATCATCGAGGTCGTAGGGCTTGGCTTGGGCTACGCCCGACACCAGTTCAGTCATCGTGACCACCGTTCCCATCTGAAGTGCACCTGAACACACCACATATTTCGATCTGTTCAGATGATCGTTATCTAGGTATGAAAAAGCGTCAACAGTGAGGGCTAGAACTATTCATTTCGCTCATTTGTGAGCTGGATCACGTCGCTTAGTTCATCGAATCTGTCAGTTGGAGACGCATTCGTGGCCACAACAAAAATCGATCCTGAATTCGGCTTGACCTTGACGCAACGTCAACTTACATACTGAACCCAGGAAACAGGACGAGAAAGGAAGGCAGCGAAGTGAACGAATGGTCCATCCAAGAACTCGCGAAGGCCGCGACAACCACCAGCAGAACCCTTCGCCACTACGGCGAACTCAGACTTCTCGAACCCAGCCGAACCGGCGCCAACGGGTACCGCTTCTACAACGAGCATTCACTGATCCGCCTGCAACGGATCCTGCTTCTACGAGAACTCGGACTGGGACTACCGGCAATCGCGGAAATCCTTGCCGGTGAAAGAGATACGACAAGCGCGCTGCGTACTCACCTCGAACTACTCGAGCAAGAGAGATCTCGCATCGAACGCCAGATCGAATCCGTGACAACAACATTGAAAAAGACACAAGGAGGTCAGGCACTCATGCCCGAGGAAATTTTCGACGGTTTCGACAACAACCAATATAAGGACGAGGTGATCGAACGTTGGGGAAAGGACGCGTACAGCAGCGGCGACACGTGGTGGCGCTCGATGACCGAGCAGGACAAGAAGTCGCACCACAGCACCCAACAAGTCATTGCCAAAGCCTTCGGTGACGCTGCAATCCGGGGTCTCGAACCCACCAGTCCCGCCGTGCAAGAGATCATGCAACGCCAGTTCGACTGGATCAAAATCGGTTGGCAGGGAAGAACACCCAGCGCCGACGCGTTCATCGGGCTAGGCCGGATGTATGTCGAGGATCCACGGTTCAGAGCGAACTACGACGCTCACGGCGGCGGGACAGCGAAGTTGATCCGCGATGCGATGGAGGTCTACGCCGAGAACCATTTACGCTGAAACTCCCCTACCAACCATCAGGCCAGCAACGCCACGACAACGGTCAACTCAGAAGGGAAAGTCGGTGCGCAGCGGCAATCGCTTCGTCGCGAGAATGAACCCCGAGCTTTTGATAGAGACTTCGGATGTGGCTCTTCAGAGTATTGCGAGAGACGAACAACTTTTGCGCGATGTCCGCGCGGGAGAGATTGTCGGCCAGTTCCCGCAATACATCTGCTTCGCGAATTGTGAGCGTGACACGTTCGATAGCGGACGGGTATATCTCGGATACTTCGGAATCCAGAAATTCTGCAACCAGCGCACTTCCTTCAGGATCCTGAACTTGGAGTCGCACGATCAGGTCCCGTGGAACCGTGGCAAACGCCGACATTGCGCCAAAAGCAGCGATCGAGGCGCGAGCGGACGCCCACGACGCGGACGCCTCCGGTTGCCTCCCCAAGCTCTGATGTGCCATTGCTTCGATCAAATAAGCTTCGACACGAACCCTGCCGAAATGGTTTTCACTCCAGTCGATTTCACGGCACAGGCGTAGTGTCTGTTCGGGATTTCCGGTCAACAACTGTGCGCGTGCCGCCGATACGGCAACTATCGGCGGGGGGCTGTCGAAGGCACTGACCTCGTCAAGCGCCTTCTCCCCTTCACCCGCTGCAAGCAACAGGTCTACTCGTGCTGCGGCGAGCATCGCAGTACCGATCGAACCGGGGCAGATGCCGGACGGTCCGTTGGTAGCGACAGCCCGCTGAAGAGTGACGATTCCCCCGAAATCATCTCGGGTTGCCAGCGCCCAGCGTGCCCGGGCATACGCTGCGAATGCCCAGAGATCCCCCGCCGGCGAGATGCTGTCGAGAATCTCGATCGCCGAAGCGGCGCCTCGAAAATCCAACGCGTCCAGGGCAACCCATACCCGGGCGATCGCAGCGCCGATATGGGACGCAGGCCCTAACCATCCTTGAACATCTGGATGGGTGCATTCTTCGTCGAGCCAGCGGGATGTCTCCGAAAGGTCGCCGCGCATAGCTGCATTGAGTGCTAAATTGCCGGCCGCATGTCGTGCTACAAAGGACGGGCCGTATTCGAGCGCACCGCGGTACGCAATCGCTAACGCTTCTTGCGCCTCGTCGAAATTGCCGATCAGTTGGTGTGAAACACCCCAGATCAGTTGCAGTGCCGGTAACTGAACCCCGAAATCCTTCTTCTGCTCGCCGCTCAATCCAGCGGCCACGTGAGAAAGCTTACGAGCGATCCCGGCAGAGCGTAGGTACTCACCGGAGGCCCGCAGGATCACGATCTGAACGGTTCCGCTGTTCAGGAGTGCTAGTGCGTCCGAACCGCCGCCCAGAGCCCGCAATTTCGGCGCGTCCGAGGGAAATGTACTGTTGCCTGTCGACTGTGTACGCAATCGGCGCTCCAGCAGGTCCCGCCCGATCTGCATGGCTGGATGTGACGACACGATGTGATCAGGCATGGACCACAAGGCTTTTCGGGCCAATCCGCCATGATCTACCAGGAGATCTGCCCAATGTTTAGCGAGGATCTCGGCCACCGTCGACCATGCTTGTGCATCGAGTGCATAGCGCACCGCACCGGCAATGTCGGCCGATTCACGGCAGTGCTCGGAGAGCTGAACCAATCGAGTGGGAGAATCACCTCCGATATCGTCGCCGATCCTCATCAGCGCTTCTCGAACTGCCGGCGCAAAATACCACCGCGCCGGACTCTCATCTGCCGTCCGGAAGAGAAGGCCGACGGATTCGAGTCCGCCGACCAGAGTCGCCGCGTCGTCGTTCCCTGTGACCAACCGAGCTATCTCGGGGGTCACGGTCCGTGCAGCGGACAGTGTCAGCGCAAAGTCCCATAGCTCAGTCGGTTTCGATCCTCGGAGGATCCGCCGCTTCATGTACACGTACAGCGCCTGATCAATACGTTGCTGAATTCTCTCGTGACTACGCAATCGCACCGGCAGCGCGTTCACGACATTCGATGCCAGCTTCATCAACGCAGGTACGCCTGCGAGTTGCTCACAGATCGAATGAACAATACTGGAGGACAGTGCGATTCCGGCGCTCGAGAACAACGCAACCGACTCTTCGAGTGTGTACCGCAAATCGTCTACGGACAGATATTCGCCGATAGCGACGCAGTTAAAAATATCACTGATCGATCGATCCTGTAGCGTCACAACCACTTTCAAACCCGATACTTCCGCCAGCAAGGAAGCGAGCTGGCTTCCGAGGCCGCCTCCGTCCACCAAATCGATTCGGTTGAACACAACAACAAACGGGATGCTCGACGAGACAAGGTATTCGCGGACTGCGCGTTCGGGATCTTCATGCTCTGCCGGCCCACCCAACGCCACGCAGGAATCCTGAATTACGGCGAGCGCGTTATTCCAGTAGTCGATCCGATCCATCCGCTCCGTCGGCGCCGGCACCCACACCACCGGACGGGTCGGCATGGTCCCCATCGCGGACAACCACAATCCTGCAAGTTCGGTTTTTCCGAAACCCTGTGGCGCATCGAGCACCGTCAATCCGGCGGGCGCCTGCATCCGTTCGATGAGTCGCGCGCGCGGCGTCGTCGATGTTCCTACCAGCCTGCGGCGAAGAGAGCGGTGGGTGGTGGTGGTGTTGTTCCCGCCCAGGCCGGGAAAGCGGGAATTCCGTCCGACGTGTATCGACTTCGATCCGTCAATCACGATGTACGTCGCAACGACATCACGGGCCGGCCGGAAAAAGATCCCTGGTCAAGGTAAGAAGTCCCTACAGATCCGCGCATGAATAGCACAATAGACACAGTCCGACGGCAGCGCGAGAACATGCCGTCTCCAAAAGATGCCCGTTTTGTCTCAACCTGTGTCCTCGGTCACGTCTCGCGACTATTTTGTGGAAATCCGCTCTGACCTGGAGAAATTTGCTTAGGATGCCCGAGTGCCGATGAATGATCTCAGCATTCGTGTATCAACCAAATTTGTGGACGCCACAGATAGTGACGACTACTGGCGCGCTGCTACCCGACCCTTCTACGTCACCGAGCGGACGAGTCGGGACGTCCCACTCCAAGGCGCGATGACCGGATCGACCGTCGGCACGTCGTTGATCGGGGAAACCACATTCAACAGCCAGGACTACTTCAGAAACCGTCGACTGATCGCGGAAAGCGAACTCGAGGATCAGTACATCGTTCAGGCGTGGATAGGCGGGGAGATGATCGGGAACGCCGACGGTACGGACTTCAGCGTTCAGCCCAGCGACGTCTCATTTCTCGACTTGGGGAAACCGCTTCGCGCACGCGCACTGACGGACCCCGACCGTGCTGGTCGCACGATCACTCTGCTTGCACCCCGCACCCTGGTCGAAGCCGCGTCACACGGTCGTTCACTGCACGGCACCGTTCTGCGTGGTGCGTCGGCAATGGTTCTCACACAATGCCTTCAGTCGGTCTCTCTCGCACTACCCCACCTGGATAAGACTGCTGCGGCGCAGTACGAAGACGTTATCGCCGCACTGTTGAAGGCGAGTTTGAGTACCGATCCCGGTGCGCTCCAACCCGAATTCTCACCCCGAACCGATCCGAATCTTCGAGCTCGCGCTCTAACCCACATCGTCGAACACCTCGGCGAAAGTTGGCTCAGTCCCGTGACGATCTGCGCCACGCTCTCGGTATCACGCGCTCAGCTCTACCGTGCATTCCAGCATGACGGAGGAATCGCGCAGGTAATCCGCCGTAAGCGCCTCGAACGCGCGTACCGAGAGCTAACAGCACCGGAACCTGAGAATCTCTCGATCGAAGATGTCTCGCACCGTTGGGGATTCACGTCCAAGACGCAATTCGTGCGGGCATTCGACTCTTTCTACGGCATCACCCCGAGTCGCGCACGAGCAGAAGGCCGACGCACGATCGGGGATCCTTCGATCGACCGCCTGCACCGCCACCTGACGACGCTCGGTCCGTAACTTTCGCTAGACCGTGATCTCCACGGAGTCTTTCTCGTCCGGATCACGGCTGGCCGCACCGAATACTGCGACCGCGACGGCGCCGGCGATGGCACCCACAAATCCCACGACCGCCAACCATTCCAGGCCGGGCCGTGACGCGTCACCGAGAATCATCACACCCACGATCCCCGGCACCACGGTTTCGCCGACGACAAGAGCCGCCGTCGCACCGTTCACCGAACCGAGTTGCAACGCAACGGTGTGAAGATAGAAGCCACCGAGACCGGTAACCGCGATCGCCCAGGCCGCCGGATCTCGCAGCAGCACAGCAACATCGAAAGGGTCGATCCCTTCGACAACGCGGACTGCGATAGCCAGACCACCGAACAGGACTCCGGAGATCAACCCGGAAACGACGGCAGCACGGGACCCGAGCCATCGGATCAGGCCCACGCCGATCAGCAGTACCGCAGTCGATCCGGCGAGTACTCCCCAGTGCACTGCGGCATTCGAACTGCCTCCGCCGGCATCACCGGCCGAGACCCCGAGAAATAGCAGCGACAGGATCACGGCACTGATAGCGAACCAGTCGCGTCGGTGAAGTTGAATTCCGAGCACCACGGTGCCCAACACCGCAGTGATGACCAAGTTGGCACTGATGACGGTCTGCGACAGGAAAAGTGGAATAAGTCGCGCAGACACGGCGCTGCCGGCAAAACCCACTACGCCGAGAAGCGTTCCGACGATGAAGGACACCGTCAGTACGGCGGCAAACGTCGATCGCATCGTCGGACCACCCGACGCCGTCACATGGCGATCGTCCCCGCGAAGTTCCGCGGCAGCGGCAGACTTCCGCGCACCGTAGGCCTGCATCACCGACGCGACGCCGTAGCCCACGCAGGCAACCAACGCTGCAATCAGGCCGATCAGCACGATAAACCAAGGTGAGGTCCGACATCGTCCGTCATCATGTCTACTCTGCCCCACCTTGCCCTGAAATTTGTCTGATTACTGCACGCCCCCAAGGACCGGCAAGTCAATTTTACGCAACTAGGTTGTGCACAACTAAGCATTGCGCTATAGTTTCCCTTGTGACCAACCCGCTCGCCCTCGACCACCAGGTGTGCTTCGCCCTCTACTCGGCGTCGCGGGCCACCACCGCCGCTTACCGAGCCATGCTCGACGACCTGGGAATCACCTACCCCCAGTACCTCGTCCTGCTGACACTCTGGGAACGCGACGGCCGGGGAGTCCGCGACATTTGCGAAGCACTCGACCTCGACACCGGCACCCTCTCGCCGCTTCTCAAGCGACTCGAAGGTTCAGGACTGATCGAGCGTCGACGCCTCTCCACCGACGAGCGTCGCGTCGAAATCCACCTGACCGAGGCCGGCGCAACGCTGCGTTCCAAGGCCGAAGACATCCCGGCCAGGCTCGCAGTCGCTACCGGCTTGAGCCTCGGCGAACTCGGCGAACTCCGCGAGGTTCTGGTCCGGCTCGGCAAAACACTTCAATCATCGAACGCACACTCCGACGGAAAGAAGAAGCCATGAACATCGTGTACACCGCAGAAGCGCTCGCCACCGGCGAAGGCCGCAACGGTCATGCTCGCACCTCCGACGGACGCCTAGATCTCGATTTGGCGATCCCCAAGGAAATGGGCGGCAGCGGCGACGGCACCAACCCCGAGCAGCTTTTTGCAGCCGGGTACGCAGCCTGCTTCCACTCCGCACTGCAGATGGTCGCCCGCGCCGAGAAGGCAAACGTCGCAGACTCTGCTGTAGGCGCCCGCGTCGGCATCGGCCCCAACGGAGCCGGAGGCTTCGGTCTCGCTGTGACGCTTGAAGTTTCACTCCCACACTTGTCCCATGACCAGGCCGTTGAGCTGACGGAGAAGGCACACCAGGTGTGCCCGTACTCCAACGCAACTCGCGGCAATATCGAGGTCACCCTCGAAGTAACCAAGGAAGACGACTAATGAGCACTACCAACCCCACTGTCAGCCGCGAAATCCGACTCGCGTCCCGCCCCAACGGTTGGCCCACCGCCGAGAACTTCTCGATGGAAGAGGCTCAGCTCCCCGAACTCGAAGACGGCCAGATCCTGGTGCGTAACATCGCAATTTCGGTTGACCCGTACATGCGTGGACGCATGAACGACGTGAAGTCGTACCTGCCGCCGTTCCAGATCGGAGCTCCGCTCGACGGCGGCGCCGTCGGCGAAGTTATTGCATCCAAGTCCGCTGACCGGGCCGTCGGCGACGTCGTCGTCCACGGTCTCGGATGGCGCGAATATGCCATCGTCGACGCTGCGACGGCTGGGCCTGCTGATACGTCCATCGCCCCCGCTACGGCGTACCTGGGTGCGCTCGGCATGACCGGCCTGACCGCCTACGCCGGCCTCACCGCTGTCGCCGAGTTCAAGGAAGGCGATACCGTTTTCGTTTCCGGCGCAGCCGGAGCCGTGGGTTCACTGGTCGGCCAGATCGCAAAGCTGTTGGGCGCCAAGCGCGTTATCGGTAGCGCGGGTTCACCGGCCAAGGTTGCACGTCTGCTCGAGCTCGGCTTCGATGCGGCGTTCAACTACCACGACGGCTCGGTCACCGAACTCCTCGCAGCGGCCGCACCTGAGGGCATCGACGTCTACTTCGACAACGTCGGCGGCGACCACCTCGAGGCAGCGATCGACTCCATGAACCCGGGTGGCCGAATTGCCCTGTGCGGAGCCATTGCTCAGTACAACACCACCGAGAAGCCCACGGCTCCGCACAACTTGGCCGCAGTAATCGGCAAGGGTCTCACACTGCGCGGTTTCCTGGTCGGCGGCTACCGCCACCTCGGACCCGAATTCCGCACCCACATGGCAGGCTGGCTTGCCGACAACAAGATCGAGTGGGACGAGACGATCGTCGAAGGCCTGGAGAACGCTCCGCAGGCCTTCATCGACCTGATGCGCGGCGCGAACACCGGCAAGATGGTTGTCACGCTGTAGCTTTCACAGATACATCTTTCATGACCGACGATGGCCGCGAATCACTGGGATTCTCGGCCATCGTCGTCGTGGATCAGATTCCGAACGACACTCCGGTCAACTTCTCGGACAAAGTCCACAACCCGGCTGCGGTCTTCTTGTCGTGTGACTTCTTGTTCGAGCCAACAACTTTCGGATAGCCCCGCTGCTCGAACGGACCATCAGGACCGATGTAACTGCCACCGAACGCGTCGGGCGCCGTAGCCGCCCACAACTCCGGTAAAGCACCCATCTGCGCTGACTGCGCGATCAGGTTGCCGATACCCGTCAGCTTGTCCTGGATCGTCTCGGTGTGCCCCTGCAGGTTCGTCGACGCGTAACCGGGGTGCGACGCCAATGCTTTGAGCGTCGAACCCGAAGCCGCCAGTCGACGCTGAAGTTCATACGTGAATAGAAGATTCGCGAGCTTGGACTGCCCGTAGGCGCGCCACCGGTTGTACTTGCGGTGCTCGAAATTGAGATCGTCGAGATCGATAGTGCCCAACTGATGCATCATGCTGGACATCGTGACGACACGGTCGGTCAACTTGTCCTTCAACAGTCCCGTCAGCGCGAAGTGGCCGAGATGGTTTGTACCGATCTGCATTTCGAACCCGTCGACCGTCCGGTTGAACGGCACCGCCATCACCCCGGCGTTGTTCACCAGAACGTCAACGGCATCGGTTGCATCGGCAAACGCGCGTACCGACGACAGATCCGCGAGATCAAGTTTGCGTACCACAGCGTTCGAACCGATTTCAGCAGCAACTACATCCGCTTTCGATGTGTTCCGACACGCCAGCACGACCTCTGCGCCGGCCTTACCCAACGCTCGCGCGACCACCTCCCCCAACCCACTGTTCGCGCCCGTCACGACAAATTTTCGTCCGGTCTGATCGACAACGTCATCTGCAGTCCACTTGGTCATGAAATCCAGCGTACGTGCGTTACCCAGCGGTAGGAATGGCTGAACTTCTGATCACTGTTTCCGTTTGGCTTTGATCGGCTTGGCACCCGGCGCCGGCGCCGTGGGTGCCGGCTTCGGCGCGGGTTCCACCTCTGCTTCTCGCTTCTCCGCCGCAATTTTGCCGTACACAAAATGCTGTTGAGCCAACGTCCAGCAGTTGTTGCTGACGAAGTAGATCAGAATTGCGACCGGCGCGAAGGAACCGAACGCGATCACGCCGACCGGGAAAACCCACAGTGCGAGTTTGTTCATGATTGCCGTTTGCGGGTTGGCAGTTCCGGAGTCGACCTGCCGCGCGACCGATGCTCTCGACGTGAAATGTGTCGCTACGGCCGCAAAGATCATCAGCGGAACAGCGACCAGAATGATGGACATTCTGGTGACGTCGCCGAATGCCTCCAACTGGGCGGCCGGGCTCGAAATCATGGCCGACAGTGGCGCCCCGAACAACTTCGCGTCGAGAAATGACTGCACGTCGGAAGCACTGAAGAAGTAGTTGGCCGTATTCGCATTGTCCGCGATCGACATTGGTTCGGTCGGGCTCAGAAATGGGATGTGGGAGGCCGCTCCGGTCCGATTGAACGAGCGGAGTACGTGATAAAGCCCGATGAAAACAGGTGCCTGAACAAGCATCGGCAGACACCCGAGCAATGGGCTGTAGTTGTGCTCCTTCTGCAACTTGCTCATCTCCACGGCAAGTTTCTGCCGGTCACCGGCGTACTTCTTCTGCAACACCTTGATCTGAGGTTGCAGCTTCTGCATCACCAGTTGAGTGCGAACCTGCTTGACAAAAGGTTTGAACAAAATCGCCCTGAGCGTGAACACCAGAAATACCACCGACAGCGCCCACACGATGCCGTTGTCCGGCGATCCGGAAACGAAAGAAAAGACCTTGTGCCAGAACCACAGAATTGCGGACACGGGGTAATAGATAAAATCGAGCATGATGAATGAACCTCACCAAGAGGGACGCTCGGAGAATCCGAACGCGGGAATGGTCGTGGACAGAGCCATACAGACCGACCTACGACGAGTTCACACCCGCGCTACGGTCGATCTAGCGACCAATTCCCGGTGCTCGAGGTTGGGGACGTCCCGGTGCGTCCGGGCTGCTCTGCCGACGGAATGCACCACGCAAACAGCGTTCGTCGCCGGACGGACCCTGGGACGACACCGCGCGCAGTTGGAGTGCTTCGTACATCGGCGACGCCGACAACGCCGCGACGACAAACACCGCGATCGCGGTTCCCAGTACGGCAGCACTGCCCGAGGAACTGAGCGGTGGAGCGGCAAGCAACGCGATGAACGGAAGCAGAAGAAGCAGCAGTGACCGCGTCACTGTGCTCGCTCCCTGCTGATTCATGAAACCGAACATACACGGTTGTTCACAGCTCACGAGCCCAAACCGTGCCTGAGACAATCCAGCGATGACGCCTCGAACTTTCGAAGAGTTGGTAGAAGAAGCGCAGTTCGTCTCCGTAGACGGGGTTGGGATTCCTCTTGGCTCGAAGGACGCTCCACCGAGCAGCGTCCGTCATGGGGATATCAGCAACTCATGGGTGAAAGGCTGAGCGCAGCCACTACGGCGCTGGATATTCACACAGGTGGCGGCGAAGTGCTCTCCGCTGCAACGACGCTTCCGCCGGTGATGGCTGCCACCGAATCCTGGCCACCCAATGTTGCCAAAGCAACTGCCCTACTTCGCCCGCGCGGAGTCGTCGTTGTCGCGAGCCCGGATGAACCGCCACTCCCTTTTGCCGATGCAGCCTTTGATCTGGTGACGTGCCGTCATCCCGCCACGGTGTGGTGGAACGAAATATCTCGGGTCCTCGAACCCGGCGGGACGTACCTCGCCCAGCACGTCGGTCACGCAAGCGTTTTCGAACTGGTCGAGCACTTTCTCGGACCCCAACCGAAGGCCCGACGCGGTCGGCACTACGAGGACGAAAGTGCAGATGTCCGCGACGCCGGTCTCGAGGTGATCGATCTCCGATTCGAGCGACTTCGCCTGGAATTCTTCGACCTCGGTGCTGTCATCTACTTCTTGCGAAAGGTGATCTGGATGGTTCCAGGCTTCACTGTTGAGCAGTACCTCGACCAGCTTCGCGAACTCGACCGACAGATACGACGCGACGGACCCTTTGTCGCCTACTCGAGTCGGTTCCTGATCGAGGCTCGAAAGGCCTGCTAAGCAGGATGCACCGACTTCCAGTGCTGCGCAATGTCGATCCGACGCGTGATCCACACGTTCTCCTGTGATTGCACGTGATCGAGGAAGCGTTCGAGGGCCGCCGCGCGGGCGGGCCGTCCGACTATGCGGCAATGCAATCCGACCGAGAGCATCTTCGGCGCCCCCGCAACCCCTTCGGAATACAGGACGTCAAACGCATCCCGTAGATGGGCGAAGAATTGATCGCCACTGGGAAATCCTGCCGGAGAAGCGAACCGCATGTCATTGGTATCGAGGGTGTACGGAACAACCAGATGCTTGACTGTCTCGCCACCCCGCGGCACGTCGACCCAGTACGGGAGATCATCGGCGTAGGAATCCGAGTCGTAGACAAACCCGCCGTGCTCGACCACCAACTCACGGGTGTTCGGTGAATCGCGTCCGGTGTACCAACCGAGCGGCGCGGATCCGGTGAGGTCGCGCAGTATCGAGACGGCCTCGGCCATGTCCGCGCGCTCACGTTCGACGCTGACCAATTGATACGACGTCCATCGCAGTCCGTGACATGCGATCTCATGGCCCAGGTCACGAAAAGCGCTGACTGCTTCGGGATTACGCTCCAGAGCGCGCGCGACAGCAAAAATCGTGAGCGGGAGCCGGCGCCTTTCGAAAATGCCGAGGACTCTCCATAATCCGGCCCGCGATCCGTACTCGTAGATCGATTCCATACTCATATGTCGATTCGGAAACGACTCTGCCGGAGTCATTTCCGACAGGAATGTCTCCGACGCGTCATCCCCGTCGAGAACATTCCGTTCCCCACCCTCTTCGTAGTTGAGGACAAACTGAACGGCTATGCGTGCGCCGCCCGGCCACTGCGGGTGGGGAGGATTCTTGCCGTACCCCACCATGTCACGCGGATAGCTCGTCATGGCAACACCTTTACCGTCACTGGCCGGAAATCGCAGCGCGAGCCGCCGCCGTCAAAATACCGAAAACACGCAGTCTCGCCAGCCCGCCGTCCGGGAAGATATCCAACCGCACATCCGTGACCGGAACGTCACTCTCGATCAGGAAACGATGCCGAGTATCGGGTCGAAATATGTTGCGCGGTAGCAGTTCAACCCATTCTCCGCTCGACGTACGCCCGGTCAGCGCACCGGCACCGGGACTGTTTCCGAGGAAATACGACGTGTCGATTTCGACAAAACTCAATGTGCCTTCGCCTGCGAGTTGCACCTGCACCCAGTCGTTTCCGTCATCGCGACGACGCGCGGTTTCCCAGCCGTCACCCATAGATGCGGCGCGACCCGGGAACAAGATGTTCTGCGGCGAACTGTAGAACATATTGGAGCAGTCGGTAACTCGTCCACCATTTTCCAGCGCAGCAAGATCCAAAGGGCCGACGTCGAGAAAACGCACGTCCGGCCGCGCTTCACCGTGAACACGGAATCGCGCAACGCCGCCGTCCGGGTAGATGGCGAGCTTGACATGTGTCCACCGCTGATCCGAGCTCACCGCAAACGGATTCTCCGAATCACCGGTCACCGCCGAACGCTCGACAATCGTCTGCCAATCCCCGGAGGCCGCCAACTCTTCAGGGTCCGGGTAGCCGTCGACTGTGATCGCCTCCACCGATATCTCAGGCGGGAAATTGCCCTTGAACCATGCCGTATCGACTACAACGCCGCGAACCACGCCGGGAACACCGAGTCGCACGATCGCCTCGTCGTGCCCGGCCACGCGACGTCGGCGGGTTTCCCACCCGTCGTAGACCTGGCCTTTGTGTCCGAACGTCGCAGGTTGGTACCCCGCCTTTCCCGGTCGGATCAAGGCCTCACGTTCGGCAAATGCTTCGTCGTTTGCCCAGACCACGGCGCCGCCGAGAGTCCGCAGAGCCAGGTCGGGGAACAGGGTGAAATCAGTGGCACTCATCAGTTCAGTTCGCTCCTGTGTTGACGGTGGTACGTCTCACCAAATTTCGTAGCACCGCTGCGTCGACAGCGGGTGCGAGGGCTAGCACGTCGGCCTCGGTGAATGCTCCCGCCTCCAAACCTCGCAGAACCACAGCGGACAGCGCCTGCGCCGTTGCCGGTTCGTCCATCACACTCCCACCTTGGCTGTCGAGGTACGCCTGGATTCGGGGCGCTGCAGCGGTCAAAGCCGAGCGATAAAAGGCGAAAGTCGCAAGCCACCGCGTCACCAGGTGCCCCGGATGCATGTCCCAGCCCTGGTAGTACCCACGTTCGAGCGAGCGCATGACCAAACGGTGGTGACGTTTCACAGCGTCGTGAATTGCGTCGGAGGTTCCCACCGGGGCGACCTGAGTGGAACCGTCGCATACCCACACCCCGGTCTGGGCAGCTGCCGCGAGCATGACCGCCTTCGCGTGGTCTGCGACGGGATGTTCGAGGGACTGAAACTGTGGCGCAATTCCGCAAGATGCACTGTAATCGTAAGTGCCATAATGTAATCCGGTCAGACGCCCCGCCGCGCGATGGATTGCCGACGCGACCACGATGGTTCCGTCTGCAGCGATCACCGCCTGCGGACTCTCGATCTGCAACTCGAACCGAAGCGATCCGGATTCCAAACCGTGCGCCTTCTCCAACTCCTCGCACAACAATACTGTTGCTGTAACCTGCTCGACAGCACGCAGTTTGGGGACTGTGAATACAAATCCCGGCGGCACTCCGCCAGCCGCATCGAGAACCAGTTCGAGAGTGCGAATGGAGCGTCGACGCTCACTCGCGGGCAACCCCTTGAACCTGATGCCGCACCAACTCGGACCGGCCGCGCCTCGGCCGACCGCTGCCAATGTCCGACCGGCGTTACGCGCTGCCGCGTCCTCCTCTTGATCCTCCCGCCGCCCGTAACCGTCCTCGAAATCGATACGTAAGTCTTGGACGGGGTTGCGGCCCAACAAAAGCCGAACATCACCGAGCGCGTTTTCCGTATCAAGACCGGCAAAGACATGGGCATGAGCGTCGAGCAACCGAATTGCCTGCTCACCCCACAACCGAGGCGTACCTGCGCCCACCTCGGCAGCACTGACATACACCGTATGTACGGGTTGAATCTCGTCACGATTGCCCGGGTACTGCCTGTCGAGTCTCGCATCGATCGGGTCAAGCAACTGTGCCAGTCTGTCGTGGACGGTAGCGGAAAGACGATGCTCAGCCATCAGACAATCTTCGCAGAAAACACACCGGTGGTGGACCTCACAAGCATATATTCCAATAATTTGTGCCCGCCGTGTCGCGGATGGCCCGATTGCCCGTCCCGTGCGGCTACCGTCGAAGATGTGTCTCGATCTCCCCTACCTGTCCGCGACGGCCTCAACCCCAGTCGCATCCGTCAGCCCGACTTCGGGCTGTGGGAAACCACGCTGGAATATCTGCTCGAGCGGTTCCCACAGGACGCGGAGCGGCTACGTGAGAAGGTCGCCGCCCGCGAGGTCGTGGACGAAAAGGGCGTCGGCATCGACGAGCAGACGGCGTTTACACCCCGCCGCTTCGTCTATCTGTATCGCGATCCGCCCGTCGAAACCCGGGTGCCCTTCGAAATCGACATTCTGCACCGCGACGACAACATCCTCGTCGTCGACAAGCCTCACTTTCTGGCGAGCACGCCTCGCGGACGCTACATCGCCGAATCCGCTCTGGTTCGCCTGCGCCGAGACCTCGACCTGCCCGAACTCAGTCCGGCGCACCGACTCGACCGTGTGACGGCAGGGCTACTGCTTTTCACCGTCCATCAGCAAGCCAGACGCGGATACCAGACGATGTTCGCCGATCGTCTCGTATCCAAGGAATACGAAGCCATCGCGCGCTACGACGCCGATGCCGTGACACCCGCCGTTGTTCGGAGCCGGATCGTGAAAGAACGTGGAATCCTGAAAGCCCAAGAGATCGAGGGCGATCCCAACAGTGAATCCCGGATCGAACTCGTCGAGACGCACGGCGAGTACGCGCGTTACCGGCTCATTCCGCATACCGGCAAGACGCACCAGTTGCGCCTACACATGACGTCTGTCGGCTTGCCTATCCACGGCGACAACTTCTATCCCACTTTCTACGATGTTGCCGCAGAAGACTATTCGAATCCGCTACGGCTACTGTCGAAAGTGCTCGAGTTCAAGGACCCCATCAGTGGCGAGAATCGCCGATTCGAAAGCAAACTGACACTCTCGTGGCCGACCTGAGACCTGCAACTCTTCCCCTTCGCCTCCGTTACCGGAAGGATGGAGGCGCAGACACGCCGCACCGCATTGCACCGCAGAAGGAGAACAGATGAGCAAGACCGCTGCCGTACCCGGAGCCGTGTCGGAAGTCGAGCGTAAGTACGAAGCACCTGCAGAGCAGGAAGTTCCGGCACTCGACAACCTGCCGGGAGTCGTGGGCTCTCCGGTCCACGACTCGATTCAGCTCTCCGCCACGTACTACGACACGGTCGACTATCGATTGCTCGCCGAGAAGATAACGCTGCGCAAGCGTGAAGGTGGCGATGACGCGGGCTGGCACATGAAGCTCCCCGGAGAAGGGGACGCTCGAACCGAGATTCAACTTCCTCCGGGCGACGGAACCGAAGTGCCGGCAGCACTGTCGAGTCTGGTGCGAGCAATCATCCGCGGACACGAACTGATCCCCATAGCCTTGATTATCACCGACCGCGAGCGCACCCGCCTGGCCGATGCCGACGGCACGCTGCTGGCCGAAGTGGTATCCGATACCGTAATTGCCTGCAAGGCAGACGGTTCCGGAGAATCAAGCTGGCAAGAGGTAGAGGTCGAGCAGGGCGCCGGCGGTCAACCCCTGGCCGACGCCATCGAAGCAGTCCTGTTCGAGGCCGGACTCGAACGGTCGGCAAGTCCGTCCAAACTCAAGCGAGCACTAGGCACCTCCGTTACCCCGTACTCCGCAGCGGCAGGAACCGCAACCAAGTCGCCGAGCTCACGAATCTTGCTGCGCAATTACATTATCGAACAGATTCGCGCTCTCACCGGCGCCGATCTCGGAACCCGCCGACGCAATGAAGAAGCTGTTCACGACTTCCGTGTCGCGGCGCGCAGAATCCGCAGCGCACTGCAATCGTACGCAGGAGATTCACCGCGCATCGACAGTCTCATCGCCGATCTTCGGTGGCTGGGCGGCAAATTCGGCGACGCCCGCGACGTCGAGGTGCAGTGGCAGCGTCTCGTCGACCGCCTCGATGAAATCGACATTCCGGAACAAGAAGCCGTGCGCGCCCGAATCGATGAATACTTCTCGGCCCGAGGAGAAACCGCACTGGATAATGCACTCGGCGCACTGGACTCCGAGCGTTATCTGTCGCTACTCGAGCAATTGGACGCCTACATCGGCGATCTGGAATTCGATACCGTCGGCCGCCGCGCGGACAAGAAGGTTTCGGGGAAAGAGTTGGCTCGTACCTTGCGCCACCTGTCACACAAGGTCGGTGGACGCGTCGACGACGTGGCCAAGGCACACTCGCGCGCGGAACGCGACGAAAGAATGCACCGAGCACGCAAGGGTGCCAAGCGAATGAAATATGCGATCGAAGTGATGGAGCCGTCGAGTAAGCGTCACGCCAAACGTGCACTCGAGCACTTCACCCACTTTCAGGACGTTCTCGGCGAACACCAGGATTCCGTTGTGGCGCAGCACCATTTGCTGGAGATGGCGTCGGAGCACGAGCACACCTCGCTCACCAGTTTCAGTCTCGGAATTGTGTACCGACACGAACTCGACATCGCCGACAAGCAGGCGACATTGTTGAAGAAGACATGGAAGGAAGCTGCGAAGTCATCCGAAGCGCTGTGGCGGTAGCCTCCACCACGGCAGTCGACAAATCTCGAACTTATTGAGGGAGTAGACATGACCACACTTGCCGGACACCAGGACATCGTTGTCGGTATCGACGGATCCGAAGCCTCGACCGCGGCTGCCAGATGGGCTGCGTCAATTGCACAGGCAGTCAATGCACGACTGATTCTGGCGCACGCTTTGCCGCAGGAGGGCCCGATCTACAGCCCGGCCGCCGTCATGCTGCAGTCACAATTCCTCAATCAGGTCAGAGAAGACGGCGAAGCCATCACCGGCGTCGTCACGGATCTACTCGCAGACGAGTTCCCTTCCCTTGTCATCGAATCCGAGATCGCACCGGGGCCACCGATGACGCACATCCTCGAGTGCGCCGCGACCGCACGGCTGATCGTGATGGGTTCGACAGGTTCCGGCGCCCTGCGTTCACGTCTGCTCGGTTCCACCGCACTGAAGGTTGCCAACCAAGCCCCCTGCCCCGTGACGGTCTGGCGTGGGACTACCCAGCATCCCGGGCCCGACCAACGCCCGGTGGTCGTCGGCGTCGACGGAAGTACATTGAGCAAGAAGGCCGTCGAATACGCATTCCAGTATGCGGATCAGTTCGAGGCACCTCTCTTTGCCGTTCACACGTGGCAAGGTGCGTCGACCTTCCGTGACGGAGGCGCCGGCATCCTTATCGATTGGGAAGCCGTCGAACAGGAAGAGTCCGCATTGTTGGCCGAAAACCTTGCCGGCATGTCGGATCAGTACCCGGATGTTGCGGTCACTCGCATCAGCGAACCCGGCGCTGCCGCGCCCGTCATGCTGAAATATGCCGACGACGCCCAACTTCTGGTTGTCGGCAGTCACGGCCGGAGCGCCGTGGCCGGTGCCGTGATGGGTTCCACGAGTCAGAACCTCTTGCACCACGCACCTTGTCCGGTGATGATCGCTCGCGGCTAACCCTGCAGCATCAGCCCAGGCCCGTACCGACCAGCTGACCGACCCCGTACGTCACCGCCATCGCCAAGGCTCCACCGAGAACCACTCGCATAACTGCTCGGGACTTACGTGCACCGCCGAGCGTCGCGCTGATCGTGCCGGTCAAGGCCAGGGCGATCAGCACAGCGAAGAAGGCTATCGGCACGCGAACTCCGGTTGCCGGCAAGAGAATTGCGATCAACGGAATTGCCGCACCGATGGTGAACGAGATCGCCGACGAGATTGCAGCATTCCAGGGGTTGGTCAGATCATTCGGATCGATGCCCAATTCGACTTCGACGTGTGCTGCGAAGGCGTCGTGTTCGGTAAGTTCCTCGGCAACTTTCCGAGCCGTCTCCGGACTCAATCCCTTGTCCTCGTAAATCCCGACGAGTTCGGCAAATTCCTCCTCAGGCGTCTCTAGAAGTTCTCGCTTTTCCTTCTTGAGCAGTGCACGCTCGGTATCGCGTTGCGCGCTGACCGAGACGTACTCGCCGAGCGCCATGGACACCGCACCCGCAACCAATCCCGCAAACCCGGCGGTGAAGATCGCCGAACGTTCCGTTGTTGCCGCCGCAACACCGACCACCAGGCCGGCGGTGGACACGATGCCGTCATTTGCTCCCAGAACACCCGCCCGGAGCCAGTTCAAACGATTGTTCAAGCTGGGAGTATGCGGTTCGGATCCCTCGCTGGGAACTTCACCGGTGACCTGCACGCTATCGGACATACCACTCAGACTAGGGTTCCGCCGCAGTCTGCGGTAGCAATCTGAGGCTGCCCTCAGGAGACCCACGCCACCAAACCAACCAAGCACTTGCTAGGTTAATTGCATCGAGTAGTTCAGCCCCGCACAGCCAGGAGTAGACATGACTACAACGCGCACCGCACTGATCAGCGGCGGAACCGGCGGCATCGGTTCGGCAATCGCCCTCATGCTCGCCGCACGCGGACACGACGTGGCCTTCACCTACCGAAACAACGCCGCCGCAGCAACACAGTTGAGCGAGAAGATCCGCTCATTCGGGGTCTCGGCACACTCGTACCAAATGAATCTCGATCGCGAATCCTCCATCACCGACGCCGCGAGCGCCGCGATCAACGACCTCGGATCTCTGACAACACTCGTCCACGCGGCCGGTCCTCACGTCCCGATGACGCACCTCTCGCGCGTGACACCGGCGGTCTTCAGTGAACAGTTAAACCAAGAAGCCGCAGCATTTTTCACCCTCGTACACACCGCGCTACCAGCACTGCGCGCAACCTCCGGCTCTGCCGTTGCCGTCACCACAGCGGCTACCGACCGCTTCCCGGTCCGCGACGGACTCTCCGCCGGCACCAAAGGTGCTGTCGAACAACTCATCCGGGGATTTGCTGCTGAAGAAGGACGGTACGGCGTGCGCTTCAACGCTGTCGGCCCCGGGATGCTCACCGATGGCATGGCCGAAAGACTCATTGCATCAGCCGATCTCGACCCACACGCACTCGACGTCACCATGAGCCGGATCCCGCTCAAACGATTCGGATCAGCCGTCGACATCGCCGAAGCCGTCTGCTTCCTCGCCAGCGACGCAGCGGGTTTCATCAGTGGCCAGAAACTGAACGTCGACGGCGGATACACGGTGTGAGGCGCTAGCCGCCCAACTTACGAAATACCAAGCGCACTGCCAGTTCCAAGTGCGCCATCACTTCTTCGGTGTTCATCCGACCCGCCACCCACGAGACCAGAGAGGACATCCAGACGTCGTCGATCACCTTGACCGCGTCCATCTGCTGTTGCGACACTTCGTCGACGCCGATTGCCTTGGCGAACATCTCCGTCACCACGTTGCCCAGTGCATTCAGTTCCGGCGTAGCCGACGCGTCCGCAAACATGTACGCGCGGACCAAAGCTTCATAGAGTTGATGATTGGTCTCGAAAACCTCGGTGTTCTTCCTCAACACGAATAGAATTCGATCTGACGGCGTCTCACCCGGAACCGTGAAATCCTGAAATCTGTCGCGCAACCCCTCCAACATCCACAACAACGCCACGATGAGCATGTGGTTCTTGGAGGGGAAATAACGGTATACCGTCCCGATCGCGACTCCCGCACGCTCGGCAACAGATCTCATCTGAACTGCGTCATAGCCGCCTTCGGATGCGGATTCCATTGCCGCGTCGATGATTCTGCTGAAACGCGCACGCTGCGAAGGCGTCGTACGACGCCCCGTAACCGAGCTTCTTTCCACTACAGACTGATCTGGCTTATCGCCATCTGACATGCCCACAACCTTCTCTGACGCCAATTTCAGTGTCCAATGTAGCCGCCCACCAGAGATCCCGACGCGTACTGGACAGATCAGGAAGCACGTCGAGGACGGGTTCCACCGCTGCGATATCGCGGATCGTCGTCGCCGTCACGTCGTACGGAACGCCGTCGATCCGGCTGTTGCGCTCGCTGCGGTGCCCGCTGCCGATCCCGCTGCCGATCCCGGGCAGGTGCCCGCCGAGCCTGCTGCCGTTCCCGCGGCTTCGGCGTCAGCTTCTTCGCCTCGCCGAAGCGCGGCTTACCGAAGACAAACGGAATCCATCCGCGGCCACTACTTTCGAGCGACGCTACGGCCTCCGGTTCACGGAACGCTGCGTGTGCGATCAAGCCGAACATCAACAGCGTCGTGATCATCGACGTTCCACCGGCCGAGATGAGAGGCAGCTGCAAACCCGTCACCGGGATCAGTCCCACAACGTACGCAATGTTGATGAAGGCCTGCATCACGATCAACGTCGTTGCGGTCGCCGTCATGACTTTGAGGAACGGATCGGTCGAACGCTTCGCGATTCTCAGACCGACCAAAAGGACTGCGACAAAAAGTGCCACCACGATCAGCGCACCGATCAGCCCGAGCTCTTCACCGATAACCGCGAAGATGAAGTCGTTGTGTGCCTGAGGAAGATAGCTCCATTTGGCGTCGGACTGCCCGAGGCCCCGTCCGAAAATTCCGCCGTTCGCCAATGCGTACTTGGCTTGAGTGCTTTGGAAATTCAGGCCCTGCGGATCCAGATCAGGATTCAGATAAGCCTTGATTCGATCCGAGCGGTAACCGGCGGTAAGCCCGAGAACGAGGAAGGCGACGCCGGAACCCAATGTGAGAATGACGAACGTCTTGATCCGGAACAATCCGAACCACAGAACCGACATGAAGATGATGCCGATCGTGATGGTGGTACCGAGGTCCTTCTCCAACACGACAAGAACGAGAACAAGAAGTGTGGTGCCACCGATGACCGGCAAGGCTCGATTGACATCGAGTCGGGCATTCATGAACGACGCCACCGTCGCCGCCGACCAAATGGCCAACGCAAGTTTGGCAAGTTCCGACGGCTGAAATGAGATTCCGGCGACGACGAACCAGCTTCGGGCACCCATCTGTTCCGATCCGATACCCGGAATCAAAACCAGCACGAGTAGGACGAGACACGCGATCAACAGCCACGGCGAGTATTTACGCATCAGTTCCGTGGGTACTCGCACAACAGCTACGAACAACACCAGGCCGATCGCCGCGAACATGCACTGCGGCCAGAACCGGGCATACGACGTACCGGAGAGCACATACGATTCGACGCTCGACGACGAGAGCACCATCAACAAACCGAAGGCCACGATCAGGACGACCAAGCCGACCATCATGTTGAAGTCGAACAGCGGACGATTGGTCCACATCGCTGCGCGGGCACGGAAGGTCATCGGCTCGCCCCCGCGCGCTTTGCCTTTGTCGTCGCTCCGATCCGTCACCACTTTAGTATCGTCCCACGACTTCCAACTCGTGGGTAACACTGGTCTCACGGGCCACACCCAGCACAGCACGAACCCCGCCCGACTCGCGTCGGACGGGGCTCGTCGAGTTGGCGGACAAGTTACTTCGCGCCCATCCATGCCTGGTCGAACAGCATGATGCCGGTCGCGGTCGGAACCACACCGTGCACGTTCTTCTGCCATGCCCAGAACGAGGACAGACCACCGACCGGCGCCGACGGCACCGTCTCGTTCCACAAGGTCTGGATCTTGCTGATCACTGCCAACGCGGAAGCGTTGTCCTTGGCCTGCTGCAGTTCTGCGATCAACTGGTCCATCGCGGGATTGGCGTAACCCGCGGTGTTGGACTTCGAGGTGCTGTTGGTGGTCGAGAACAGTCCGAGGTCCGGAATCGACTCATAGAGGCCGATGCCGGCGTGCGCGAGGTCGAAATCGTTCTTGACGTAGACGTTCTGAACGATGTCACCGGCGTTGTTGGCGAGAATCAAGTTGACCTCGAAGCCGACTGCCTGCAGAAGTGACTGCACGGCCAGACCGATCGCGTGGTCCTTGGGCTCACTGAGAACGATGTAGTTGAGCTTTCCGTTGTATCCGTCAGCCTTGGCCTGCGTCAGAAGTTCCTTGGCCTTAGCCGGATCGTATGCGATGCCCGGGGTGTCCATGTGCCACTGCGACGTCGGACCGAAGAGCTCGGATCCGGGCAGTCCTTCACCGTTCTCGGCGCGCTGATCGATCAGTTCTGGATCCAGTGCGTAGCCGATGGCCTGGCGGACCCGAACATCCGAACCCGGGCGACCCTCGCGGTTGTTGATGATTTCGGCGCTACCGGCGTTGAGTACGTCCATGTATCCGGGGTATCCGGCAGACTTCGCAGAATTGATAGCTGATGTGAGACCACGAATGTATGCAACGTCCAACTGACCGCTGTTCAGGGATTCGAGGTTGGCCTGCGGCCCGTTGAGCGCCACCATGCGCAACTTCTCGAGCTTCGGAGCGCCACCGTAGAACGCGGGGTTGGCCTTGAACACTCGCTCGACGCTCGGGGTGAACAGATCTTCGGTGAACGGTCCGGCACCGATAGCGGTGAACTTGTCACCCTGCTGCGATGAGGGAGCGACGATCATTCCGTGGCCGAGAGCCAGCATCGAGGGGAAACGCATCCACGGTGCATTGAGGTGGAAAACAGCGGTGGAGGCGTCGACCGCGTCCATCGATGTGACGGAAGCGACCCACAGTTCCGCTCCGTTGCCCTTACCCGCGTTGTACCGATTGATGCTCGCAACTACTGCATTTGCATCGACCGGGGTCCCGTCACTGAACTTCACTCCGTCGCGGAGCTTCAAGGTCCACGTCGTGCCACCGTCATTGGTTTCGAGCGACTTGGCGAGCTTCGGCTGAAAATCGCCGCTCGTCGTGTCGTAGCTCACCAAAACGTCGTACACGGCAGCCAGTGCCTCGCCGCCCGAACCGCCACGTGCTGCTGTCTTCGTCGGATCCAGAGTTGCCGCCAGGACCTGCACACCATAAGTCAGTGTTCCGCCGGCCACGGCGGGGCCGGGGTCAGCCTGCGGGTTGACCATCCCGGTCAATGCAGCTGAGGCCGTGGAGTCACCGCCTGCAGAACTGGTGTCGTTGTCGGTGCTGGCGCAGCCCACGAGCAATACGCCCGCAGCTGACAACGCAACCGCCACACGGCTGATTTTCCCGATGCGTCTGGATCTCGAGTTCGACACGTCGACCTTCACTTCCCTCTTGTGCAGTAAAGAAGGGCCGGCCATCGAGAGACAGCCGGACCACGCGCCGCCATGGAATGGGACGCAGTGGCCAATACTGCTGACCGAAGATAAGTGACGCACGGCACGTTCCCGCTGACCGGAATCTTCCGAGAATGAATCAGACCGACCGACCTGAAGAAGAATCAATTCAACGCAATAAAAAAAGCTCCAGATCCGCGTTCTGAGAACGTCGAAACTGAAGCTTGATATATCGAGTTTTGGTGGCCAGGGCCGGGATCGAACCGGCGACCTTCCGCTTTTCAGGCGGACGCTCGTACCAACTGAGCTACCTGGCCGGACAGCACCCGAACCGAATGCCTACGCATTGCGTTGTTCTCAGTCAGATGACTGAGAACAACGCTTTGCGACCCTGACGGGACTCGAACCCGCGACCTCCGCCGTGACAGGGCGGCGCGCTAACCAACTGCGCTACAGGGCCTTGCTTTTTTCCTTGCTGTGAAACCGTACTACATCTTCTCGCTGCTCCCAAACCACTGTCCTAGCTGGGCATTTCTGCAACTCAAAGCTTGTCGTGCGGGTCTTGCCGGTCAAACCATACTGCATCGTTTCGCTTTCGCAAAACGTACCCCCTACGGGATTCGAACCCGCGCTACCGCCTTGAAAGGGCGGCGTCCTAGGCCGCTAGACGAAGGGGGCCCGTCGGATCACTCCGAACTAGTTCCCCAACGGCATTCCGTTGGGAGCTTGGATAGCTTAGGACACGTAGCTGGAAAAACCCAAATCGCCAGGTCAGATAATAGAAATCGCACTATTGCTGCACGTAGGACTCAACCGGAGCCCATCCCTCGCGATGAAACTGCTCGAGCCATTCCGCACTGGCCATCGCTTCGAGCACTACTTCGAGAGACTCTTCGAACCAGTCCCCGAGATCACCGTTCTGCGAAGTCAGGTCCGCCATGTAGCGCTGGCCGGCAAGACTTGCAGCAAGGACGCGCGTGAACTTCTCGGTATCCACGCCTTCACGGAAGAGTCCGGACTCCTGCGCCAGTGCCGCGAACTGATGCGCCGAGCGCCCCCACACCTGACCGGCACCGGACTGAACATCGGCATAGAACTCAGGCTCGATGATCAGCCTGAACTCCGCCCGCACGACCACATTGGTGCGGAACAGCGTCGCGATGTCACGCACCAGACCGTGCAGAAGCTGGAATGGGTCAAGGTCAGTGCGCTTCGCCCATTGATCAGTGACATCGGTGAATAGCTCGATTGCGCCGGTAAGGATCGCCCTCGCCAGCTCTTCCTTCGACTGGAAATGGAAGTACATGGCGCCCTTGGTGGCTTGAGAGCCGTCAAGAATCGCATTGACCGAGGCGGCCGCGTAGCCGCGCTTGGCGAACTCACTTGCAGCCGCTTCGACCAGGGAGGCGCGGGTACGCCGCGCACGCTCTTGTTGACGTGCCATTGGCGGTGTCATACCTCTCGACGAGTCGGTCTCCGAAAGGTGCCGCCTGCGGCACCCACAATCCCCCCGAAAGTTCACAATATCTTCTCGACATACGTCCCGTAAGGCATCACGCGACACCCACCAAAAGTACTAGTGCGTGTCAGTCAGTCAGATGACACCGAAAAGACTGCCGGTTCACATAACACACCGAGTGGTATTGTTTGGCTCGCTCGGGTGCGGCGCAGGGGGTGCGCATCCGAGCTTTTTTGTTCCCCAAAGCCGACAATGGATCACTCACATTGCATGGATCTCAACGCAGGCCTACCTACTTGAACAACCAAAGGTACTATTTATTCCGGACAAAGGTCCCAAAATCAGGGATTTTTGGATCAATTACACAGTTAGGCTGCCTAATTTAGAGGCGGCTGAGGAGCTAAAGATGACCCAAGACGAGATCCACGTCCTGTGGGAAGACCTCGGAGTGTTCACACGACGCCTACGCACCGAACGCAGCGAACGCGGCCTCAGCCCCACCCATATCCAGGCCCTCGGACATCTCAACCGGAGCGGACCGATGACCGCAAAAGATCTTGCGCAACTCGAGCGTGTCACGCCCCAATCGATCGCCAAAACGATCATGACCCTCGAGCAACAGAGGATGGTGACCCGTCGATCAGACCCGTCGGACGGCCGCGCCAACCTCATCGACCTCACCGAATTGGGGACATCGACACTCCGCGACGACCGGCTGCAACTGACACAGTGGCTTACTGACGCGATGGATGCCGAGTGCACCGACGCCGAGCGCGATCTTCTCCTTATCGCCGGAAGAATCCTGCGCAGACTCGGCCACTCCACTTCCCCACAATCCCCATCAGCCCATCCTCGAACTGCCTCGAAACCGTGACGGACACAGACGGGCATCGCCACCACGAGCGTCCGTCCCCCTTCGACTGAATCTCGCGCTGGGATCCGGCGCACGATTCCTGCAGCCACTGAATGGCACAGCGTGGGTGATCTCCGCGCTCTATATCGCCACGGCTGTTACCGCTCCGACTGCCGGGCGTCCTCAATCCTCGGAGCCAAGCGCACCTACCTCGCCGGCCTCGGTCTGATCGCCGCCGGCGCGATCCACGGATCACTCGCCCAGTCGTTGGGCTGGCTCATCGCCGCACGAATACTCCTCGGAATCGGAACGGCGACGCAGTATCCCAACGCCATGACCGTCGTCCGCCGGTATGCCGATCAGCACAACGCTCAAACACGTTCCGCAATAGCAACACTCACTATCTGTGCACAATCCGTCGTCGCAGTATCCGCAATTCTGTTCACACTGTGGGAGCGTCGAACGGCCACACCGTTCATCGACGTCCGCGCAGTCGCGGCCAACCATGCATTGAGCATGACCCTCAGCCGCACTCTCCTGACCTACACGCCGTTCTACTGCATCTTCTTCGGACTCCCCCAGGGCTACAGGTCGCCTGCGGCCTCTCGCCCACAAACGCCGGCCTCTTCATGCTTCCCATCGCCGCCGTAGGAATCGTCTCCACGATGACCGCATCCCGGACCTACGGCCGCTACGGCGCGCGAACCACCCTGCTGATCGGAACCGCAGCACTGGCCGTCGGCGGACTTCTCGTCACGTTCGTGGAATCGAGCAGCACTCCCCTCGTTGTCCTTCTTGTCGTCGCCGCGATCCTCGGCATCCCGAACGGCTCCAACAACATGGGCAACCAGAATCTCGTCAACTCCGTGACCACCTCCGCGACGTCGGGACGGCTATCGGCCTTTACCGGACTATCCAGTGCATCGGAGCCAACCTCGCGGCCGTCGTCATCGAACTGACCATGCGTGGGACCATCAACGACTCCGGTTTACACCGCACCGGAGAAGTCATCATGATCATCGGAATCACCCTTCTAATGGGGGTGGTGTTTTCACGCTCTCTGCGGTCTGGTTAGACTCTGCGCCGCGCCCCTATAGCTCAGTTGGTAGAGCTACGGACTTTTAATCCGCAGGTCGTAGGTTCGAGTCCTACTGGGGGCACCATATTGAACAGGCTCTGCCTGTTCACATTGTGGGATGCACATGTTCGGATCGGCGGGAGTGGCCACAGAGTGGTCACTCCCGCCTTTTTATTACGTGTCGCGAGCGAAACTGCAGACGTCAGAACGCGAGGAACGCCGCGTTTCCTGCTCTAGCTACGGTGAACAGAGTCCAGTCGTTGATGATGTGCGCACCGGAGGAGACCCACAGGTTCTTCGTGCGAATGTAGGCCAATGTCAGGATAATTCGAGCGCCACCGATGACGACGAAGGCCTGAGCGAAGTTCCAGTCGTAGGTCGGCAGGTGCGCGGCAGCGAACCACAGCGAACTGATCAGCCAGGCCGGCAGGATCGCATTCTGGCGTGAGAACTTCGCCTTCGCGAACAGGAAGTACATCACTGCGAGGAACGGGATGATCGTGAAAACGTCCTCACCGATCAACTGGAAGAAGGTTCCGACGTAGAACGCCAGCGTGCCCAAGCCACCCGCTTCTCCGGCACCTTCGAGAACATCATTTGCAGCCGTACCGAAGATCGACTGGACGATCAGAGCCAGCACGAACGTCGCCGCGATATTGAGAACCGCGAAACCGATCATCACCAGCACATCATCACCAGCACATCGTGACCGCGCACCTTCCGGAACAGTGCGCGCCAGTGATCCTTGGTCACCACGGCCAATACGACGAGCGGGATGGTCACGAACAGAATCCGCGGGATCAGCGCCACGAAGTTGTTGGGCTGCGGAGTGAGAACGAACGCCAAGAAGCCGACAACAACGGACGACACTGCGAGGATCCACTGCTTCACCGTGAGTGCGGCGGGCACATCGTTGTAGAACGGGAAGTCTGCATCGTCGCGACGCTCGATCAGGCGGCCGAAACGATCATTCGGGGTCTCTGTTTCACCTGTCGGAATCTCATGTGTACCGGACCGACCGCTCACAGCTTGCCCTTTTGTGTAGTTTCTGGACCTCAATAATCGCAGTTTCCACCAAAATGGCATCGTCGGCGCGCTCAGGAATCTCCCGAAACAGGTGCGTCAGCGCAGTCAGGAACTCGTGATCAATCGCCGGACTGATTCGACAGCCGTCTGCCTACGCTGAGCGGGCGATCGAGATGTCTTCCCTCCGTACGGAAGCGCCAGAGTTCGGGCTATCTCTGTGATCACGAATAATAGTTCCGGCGCATTCCAAGCGGGATCTATGTGCCCCTCCGCCTGGCCTTTGCGAATCTCTGCAATCTTCGGTCGCAGTGTCTTGCTTCGTAAGTCGTTCTCGCTCATGACGTCCGGCGCTTCGAGATCCGCCCACTCTTGCAAACGCGCATTCTCGGGGTGCGCCAGATAGTTGTCGAAAAGCCGACCGACATATCCGGGCAGGTCGTCGCCGCGAAGGGCTGTCTCGGTAGAGGTCTCGACCGTCCACTGCGCAGTGACAGCGGCAAACAACTCTTCCTTGCTCGCGAAATACGCGTACAGGCGATCTTTGCTGGCGTGAGCGTCGGCGGCAATCCGATTTATCCGAGCGCCCGCCAGGCCGTACTTGGCAAATTCTTCCTTCGCGGCCGCAAGAATGCGGACCCTGGTCGCTTCCCCGGCTGAACGCATGTGAACAGCCTAGAACGAATTGACCGTTGCCGAACCATCTGGTTCGGCGTAGCGTCCGGAGTTGGCGAACAGTTTGGTTCGCAAACTTAAACTCCGACCGCAAGGATCCCCATGAATCTCGACGAGGCCCGCACCGCATTCACTCAGCTCCGAGCAGCCGAAAGTGGTGTTTCACCTGCGGAACTCGACGAAATCTGGGCAGCGCTCGACACCGTCGCCGCGGCCGACATCCTCGGAGAATGGAAGGGCGACGACTTCGCTACCGGCCACCGGCTACACGACGCACTGGCCGCGACCCGCTGGTACGGAAAGACCTTCAACTCGCTCAACGACGCCAAGCCTTTGATCTGCCGCGACGAAGACGGCAACCTCTACTCCGACATCAAGGGTGGCAACGGAGAAGCGAGCCTGTGGAACATCGAATTCCGCGGCGAAGTGACAGCAACGATGGTCTACGACGGAGTATCGATCTTCGACCATTTCAAGAAGGTCGACGAGCAGACTCTGATGGGGATCATGAACGGCAAGTCGAAGTTGGTGTTCGACAACGGTCAGCACTACTACTTCCTGCTCGAGCGAGCTTGATTCGCGCCGAAGAAGAATTCGTTATGCAGATGACAGCTGCACTGTCTCGCGGTCCGGAATCACCGTTCGCACTCGAAACCGTCCAGATCGACGATCCCCGCGCTGACGAGATATTGGTACGCATTGTCGCAACAGGACTGTGCCACACAGATCTCTTCACCAAATCCCTGCTGCCGGAAAAGGTTGGCGCCTGCCTGTTCGGGCATGAAGGTGCGGGAATCGTCGAGGCTGTGGGATCCGAGATCACACACATCACCGAGGGCGATCACGTACTCCTGAGCGTTCGCAGTTGCGGTGCATGCCGCCAATGCGTCGACGGACACCGAGCGTATTGCGAACGCTCCCAACAACTCAACAGCTCGGGCGTTCGCACTGACGGTTCCTCCCCGGTCCATCAGAACGGCGCGCCAATCAGAGCCGCCTACTTCGGGCAGTCCAGCTTCGCGCAATACGCGATCGCGACGGCTGACAACACGGTCGTGGTCGATCCGTCGATCGACCTGACCGTCGTAGCGCCACTGGGTTGCGGATTCCAGACAGGTGCCGGCGCTGTACTCAATATGCTTCGGCCCGAACCTGATTCGACGTTTGTCGTCTTCGGAGTCGGCAGCGTCGGGTTCGCTGCCCTCCTGGCCGCACGAACAGCGGGGGTCAGCACCGTCGTCGCAGTCGACCCGGTGGCGGAACGTCGAAAACTCGCGGAAGAGTTCGGCGCGGCCACGGTCGATCCGGCAATCGACAACGTCGTCGATGCCGTGCGTGCTGCCACCGACGGCGGTTCCACACATTCACTGGACACCACCGGGATCGGCACAGTCATCAATCAGGGTGTCGCATCACTGCGTGCACGTGGAACGCTGGCCGTGGTCGGGCTCGGCGCACGCGAAGTCACTCTGAATATGGCCGACATCATGCTGAACGGGAAGACCGTTCGCGGGTGCGTCGAAGGCGACTCGGACGTCACGACTTTCATTCCCCGACTCGTCGAACTCTTCAACGCGGGCAGCTTCCCGATCGATCGCCTGGTAACGCCCTATGCATTCGCCGACATCAACCAAGCCCTCGCCGATCAAGCCTCGGGAAAGGTGATCAAACCCGTCCTCTTGTGGTGAACCAAGCGCCGGTTCACTTTTCGAGATTCGGACTCTCGACATTGACCTCGGGCTCAGCTTTCTTGCCGTCGCCCTTCTTGCCGGCGCCGCGCATCTTCTCGAGTTCCTTGCCGCGCTTGTTGTACATGTACCCGAGAAAAATGATCCCGAGGAACAGAGCCACACCGATTACAGCGCCCAGCACCGAGGCACCGCGGAAGCCGGGGCCGTCGACGTCGAGGACACGTTCGCCGGCATGCGCGGCACTACTGTTGCCGAGCACGATGCTCAGTGTCAGCAGGTTGGGCAAAGCGAAAATCACGCCGAGCACCAAAGCGCTGATCTGCATTACACGAGCGTGCTTGCGCTTGCGTACCTGCCAAATCGCACGGAAGAAGAGCAGCGGAACCAACGTGCACACGAGCCCGAACATCACGCCCCACGCAATGCCGCCACTGAAACTGCCGTCGGCGAGCGACGCAATCCGCTGAGACCACCAGCGTGGAAGGAGCGCGGCGAGAATCAAATAGGTGATGACCAGCACTACCGCCGCGACAGCGATTCCGATGGCCTTCTTCGCCCACGGCGGCATTCCGGGTGCAGTTGTAGCCGGTGATGTTTCCGGTGTCGTCATGACAAATCCTCGTTTTGGTTCGGCGCTGTTGTTGTCACGAATCTAACTGTTGTCTGCCGCGGGTATCCGCATCGAGCACAATTCGGGCAAGCCGCTTGGGTGCCACCAGTGTGTAGGAGGTGTAGATCCATTCTTCGAGTTGATCCCACAGTTCTTCGGGGACGTCGGCACCGATGTCCAGAACGACCCAGCCGTGCCTCCCCAACCCGTAGCTCGCCGGGCTGACAAAGGACTCCGTAGCCACAACAGCTTCGGCCTCTTCTTTGCTCAGCTTCACCGTCAGAGACGTCGCTTCGACATTGCAGAACACGAAGTTCTTGCCCCGCACCCGAAATGTGGGATGTCCGTCCCACGCCTCGATGTCGACGCGCTGAGCCTCGGGAAGACTCAACGAGATCTCCTCGAGCCGAACCATGTTGTCCGTCATGACAGACGATTGTGCACGTAGTTCTCGGCGCATCCCACCCGTAATCGCGTTAGGCTCCCGTTGACCGCGTTAGACGACCTCAATCCTTCGGGAGAGTGGCATGCGTACGTTTGTTCATGTGGTGCTGCTGATCTGCGGCATTGCCATTGCAGTCGGCTCGTTCATGTCGATATTGGCCGGCGTCAAACCCATCAACGTCCGCCTGGAGGATTTGAGAGACGGGTTTCCGGTGGGCTGGGTGATCGAGCAGATCGGCGAACAATCCGTGACGTTCTATCGATCGATGATGATCCTGCTCCTTGCTGCCGCAGTGCTGATTCTCGTTGCCGCGCTGTTCGGCTCACGCATCGCGGCCTGGCTGGGAATCGTTGTCGGTTTGGGGACGCTGGGCACGTTCTATTACCGCGTGAACGACCAATTCGGCAACGTCATCAGGGAAAACTACTCCACAGTCCTGACCAATCAGACAGGATTCATTTTGACCGCCGGCGGTCTGATTCTCGCGCTTCTCGCCTGCCTGGTTCCTCGCGAGAAAGCCGGATCCTGACCACAGAGCAACCTCAGGGTTACTCGAGAGCCGAACATTGACTAGTGTCTGCATCAACCGGGTGCTGACCAAGGAAACACCCCAGAAGAGGTAGGCATCAATGGCTTCGCTTGACGACCTTCTGTCACAGATCCCGATCGACCAGATTGCGCAGCAACTGGGCGTAGATCGTGCAACTGCGGAAACTGCAGTGAAATCAGCACTTCCGACGCTTGTCGGCGGTCTCGGCGCCAACGCACAAGACGAGGCCGGAGCAGCTTCACTCGAGAGCGCATTGCAGTCGCATGCGAACACCACAATTCTCGACGACGGCATCGACATCAGCAAAGTCGACACCGAAGACGGGCAGAAAATTGTGGCGAATATTTTCGGCAACAACACTGATCAGGTCGCCAGCACTCTCGGCGGAGTTGGCGGTGGCAACGATCTGGTGAAGCAACTACTCCCGATCCTGGCACCGATCGTCCTGGCTTACCTCGCCAAGCAGTTCACCGGCGGCAACGCAACGCAGACGCAGGCTTCAACCGGCGGTGGCGGCGGCATCGGCGATCTGCTGGGCGGATTGCTCGGCGGCGGCAATTCCGGCGGCGGCAATTCCGGCGGCGGCATCGGCGGCGCACTGGGAGGCCTCCTGGGAGGCTCCGGCGGAGGCGGTATCGGCGATCTGCTGGGTGGGCTTCTCGGCGGCGGCAAGAAGTAATCTCACAGTGCGGCGGCTCCCGAACCGGAGTCGCCGCACTGACTTGAGCCGACCGGCGCGGATCTGAACATCTTCAGCGACAACGCCATTGCCACGAGCATCAAGCAACCGACAAAGATGCTGACCCCATTCCACCCGCCCGCAGCGTAGGCGACTCCGGCCACGACACCGGCCACCGACGAGCCCCCGTAGTAGGCAAACAGATAGAGCGCCGACGCCTCCGCCCGATGAACCTGGGCAAGCCTTCCCACCCATCCACTGGCCACGGAGTGTGCAGCAAAGAATCCGCCGGTGAAGAGCAGCATTCCCACCAGAGCCAAAGCAAGAGTGTCGGGAATCGTAAGTCCCAGGCCCAATGCCGTCACCGACACGGAGCCCAGCAGCACCCATTTCCGCCCCAACCTGTCCGCGGCGATGCCGGCTACCGACGAGGTAAATGTTCCGGCGAGGTAGAACAGGAACACCAAGCCCACAACAGCCTCGGAAAGACCGAAAGGTGCACTGGAAAAACGAAATCCGAGAAAATTGTAGACCGACACAAATGCGCCCATCATGATGAAACCCAACATGAAGAGCGTCCGTAACGATGAATCTTCAAGGTGAACACGAAGATTCGCGACCAACCTTCTCCGAGAGACCGACTGAGGCCGGAAGAACTGCGATGCCGGCAAGGTGCGAATCATGATGAGCGCAAACACCGTGGAAAGCACTACGACCGCGAACAAAGCCCAGTGCCACGAACTCACATCGATCACCGCCGACGGGATCAGCCTGCCGATCAATCCGCCGATCGTGGTGCCCGCGACGTATCGACCCATCGCAGCGCCCAAATCCTTCGGATCGATCTCTTCTGCCAGGTAGGCCATCGCAACTGCGGGAATGCCGGCCAGTGCAGCACCTTGGAGCGCCCGACCTGCCAGGAGAATCTCGATCGTCGGACTGAGAGGCAAGAGTAGGCCGATCACGCATGAGGCGACGGCCGAGAAGATGATGACTCGGGTTCGACCGTACCGCGCGGACAGAGCACTGGCCGGAATGATCGCCAACGCCACCATTCCCGTGGTCACCGAAACGGAGAGCGCCGACACCGCCGGCGAGACCGTAAATACTTCCGCAAATGCCGGCAGTAGCGCCTGCGCCGAGTACATCGACACAAACGTCGTCAACCCGGCAGCGAACAGTGCAAGAGTGACGGCCCGGCATCCGACCGAGCCACGCCGGTGCGGCACGACATTCGCGGCGACTTCTGCCGAAACACTCATCGAATTACCTCCGTCGCAAATCCTCCCGCCTCGCGACAACAAAAGAAAATGCATGAATGTCTGCTTCTATATGCCTCAGACGCATATAGATTCAGGGTGTGATGCTGACCGAAGATCTCGAATGGTTTGTCGTACTCGCCGAAACCCAGCAGGTCACCGCCACGTCGGACCTCACCCATCTGTCGCAGCCCACACTGTCCCGCAAACTCGCACGACTCGAACAACAGATCGGAGTGCCGCTGTTCGACCGCCACGGGCGCCGACTCACACTCAACCACTACGGCCGAATTCTCTACGAACATGCCGGTAGCGCACTGAAGAATCTCCACGATGCGCAGCGTCGGATCGACACGCTCCGCAGTCCCGACATCGGCACCGTTCGGCTCGACTTTCTCCATTCCTTCGGAACCTGGCTGATTCCGCGGATGCTGCGGAGCTATCGGGGCGCACATCCCGGTGTGCGGTTCGAACTTCACCAGGACCGCGCACAGTTCCTGACCGATCGCGTCTGTGCCGGCGAGACCGACCTCGCCATCGTCTCCCCACAACCGGACAACCCGCAGCTCGCCTGGACACAGATTGCGCAGCAGCAACTCGCTCTTGCCGTACCCGCCGGGCATCGGTTTGCCGAACTGCCGCGCGTCGAACTCTCGCAGGCTTCGGGCGAACAGTTCATCGCCATGCAATCCGACTTCGGTATGCGAAGAATTCTCGACGAAATGTGCGCCGCTGCTGGTTTCACTCCCGAATTCGTATTCGAGAGCAGCGAACTCGCCACCGTCGGCGGTCTGGTCTCGGCATCATTGGGAGTCGCGGTCATGCCGATCCAGGATCCGCCCATCTGGGCGGAGGGAATTGTCTATGTCCCTATCGCAGGCGCCCAGCGCAAAATCGGCCTCATCTGGGCTGACGACCGGGCATTGCCCCGGCCTGCACTCGAATTCCGTGACTTCGTGCGCGAAAATATTTGGTCCTGAAATTCACACACACAACCTCACCAGTAGGTATGATTTAAATCACATGTGGCCGGAACGGATCAGGCAATACGGTCGATCAACGAAACTGATCAATCAGCATCTAGCTACGGGTCGGTAACATTCGATCCGGGGGGAAATTCATGCCATTCTCTTCAAACCTACGGTGCCGTAGGCTGGGGCGAAGTCGAGCATTCACTCAACACGGAGGCAATCAATGACGAGGAATCTGACGCAGCTCGAACTGCTACAGGAACTGCAGCCGGTTGCGGAAGAGAACGTCAACCGCCACATCTCCATGGCAAAGGAATGGCATCCCCACGACTACGTCCCGTGGGACGAAGGTCGCAACTTCGCAGCCATGGGCGGCGAAGACTGGAGCCTCGAACAGTCGCAGCTCGGTGAAGTGGCTCGCGCCGCGATGATCACCAATCTCCTCACCGAGGACAACCTGCCGTCGTACCACCGTGAGATCGCCGAGAACTTTTCACAGGACGGCGCTTGGGGCACCTGGGTCGGCCGTTGGACCGCCGAGGAAAACCGTCACGGCATCGTGATGCGCGACTACCTCGTCGTGACCCGTGCCGTCGACCCCGTCGAACTCGAACGCCTCCGCATGGAACATATGGTCACCGGCTACAACCCGGCCGTACCGGACGACGGAGCCGGCGTGCTGCACTCCGTCGCCTACGTGACGTTCCAGGAACTCGCGACGCGCGTCAGCCACCGCAACACCGGCAAGGCCTGCAACGAACCAGTCGCAGACAAGATGCTTCAGCGCATCGCTGCCGACGAGAACCTGCACATGATCTTCTACCGCAACATCTGTGCCGCAGCACTCGACCTCGCGCCCGACCAGACGCTCAAGTCCGTGTCGAACATCGTGCAGAACTTCCAGATGCCGGGCAGCGGCATGCCGAACTTCCGTCGCAACGGGGTCCTCATGGCCAAGCACGGAATCTACGATCTTCGCCAGCACATCGACGAAGTTATCTGGCCCGTCCTGCGCAAGTGGAACATCTTCGAACGCAACGATTTCAGCGCCGAAGGCGAGAACACGCGTGAGGAGTTGGCGGCATACCTCGAGAAACTCGATGGTCAGGCAACCAAGTTCGAGGAGCAGCGCGATCGCATGCTCGCCCGCGAGGCAGCAAAGCGCGAACAGCAGGCTTCTTAATTTCACCAGCTATTCTGTGCCCGGTACCGGATTCGGTACCGGGCACTTTCAATTGTCAGAAATATTTGTTCAGAGGTAGTCATGTCATCCCTTCGTATCGGTTCACTCGAGCTACACAGCCCCGTGGTCCTCGCACCTATGGCAGGCGTCACCAACGTCGCCTTCCGCACGCTCTGCCGTGAACTCGAGCTGGAACGGGCCGGCAGTACTTCCGGTCTCTACGTCTGCGAGATGGTCACGGCACGCGCTCTCGTCGAGCGCCAGCCGGCCACCTTGCACATGACCACCTTCGGCCCCACCGAAACTCCACGTTCCCTGCAGCTGTATACCGTCGATCCGGACACGACGTACGCCGCGGCCAAGATGATCGTCGACGAGAACATGGCCGATCACATCGATATGAACTTCGGCTGCCCGGTCCCCAAAGTGACACGTAAGGGCGGCGGCTCAGCGCTGCCGTACAAGCGCCGTCTGTTCGGGCAGATCGTCGCGGCTGCAGTCCGCGCCACCGAAGGCACCAAGATCCCGGTCACGGTGAAGATGCGCGTCGGTATCGACGCCGACCACCACACGCACCTCGACGCCGGGCGCATCGCTGCAGCTGAAGGTGCTGCCGCGATTGCTCTCCACGCCCGCACCGCGTCGCAGCGATACTCCGGAACTGCGGACTGGAACGAGATCGCCCGCCTCAAAGAACACGTCACAGACGTTCCGATCCTTGGCAACGGCGATATTTTCGACGCTTCCGACGCGGCCCGGATGATGGACGAAACCGGATGCGACGGCGTCGTCGTGGGCCGTGGATGCCTCGGACGCCCGTGGTTGTTCGCCGAACTCAGCGCTGCGCTCAACGGCCAGACCATCGCCACACCTCCGACGCTCGGTGAGGTCACCAAGATCATCGCCCGCCACGCGCAGCTTCTGGCCGCGCACCACGGTGAGATGAAGGGACTGCGTGAGCTTCGTAAGCACGTTTCCTGGTACATGCGCGGCTTCCCGGTCGGATCGGATCTGCGGGTGTCGATGGCACTGGTCAGCACATTGACCGAACTCGACGATCTTCTCGGTCAGCTCGATCACGACGTGCCGTTCCCCAAGGACGCCGAAGGCCCCCGCGGGCGCCAGGGCTCCCCTGGTCAGGTGGCTTTGCCCGACGGTTGGCTCGACGATCCCGAGGACGATGTGGTGCCGGTCGGCGCCGACATGATGCACTCGGGCGGATAACTCTCAATGTGAATTCGGTCGATTCGTCGGCTTTCTGAGTGGATAACTCAGGATTCACCAGTAATATGGCTCCAGCTTCGCCAAAAGGTGTTGCAGTACAGCGAAAAACAGAACGAACTGTCCGAATCGGCAGTCGACGACGGGACAGGTTGCATCGGTGGGTGATGATCACGACTCGGGTCCGCCTTCGCCCGAAAGCCGGGCACCGTGGGAACGGCCACTCGCAGATCAGCGATACCGCAACCGCCGTGCGGAGCGCCCGAAACCGGTACCTGAATCCGAGCCGAAAGGGTCGGGAACAGAACGCCGAATCGCAGGCCTGTTCGGTCGACGCGACTCCCCCAACACCGAAGACAGCATTTCGGTTGCGGAACTCGTCGCCCGAGTAGGCGACGCACCGACCGATTCGAATCTCCACAGTGGACCCGTTCCACCACCCCCGATAGCACCGGCTGCAGCTGAATGGATTTCCAGCGAACCGCCCACGTCTGCCGCTCCTCGAGTCGTCAACGCAACCGGCGGTAGCAGGCTCGCGCTGAACAAGATCAAGCGTCGTAAGCGCCTCAAAGTGATCAACAGATCAGCCGTCGCGTTCATGGCCGTGATGTCTTTGACCTTGACGGGCGTCGTCTGGGGCTACCAGCACGCGACCGACGGCAAGTTCGAACAGATCGCAGCACTCGATACCAACTCAGACGACATCGTCGACGCACTGGGCCAACTCGGCGACGAAACCTATTTGATCGTCGGTACCGACACACGCGCCGGAGCCAGTGGCACGATCGGCGCCGGAACGGTCGACGACGCCGAAGGCGCCCGAGCCGACACCGTGATGCTGGTCAACATCCCAGCCGATCGAAGCCGCGTTGTCGCCGTCTCGTTCCCCCGCGACCTCGACGTCGACCGCCCGATGTGCAAGGCCTGGGACAATGACACCGGCACTTACACCAGCGAATACTTCCCCGCCGCGAGCGGTGAAAAACTGAATGCAACGTATGCACTCGGCGGACCCAACTGCCTGGTCAAGGTCATCCAGAAGATGTCCGGGCTCAAGATCGGCCACTTCGTCGGCATGGACTTCGCCGGATTCGAGCGCATGGTCGATACCGTCGGCGGCGTCAATATCTGTTCACCGGTCCCCATCGAAGACGGCATTCTCGGCACTGTCCTGCCGACCAGCGGCAACCAATTGCTCGACGGCCGGACCGCACTCAACTACGTCCGCGCCCGCCACGTCGAAGCCGAGGGCAACGGCGACTACGGACGCATCACGAGACAGCAGAAATTCCTGTCCGCTCTCCTCCGGTCGGCGCTGTCCAACCAGGTTCTCCTCAATCCCGGCAAGCTCAACGGTTTCATCAACGCCTTCACCAGCGACACGTTTGTCGAGAACATCGATACGAAGTCACTGGTCACGCTGGGTCGATCGTTGCAGAACGTCGACGCCGGATCAGTCACGTTCCTGACCGTCCCCACCGACGGCACCAACGACTGGGGCAACGAGATCCCCCGGACCGACGAGATCAAAGCCCTGTTCCAGGCAATCATCGACGACGAACCCTTGCCCGGTGAAGAGCGGCCCGAAGACGACGCACCGACGTCGAGCAGCGCGGCACCGTCGACGTCGAGCGCACCACTGCCCGATGCAACGACGGTCGAAGCAATGAGTGCATACAACGTTTCCATCGACGTCTCGAATGCATCAGGAATTTCCGGCCGAGCTGCAACCGTCGCCCAAGACCTCGAGACCCAAGGCTTCCATGTCGCCAATGTCGGTAACGCCGCTGCGGCCACCGGCCTGACCAACGTCAAGTCCACACAGACTGTGGTGCGATACGCGCCCGGCTACGAAGCCGAAGCCGCGACAGTGGCCTCCGCAGTTCCCGGTGCTGTCCTCGTGGTCACACCGAGCATGGGCGAGATGGTCGAGCTTGTGATCGGTAGCGATTTCTCCGGAACAGTCGTCGCGCCGGCCGATCCTGGCACAACGCTCTCGGCCGAACCGAAATCCGTGGACACCAGTGCCTCGACATCGTTGTCTCCCGACATCGCCGCAGTCAATGCCGGCGACACCGCCTGCATCTGACGAGCAGATCATTCATCTTGCGTTCACCTGTCGCTGGTGACTTGGTCTTTCGGGGCACGTAGGCTCTGACCTCATGCGCGTGGCTTACAACGAACAGATGACCGAGCTTGCTGACATGCTCGGCGAGATGGCAGGACTGGCAGGTACCGCCATGGAGCGCGCCACCCAGTCGCTGCTCCAAGCTGACCTCACCCTTGCCGAGCAGGTGATCGGAGAGCACGACAAGATCACCGAACTCAGCACACTGTGCGAGGAGCGTGCCTTCGCGCTGCTCGCCTTGCAGGCTCCCGTTGCCGGTGATCTTCGATCGGTCGTCAGCGGAATCCAGATCGTCGCCGACATCGACCGCATGGGCGCCCTCGCCCTGCACGTCGCGAAAATCGCGCGTCGTCGTCACCCCAACCATGTGCTTCCGGAAGAAGTCAACGGCTACTTCGCCGAAATGGGGCGTATCGCCGTGTCCATCGGCGCAGCTGCCAAGGAAGTTCTCGAATCTCGCGATCCCGAGCGCGCGGCACGTCTGGTCGAAGACGACGAGGCGATGGATGATCTCCACAGCCACCTGTTCACCGTCCTCATGGATCGTGAATGGAAGCACGGCGTTGCCGCTGCCATCGACATCACGTTGCTCGGCCGCTTCTACGAGCGCTTCGCCGACCACGCAGTCGAGGTCGGCCGACGAGTGATCTTCCTCGTAACCGGGAAGCTGCCGGAAGAACCCGAGAAGATCGAAAAGGTCGACAAGCTGACCTCGTACCCGAATCTGTAAACACTCCACAAACGTGAGTTGAAGGCGGCCGTGCACCGTGCACGGCCGCCTTTCCTATCAGCGTGCGCTCAACCACTCTTCCAACGTGGGACCCGCGGACGTCGACCCCGGTCCGGGGAGCAAAGCTCCACCGCGCATGGCTTTTCCGGCACCGGGTATCGATATCGGAATCAACAACTTTCGCTGACCACGGCGTCGCAAGATCGTGCGTGTCATCGCCGGAATCTCCAGGTCCTCGGGTCCGGCAAGATCTGCCGCGCGCCCCGACGGACCTTGCTCGACGCAATTCAGCAGCGTTCGGGCGACAGTCTTGGCTGCGACCGGTCGCGAGAGCATCCGCGGTACCAACGCCAGTGGACCGAAACCCATGAGGGATACGGTCTTTTCACCGAACTCGAACCATTGTGTCGATCGCAGAATCGTGAACGGGATTCCCGACGCTTCCACAGCGCGTTCTTGCGCTGCCTTGCCTTGGTAGTACCCAAAGGATTTCAGTCGAGGATCGTCGCAATTGACGATCGAGAGCAGCACATGGTGTTTCACCCCGGCCTTGCGTTCGGCCCCGGCAATATTCTCTGCCGCCGATTCGAAGAACGCCACAGCCTTCTTTGCACTGTTGGTGACGTGATCGCTGAGGTCGACTACTGCGTCGACACCATCGAACGCCGCGTCCACACCCATCCCGGTACTGATGTCGACGCCGGTCGAGCGGGCAGCAATCACCACATCGTGGCCTGATTCCCTTGCCTGAGTGACAACGAGTTTGCCCATCAAGCCTGTTCCGCCTAGAACTGCAATCCGCATCATTGCCTCCGTTGACACATTCTGCCTTGTTCGCGTCAGTCGCGACATGAGACAGACGAGGTAACTACCCGGAATGTGACAAGCGGTCAGACCACGCTGTTCAGACCACGCTGTAGCGCCTGGCTACCGTCGCATACCAGTCCGCGCAGATCTCCTCCAAGGCAGCGGTCGCCTCATGGGCATGATCTGTAAGCGCGCGGGCCAACATCCCCGGACCGGACAAAGGCGTGACGTGCCTGTCGACAGTCTCTGCGGTCTTCATCCCCAGTAACATGGTGGTGCCGAGTACCCGGTGCCCACCGAGGACACCGGGAAGGCTGCGGCCAGAAACACTTCGTAGATCCAAGGTCTCCACCAACAACGGCGTCCCGTCGACGGTGATCCGTTGATCCGAACGTAAGGCGCCACCGATCTCCCCCGTACGACCCAGCACAACCATTTCGTCGAGCAGAGCAATCGCGTCAGTTTCGAGTGAAATATCAATGCGCCTACTGACATTCGCGCCGCCCGCCACCACGAATGGCGCCGCCCGCCACACCAATGCGCCGCCCGCGCCCACCCGGGCAGTTGCCGTCCACGACGCATGACCGCCGCGCGCGTTGTACGCCACGGTGCCCGACGGTTCGATCACCTCGAGGAAAGTGCCCGGCGCCACGTCGAATTCGATCCGAAGGTCGTCACCGGCCAACAGCGTTGCACTGTGCCCTACCAAGGCAATTCGCACATGCCGCCCGTGGGAGCTCACAAATCGTGGGGCCAGGAAGTCTCCGGAGATCAACTCCGCGGCGGTAGCGGTATCCCCGGTTCGTTCGACGACTATCCTGGTTGCCCCAGACACCGGCGCAGACGTATTCATCAGTGACTGTGAGAGTGACTGTGCCCGTGACCATGTCCGTGCTCATGATCTTCTTCGTCTGCGTGGAAGTGCGGCGCCATCGGTCCCGGATCCTGGGGAACATGGCTACCGGCGCGATGAGCGGCGATGACCTGACGGATCCAGGCGCTGAGCTGATCGATGGTTGCGTGATCCTTCTGACTGAGCGCCAAGACTGGAAGGCCGTCACGTGCGGCGGTCGCATCCGCGACCATCAAGACTGCGTCGACATCGACATACGGAGCGAGGTCGATCTTGTTGACCACCAAAAGATCCGCACGCTCGATACCGGGGCCGCCCTTGCGTGCGACGTCACCGCCGCCGGCAACATCGATGACAAAGATCTGAGCATCGACCAGAGCCGGGCTGAAAGTAGCCGTCAGATTGTCGCCACCGCTCTCCACGATCACCATGTCGAGAGGGTGAAATTCACGCTCGAGATCTTCCACCGCAATGAGATTGGGCGTGACGTCATCTCGAATTGCAGTGTGCGGGCAGGCGCCGGTCTCGACGGCGACAATGCGCTCGATGGGTAGCACGTTTGCCGCACGGAGCAACCGCGCGTCCTCGTCCGTGTAGATGTCATTAGTGACGACCGCGATCTCGAATTCAGCTGCCAATTCACGGCAGATGGTGGCGATCAGCGTGCTCTTACCCGTCCCGACGGGACCGGCAACACCGAGTCGCAATCCTCGGGCTGCAGTTACGGTGTTCGGCGCGGGGGTGTTCAGATTGTCAAGCACGGAAAATCCTCCTGGATCGGGCGTTGTGTTCGAGTGACCATTGTTCGACCAACGGTCCGGTAGTTGCAGGTATGTCTGCGGCGCAGTCCACTTCGACTGCGGCCCGAGCAATTCTCTCGATGGTCGGGGCAACCTGCAGCAGCCACTCGACCGGTTCTGCCGGATCCACCGGCAGCAACTTCAATGCCGCCGACGCCACAGTTTGAGCGTCGTCGTACAGGCATGATCGGGCTGCCGCCGTATCGTCCATGCCGGCGACGGCAGTGAAGACTCCCAGCGCCAACGGCCGCATCGGATGACCGGGCAGCGCCATCAGCAGTTGCACCGCATGATGCTGCGGCCACAACCTCGAAGCCAATCTGGCGAGCCCCCGGCCGAGTTGAATCGAGGCCTCGCGCAATGGCGCGCTGGGCGTGCGGGCAAGCAGTTCGTTCGAAATGGCTTCGAGTTCGCTTCCGCTTCCGCCGCTGACCGCCCAGCGCCTCGTGACGACTGTTGCCGCAGCTTCGACGACACCAACCGTTTCAAGGCGGCCCCGGATGAAATCCGGAACCTGACTTTGGCGCAGACCAGCCGCCAATGCCGGTTCCAGCCCCGACGAGTGTGCATGCCCGCCTGTCGGTAATCGCCCGTCTGCCAGCAGCATCGACGCGATCTCGGCGGACACCGGCGTCAGAACAGCGTGTAGCGCTGGGCCATCGGCACTACGTCGACGGGATTGGGCCGGATCAGATCACCGTCGACCTTGATGGCAAACGTCTCCGGATCGACGTCGATGGAGGGCAGTGCCGTGTTGTTCGGCATGTCGGCTTTGGTGAGGTGCCTGGTGGGCCGGACTCCGGTGAGAGTTCGTTTGAGGCCAAGCCGATCTGCCAATCCATCCTCGATGGCCATCGGCGAGACGAAGGTCGTGGACAGGTGCGGAGCCGAACCCGGCGCCGCCGCGATGGCCGGCCGAATGAACACCGGCTGCGGCGTCGGGATCGCGGCATTGGGATCACCCAGTGGCGCAGCAACAATCGCACCACCCTTGATCACTGCGGCCGGACGAACTCCGAAGAATGCCGGATCCCACAGCACCAGGTCTGCCATCTTCCCGGCCTCGATCGAGCCGACCTCATGGTCGATACCATGCGCCACCGCCGGGCAGATCGTGTACTT
>NZ_JASHKR010000068.1 GCF_030056815.1 Rhodococcus sp. IEGM 1379
ACTGCTGCCTCATGGGTGAACTTTTGGGCTACGCGAGGGTCTCGACTACCGATCAAACCGTTGATCCGCAGAGCGACGCTCTCAGCGCTGCCGGCTGTTTCAAAGTCTGGACCGAAACCGCATCCGGTGCAACGACGACCCGGCCGCAACTGAGCGACCTACTTTCCCATCTTCGAGACGGCGACACGTTAGTGGTGTGGCGCCTCGACCGGTTGGGCCGCTCACTCCCCCATCTCCTGCAGACCGTGGAAGATCTCGCGGCTCGTGGTGTCGGATTCAAGTCGTTGACCGAATCCATCGATACCACCACTTCGGGCGGCAAACTCATCTTTTCCATCTTCGGTGCTCCGTACCGCCCGAAATCGTGTATTCGCTTGTTTTGGTCAGTACGGTTTCGGTCGTGCGTTTCGGTCGACGATTCGTTGTAGTCGGGTATTGGTCGCAAAATCGAACGATTCGTCGGCCTGTTGAGGCCACGTTTGTTTGCGGTCAGCCTGCTCCAACCGAGCTGACGGAGTTCGTCAACCAGAAGTTGTGGCAGTGGGGTCGCGCAAGGCCCTACTGGAGGCCTTCCGGGTGCAAAAAAATGTTGGTTATCGATTCCGCGGTTGAGGAATTGTTCGTCCTTTACACTTAGCGGATGGCACAGCTCACAAAAGGTTTCCGTCTTCGCAGGCTCATGACCGTGGTCGCGACGACCACCGCAGGCGTACTGGCAGTGAGTGGCACCGGCATGGCATCGGCGTCGCCGCTGGACGACATCGTGCGAGCTTCCCCGGGCCTAGGATCGTTGGCCGGACCTGGGCAGGGATTCGGATCGTTGGCCGGACCTGGGCAGGGATTCTCACCAAGGTTCGTGGTCGATCTCCAGTACATCGACTCCGACATCTTCACTGCGAAAATTCGTCCTTCGGCGAACGTGACGATCACCCCCCAGAATGAGGATCGGTGTGCGTCTCTGAACGGGGATGGACGAGGTGTCGCCGAGCAGGTGAGCAAGGACGAGCGAACGCCAGGACGAGTAACACCCGGGGGCTCGCATACCTTGGGGTTCACGTTGTCTGGTAGCAGCGCGAGGCCCGGTTGTGGTGGTCATACTGCAGGATCCGTGCAGTGGCAGTTTCGGGTTACCAACGGTATGTTCACGACCACGTTCACTGCCACACTCAACGAAAGCAACCGTCTCACTACCGACTCCCCGAGCAATCCGAATCTCGTGCAGCTGGTCCAGCAAGGAAACGACAGGCTGATCGTCCAGGTGCAAATCTAAGTCGTTACCACCACGGCCGGTACGGCCAAGGTGGCGGTTCCATGAGGTTGTCGGGCCACTGCGGCCGGATAAGATTATCGTGGCTCCAGACCGTCGACAATGAGGGCTATTCAGCGGCGGTAAATTAATATCCTGAATAGGCGCGTCAATTAGGGCGGCAGCCATTTCTTTGAAAGAATTGAATCACCACAAAACAATTCGAGAAAAGACTGCCGCAGATGTATCATACAACAGGTTTCCATAAAAACGACATCATTGAACTGTGCGCGATGATCCACACCGCAGAACAATCCTCGAAACAAGAAATACCCGTACCCCCGATTCTCGGACTGTTCAAAGCGATGGTCGCGACCTTGACATACCTGCGGAGAAACCACGTGCAACAGGAACTCGCCGAATATCACGGCGTATCCCAAACGGCGATCTCGCGGGCGATCAGTGCATTGATCCCGATGATCGCGCAGGTCACCGACGACTGGGTGCCCACTGCGGGGAATCTCTCGACCGTCGGGCCCTATATTGTCGACGGAACGCTGCTTCCGTGCTGGTCCTAGTCCCATTCACCTGAGTTGTACTCCGGTAAACACAAGACCACCGGTGTCAACGTGCAGGTGGCTTGCGACCTCGATGGCCGGTTGGCTTGGGTCTCGGACCCGGTCCCCGGCCGGCGCCATGACAGTGCTGCACTGGACTTGTCCGGCGTGTTGGAGACTCTCGACCCGCAGAACTGGATCGGCGGCAAAGGATATATCGGGAAGAATATGATCACCCCGATCAGGAAACCACCCCGCGGAGACCTCACCGAAAAGCAGAAAAACTTCAACACGTCAGTTCATGTAATACGGTGGAGAATTGAACAGGTCATCGCTCATTTGAAGACGTGGAGAATTCTTCATGTCGACTACCGAAGACCGCTTGCGCCATTCGAGAAAACGATAGCTGCTGTCATCGGTCTGCATTTCTTCAGGATGGCCGCTGAATAACCCTCAGGGTTTGAGGGCTCATCCGCTCATTCTTCATGGACAACCTGCCAACCGTTTGCATACGAACACAACGACACACCATCACATCAGGTGGCTCCTGATTACCCATAGGACCCCAGCAACCAAAACGCCCTGAGATCGCTCCTGCGGGTTTGGGTGTTCGTTTTGAACATCGACAAAACGGACTACACCTCCAATACATAACGGCCGCAGCAGAACCACATAGTGTCCTTGTATGAGTGGACGTTTCATACCTGGGGTCTTTGTCGCTGTCGTCAGTGTGGTCGCGGTGGCACTGGTCTGGATTGGCGTCCGAGACGACTACGAATCGTTCACTCCACCGGTCGCGACAGCAGTCGATCGGGCGGACTGTCTCGACCCCGATATCGCCACAGCGCTGGTAGCTCCCGAGACCCGAGACAACAGCAGTGCTCCCCGCAGTGAGGGAAGTGGTTACCCACCTGCTGATTTCAGTCCTATTGCTGTTGTTCGATGCGAACGCGGTGAAACGTCCGCCGGTGGGTTAACCATCGACTCCGTACGCCTCGAGGGGGACATACACGCGGTCAATGATGCATTCCGTGAGCAGTCGCGCCGGTTTCCCGCCAATGTCCGGGCCGACTGCGCATATCGTCAGGTCCTGCCATCCGGGTTGTGGCTGGTAGACGAAGCAGGATCGGCAATACGCCCTACGTGGCCGGCCGAGCCCTGCGGTTTCCAAGACGGCCCACGTGCCGCCCTTGCCGAATTGCAGGAGGTCAGCCGCGACCAGCATCTGGTCGACGACCTGTCCGCCGATGATCCGGGAATCTGCCGGGATTCGATCAGGCAACCCTTCGAAATCACCACCGAAGCGGATGTGGACCGCATGGCAGAGTACGACGACACTCGCGAATATCCGCTGATCGAAACACCTTTAGCTACGCCGATTTCGGACGTCGGGCGGCTCCAGGTATGCCGCTACACCATTGACCCGCCGCTGCCCGGGTCCCGAATCCGCTTGTCGCATCAGCAAAGTGCAGATCTAATGGACGCTGTATCCACTGCACCTGTTGCCGGTCCGTGCGATCGGATCGCCCAACACGTCGCGTCGGTCGACGTACTGCGTCCCGACGGATCCGGCGGGACCCGGGTGTCCGTCGAACTCGACGGGTGCCAACGCGTAGATCACCTCGGACGACGTCAGCTACCGCCCTCGATCATTGCATCCCTGCTGCAATAGCACTCACACCACAGCTCGCACCGTCGCTGGCCAAACCTCTAATCCATACACGCGAAATTCATTCTTCTGGGCTGCCCGACTGAAACGCGCTGAGATCGCCTCTGCGGGTTTGGTTGTGCGTTTTGACGATCGACAAACCGGACAAATTCCCCACTAGGTGGGATCGGACATCGAATACGGGTTGTCCAGTGGCCGGCGGACTGACAACACGCCCACTCTTGCCTGAAATCCAGACTCAACAGACTGAGTCGGAAAACCCTCCACTCGCAGTAATAGGTCACCGGGAGTAGAGTAGAAATCTTCGTCCTCGGACGGAGTACGCGGGAGCGATGGCCATGCCGGAACACAAACAAATGCAGCCCCCGGACTATCACCGATGTCTTGAAACAGTTTTCTCCTCACCCGGGGCATGTCGTGAGTTGCTGGACCGACTTTCCACGATCACTGAGGCCGAGGTCCTATCTCGGTGGTCTCCGTGGCGAGGTCAGGAGTCACCGCCGTACGGACCGGGCGTGAAGGATCGGGTCCCTGCCGAGGTGCAGCTGGTGGCGCTACAAGCCACATACGATTCCTACCGCAAGTCGACTATGGATTTGTGGCGGGAGTTGTCCGACATCATGGATATCCCGATCATGCAGGAAAGCCTCGTCGAACTCATCTGGAGCGTGCGCATGAGGATCGAACGGCTCAACAGCCGAATCGAGATCCTCGAAAGTACAGGCGCCCAGGCAGTTCCGCGAAGACATAAGGAATAGAAATGGAAATACAAGGCACGGAAAGGCTTGTCATTCGCCTCTACCCTGACTATGGCCATCCCAGTTCTCTATGGCCCTCGAAGGAACTGGTAAGAATCAGCCGGCCGAGGCAGCCGTACGTTCTCCCCAGCCAAATTGGGATTGACGATGCTCTGGGAGAGAAGATACTAGCGTGGACTGACCGCTTTCAAAAGTTCTTCGTGGAGGAGATCGATGGTTTCGCATCGCGGCCGCGTTGGCGTCCCGGGATAAATGTCTCCGACTGGTATGACGAGGGCTACGAAATTACTGAGGAGCTTCGCGCACAGTTCCCCGACGTGCAGGTTAAGCCTCGATTTGCACAGTATGTTCTTTCGGTTAACGAGCGCCGGGAAAACATTGGACTTTTGCCGATCAGCCTTCCAAACGAACCGAAGGCTGGATATATAAGCATTACTGATGTCCTGCACCCCAAGGGTCCGAAATAGTCGGCGCGTGACCTACGACCGTGGGTGTTGCCAGCGGATCATCGGCATGGTGACAGTGACGGGACGTCACCTACGAGTTTGGGTGGCGGTTGCGACGCCAAATAGCCGAACCCGACTCCACGCCAGCTGACATCCGAATGCTCGCGTCCTTCTTATCCTGGGGAAACGAGCATTCGGTGTTCGAGGCAACTGGAGCATGACCACTGCATCAACCCAAGTAGCTATTCCGGTTTGGTGCAGGACAACGCAAAGCGATCAGCTTGCGAATCGTCCCGGCAGGTGTCCACCGGGCCGTTGGCTGACGTCCCGCGCCGAAAAACGCGAACACACCAAGTGTTTTCGGTTCCTCACGAGACCTTGATAGCTACATCCCACTCAGAGCGATTCTGCGGGATTCGGTGTGCATTTTGACCATCGACAAAACGGACGATTTCTCACTCGCCGGAATTGAATGCGGACTTCTCTAAAACAGGTATGGGTACTGTCGACACTATGACTTCACCGAAAGGCGCATGAGCCGCCACCGCACGCTCGCCGTGCAGATCGAAGGACTCGCCATCGAGGATGGGGAGATACCGCCGCCGAAGATCGGCATGGTGCTCGATTTCCCGCTTCACTTCACCGAACTCCCTGCCGAGGACATCGACGCCGTATCGATTCGTGCGGTCCTCATAGCCGATGGGCATCCCCCGATCTTGCAGTACACGGGTGAGGATTCACCGCGCCGCTGGGAGTGGAGCGGGGTACTACGTGGTGACGGGTGGGAAGCGTCGTGGCGAGGATTTCGCCCCCGCTCCGGTCACGTGGAGTTGATCGGCCGCTTCTACGCAACGCTGAGTCACCAGATCACTTCACGAGTGCGTGGCCGCGTGACGCGGGTCCAGTTGGTCAGCATGCGATTCCGGCGAGAACCCGACAGTCACGGGTGGGCGATTGTGCCAGGACACCGGACACTGCGTGAGGTCACTGAATCACCACGGTTCTTCGACCGAGAAGCGTTGATGCGTGACGACGTGTACGAGGTGGACCGCGAAGTTGGGGCGTGGATCGAACTCGACCTCGACGACGTCCCACCCCACCCTGTTCGGCCGCGTTTCGTTCCGGGTGATGTGAGTGCGGCGGGAGATGCGTTGTGGACGGTCGACAGTGGACTCCCACTCGTGGTGAGTATCGACTCCGATCTTGTTGCTACCGAGCATGTCCTACCCGGGCCGATCGGAGTCTCACGGCACGTGTGGGCCACCCCGGGCGGGTGCTGGGTGGCCGGCACGGACGGAACCTACTGGTGCACAACTGGGTTCGATCCTCGCCGCGTCGGCGACCTCCCGGTACACGCCGGTGCTGTCGTCGGGGAGATCTTCCTGGCCTGCTCACCGGGCGGACGGTGGTGGTTGCACACGCCGGGATGCGATCCGATTGAAGTGGAGGTTCCGGAGGGATACGTCAACAGTATTGCTGTAGAAGATGATTCGTTTCTGGTCTTGCTCGAAGCACGAGAATCCGATCGAGTATCGAGCAGACGGTTGGTGCGGGTCACCGCTGCCGGCGAGGTCACCATGGGGCCGGTCCTGTCATCGATTCCAGGTCCACGTAGGCAGCGGCTCTTCCTCGCTGGATCCCCACTGCGGCTGTTCAATCACGGTACCGCGTCGACGATCCTTCCCGACCTGTCACTGGGCGACGTGCACGATCTCGGTGGGGAACCGTTCCACGTCAGGCAGGTAGGCGCCTATGTCTGTACGGTGGCTCATCCATCGAGCGATGCCTCTCCAATCGGGCAGCGGCCGGGTGACTGTGACCCGACACGACGGTATCGACTGCTCACGCTCCTGGATGCCGCCACCCTCGAACCGGTGAAAAGCGCACCGATCTTCGCAATCCGACCGGCAATCACGGTCGACGCAACGGGCACAGTGTGGATCATCGCCGACGGCTTGCAGTCCCTTGCCGAGCAATCCATGCAGTGGCCGAATCCGCTGGATGTCGCGGCGCTCCTCGACTACCCGTGACGGCAATATTTCGGGCTGCAACGATGCATATCAGCCGATCGTCTCGACGCGCCACCACATCAAGTGGCGCCTGAATTCCCGATGGACCCACAGGAAACCGAAACGCTCTCAGATCGTTTCTGCGGGTTTGGGTGTGCATTTTGACCATCGTCATACCGGACGATCGTAAACCAGCTTCTGCGTGAAATTGATGTCAGTTTCAGGAGTCGACTGCGCGGATGTCAGTAGTGGTGTGCACGAGTCCCGGATGAGGCGCAGTGACCCTGCTCCTGGCTGACACAACACGCCCGGAGCACGGCGTTGTGGATCATCGAGGTCACTCGCTGTTTGTGACACTCGTGGCCGCCCACCCCGCAGGGGTGAGCGGCCACAGAGTTGGTGGTGTGGTGGGAGCCGGTCAGGATCCGAAGATCGAGCCGAGGGAGCCGGTTGGCGAGGATTCGGAGGTGCCCGACGCGAGCGCGAGGGAATGGAAGCCTCCGCCGGCGACGGCGGTGTAGGCCTTCCCGATAGGCGGCGCCGGCACGTCGTCGGCGTGGTTTCCCCAGCTGATCACCTTTCCGGCGGAGGTCAACGCGAGGGAATGGACGCTGCCGGCGGCGATCGCGGTGTAAGTCTGCCCGAAAGGCAGAAACGGCACGTCGAGCTGCCTGAATTCGTTGCTTCCCCAAGCGATCACCTCTCCGGCGGAGGTCAACGCGACGGAATGGGAGCGGCCAGCGGCGATCGCGGTGTAGGTCTGCCCGGCCGGCAGCCACGGCGCGGCGATCGGACCATAGTTGATGTATCCCCAGGAGATCACCTGCCCGGCGGAGGTCAGTGCCAGCGAATGGGAGCGGCCGGCGGCGATCGCGGTGTAGGTATCCCCGGCCGGCGGGGCCGGCACGGCGGCCTGACCGGGGTAGCTTCCCCAGGAGATCACCTGTCCGGCGGAGGTCAACGCGAGAGAATGGGCGCTGCCGGCGGCGATCGCGGTGTAGGTCTGCCCGGCCGGCGGGGCCGGCACGTCGGTCTGATCGTTGTAGCGTCCCCAGGAGATCACCTGTCCGGCGGAGGTCAACGCGAGGGAATGTTCGTCGCCGGCGGCGACGGCGGTGTAGGTCTGCCCGGCCGACGGGGCCGGCGGGGCCGGCACGGCGGTCTGCCCGTTGTAGCTTCCCCAGGCGATCACCTGTCCGGCGGAGGTCAGTGCCAGCGAATGGTTGCCGCCGGCGGCGACGGCGGTGTAGGTCTGCCCGGCCGGCGGGGCCGGCACGGCAGTCTGCCCGAAGTCGTTGTATCCCCAGGCGGCCACCTGGCCGCCTGGCGGGACCGGGACCCCGACCGGGGCCGCGGCCGCGGGAGCGGCCAGCGCCACGGCCATACCGGTCGCGGCGAGAGCCGTCAGGACCGTACGCCGGAATCGGGGCGCGCGGCGGCCGGTCGAGTATCGGGGCGGAGCGTCCCCACCGTGTGGTGAGGCCGGGGCGGTGAGCAGCATCGAGATCGGTTCCTTCGTATGAGAGTGGTGAACGGTGACCGCCAGCGGGCGGACGTAGCGGCGGCATCACTCGGAAGCATACAAAACCGGATAGTCGGCCCACTGCAATTCGCACCGTAACAGGCAAATCGGAGACATAAGCGGCAAACAGGGAGAGATGGCCGCAACGTCACCAGCAGGAGCCACCGTCACCTGGCCCACCCCGATCGTTCCTACCGCACTCACCTTCGGTCCCTGCACCCCGAATTCGGGGACGATCCTCTCCGTCGGCACCCACACCGTCACCTGCACCCTCGGGAGCACCGCGAACACAAGCACCGGGCGCGGAACATTCACGGTCACCGTGACCGCAGCGCCGACCATCCCCGCAGCGCCCGCCACCGGTTCCCTCGGCTCACTGGGCTCGGCCTTCGGCAGCTGATCTTTCTACCTGCACCGACATACGGGCCACGTTGCCCTCCAACCCATTTCGTGGAGTGGAGGGCAACGTCGATTCCTGGACTATCTCGCCAATCAGTATCCGAGAACGGATCGGTTGATGGACGCGGCGGCTTCGATAGGAACACCCGATCAATGCCTGGACCCGACTGGTTCAGTCGTCCGTGCCAAATAATTCAGTGAAAACGTGCCAAATAATTCCGAGTCACAATGTCGGGACCGCTCTGTGTCGAGACCAAAAGGCAATCAATCCGTGGAACACTGGAGGCGGAAGACGAGGGTGATGGCGATGTCCAGCAAACGTAAGGCAGAGGGCGAGAAGACTTCGGATGCCCGGCCGCGAAAGCTCAGCCATGAGGACTTGACCATGTACGGCGGTGCTGGGGCATCACTGCTCGGTGGCGATTCTCCGGAAACTGCCGTCGGCAAAGGTATCGCCGCCCGCGGATACGCAGGCGCAACCAATTCCAGCTACGAATACCACGTCAGTTGGAGCAAGAAGGTCGCCGCAACGCACGGATTTTGGCGAAAACTGAAAGTCATCGTGATCGGATAGGAACTACTTCGCTCTTTGACAGAGCCAACAATTCCGGGTGTCACATCGACCCTCCTTGCCCGATATGACACCCGGCAGTGTCCGATAATGGATCGATTGATAGACGCGGCAGATTCGATAGGAACACCCGATAAATCAGCCATTTCGATGGCACTGCCGTCAGATCGGGAATAAATCGGTGATGATGTTTCCTCTGTATGTGCAACCGTCTTCTGAAAAATGCAGGCCTCGTCTGATTTCAGCTTTGCTGCCGCGCGCCTTTCAGTGCGAGTAGCGACACTACGATGAGGATGGTTCCGAGTGGTATCAGCGTTGCTGCCGGCCAGTCGATCACAGTGGCCGTGGCTGTGGAGTCAAACTCTGGCAATGTGGTTGTGCATCGAGCCGCCGGTAGCGGGAGGTGCGCCCTACTGACATCGAAGGTGGCCGCGGTATACCCAGGCCGCGGAGTTTGGGGCGCGGGCATGTTGCCCGTGCACAAGGTTTCTGGATCGGAGACAAGAAATGCCAGTCCTATCATGATCATTCCGATCAGGGCCGTGACACCGCTGTAGATCCATCGCATGTAGGAACAGTACAAAATCGCCGTAAACAGGCTTGCGGATCGTGCGTCCAACAATCGATCGAATGAGAGACGACCCGAAGAAGCGCATAATTATGCAAACGAGTGGCGCCTGGCGGTCAGGTTCAGGATTCTTCTCCGAATTCTGCTTCGACAGCCTTCAGCGAGTTCCCCAGTGTCCTGCACGTCAGTTTCCTGTGCCTCTGTCGGGAGCAGAGCTGTGCAGGACGTAGGTAGCACCGTTCTTGAGTTCGTCAGAAGTGAAGGACTGCTGAGCAAAGCCTTCGTGCAGGTAAAGGTCGTAGCTTCTCTGGTTCGCAGGGATAGCATCGAAGTGCGAGGTGTACGTGCAGGTACCGGTGCCGTCTGGATTCTGGTCGATGGTCTCGGTTTCGAGTGTCGATCTGGTGGATCCGGCGCCACTGTCGCCGAAAATGTTTAGTTGGTCGTTGGGAGCGACACGATTCCCTGCGATGGTGCATTCGCCGAATTCCACCGATGTTTGATCCGCGTCGCCAGTGACTGTCACTGTGGCGGTGAAGGTTGTCGGCACGTCAGTGTTGGTCACGCAGCCCGTCAGGATCAGCGTTCCCGCAGCTGCCACTGCTGCTACCGCGATCTGTCCAGGGCTTTGTCTCATGGATAGTCACGATATACAGCTTCTGATCGATGTATCAGTAACCATCGATTGACTAGACAGGCTTCGGGGGTGTGGTCGCTACGGCGGCCGCACCCCCGTCCTACGTGTCAGATGTCCAGGGAACATTCCAATCGATAAACCCTTCCCCGACGCTTGCTTTCCAAAACCCGAATTTGGTTCCTGCGTACAAGCTGTCAGCTAATGCGGCCAGCAGTGAGGCAACCGATTCGAATTCCACGCACCCCTCGTCACAGCTTTCATGTGCATACTCGATCACACACCCGTGTTGCGGCCCGGGACGGCAGTCGACGACGTAGTGGACATCGTCGAGGCTGGCAAATGGGATGTAAAGCGGATGAAACGTGTAGGACACGGTGCCTGCTTGCGGGGCGTTGCTGGCGAGTGTGTCGAAGTCAGGACTGATTTCGAGTGTTTTCCATGCTTCCAGCATGGTTTCCCTGAGTTGCAGGATATCCGGCAAAGATAGAATTTCTTTCCTGGGAAAGATGGTCCCGGCAAAAAAATCGCTTCCGGGATTCCAACTGCTCTGTCCGTTCTGTAGCTGGTAGAACTCCACCAGCTCCCCGGGCCACGAGATATCAAGTGAATTCTCCACTACGCGTATTTCATCCAGGCTCGCCCCGGGACGAATACTTGTGGCGGTCAAAGGTGCATATTCAGTGCACCATGCTGTGAGTCTGTTCCATTGCTCTTCGAGATTCACGGGCTTCCCTTCGGGAAATGCCAGGACTCGACTGGTTCAGTCGTCCGTGCCAAATAATGCCGTGAAAAACGTACCAAATAATTCCGAGAGTCACAGGGGTACGCGAGGGTATCGACCGCCGATCAAAACCCAACTCTGCAGACGGACGCTTGACGGCCGCGGGTTGTTACAAGATCTGGACCGACGTCGCATCCGGCTCGAAAGACGATCGCCCGGAACTGGCCGCAGTCATCGAACACCTTCGACCTGGCGACGCCTTGGCCGTGTGGCGCCTGGACCGGCTCGGTCGAAGCCTTCCTCACTTGCTGGAAACGGTGGCCCACCTCGAATCGATCGGCGTCGGGTTTACCTCCCTCACCGAAGAAATCAACACCACCACCTCCGGCGGCCGGCGAATCTTCACCATTTTTGGCGCTCTGGCCGAATTTGAGCGAAATCTGCTGCGGGAGAGGATATATGCTGGCTTGGAAGCGGCGAAATGGCAGGGACGTACCGGTGGCCGACCACCTGTGCTTGATGATAAGCAGAAGGCAATCGCCCGCAAGATGAAAGGTGCCGGCGGTTCCATGACCGCCATCGCGGACACACTCGGTGTCGCCCGATCAACTCTGTACCGCAACGTCAGTTAGACGGTTGGTGCACAGCACTTCTGAACACGGAATGTCAGAAGACGACTGCACGCGGCACCAAAAACGCAGGTCATAGTGCAGTTGTCTTCTGAAACTGACACGTTCCAAAATCGGCCGATTCGTCGACCGGATACGAACGTTTGCGGTCGGGCATCAGAAAGTCCCGGACTATTAAGCCGCCTCATCGACGGCTGCGCGGCCGTCCTCACGGACAGGCAGGGGGCTGACTCTCGTTCTGTTCGTCGAGCACTCGATCTACAACCGACATCGAGATCGAAAAGTGCGGCCCCTCCACCGAACGAATGTATCGGCGGGCATCAACCGGCCCGGCACGTCGATGATGCTCCGGCACCCGGCCAACGACACACGCCCCAGCAGTCGGGGGGTTCGGCGATCAGATGAGGCCGGTCACCTCGAGTCCGTCCAGGGCGACGTTGGCCGTACCCAGCAGCAGGTTCATCTCACCGACCGTGGCGTCGTGGGTGGCAGGATTTTGCAAACCGAAGCTGTTGACCAACGCCACAGTCCGTACCGACTGGAACATCAACGTGGTGGCCAACTCATCGCCGAAGATGTCGCCGACGAACCAGCCCGTGAACAACCCCTCGAGGTCGGTGCCGTAGGTCTTCTCGAAGCCAGAGACGATCCCGGGCGTCGCGTCCACCAACGCACCGCCGAAGGTGTAGAAATCCTTGGTGTTGTCCGCGGTGGTGCCGATGTTGACCAGCGCTTTGGGGAAATCGATGATCAGGTGCGCAAAGATGGCGCCCGTGACAACCCGTCCGGGACTACGGTCGCAATCCTCGGTGAGCGCCAGCGCAGCGGCCCAGTGTGGTGACGGAGTCCCGCCGGTGACGAACTTGTGCAGGTCGGTCAGGTACAACCGGACCACCTCCACGGCAAGATCGCCGGCCCACACCGGATCGTCGTACACCCCCGAGTCGATACTCGGGCCGACGAGACTCAGGATCTCGTCGAACGCCAACGGGAAGGTGCCCCGATAGTCGTCGGAGTGGGTGAGTTCGCCACGCAGGGCGGCGATGCGATCTCGAGCCTGCTCGAAGGTGTCGATACCGGTGGGGTCCGTCAGGGCGGCGAGTGTGCCGTCGAACTCAGGTGTCGAAAGGGGTACACACGCCGACGCCGCAGGTGCCGCGCCGACGGCGGGAGCGGTCAACGTCGCGGACCCGAGAACCAGCGCAGCCGTCACAACTGCGGCTCGAAGTGTCGTATTGAGAATCACAGCCGGACACTAACGCGTGCTGTGCGCTGTCAGCAAGGCAGAAGGTGGACCGGTTCCAGGAGTTCACGCTGCTGCTCGAACGTGTTTTCCGGCATCGAAGCCTCCTCGTAGTGTTTGCGGCGTAATCAGCGTCACGTAGTGGAATCGGCCCTGTTCAGCGGACGGCTGAGAAAAAGGGCGGTTTCGAATAAAGTGCGAAACCCGGGGCGGTCAGGATGACCGCCCCGGATCGATGGAAATGCTCGCCAGGTGTCAGAACTGGTTGTTCTGTTCGTCGCCGGCAGTGGTTCCGACCGAGACGGGGATCCGCATGTCGATCCCCACCTCGATACCGAGAGCGTTGATCTGATCTGCGACATCACCCGAATAATCCCGAGTGGGCGTTCGTTGTTGAGGCTGTCGGTGTTCGGTTTCTTTGCCCCGGGTACCACCCCAGAAATGCCGCTTCGAGCGGCCACTTGCCGAGAGGCGCAAGACGCGCACCGACCCTTTGAAGCCGCTGGATACCTTCGGGTGCCGGCGGCTTCGTCTTGCGCGGGAGAGGTTCGCTCAGTGTCGGCCTGGGAGGTCGACTGGCGGATGTGCAGGATTCGAAAGCTGCGCTATTCCTCGCCGGGTTGACTCGAAACACCGATCATTGCGCCTCCAAGAGCAGCCCGGGCACCTCCGCGGCCGAAACCTTGCGTTGGTTCCGGGGTCGGCTGAGGATGGGATGCCAGAGCACACTCGGTAAGCTGCCCGTTTTCCCGGTTCTCACCCGTTTAGGGTGAAATCACCGCAGGGGGTTTACCAGTAGGTTCTCGGATCTTGCACCGGGTACCACCGTGGCGACGATTCGCCCGACGAAGGGAACCATCCGATGGCCGTGGACCGAGAGACGCTGAATTCGATCTCAACCCCAGACCGACTGAAGACGCGACTCGGCACGATGGAATTCACGGACGGCGCGCCCTCGGCAGAGACCGTCGAGACGTTGTACGACAACCTCGACTTCCTCCACGGCGTCAACGCCTACCTCACTGCGTTCCCCGGGGCCTCCACCTGGGCACTGCGCCAGGGATTCGAGAGTATCGGTTCCGAAGACAATACGATCGTCATCTTCTCGGAACTGATGGACTCTCAATCGCTGTTCCTGACCGCCAACGCCGATACCATCTACTACGTCGGAATCGTGGACCTCGCACACGGTCCGATGGTGGTCGAGACTCCTCCGATGGCGCTGGGCATCTTCGACGACATGTGGTTCCACTGGATCATCGACTTCGGCCTCCCCGGCCCCGACCGCGGTGAAGGCGGCCGATTCCTGCTCGTTCCCCCCGACTACGACGGCCCGTTGCCCGACAGCGGATTCCATGTAGGCCATTCGCGCACCACCCGCGCCCTCATGCTCGGCCGATCGTTCCTCCAGGACAACGATCCCAAGCCCACCGCCGACCTGATCAAGAGCACCCTTAAAGTCTATCCGTACACACCCGGCGGTTACGGAACCAGTGTCGCAACACTTTTGGAGGGGAAGGTTCCCCTGAGCGCCCCAGCCGAACACCCCGAAACACGGTTCGTCGAAGCGAGCGGAACAGCATTCAACACGATCCCGCCGTCGGACTTCGGATTCTTCGAACTCCTCAACGCGATGGTCCAAGACCAACCCGCCACCGCCACCGACGCCGAAACTCTGGGGCAGTTGGCCGCGATCGGCATCGTCAAAGGCCAGCCGTTCACCCCGGACGAGCGAATGCGCGCAATCCTGGACGAAGCCGCCGCCGTAGGCCACGCCACCTCGCGGGCCCTGCTGTTCGATGCCCGCAAATCCGAGGGCGTGCAGTACTACCCCGATTCTGCGTGGACGAACATGCTCTTTCCCGGCGGCTACACCTTCGAGACGCCGCCGGCGCTGGTCACCGACGACGGCATCGAACCGTTCCCGCCCGGCGGCGCGAAAAAGCTGAATCTGCGGACCTTGTTCTTCTACGGGTACACCGGCATCACCCCGGCAATGTGCATGCGGCTCACCGGCATCGGATCGCAATACCTGGTGACCTTCACCGACACCGACGGTGCGTACTTCGACGGCGCGAAGACGTACAAGATGACGTTGCCGCCGGATATTCCTGCGGCCCGGTTCTGGTCGTTGACGTTGTACGACAACCAAACCCGATCCATGCTGCAAACACCGCAACGCTTTCCGCGGGCAGGTAGTCAGAGCTATCCGTCACCAGCAGCAGATGCTGACTCCGATGGAACGACCACCGTGTACTTCGGGCCCGAACAACCCGACGGTGTCGGCGCCGGCAACTGGATCCAAAGCGCTCCGGACAAAGGATTCTTCGTGATCCTGCGCCTCTACAGCCCTTTGCCGTCGTACTTCGACAAGAGTTGGCGCCCCAGCGAGATCGAACCGACGTAAAACCCGATCCAGTCGAGCAAAAGGTGACCTGATGTCGAGCGATTTCAACCAAGATGCCCGCCGGTTGCGCAACGCGGTAGAGCCGGTAGCGGCCGGGGTGTACTTCGCCCCGGAAGCACATACGGCGTACGAAGAACTCGGTTTCGCGGGAAGCCCGGTCACCCATGAGGGCGCGGCCCGCCCGGAAATGACTTCGTACTTCACCAGCCGAAGCGCATGTATGGGTCAGGTGAGCGGCGAAGTAGTGGCGGCTGCCTTCGGTTGTTTCAACCCGAACGCCGTCGTACCCGCGGTCGAGGCCGGCTGGCAGATCACGAGCCGCAAGGTGATCCTCGACGCTCGCGAACGAGGCGCGACAACGATGCTGGCGCGAGTTCTCGGCGATCGACCCGAGGGAATCGATCGGGTAACCGAGCTGCTCAAGCGCGCCGGTGCGGCAGCTCGATGGGAAGCGCGTCCGATATACGGCGGACTGCGCTCGCTCGGTTTCCCTGGTAATCCACTCGGCGATATGTGGCGCGCCGCAGACCTGTTACGTGAGCATCGGGGCGATAGCCACGTCATCACCTGGGCGGTCGGCGGCGTCGACGCGGTCGAGATCCTGTTGCTGACCGAGCAGTATTGGGGGCTACCCGCCCGCTCGTACGCGCCCACCCGCGGATGGGTCGCCCCCGACATGGATGCCGGGTTCGAGCGCCTCGAGAGGCGTGGACTGATGACGGGCGAGGAACAACTCACCGATGCGGGCCGGGCATTCCGGGAGGAGATCGAAGTCCGAACCGACGAACTCGAACGGCCGATTCTGGACGCGCTCGGCGACGACCTGGACGAACTGCTCTCCCACCTCGACGACTGGGCCGAGGCGATCGTCGCAGCCAACTCCTATCCCAAGCGAATTTCCGGCATCTACAACATCGGCGGCGGGCCACACTTCGGTTCCGGGTTGACCGTCGACACCGCGGCAAGCCTGTATGAGGACAAAGCATGAACCGCTCCGCACCGAAGATCGGTCCGCGTCCGCTGCGACCGCAACGTTGAGCACGCGTTGGCTTCGAGATCAGCTGGCGTGACCGAACCATCCGACGCCCTTTTACCGAAACGAGAAGCCGATCATGGAGACACCCGTGGCCGACGAACCGCTCAGCGTAATCGAGCGCGAAGAACTCGAGCACCTCCGGCAGGAGCTTGCGGACCTTCGGCGCGAGCACTCCGAGCCACCTCGGCCGGCCACCACAACCGAGGCCACTGCCCGGCCGGCTCTGCGCTGGACAGCGGCGATTCTGCTGCTGGTCTTGGTTGCGGTACTGGGATTTTCCGCAGTCCTGGCACGGTTCACTCGCAGCGAGGTCTTCGACACCGATCGCTACGTCCAGACGATCACACCCCTGGCCGCGGATCCGGTCATGCAGGGTGAACTTTCCGACCAGGTCACCGACGCGATCATGGCTCGTGTCGACGTCGAATCCATTACCGCCGAAGCATTGCGGTCGATCACGGAGAACGCACCCCGTGTACCTCCTGCCGTGGTCGGTCTCGCGCCCGTGATCGCCGGCCAAGCCCAGTCCTTCGTGCACAAGACGGTGAAATCGCTGGTGGCCTCCGACCAATTCGAAACCCTGTGGATCCAGGCCAACCAGGAAGCCCATCAGGGACTCGTCGCGGTACTGACCGGCAACACCCGCGCCGCCGTCCAGATCAACGACGAGGGCACGGTCAGCATCTCCCTCACCCCGATCATCGAGAAAGTCCGCACCACACTGACCGAGCGCGGATTCGCATTCGCGGACAAGATCCCGGCGATCGACAAGTCGTTCGTCCTCTTTCAATCACCAGAACTGGTCAAGGCGCAGAGAGCCACCTCCGCGCTGGACAAGGCATCCACTGTGCTGCCCTTGCTGACCATTCTCGTGGCCGCCGCTGCGGTGTGGGTGGCCCCGAAGGGCGCGCGTCGGCGAGCATTTTCTCTGGTCGGTGTCAGCCTGACCGTGGCCATGGCGCTGCTGGCGGTGGCCATCAGTATCGGCCGGTCGGTGTATCTCGGGTCCGTGCCGTCGGATGTGCTCTCCCCGGAGGCGGCTGCGGTGTTGATCGATACCGTCATTCTCCCGCTGAAAACCACTCTGCGTGCGGTATTCGTGCTGGCTTTGGTCGTGGCAGTTGTCGGCTACCTCACCGGATCATCGGGGTCCGCCGCAGCCGTACGCGGCGCATACGGCAAGTTACTCAACAGGGTCAGAGGGCGCACGGACGGGTGGGAACCGAATCAGCTCGAATCCGCTGCCGCGCAGTTCCGTATCCCGCTGCGCGTCGTGATCGTCGCGATCGCGGTGATGACTCTTGTGTTCTGGCGATACCCATCGGGCGTGGTCGTAGTGGTAACCGTTCTCCTGGCCGTCGTGGCCATGGTGGTCGTGGAGTTGGTGGCTCGGCCGGCACTCGGTGATCGCGCCGACGATGAACCCAAGGATGAGAGCAGCACGTTGCCTCCCCGATCCGGGACGGCTGCGACACTATGACCTGGGCTGTTCCTGCGATCGCGGCCATCCTGATTGCTTTTTCCGCGATATCCGGGCGCGTCGCCGGCACTTCGCTCACGGCGCCGATCATCTTCACCGCTGGTGGTCTCCTGCTCGGCATGCGCGGGGCCGGACTGATCGAGGCGGACGTGGCGGGCGAGACGGTCAAGCTACTCGCCGAGATCACGCTTGCGCTGGTGTTGTTCGTCGACGCCTCACGTGTCGACCTTTCCGCGCTACGGCAGCAGATCGCCGTCCCCCGCCGACTCCTCGGACTCGGCCTTCCCCTGACCATTGCCGCAGGTTTCGGGATCGCACTGCTGGTGTTCAGCGACTTCGCTGTTCCCGAAGCGCTGCTGCTCGCGGTCATTCTCGCGCCGACCGACGCTGCACTCGGAAAGGCCGTCGTGACCCTTCCCGGTCTGCCGACGCGGGTAGGGCAGGGCCTCAATGTCGAAAGCGGGCTCAACGACGGTATCTGCGTGCCGTTGTTCCTGATCGTCCTCGCGATCGCCGGCGCCGAGTCGGGTGCGATCGGGGGCGGAACTGCCGTCCGCCTGGTCTGCGAGCAGATCGGTTACGGCGTCGTGGTCGGATTCGTCATCGGTGCGATCGCGGCAGCAGTCATGGTGCTCGCCGGCCGACGGTGGACCATCGACCCCTTGTGGCGGCAGATCGTTCCGGTGGCTGCAGCCGCGCTCGCGTACACCGTGGCCGTTCCGGTTGGTGGTTCGGGTTTCATCGCAGCCTTCGTCGGAGGCATGACGTTCGGGGCGATCCGCCGACGGGCAGGCGGGGAGGTTTCGCATCTGATCGAGGAACTCGGCGATCTTTCGAATGCGGTGACCTTCATCGTCTTCGGCGCGCTGATGCTCGGCCCGGCGCTCGGCCATCTGTCGTGGCAGGTACTTGTTTATGCGGTGGCCAGCCTGACTGTCGTGCGGCTCGTGCCGGTGGCGATCTCACTAGTCGGCCTGCACGCGCGGGTTCCGACCGTGGCGTTTCTCGGCTGGTTCGGGCCACGTGGCCTGGCCACCATAGTTTTCGTGATCTTGATCCTCGAGGAACCCGGCGAACTCCCACACGAGGACATGCTCCTGACAACGGCAATCATCACGATCGCGCTGTCCGTCCTCGCTCACGGCGTCACCGCCGCCCCACTCGCCGCCCGCTACTCCGCATGGAGCAAAACCCATCCCCGACACGAGCACCATCCACTCGAGTCCTCAACGAACAAGCTCACTGATTCGCCGGATTCCGCATCACCTGCAACCGGTCGGAAAACTCAGTAATCCGGAAATTGTCTGTGCTGCAATGCTTTCTGTCTCGCCGGGGAGCGCGCTGACTCACCCGTGAAGGGTGAAGCCGTGCGAGCTGGAGTGTTCGATGCTGATGTGACGCTTATCCTGCGAAAAAGGGGCCATCATGACCAACCCGGACACTACTTCCGCCAATACGGACACCACTTCCGCGAACCACCCAGTCCGACAAGGCTTTGCGATAGGCACCACGATAGCGGCGGCGGCGTTGCTGTTCGTCGCCGGAATCGTGGCACTGCTCCAGGGGATTGCCGCCCTCTCCGAGAACAATCTGTTCGTCGTCGGCATCAATTACACCTACCAATTCGACCTCACGACGTGGGGCTGGATCCACATCGTGCTCGGAGCAATCGGAATCGCCGTCTCGCTGGGTCTGTTCGCAGGAATGACGTGGGCGCGCGGTATGGCATTCGTGATCGCAGCGCTCTCGATCGTCGCCAATTTCCTGTGGCTGCCGTATTACCCGGTGTGGTCGATCCTCGTCATCGCTCTCGATGTCTTAGTGATCTGGGCTGTAGCGACATGGAGGCCCGAAACGAACTGAGGTGTAAAACTCGGCGCTCGCCAACACGTTGACGACGGGCCCTCACCAGAATTCCCTCAAAGTGATGTCCAACCGTTCCACACGATGCAGCTCCAACGGCACTGTGACGTTGATCGAAAAGTGTAGTGGCACATATAGTTTAATGCATTCCACTACGGGACACCGCCGGGCCGTTCACTTTCAGGCGGCGGCAGTCGCGGTGACTTCCTGCCAGACCGCGAAGCGGTCGGCCATCTCGGTACGCCATTGGGGCGCCGAGAGCTTGTGCCGGTTGGGCCGGAAGTGCGGTGAGATGCCACTGAACGCGGACAGGAACCGCTGCGCATGCCCAGGTGATGCGAAGCGTTTCATCGCCTGCTCCCGCTGTCGGGTCGGTTGGTGCGAGTTCTCGGCTCGATTATTCAAATACGAGTTCTCGGCTCGATTATTCAAATACTTCGACCGGCGATGCTCGACCGATCCCATCAGCTCTCGGTGCGCCACCTGATAGCTACCCAGCTTATCGGTGACGATCACCCGCGGCACATACCCCAAACCTTTGAGCAGCTTGCGGAAGAACTTCTTGGCTGCCTTCGCGTTTCGGCGGGACTGGACCAGCACATCGAGCACGTTGCCGTCCTGATCGACCGCCCGCCACAGGTAATGCTGGGTGCCGTTAATTTTGATGAATACCTCGTCGAGGTGCCATGTGTCGCCGGGTTGTGGGCGTCGTCGGCGCAGCTGGTTGGCGTAGGCCTGCCCGAACTTGGCGCACCACCGTCGGATCGTCTCGTAGCTCACCACTACGCCGCGTTCGAGCATAAGTTCCTCAACTTCGCGGAAGCTGAGCGGGAACCGGAAGTACAACCACACGCAGTGGTTGATGATCTCGACCGGGTAGCGGTGGCCTTTGTACGACAGCATTGGGGTGGTCACGCCTCATTCTCCCAGCTTGCTGGGTTCAACAACGTGACAGTGCCTCTCCGAGTGACGGTCGGAACGGGCCGCAATACACGGCAGCCCCCTGCCAGGAAAACTACTCCCGCAAACGATCGATGCCCACACTCGGACCTGCATAAACTTGGTGTACGACGTAACCCCACTGCCAAGGAGCGGCTTCATCCGAACCGATTTCCAGCGGGACATCGGGGATGAACAATAGCTAATGCACCTCGATAGAAAAGGCAACCATTCATAGCAGGGACCGAGCAACCGACTGGGCTGCGCGACCATTGCTATCCGAAGAAGGCAGCCGGTAAGTCGGTAACTGTTCCACCAGGCATCCAAGCCGAGAGGAAATCCTCTGGGATAAAATCAATGTCCGTTACCCGTCGAGCAGCAGCGACGGACTACCTACACCCAGCCATGCGATGCTGCATCGGCCACATCGAACAGATAGGCCGGCCATGCCCCTGACAGTGAAGTACTCGGAAAAATACAACGACGCACTGATCGCGCTGGCAACGGTCACCCAGCGCCCCGCGAACATCGTCAACATCGCCGGTGACTACGCCATCCGTGTCGACCTCGAATACAACCGCTACGCCATCGCGACCAACACGCTTCGAGGCTTGTCGGACGACCCCGATGCCAACGGCACGTGGTTGATTCGCTTCTTTCAATCCAGTACCGACGGCGAACAAGATCAGGTCCTCGCCGAAGCCACACATCAATGGCTCATCGACGCTTTCGATTGCGCCCTCGAACGCCTCGAAGCCGAAGGCAACACGATCGTCGCCGACGCTGACTTCGGCGATATCAGCCGCCCCGACACCACACTCTGAGTTGGCATCGACGGTTTCGGAAATGCGGCAATCAATGCCCAGTCTCGGCCGCTTCGCCTAGCTGGGCGATCCGCGCGGCCAAGGCTCCGTTTTCGGCCTCGAGCGAGAGAATCAACTTGATCCCGACCAAGTTGACCCCGTCGTCGATCAATTCGGTGATACGCCCCAGCGTAACCAGGTCCGCTTCGCTGTAGCGGCGCGTTCCACCATCGGTACGCGTCGGCGTCAACAGTCCTCGGCGCTCGTAAAGCCTCAACGTCTGCGGCCCGACTCCCGACAGTTCCGACATCACCGAAATCCCGTACACACCGCGCAGTGAGCGCTGTTGAGGTTCCAACATTGCAGTGAACCTCCTAGTCGTCATCGTCGACCATGCAACTTTAGCACCCATCCGCACCAAATCTATTGTATGTGACATAGATTTTCTCGGATGAGGGAAGGGGAAGCTGCCTCCAGATTCGACCAAATCAAGCATTTCTGCTGGTCAAACCCCGAAATGCGCCGGGCAGTCCACGTTTTCGCACCAGTTTTCGCTAGTCCGGGGTTGCTAATTATCTGCATCGCCTGATATAGATTTAAGGAGCTTGAAAATGCACATACGGAAACCGCTACACCCCTGGACTTCGGGAGCACGATGACAACGATCGACATCCCGCCCGCTCAGAGCGGCGAGATCACCTCC
>NZ_JASHKR010000069.1 GCF_030056815.1 Rhodococcus sp. IEGM 1379
GCACCACCTCACTGGGAGAAGCAGAAGACATGGGCCATTACAAGAGCAACGTTCGAGACCTCGAGTTCAACCTCTTCGAGGTGCTCGGACTTGAAAAGCTACTGGGCGAAGGCGCTTGGAGCGATCTGGATGCCGACACCGTCCGCAACATGCTGGCCGAGGTCGCGCGTCTGGCCGAGGGACCGCTTGGCGAGGCATTTGCCGACGCCGACCGCAACCCGCCTGTCTTCGACCCCGAGACCCACGAGGCGGCTCTGCCCGAGTCGTTCAAGAAGTCCTTCAGAGCCATGTGGGACGCCGAATGGTTCCGCATGGGCCTGAGTGAAGAGATCGGCGGCGTACCAGTCCCCCGCACGATCGTCTGGGCCATCGCGGAAATGATGCTCGGCGCACAGCCTGCGGCCTTTATGTACCAGGCCGGCCCCTCCTTCGCCGACGTGATGTTCAACAACGGCACCGAAGAGCAGAAGAAGTGGGCAGCCACCGCCGTCGAACGCGGATGGGGCGCCACCATGGTCCTCACCGAGCCCGACGCGGGTTCCGACGTCGGCGCCGGCCGCACCAAAGCCATCGCGCAGGACGACGGCTCCTGGCACATCGAGGGTGTGAAGCGCTTCATCACCTCCGCAACCTCGGACGACCTGTTCGAGAACATCTTCCACCTCGTTCTCGCTCGCCCCGAAGGCGCCGGACCGGGCACCAAGGGCCTGAGCCTGTTCTTCGTCCCGAAGACGCACTTCGACTTCGAGACCGACACGCTCGGCGAGCGCAACGGCGTCTTTGTCACCAACGTCGAGCACAAGATGGGCCTCAAGGCTTCCACCACCTGTGAGCTCACCTTCGGTGGCCACGGAATCCCCGCGCAGGGCTGGCTGGTCGGCGACGTCCACAACGGCATCGCGCAGATGTTCGACGTCATCGAGCACGCCCGAATGATGGTGGGCACCAAGGCAATCTCCACGCTCTCCACCGGTTACCTCAATGCCCTCGACTACGCCAAGCAGCGCGTCCAGGGCGCCGATCTGACCCAGATGAGCAACAAGGCCGCACCGCGCGTCACCATCACGCACCACCCCGACGTGCGTCGCAGCCTCGCAATGCAGAAGGCATACGCCGAAGGCCTGCGCGCTGTATACCTCTACACCGCAGCACACCAGGACGAGGTTGTCGCCCAGCACGTCTCGGGTGCCGACAAGGACACTGCGTTCCGCGTCAATGACCTGTTGCTCCCCATCGTCAAGGGCGTCGGCTCGGAGCGTGCGTACCAGTATCTGACGGACAGCCTGCAGACCCTCGGCGGCTCCGGCTTCCTGCAGGACTACCCGATCGAGCAGTACATCCGCGACTCCAAGATCGACTCGCTGTACGAAGGCACCACCGCCATCCAGGCGCAGGACTTCTTCTTCCGCAAGATCGCGCGTGACCGCGGCGTCGCACTCGCTCACGTTGCCGGACAGGTCAAGACCTTCATCGACAGCGAAGCCGGCAACGGCCGTCTCAAGGCGGAGCGCGCACTGCTCGCCACAGCTCTCGAAGACGTCCAGGCCATGGCTGCCACGCTCACCGGGTTCCTCATGGGTGCCCAGGAGCAGCCGTCCGAGCTGTACAAGGTCGGCCTCGGCTCCGTGCGTTTCCTGATGGCCGTCGGCGACCTGGTCATCGGCTGGCAGCTGCTTCGCCAGTCGGAGGTTGCGCTCGCAGCTCTCGACAACGGAGCATCCGACAAGGACAAGGCGTTCTACGAGGGCAAGGTCGCCATCGCGTCCTTCTTCTCCAAGAACGTCCTGCCCGAGCTCACCGCGTCACGCGAGATCATCGCGAACACGGACAACGACATCATGGAGATCGACGAAGCTGCGTTCTGAGTTTCTGCAGAACAGGTCCGGCCGCCGAGGTTCACCTCGGCGGCCGGACCTGTTCTGTCTCCTGATCGTGAAGGATTTCGCTCGCTGAGCGAGTGAAATCCTTCACGATCGGCGCGTTTCTCGCTGATTGTGGTTGGCTGAACCGAAGTTGCCGAATCCGACAGACGAGGTGAACGCTGTGACCGCTCCAGACTTGGCATTAGTGGCACGAGACTTGACGCTGGACGGCCCTTGGGGCCCGGTGTTCGGTCCGATCAATCTCGATATCACAGCGGGCGGAGTCACCGTCATCGAAGGGTCGAGCGGTTCCGGACGCACATCTCTTCTACTCGCGCTCAGTGGACGCCTGAAAGCAACTTCGGGGTCCCTCAACGTATTCGGACGCACCCGCCCTCGTGACATCTTCGAAATCTGCTCCATCGCCGGTTTCGAGGGTATCGACGAATTGGCAGAATCCGTCACCGTTCGCGACCTCATCACCGAGCAGATCCGTTGGGACGCCCCCTGGTACAAGCTGATCGGCCGCGCCGGCAAGCCGGAACTCTCCGCAGTGTGCACTCTGGTGTTCGGTGATCATCCACTGCCCAGACTCGGCCAATACGTCAGCGAACTCGGCGAACTCGAAGCCACCCTGCTGCGCATCGCCGTCGCGAACACCAAGAAGCCGGCGGTACTCGTCATCGATGACCTCGAACAGGTCCGGCGCGATTCCGAGCGCGCCTATCTGGTGGAACGCCTCGCCGACTTGGGGCAGCACCAGACCATCATCTGCTCCACCGTGAACCCGCTTCCCGACGGATCGCCCGCCGAATCCGTCACGCTGCTCGAAGATGTCACCAATCCCGAGCAAGAAGGGGCGAGGTAACCGCGATGCTCGCAGGAATGTCACTCGGAACCGAACTCAAGCGGTTCTCCCGGGGAGCCATGCCCCGAATCGCACTCGTCACCATCATCCTGATGCCGCTTCTCTACGGAGCAATGTACTTGTGGGCGTTCTGGAATCCGTTCGGTGAGGTCAACAAGGTCCCGGTTGCCTTGGTAAACATCGACCGCGGCGCCATGGTCCAAGGCCAGAAACTCAATGCCGGCGACGAGGTAAGCCGGGCGCTCAGGGACTCCGGCGAACTTGACCTGCACCTCGTCTCCCCTACGGAAGCAGCACAAGGCGTTTCGGACGGCACCTACTATTTCTCTCTGACCCTGCCCGAGAACTTCAGCGAAGCCGTAGCGTCCCCGACAACCGACAATCCACATAAAGCTCAGCTGCAGTTCGCATTCAACGACGTGAACAACTATCTCGGCACCATCATCGGCCAAAATGCTGCCCAGCAGATCCTCAATCAGGTAGGTGCCACGATCGGCGCCCAGTCAGTCGAAACGGTGCTTCTCGGACTCACCGACGCCGGTGCCGGGTTGAAACAGGCCGCCGACGGTGCCCAACAACTCTCGACCGGAATGACGACGGCCAATGACGGAGCAGGCCAACTTGCCAGTGGTTCCAAGACTTTGGCCGACAACATGGTTACTGCCAGAGACGGCGCCGCCACCCTGGCCGGTGGCACTGCTCAGCTCTCGGCAGGAATTGACACCGCCACCGGCGGAATCCTCGCCCTGACAGACGGATTGGGCCAGCTCAATCTAGGCGCCGGCCAACTGGGAGACGGTGCAACACAACTCAGCGGTGGTGTCACCCAAGTTGTCGACCAGCTCAGCGTTCTGGGCAACACACAAGCTCAGGCAACTGAGTTGGTCAACCAAGCGGTGGCCACCCTACGAATGAACCCCGATCCACTCTCCCAGCAGATCGCCAACGCCCTGGCTCCCGCGCAGGACATCCTCCGCAACCAAGGGTTCGGCGAGGCCACGATGGGGCAACTTGCCGAACTCAAAGGTGGCGCACAGCAACTCGCCTACCAACTCGGCGATCCGTCGAGTACCTTCCGCGCCGGTTTGAACGCTGCAGTGGGCGGCAGCGGAGAACTACGCAACGGACTCGTCCAACTCCGCGACGGTGGCCAAGAAGTCAATGCCGGAGCTCAAACTCTCAGCAGCGGCCTGGTTCAACTCACCGACGGTAGCATCGAACTTTCTACCGGCGCAGCCAAACTCTCCGACGGCACCCAACAGTTGCAGGCCGGTTCCGCCGAACTGGCAAGCAAGCTGACCGAAGGCGCCGGACAGATCCCCAGTTGGACCGACCAGCAGCGAACCGCCACAGCCCAAACACTCTCCAGCCCCGTCGAATTGCAGGAAACCTACGAGAACCGAGCCAGCACTTTCGGTACGGGCTTTGCCCCGTTCTTCCTGCCCCTCGCACTCTTCGTCGGCGGCATCATCACCTGGATGCTCCTCAAACCGCTGCAGAACCGGCCCATCGCCAACGGGTTGGGAGCGCTGCGCGTCGTTCTCGCGTCGTACTGGCCGGCACTGTTGATCGGCATCTGCCAGGTGCTCGTCATGTACTTGGTCGTGCATTTCGCCGTGGGGCTACACCCCACGCACACCGCGGGTACCGTCGGCTTCCTGATCTTGATCACTGCCACCTACATGGCCTTGATCCAAGCATTCAACGCGATCTTCGGAGTGTCCGTCGGACGCGTCGTCACCCTGGCATTCCTGATGCTACAACTGGTTTCGGCGGGCGGCATCTATCCGGTGGAAACCACCGCAAAACCGTTCCAGATAATCCACCCCTTCGACCCCATGACCTACGCAGTCAACGGATTGCGGCAACTCACCGTCGGCGGCATCGACTCGAGACTCTGGGTGTCTATAGCGGTACTCAGTGGACTGCTGGTTGCGTCCCTGGCAGCCAGTTCCCTTGCCGCTCGGCGTAATCGGCAGTGGACGATGGACAGGTTGCACCCCCCGATCGAGGTTTAAGGGTTCCGATTGTGAAGGATTTTGTCCGCTCAGCGAGCGAAATCCTTCACGATCAGGCCGCCTTGACAAAAAATGACAAGTAAACTTTACTTTTCTCATGCCTGGGAAAGCCGGAGACAACCGAGTGCGTGAGCACCGACGCCTTGTCGGACTCACGCAGGCGCAGCTCGCCACGGCCGGGCAGGTGAGTCGGCAGAGCATCGTCTCTGTCGAACGTGGCGACTACGCGCCCAGCGTCTACCTGGCACTACGCCTGGCTTCCGCGCTGGGCACAACCGTCGAAACACTCTTTCCGCTACCGGAACATGTCGAGGAGTCAGCATGAGCACCATGATGAAGGCAATGCGATTCGTCGGAGATTTGGACGACGACTTCTATCGCGACGAACGCCAACGCGACGTCTGGAACGAAGCGTCTGCAGTGGGCTTACAAAGCATCCTGTGGGCAGTCTTCGTCGGCTCGGCAGTTCTCCCCTGGGTCGCCGGCCGGACCGGAGCCTGGATTTCACTGGCACTGTTGATCACCGCACTACTCGGCTCGGTGATCACTATCGTCTACGCAAACAGCCTCAACGTCGATGTGTATGCCCTGTCCAACTACAACCGACCGCGAGTCGTGATCAGCATCGTCCTGTATCTCGTAGCTGCAGTGGGCATCATGGCGCGACTCAAGTTCGATTCCTATCAAGATTCGTCCACCTGGGTCGGCGCGCTTGTTGGCGGAATTGTCGGCGGCGGACTGGCGATCGTGGGCGTCAAACTTCACCAACTGCGCAGCAAGCGACGCGAAGCGGCCGAGGAAGTCCTCTGAGCTCACCTCGAAGTTCGGGTGGGACAACAGAATCCATAGAGTTGGTAAAGTCGTGCCAGGTCACGGGATCGCGAGTACCGTCGAACCGGTGAGCACACGCCTCGGATACCAGATGCCCAATTTCAGCTACGGCGGATCGGTCAAGGACCTGTTTCCCACCGTCATAGCGCAGGCCCGCGAAGCCGAAGCCGCAGGTTTCGACACCGCCTTCGTCATGGATCACTTCTACCAACTCCCCGGAATCGGTGCCCCCGACGCCCCGATGCTCGAGGCCTACTCAGCCCTCTCCGCACTGGCGACGGCGACCGACTCGATTCAGCTGTCCGCGCTGGTCACGGGCAATACCTACCGCAACCCGCCGATGCTCGCGAAAACGGTCACCACTCTCGACGTGGTGAGCGGCGGGCGCGCCATTCTCGGCATCGGCGCGGGCTGGTTCGAACTCGAGCACAACTCCTTCGGATACGAGTTCGGCACCTTCACCGAACGCTTCCAGAAACTCGACGAAGCCCTGCAGATCATCGAACCGATGCTCCGCGGACAACGCCCCACCTTCGACGGCAAGTGGTACCACGTCAAGGAAGCCATCAACGAGCCGCGGGTGCGCGACGATCTACCGATCATGCTCGGCGGTGGCGGTGAGAAGAAGACCTTCGGTTTGGCTGCGCGCTTCGCGGACCACCTCAACATCATCTGTGATCCGTCCGAACTGCCCCGCAAGATGGAAGCCCTCGCGGCCCGATGCGACGAGGTGGGACGCGACCGCGCCACCCTCGAAACCAGCTTCCTCACCTTCATGATGATCGACGAGGACGGCGACAAGGCCCGTGCGCAGCAGGCCTCATTCATGGCCGAACGCGGCCTCGACATCGCCACCGCACCGGCGGACGTAGTCGCCAAGGCAACCGAACGCCACTTCGTCGGCAGCCCCGACGACGTCGCCGAGCAGGTTCAGACCCGCATCCTCGACCACGGTATCGACGGCATCGTCATCAACCTCATCACCAATGGCGACGAGCCGGGCATCGTGGACCTTGCGGGCCGCACGCTCGGGCCACTAGTCGGTAAGTAGCAGTTTCCTACTCGCACTTCACGATCGGAACCGGATCGTATTTGACGGTGCGAGTGTTCCGGGAAATCTCCGCGCCGGTGGCGTGATCGGTGATCACACGAGTATCGCTCGTCGTAAATCCGGGCGCGCCACTGGACGGCACACACCCCGGCCCCTTGGGCAACACCACGGTGTTCGGTGACGTAGGTGACGTACGCGGACCGGTAATCGACTCCACGTCGACGGTCTTGGTTCCCCAGATCCGAACCGTCACTTGCGAAGACGTCGTGATGGTTTCGATCATCACGCCGGTCTTCGAAGGATTGCGGAACTGCAGATCGATGGCTCCGTCGAAGATCGTTGCCTCACGCGCCGCCGGGTACCGCGAGATGTAGTAGCTGTGCTCGGTGTGGGCGACGTCGTCCATCCCGGCAAAATAGGTGGCGTTGTAGAGCGTCGTCGCCAGCTGGCTGATACCACCGCCGACAGCTTTGTCGGGGCGACCGTTGTTGATGATGCCCGATTCCACGTATCCCTGTGCTGCTCCGCGCGGACCCGTGAACTCGTTGAACGAGAACGTGTCTCCCGGCTTGACTATCGCGCCGTTAATGACCGATGCGGCCAGCGCGATGTTCACACCGGACGCATATTCGAAGCCGCCGGTGGTGTATTCACTGATCACTTCCTTGATACCCAGACCCTCCGCGGCCTCGGTGGTGAGAGCAGGCGGAACCGGACTGTACACCGCCGGAGTTGCCCGAGAAGCTGTACTGCTCAGGAGAACCGGAAGGTCCTTGACGGTTTCGGGCCAGTTGATCAGGTCACCGACAACTCCCGGGACAACGGTCGGCTTACCGCCGGCGAGAGTGATCGAAGCATCCTTGGGCTGAACTTCCGTCGACACCAACTGTGGCGCCAAGATCTTGATCGCCACGTCCGTGTTGTACTGCGGCGACAATCCTCCCGAACCGTCGGGAATGAACGACAGGATCTCGCCGATCTGCGGGGCGCCGATGCTCGCTTCCTTGCCGTCTCGTCCATTGACGACGATCTCTCCGGAGACTGCCGGTTGAGCAACATCTTTCAGAGCGCTGTCAACCCCGGCCTGCGTCACGGTCACCGGAATGTCATCGACCGGCAAGACCACGATATTGCCGTCGGACCATTCCCTCGTGAACGTCGAGGCCGCACCGGGAAGATCGAGTGCGCGGCCCACCACCGGCGTCACCCCTGATGCCTTTCCGTCCGCGATGACAATCGCACCTTCGATCGGAGCCCGGTCACTGTTAGCCGCAACAACAGTCATCGACGCATCCAAGGCCGCCTCGTCGACCGTCGAAACAACCGGCACGTCCCGCGAGGTGAAAAACGACGTGATCCGAGTGATCGGGTTGAGCGGTTGCGCATTCACGCCCGCCAACGTCGCCGACCAGTCCACGTCGATTCCAGCCGACGCCGGAATGATCTGGGAATCAGAACCGTCGACGCTGACAGTGACCGGTTCGACGAGTCGTGGTCCGAGCTCCGACCGTAGGACGATCTCGGCATCGGCCGGCGAGCGGTTACCGATGTCGATGCCCGCGACCTGAGTTCCCCGAGGCGTATTTCCGGAAGACGTGAACACGTCCACTCCGTACGCAAGAACACCGATCGCAAAAATACCGGCAACAATCAGTGCCGGTTTGATCCAAGGCCGTGAGTGAGCCGTCGGCGTTTCGGGAACGGGCTCAGGTTCTCGAATCACCGGCTCGAACTGCGGAGTCGGGTCGAACTGCTGAGTCGGGTCGGCGGGGACAGTGTCAGCGGGAACAACAGGAATGACCGTCGTGATCTCGTTGGCCGATTCATCCGAGACGATCGCGGAGTCCGCTGCGACATCTGCGGACTCCTCCGCTGCGACATCTGCGGACTCCTCCGCTGCGACATCTGCGGAGTCCACTGTTGAGTCAGAGCCTGTTTCAGATCCGTCCACACCGTTTGATTCCTCGGGTGGCGAACCGTCTGTGTCACTCACTCGTTGACTCCTCGCTGCATCGACCGGGCTGCGGCGCATACCGACAACTGCCTTACAGACTAACGGGACATACGAGAGCCCCGCGTTGCTGCCAGGTCGGGGGTCAGGCAGCAGCACGGGGCTGTCTTGAATATCGGTAGCTATCCGTCAGCGTTACACCCGCAACAAAAATATTTGTGAAAGATTTCGGGGATCCGACCACCCCACGCCGCCGGATCCCCGAATTCTCTTCCAAAGGCGATGATCACTGCAGGTGAGCGCAGTTTTCACCGACCAAGCGTTACCGCTCGATGATCGCGGTGACACCCTGTCCACCGGCTGCGCAGATCGAGATCAGGCCGCGGCCTGAACCCTTCTCGGCGAGCATCTTTGCGAGCGACGCCACAATGCGTCCACCCGTCGCAGCAAACGGATGACCTGCAGCCAACGACGAACCGTTGACGTTGAGTTTGCTGCGATCGATCGAACCGAGAGCGCCGTCGAGACCCAGACGCTCCTTGCAGTACTCGTCCGACTCGAAGGCCTGCAACGTTGCGAGAACAACCGATGCAAATGCTTCGTGGATCTCGTAGTAATCGAAGTCCTGCAGCGTGAGCCCGTTGCGTGCCAGCAAACGCGGGATCGCGTACGTCGGAGCCATCAACAGACCGTCCTTGCCGTGGACGTAGTCGACGGCTGCGGTCTCGGAATCGACCAGGTGAGCGAGGACCGGAAGATTGCGTTCCGCAGCCCACTCGTCCGTCGAGAGCAGGACCGCCGACGCACCGTCGGTGAGTGGCGTCGAGTTGCCGGCCGTCATGGTTGCGTCGCCGAGCTTGGTGCCGAATACCGGCTTGAGGGTGGAGAGCTTCTCCACCGTGGAACCGGGGCGCAAGTTATCGTCGCGGGTCAGACCGAGGAACGGCGTGACGAGGTCGTCGAAGAATCCGCGGTCGTAGGCAGCAGCCATGTTCTTGTGGCTGGCGGCGGCCATTTCGTCCTGGTCCTCGCGCTTGACGCCGAATTCCTTGGCGGTGATGGCAGCGTGGTCGCCCATCGACTTGCCGGTGCGAGGTTCGCCGTTGCGCGGAATCTCGAGGCCGAGCATGCCCGCACGGACGTTGCCGAGGAGCTTGATGCGATCACCCGTCGACTTTGCACGGTTGAGAGAGAGCAGGAACTCACGAGCCTGGTCGTTGACGCCGATGGGGGCGTCCGACGTGGTGTCGGTACCGCCGCCGATACCGGAGTCGATGCGGCCGACCGAAATGGCGTCGCCGACGGCGATGATCGACTGCAAGCCGGTTCCACAGGCCTGCTGGAGGTCGTAGGCCGGCGTGTACGGGCTCAGTGCGCTGCCGAGAACCGACTCGCGGATGAGATTGAAATCACGACTGTGCTTGAGAACGGCGCCACCGACGACCAGACCAAGCTGCTCGTCCTGCAAGTTGAAGCGACTCACCAGGCCGTCGAGCGTGGCGGTGAACATGTCCTGGTTGGATGCCTGCGCGTATGCCCTGTCCGAGCGGGCAAAAGGAATGCGATTGCCACCGACAATGGCGACGCGGCGGCGCTGACCTGCAGACTTGGTAGCGGCTACGGAAGGCACGGCGGTTGTGGCGCCAGTCGCGCGGGGCTTTGCGTTTGAACGGGCTTTGCTGGTCACTTGCGTCTCCAAGGATGGTGCGATTACCTGTTGAAGACTATTCTTACTCAGTAGTAAGTTACTTGTCTATCGCCGCGTTCAATTCGAACGCCCGGTGCCCGACATGCCGAAACACAACAGAAGGTAGGACCGTGGCAGCCAGCAAGGGAGCTCCCGACCTCTATTCACAGTTCCTCTCATCCGCCCCAGGCGCGTTCATCGCGTCGAAGGCCGGCCTTCCCAGGCCTGAGAACCTGCGCCGTTACAAGGCCGGCGAACCCCCGCTCGCCGGACCGGTCCTCATCGGCGGCAACGGTCGACTCGCAGAACCGTTGCGCGTCCTGCTCTCCGACTACCCCGCCGCACAGGCACATGACACCAGCTTCGGCGGACTGGTATTCGACGCCACCGGAATCACACAGGTCACCGAACTCGAGCAGCTGTTCGAGTTCTTCCAGCCCGTGATCCGCAACCTCGCACCGTCCGCTCGCGTCGTCGTTCTCGGTACGACGCCCGAAGAGACGTCCAGCGTCGACGAGCATGTTGCGCAGCGCGCTCTCGAAGGCTTCACTCGCAGCGTCGGCAAGGAAATCAAGCGCGGCTCCACTGCTCAGCTCGTCTACGTCTCGGCGAATGCTTCCACCGGCCTCTCGGGCGTCGAATCGACTCTGCGCTTTCTCCTTTCGGCCAAGTCGGCATTTGTCGACGGCCAGGTCATCGTCGTCGGAGCTGAAGATTCCGTAGCACCGGCCAACTGGGACAAGCCCCTCGACGGCAAGGTCGCCGTCGTGACCGGCGCAGCCCGCGGCATCGGTGCCACCATCGCCGAGGTTCTCGCCCGCGACGGCGCACACGTAATCTGTGCCGACATTCCCGCTGCGGGAGCAGAACTTTCGGCTACGGCCAACAAAGTCGGCGGCACGTCGCTGGCTCTCGACGTCACCGCAGCCGACGCAGCCGAGGTTCTCGCTGCGCACCTGCTCGAGCGTCACGGCGGAGCGGACATCATCGTCCACAACGCCGGCATCACACGCGACAAGACCCTCGCCAACATGGACGAGGGCCGCTGGAACATGGTCATGAACGTCAATCTTCTTGCACCGCAGAAGATCACCGAGCACCTCGTCGAGAAGGGCGCCCTCAAGGAGGGTGGCCGCGTCGTCGACGTGTCCTCCATCGCCGGCATCGCGGGCAACCGCGGCCAGACCAACTACGGCACCTCCAAGGCCGGCGTCATCGGTCTCGTTCACGCCGAAGCTCCTGTCCTGGCGAAGAAGAACATCACCATCAACGCCGTCGCACCGGGCTTCATCGAAACCGCCATGACCGCAGCCATTCCCTTCGCCACTCGCGAAGCCGGTCGTCGCATGAGCTCCCTCCTGCAGGGAGGCCAGACCGTCGACGTCGCCGAGACCGTCGCCTACTTCGCCAGCCCGGCTTCCAATGCTGTTACGGCGCAGGTTGTTCGCGTCTGCGGCCAGAGCCTCCTGGGCGCATGATGGTTACCAAAACCGTTGCCCTGACCGAGCAGCCCAAGACCGCCGACATCTACTCCCGAGCCGTACTGGGACTGATGCCGTGGAACAAATCCGACTCACGCTCAGTACCGTCGACCGTCTACACCCTCACCGGACTGAAGGTAGACACCGACAACCTGGCTGCGTACTGCCGTGTCACAGGCCTGCGATTCGGCGACACCCTGCCGATCACCTACCCCTTCACGTTGGCATTCCCGACCGTGATGAAACTGATGGTGTCGAAGGAATTTCCCTTCCCCGCAGTCGGTTCCGTACACGCCGAGAACGTCATCGAATCACTGCGCCCCATCTCGGTCAGTGAACCGCTGGACCTCTCGGTTCACGCCGAAAACCTGCGCGAACATCGCAAGGGCCTGCTGATCGACGTCGTCACCGAAATTCGGGTAGGGCGCGAACTGGTGTGGCGACAGACATCGTCGTTCCTCAACCAGCAAAAAACCTCGCTGTCGGGTGAGGTTCGACCGGAACCCAAGGCCGACGAGGTTCCGCCGATGCCGATGAGCACCATCCGCGTCGACCAGACCATGATCAGCAAGTACGCCGCGGTCTCCGGAGACCGCAACCCCATCCACGTTTCATCCTTGGGCGCCAAGGCTTTCGGATTTCCGAAGACCATCGCTCACGGAATGTGGAGCGCCGCGGCACTCTTGCGGACAGTGGAAGGTTCCATTGCCGACAAGGTCACGTACAGCGTGCGCTTCGGCAAGCCGATTCTCTTGCCGGCAACACTGAACGCCTACGCAGATCGCGTCGACGGCGGCTGGGATCTGGCTCTGCGCCACCCGAAGAAGGGGTACCCGCACGTCACTGCGACGCTGCGCTGAGCTGGTTTTTCACCACCCCCCATTTGAGCGAACGTACCTTTCGGCGCATCCAAGGCGACGGAAGGTACGTTCGCTCAGTTCGGGAGGGGACTATTCAGGCTTCTTCTTGCCCGACAGACCGCGCCACGCCAGGGACTCGAGCAGATCTGCCGCAGCGTCCACTTCGATTTCGCCGCCGGCAACACGGTCGGCAACAGCCTCACCCGCCCCGACGAGCGCAATAGCGATGATCCCGTAGTCGTGGGCAGCATCCGGATCCTTGGTGCTGGACTCGAGCAGATGCGCGGTCAGTTCGATCAACCTGTCCCGACTGGACTGCACGGTTCCCGCAAAAGCCTGCTGCCCGACGGCCTGGCGGTAGAGCACCATCCACGATTTGCGGTTGGCCCCTACGAATCCGAGAAACCCTTCGAGGGCAGCGCGCAATTGCTCGCGCGGTGTCAGATTAGGTGCGCCCGCCGGGGCAAGTGCCTCGAGGAAGCGCAGACCCTCACGGTGGATGCATGCGGCAAAGAGTTCTTCTTTGGAGCCGTAGTACAGGTACAGCATCGGCTTCGAGATCTCAGCTTTGGACGCGATGGCATCCATCGAGGTTTCGTGAAATCCCCTGTCCGAGAACACGTCCACGGCCGCGTCGAGCATCTGCTGCTCACGCACCGCGCGTGGCAGTCGCTTTGTGCCGCCGGCCATGCTTCCTCCAACCACAGGGGTAAATTTCGATCTTACTCTACGGTAAGATGTACCGTCGACTCAGCAGGTGATTGCAGCCTTGGTCTGCGCCACCGTCACCACTGCCTGGTCAACACGAGACTGCGGCAGAGCGCCCGACGCAACAGCGTCTTCGAGATGATCGAGCACCCGCGGCACGTCCTTGGTTGTCAGCCACAAAGCCTGGTCCACGCCCGCCACCAGCGCGGCCTGTACGGCGTCGGCAATATCGTATCGGTCGGTGATGGCCTGCATGCCGCTGAGGTCATCGGTGAAGACCGGTCCCGTGAACGGCGCTGCGCCGTAGCCGGTTCCGTCACGCAAGAACGCAACCGCGGCCGGGCTGATACTGGCCGGGACACCCGGTTCTGTCAGACCCGGAACCTCCAGATGGCCCATCATGACTCCGACGCCCGTGTTCGCCAACTCGCGAAAGGGAATGAGATCCGACGCGATGAGATTCTCGATTGGCGGCGTCGTGACGGCGCCGGTGTGCGAATCGCCGGACGCGCTTCCATGCCCCGGGAAGTGTTTGATCACCGGGAAAATACCGGCGTCACGCATGCCCTGCGCGTAAGCGCCGGCAAAGGCGACGACGGTCTCGGGATTATCCGAGTACGAACGATCGCCGATCACCGAATCGTCGGGCTGAGAACTCACGTCGACGTCGGGTGCGTAGTTGACCGTGATTCCCAGGTCCTTCAGTCCGCGACCACGCTCGAGCGCCATCTGATACGTCTGTTCCACCGTCATCGTCTGGGCAGTTTCCCGCGCCGACGGATCGGGCCCGAGGATGTCCGCGACCCGCGAAACTCGGCCACCCTCCTCGTCGATCGTGACCATTAGCGGTAATTTCGACGCCGAAGTTACTTGCGGTACTTCATGGTTGGTCAACATCGACTGATCGGTCCAACTGCCGACGAAGATGCCGCCGATCTGCTCGCTGTCCACGATCGCCCGGGCGTCGGCGGTTCCGGTGACACCGACGTTAAGAAGTTGCGCAAGCTTCTGCCGCAGCGACAAGGACGCGAGAAGATCGCTGCCACACGTGGCCGGCGGCGGGACAACGCTGGAAGTCACCGGTGCCGACGCCATCTCGGATGTAGTGGTCGTCGAGGTAGAAGATGTCGACGTTGCGGGCGCTGCGACGTCCCCGCCGTCAGTCGAGCATCCCGCTACCAACCCTCCGCAGAGCGCAAGGGTGGTCGCCGTTTTTGCAAACTTGATCCGCATACTCCGACCGTAACGGACCCGATGCCCATACACTCCCTCACGGGCGCCTTGGGACGGTAGCCTGAACGTGAACCGATTCCCCGCCAACGAGGAGCTCGTGATGCCACAAGGTCTGATGCTCATCGCGTACGACGGTTCCGACAACGCTCGACGCGCTATCACCTACGCGGGGCGTTTTCTTGCCACTAATCGCGCAATTCTTGTCACCGCGTGGGAACCGATGGTTCGCCAAGCTGCGCGGATGTCCGGCCTCTCGGGCGTGATGCAACCCGAGTGGATACCTGACGACGACGTCGAGGACATCGCGTACACAGATGCCAAGAGCACACTGGCCGAGGGCGTCGCATTGGCTGAGGCTGCCGGTTTGACCGTGGAAGGTCGTAGCGCAGAATGCACGTCGGCCATCTGGTCCGCGATAGTCGAAACTGCTGACGAGTTGGATGTCGACATCATCGTCACGGGCACGCGCGGCACCACCGGTTTGCGCTCGTTGTTACAGAGCAGCGTCGCGGATCATGTTCTGCGTCACAGTCATCGACCGGTGTTGATAGTCCCTCCGGGTAAGTGACCCGCCCGGGTGTCCGACTAATGTGTTAGCCACCATGAACGGTTTTGTTCTCTCTCGGCCCGATCACAGTGTGCTCACTCGCGGCGTACTACGCAGCTTCGACTGCGCACGCGCAGCGGCCGACGCGTTGTCGGACGGTTCTGCGCGTCTGATCGTCGGGGCACTGCCCTTCGACCCGTCGGCGCCGACTGCTCTGTACGAACCCGCCCAAGCCGCCGTCACCAACGGTCCGTGGAGTCCGGCAACCGTCGGCGACTTGCCGGTCACGCGGGCAGTTCGCGAAATCCCGTCGTCGGCGGAGCATCTTCTGCGGGTGGAAAAACTGATCGATCGTCTACGCAACCGTGAACTCGACAAGGTGGTCTCAGCCCGGACCGTCGAACTTCTTGCCGAATCTCCGATCTCTCCAACAGCACTCGCTGCCCGGATGGCTGCGCTCAATCCCGCCGCCACCACTTTCTCCGTTGATCTGAGCGCCGCCGGAGCCGATTTCGTGGGACACAGCCTGGTGGGCGCCACACCCGAAGTGTTGGTGAGTCGGCGGGGAACGGTCGTGACATGCCGCCCCCTCGCTGGGACTGCTCGGCGAGGCATCTCCCCCGAGGCTGATCGCGACGCCGGCACAAGCCTTCTGCATTCCACGAAGAACCTGGCCGAGCATGCGTTTGTCACAGCATGGATTCGAGAAATTCTGGAACCGCTGTGCACCGACCTCTCGGTGCCGACGACGCCCGAGTTGACCAGCACCCATGAGGTCTGGCACCTCGCCAGCCCAATTCGCGGCATTCTGAGGAACCCCACCACCTCCGCACTCGACCTTGCGATCGCCCTCCATCCGACGCCCGCGCTCTGCGGAACGCCTACCGATGCTGCCTTGGACGTCATCCGGGACATCGAGGAGCCGAGACGGTTCTACGGCGGCGCTGTCGGATGGTGCGACGGCGACGGCGACGGCGATTGGGTGGTTGCGATTCGCTGCGCCGAGATCAGTGCCGGCGGGCTCACTGCCTGGGCTAGCGCAGGCGGCGGGATCGTCGCTGAATCGGACCCACAGGACGAATTGGACGAGACAACCACAAAATTGCGGACATTGCTCACCGCGCTGGGTGTTCGAAACACACACTAATCCGCACGTACTGGGGCCAATCGTCCGAATTCTCGAGAACGGGTGATACCTTGACCCGAACAGTTCGTACGGACCGGTAAGTCCCGGCCGACCGACTCACTTACCTATTGGGAGATCCGCGATGACGAAGTTCCTTGTCCCCGGCGTGGTTAGCGCTGTCGCCGGCATCGTTCTGGGTGCCGCCGCTGTATTCGGCGCAACGGCCGCAGCTGCGGACAACACTCGTCCCGAGATCGACCGCAGCGGAAACGCACCCTCTTCCATCCTGAACCAGGTTGAGTACGGCAGCCGCTGAGAGCGCAAGCCTCGCGAGTTCCCGTTCTTCCGCCGACGCGGTGCCGTCGGCAGAGCCCCTGTCGAAACGGTGGCTGTTCGGCGCCTCCGTTGTAGCGTTTCTTCTCACCTTTCTTCAGGCACCCGGGCTGATCACAGCCGACACCAAGTACGACCTGACGCAGAATCCGTTCGGCTTCCTCGAACGTGCTTCACATCAGTGGAGTAGTCAGGCTCCACTGGGCCAAGTTCAGAACCAGGCCTACGGGTACTTCTTCCCGCACGGCCCGTTCTTTGCGTTGGGCGAACTCGCACACATTCCGCCCTGGATGACGCAACGCATCTGGTGGGCGCTACTGCTGATCGCCGGATTCTGGGGCATCATCCGCGTCGCCGAAGCACTGGGCGTCGGTAGCCGGAGTTCTCGCCTTATCGCGGCGGTGGCGTTTGTCCTGTCCCCTCGCGTGCTTACAACTCTCGGCTCGATTTCGTCGGAAACCTTGCCGATGATGTTGGCGCCGTGGGTGTTGTTGCCGGTGATCCTGGCGTTCCGCCCTGTGTGCCTTTCTGGTAGCGCCGACTACCAAAAAGGCACACAGGGCCGCAGGCCCTACTGGAAACTCGCCGCGCAATCCGGCCTTGCCGTTGCCCTCATGGGCTCGATCAACGCGGTCGCTACCGCCGCCGCCTGCCTCGTCGCTGTTATCTGGTGGCTCTCGTACAAACCGAACCGCGCGTGGCTGACGTTCACCGGATGGTGGGCGCTGTTCGTCGCTCTCGGCACACTCTGGTGGATCGTTCCGCTACTCCTCCTCGGCAAGGTCAGCCCACCGTTCCTCGACTACATCGAATCCGCCGGCGTCACGACGCAGTGGACGTCGCTGGCTGAGATCCTCCGGGGCACGGACAGTTGGACGCCGTTCGTGTCGCCGGAACGCATTGCCGGGGCTGTTCTCGTAACTCAGCCGGCGGCCGTGGTCGCGACGGGACTGGTTGCGGCGGCCGGACTCGCCGGACTCGCCATGCGGTCCATGCCCGCCCGCGGTCGACTGACGCTCATCCTCTTTGTCGGCATCACCGGGTTGGCTGCCGGGTACGTCGGTGAGCTCAGTTCTCCGATCTCCGATCAGGTTCGTCTGTTCCTCGACTCCGCTGGTGCACCCCTGCGCAATGTCCACAAGCTCGAACCACTGGTCCGGTTGCCGCTGGTACTCGGACTCGCCCATCTGTTGGCGAAAGTCCCGCTGCCCGGTTCTGTTCCGAATGCGCGTTGGCGACGTGCCTTCATCCACCCCGAATGTGAACCGATGGTTGCGTTGACCTCCCTGATCCTGGTCGCGCTCACTCTCTCGACGGCATTGGCCTGGACCGGCAAGCTGGCACCTCGCGGCGCGTATCCCGAAGTGCCGTCGTACTGGAACGAAGCCGCACAATGGCTGGAAGACAACACCTCTCCCGGCTCCGAAGCCGAACGCGCCCTGATCGTGCCGGGAGCACCCTTCGGCAGCCAGGTGTGGGGACTGACGCGCGACGAGCCCCTTCAAGCATTGGCGACGACGCCGTGGGCTGTCCGAGACTCGGTCCCGTTGACCCCGCCCGGCGCGATTCGTGCCCTCGACTCCGTGCAGCGCCTGATCGCCGACGGCCGCCCTTCCGACGGACTCGCGCAAACGCTTCTCGGCCAAGGTATTCACTTCCTCGTCATGCGCAACGATTTGGACGGCGATACCTCTCGCTCGGTCCGGCCGATCCTGGTCCATCAGGCGATCGAAGGCTCCCCCGGCATCAACAAGGTCGCCGAATTCGGCGATGACGCCTCACCGAAGCCGATCGAAGGCCTTGTCGCCGACAGTGATCTGCGCCCCGGCTACTCGCCGATCGAAATTTTCCAGGTCACCCCACCCGATGGCAGTGACGCTGTCAGCGGCCCGTATGCAGTAGACCTCGATACGGTCCCGCGCGTTCAAGGCGGGCCGGAATCCGTTGCGCGCCTACATGAAAGCGGTACGCTCCCCGGGACCGGTCCCGTCGTATTCGCCGCCGACGCAGCAGCCGCCGGATTGCCGGTCGATGCCGTCACCGTGACCGACACTCCCCGCGATCGTGAAACCGATTTCGGTCAGGTAGACAATCACAGCTCAGCGCTGCGGACACCCGAGAGTCAGCGACGCACGTACAATCTGGTTCCCGACTACCCCGTCACCGATACCCCACTGGGAGAAGGGCCGTCGCTGGTAGAAGGGCAGTGGAGCGGCGCATCGATCACGGTCTCGAGCTCGGCGTCCGACGCCACCCAGCTAGGCGGAACGTCACCGTCGAGCAGTCCCGCTTCGACGGTCGACGGAGATCCGGGTACCGGCTGGTTCAGCAACGGCATCGAACGTGCACTCGGACAGTGGTTGCAGATCGACTTCGACACTCCCATTTCGAGTGGCCTGCTCCATCTGACTACCAGCGCGGCTGCAATCGGCGCACCCGTCAAATGGCTCGAGGTGTCCACACCGAACGGAAGCACCGCGGTCAAGGTCGATCGGCCGGGCGAGCCCGTCACCGTCTCCATCCCGGTCGGTACCACGCCGTGGCTCCGGGTCACAGCAACGCATACCGAAAATGGCTCGGTCGGAACGCAGTTCGGCATCAGCGAACTCATCGTCGAGGACTTCGCCGATCGCAGTGCGCCGAAGCCGGTTCCCATTCGCTTCGACACCGTACTACCAGCGACACCGAACAACTCTTCCGTATCTTCCTGGAATCTGACCCAGGAGTTCCCGGGGCGAAATTCCTGCGCGAACAGCACTGAACGAGTGCGATGCAGCAACGCATTCATGGCGATCCCCGAGGAACCGAGCCGTTTCAGCCGCACCCTCAACGTCCCGGAAAACACTTCTGTCACAGCCGCTCTGACGGTTCGAGCGCGCCAGGGTCACGCGCTGGAAGAGCTCCTGCGCGTCCCCGGCCGAATCATGGCCTCCGGTTCGAGCGATATCGGCGACACCCGCGGATCAGCATTTGCCGCCGTTGACGGCGATCCGCGGACCACCTGGTCCGCGTCCCAGAGCACCGCAGAACCCGGTGGCCCGAAACCGACTCTCACCCTGACACTTCCGGAACCTACCCTTGTCACGGCCCTCGACATCACACCCAGTCTCGGCGTCTTGCCGTCGCTGCCGATCAGTGTTGCGGTGAATCTCGGGAACGGGCCTCAGGTGCGCGCTGTTAACGATGGCCGAGTGCCACTGTCCCCCTTCATTACCGACAAGATCGTTCTGAGTATCGCGGACTGGGATCCGGTCCTCGATCAGAACGCCCTCGGCTTCGCCCAGGTGCAACCGACGGGCCTGGCAGAAGTAGGCGTGATCGGAAGCGACGGCACAGCTGTTGCGGGTTCCGGCACGCAATCCGACAACGACCTCGACAGTCGGCAGATCAACGTGCCCTGCGGCACCGGACCGACGATCACGATTGCGGGACAACAGTTCCCCACAGCGATCGACACCACGGCCGGGCAACTTCGCACCGGCGCCCCGCTCGAAGCGACAGTCTGCGGGATCAACGCATCTGCACTCCTTCCCGCCGGCCAACCGGAGGTGTTGGTCGAACCCGGACCGGCATTCTCGGTCGACATCCTCGACCTCACCACTGTCGGTTCCGATCCTCTGACTGCGCAGAAGCAAAGCGCGCTGGTGTCTTCGGCTTGGACAGCGAATCACCGCGAACTCATCATCGATGATGCCGCCACCGATCAGTTGATCGTCAACCCGGAAAGCACGAGTACCGGCTGGACCGCCACCGCGCCAGACGGTTCCGAATTGGCACCTGTCGTAGTGAACGGCTGGCAGCAGGGCTGGATCGTACCCGCCGGCACCGCCGGGACCATCGCTCTCGATTTCCCCGGCGACCGCTTGTACCGGCTCGGAATCTTCGGTGGTTTGGTGCTGCTGATTCCGTTGCTGCTGGCTGCACTTCTCCCGACTCGACGCGCCCCGAAGTCCCCGACACCGCCGCGGCCCTGGCATAGCGTCTCTGCGGGCTGGCTAGGCGTCTTGGCGGCATCCACGGTAATCGGCGGCGGAGTCGGAGCCGCGATCGTCGTCGTCTGCTCCGCGATTACTCTGGCGTTGATGCGGAAGATCGGGCCTGTTCGCACCGCCCGCGTCCTGGTCGGCACTGCCGGCGTCGCCGCGATGGTCGGCATCACAATGCTCTCCACCGGACCCTGGCGGGCGCCCAGCGGATACGTCGGTGACTCGTTCCTGATTCAGTTCTCGATATTGGTGGCGTTGGTCGTGACCGCGTTGGCTGCGTTGCCCTTTGCCAGTTCACCCTCCGCCGGCTCACGATTGTGGCGACGCTTTTCCCAACGGGTCACGAAGACACGTGCCGGTTCCTCCACCAGCGCGTAACTCGCCGACGCCACGGCCACACTCAGAACGAACGTCAACGCCAGAACGTAGAAGAAGCTGCCCGAGAACGGCGCAATTCCGAATACCGGGAACACCACGTTGAGTACCGCCAAATGCCAGATGAAAAGTCCGTACGACCAGCGGCCGATCGCCAACGCCACCGTGCCCGCCAGAAATCGGTGCTCCGCCAGATCCCGCAGCACCAACGGCGCGATCAGCGCAAGGCTGATGATCGCGCCCAGCAGGATCTTCATCGAGAACTGCCAAGGCTCCGGACGCACCAGCCCCTCCGGTCCCGCCAGATCAGTGCAAGACAAAACAAATGCAACGAGCGCCACGCCCGTCAACAGCAACCGGCGATGAGCCAAACGGTGCACCCACGTCGACGGTCCGACAGCCAACTCCGCCAGCACCATCCCCGCACCGAACCACGGCAGATACCCCGGCAACCAATTGTCATGATGAATGAAATCGGGGGCAGGGACCGGCAGGAACGACCACGTCAACGCCAACCCCGAAACCCCGAGCAGCAACGGAATCCGCCACCGCGCCGCACCTCCCCGAAGACGCACCAACAAAAATGCGAAAAGAGGGAGCAACAGATAGAACGCCACCTCCACCGAGAGGCTCCACATCTGGGTGAGTCCCTCGGTGAGCGTCAAAGGTACGAAGACTTGCACTAGACCGAGATTTGCGAGCCACACCTTGTATCCGCCGCCGGCTCCGGGCAGGAAAAGAAGTATGAGCGTCACTGCCACCCAGTACGCGGGGAGAATACGTGTCGCGCGCGAGATCCAATACCTCACCGTATTTTGTGTCCGGCCGATTCCGCGGGCAGCAGCGGCATGCGGACGCCACAACAGAAATCCGGACAGAGCAAAGAACACTGCCACGGCAAGATCAAGCCGGCCGAAAGCTCTTCCGATAGCCCCGGACTGTGCTTCACCGGTCTGGAACGCAACGTGCGTGACAAGAACGCCGAGTGCCGCCAAACCTCGCATACCGTCCAAAGCCGGAATGAAGCCCCGGGCCTGCGGCGGGACGGTTCGAGGAGATTTCACGGGACTCATCATCACGGATAATTGTGCACTCCAGGCCCATTGTCCGAAACCGCCAGGCACTTGAAACAAAATGCCAGGCCAATTCATGACCTCATGCGACAAACCGGGCCGGTGGACTGTTAGTGTTCTGCCACACATGGTGTC